>CAVVRT010000001.1:0-642162 GCA_963750775.1 uncultured beta proteobacterium
CGGCCCGCTGCAATGCCCGCGTGCTCTGGTCGCTGGACTGGCCCGAAGCCGTCACATCCGAACCGCCCGGGGCGATCGACGCCGTGCTGCTCGCACGTGCGAGGACTGCCGTCGACCTGCGCCGCCGTGGCCTCGAGTCCGAGGGCGACCTGTTCGTCCTGTGCGATGACGGCGGTAGTGGCGTTGCCGTCGTGCATGCGCCCGGCATCAGGGACCTGGCCCTGACCCCGGTGTTTGCCATCGTCGGTATCCGCATGGACGAGGTCATGGCGATCCAGCGCCTGCACGACACCGCCTTGCGCGCGAGCCAGGCCGAGCAACTGCAGCGTGCGCTGTTCGCGATCGCCGACATGTCGGCCTCCGAACTCGACATGCCGGAGATGTTGCGTGGCCTGCACCGGATCATCGCTGCACTGATGTATGCCGAGAATTTCTACATCGTCCTCTACGACAGGATCCGGGACAGTCTGCGCTTCATCTATTACGTGGATACGGTTGAAACCGACTTGCCATCCAGCGATCACGATTTCCCGATGGCCGAAATGGAAATTGCCCTGACCGGCCATCTGATCCGCGGTGGCAAGGCCATGATGGGTACACCCGCGGAACTGCGCCAGCAAGTGCAGGGCCCGCTGCGCATCGCCGGCGCCAACTGCGCGGATTGGCTCGGCGTTCCGATGATGCGCGACGGCCAGGCCCACGGTGGCCTCGTCGTGCAGACCTATGTGGAGGGCTTCCGCTTCAGCGATGCCGACCAGGCCTTGCTGGGCTTCGTCGCCGAACACGTCCTCAATGCACTCGAGCGCAAGCAGGCCGCCAGGCCGAAACTCGAGCGCAGGGTCCGCGAGCGCACCCTGCAGCTGGCCGAGGCAAATGCCAATCTGCGCGAGAAGGTCGATGGCCTCGAGCGCGCCGAGCACCTGCAGGCCACCCTCTACCGCATCGCCGCGCTGGCCAACAGCGACGAGGGCAGCGAACGCTTCTACCGGCAGATCCATGCCGCCGTGGGCGAGCTGCTGTATGCGGAGAATTTCTACATCGGCCTGCTGAGCGACGATCGCGAGTACCTCGAATTCCCCTATTACGCAGATGCCCACGATCCGGACCAGCCGCCGCGGCCGCTCGGTCGCGGCCTGACCGAGTATGTGGTGCGTCGCCGCCGGGCTCGTGATCGGCGTCGCCCTCTACACACCGGTCTCGCAGCTGCGACTCGGCGGTATCCCGCTCCGGTTCGAGACCACACGCGGTCATCGTCTGGGCAGCGTTGCTGCTCGTCCTCGGCATTGGCAGCTCGATCGTGTCGGCACGCCGAGTCCTGGCGATCGACCCGATCGAGGCAACGACCGGGCGGGGGCAACAGATGAAGCTGGCGCTCCGAGAGCTGGTCCGTCGGCCCGGGCCGGTTCGTCACGGCGACGGTGATCCTCACGCTGATCGCCGTCCTGCTGATGTTCCTCGGCGGCCTGCTCGACGGCCTGATCCGCGCCTCGACCGGGGCGATGCGCGCGCAGGACGCCGATGCGATCGTGTACTCCGAGTCGTCACAGGCGTCGTTCCTCCGCAGCCGGATCGATCCGTCGACGCGCGCGCCGGTCGCCGAGCGAGTCGACGGCGTCGCCGAGACCGGCGGGCTCGGCGTCGTGCTGCTCGGTGCACGCGTGCCCGGCAACGGCCCTCGCGACCTCGCCAACGTCGCGGTGTGGGGTTACGAGCTCGCACCGACGGGGTGCCCGACCCGCCGCCACCGGCGAGGCGTGGGCCGACGAGATCCTCCAGGCCGACGGGGTCGAGCTCGGCGACGAGCTGCTGCTCGGACCGGCCCGCACGCCGATCACCGTCATCGGGTGGGTCGAGGACACGGCCTTCAACGGGCAGGGCGGCCTGTGGGATCGCGCCGACACGTGGCGCGAGGTCGCTCGCGCAGAACCGCCCCGACGCGGCACTCGCCGAGGGGGTGTTCCAGGCGCTCGTCGTCCGCGGCGACGGAACCGATCGTCCCGGACCGTCGTCGACTCGATCAACGACCGCTCGCCGACCGAGTCGACGCGTTCACGGTCCCCGACGCCGATCGACGCGATCCCCGGCGTCACCGAGCAGCAGACGACGTTCAACCAGATCCTCGGGGTCACCGTCGTGATCGCGCTCGTCGTGATCGCGCTCGTTCTTCGCGCTCGCTGACGGTCGAGCGCACGGCACTCTACGGCGTGCTCAAGGCGATCGGCGCCCGGTCGCGCACGATCTTCGCGGGCCTCGTCGTCCAGGCGGTCGTCGTCACGTTCGTCGCAGCGGTCATCGCCGGTGCTCGCCGTCGTCGTGCTCGACCTGCTCATTCCGCCCGGATCGATCCCGCTCTACATCTCGGCCGGGCGGATCGCGTCCAGCATCGTGACTGCTGCTGATCGCGGCCGTCGATCGGCTGCGCGTTCTCCCTCCGCCGGGTCCTGCGCATCGACCCGGCCTCGGCACTCGGGCAGTCCCAATGACCGGTTCCCGCGGATCCCGGCAACGTTCTCCGCTGCGGCGGCTCCTCGACAGCGAGTGCCCGCTCCCATCGAAGGGGAGGTGGCCGATGACGGCACCCGCGCTCCAGATGTCCGACGTCCGCAAGGTGTACCCGATGGGCGACGACGAGGTCGTCGCCCTCGACCACGCCGACGCTCACCGTGGCCGCGCGACGAGATCGTCGCGCTCGTCGGCCCGTCCGGCTCGGGCAAGACGACGCTGTGCTCGATCGCCGGTGGCATCCTCTCGGCGACCGAGGGCTGCGATCGTGCGTCGGCGGCGAGGAGATCACCGGCTACACCGACAAGCAGCTCACGACGTTCCGCCAGAATCACGGTCGGGTTCGTGTTCCAGTCGGTGAACCTCGTGCCGTTCCTCACCGCCCGCGAGAACCTGCTCGTCGTCGACGAGCTGGGTCGGCGCGCAAGGCAGGCCGGCACGCGACCGCGCCGACCGGCTGCTCGACGAGCTCGGTCTCGCCGACCGATCCAGGAACCTGCCGTCGCAGCTGTCGGGCGGCCAGAAGCAGCGGGTGGCGATCGGTCGGGCGCTGATGAACGAGCCCCGCGCTCGTGCTGTTCGACGAGCCGACCTCGGCGCTCGACACCGAGCTCGGCGCACAGGTCATGGAGCTGATCCGGGCGGAGATGAAGTCGCGGGGCACTGCGGCGATCGTCGTCACCCACGACGAGCGGATCACCGCCTACTGCGACCGCACGGTCCACATCGTCGACGGCGTCCTCGCCGGCTGAGCCCGAACGCGCAGACAATGACCGTCGCCAGCGGTGAGCTCGGAGGATGCAGATCGCTGGCACGTTCGCCGCGGCTCGTCATCGCCCCGAGCGCGTCTCCGCCTCAGCAGATCAGCGTCACCGTGAGGCCCGAGACGTTGTTCGTCTCGTCGGATTCGACGACCTCGTTGCTCGAGTCCGCCGTGGCGCGGTAGTCGGTGAGGAAGCACGTGCCCGTGGTGTAACCGGAGGACGCGGATGCTCCGGCGGCGAGGCCGTTGATGCGGATCACTCCCCCTCCCGGAACGGCGACGTTGAATGCGCCGGCGGCTGCCGTGCCCTGGTTCTTGACCGTCACCTGATTGATGCCGAGCGCGGTGATCACCAGATCCGGCGCGCCGGTCGGTGGCGGCGGGGTCGGCGTCGGCGGTGGCGGCGGTGGTGGTGGCGTGGGGTCGGGCGGAGGTGGGGTCGGGACGGGCGGGCGCGGCGGCCTCACCGTGATCGTCGAGAGCCGGTAGGTGAGGCGGGCGCGGTCGCCGTTCTCCATCGAGAGCCGGCCCTTGTGCCTGTCGCCGCCGACCAGCGTTCGGCTCACGGTCGTTCCCGGTCGGTAGGCGACGACTTGGCTCGTGACGCGGTCGTACGGGTTGATGTCGCCGGTGTCGTCGTTGCCGAAGTCGTCGTCGCGGATCTGGAACCAGACGGGCACGATGTCGGACGTGCGGCTGTCGCGGCTGAGCCCCGATGCGGTCCAGGTGCGTTTGCTGCCTTCGAGCCAGCGGTCGATGCTGCGGTTGCGCACGAGCGTCTCGCCGTTGACGACGAGCGTCACCCCATGCAGGAACCAGCCGCCTGCGAGCCTGTCCGGGCCCTTCTCGATCGTCACCTGATCGATGTCACCGACCGTCAGCCCATTGCGCAGCGCCGAGTCGATCGGAACGCTGTACGTGTCGTCGTCACCGCGCTCGAAGTCGTCGTATGCCCGCTTCTCGAGCGGGAACCGCAGCCGACTGTTGATCCGCAGATAGACGTCGTCGTCGGTGCCGGCGTAGCGGCGATCGCCGGTCTCGATCCTCACCGTCATCGACGTCACCGGCATGCTCGCCCGGTTGGACGTCGGGAGCGAGCGGATCCACGTGACGGGGGCGTACGGACGCGGGAAGCTGAACGAGTCCATGCCCTCGATGACCGTCGAGGTGTACGTCTGACTCCCGATCCGGGCGTTGACGTAGTCGTCGGCACTACCGACCGGATCGCCGAGCCCCGGGCCGCCGTAGCTCGTCACTTCGGCTTTCACGAAGCGCGTCGTGAGTTGGTAGGTGCGGCTCGTCGGCAGATCGCCGAGACCGGTCGCCGAGCGGGCCGCTGGTGACGAGACGGCCACGGTTCACGACCACCACGTCGTCGGCGAGCAACTCGACCTCAGCGAGCAGGTGGCTCGACACCAGCACCGTGTTCCCCGCCGCGGCAAGGGCCCGGAGCAGGTCGCGGATCTCGTGGATCCCTTTCGGGTCCAGACCATTGGCCGGCTCGTCCAGGACGAGCACCGGGGGGTTACCCAGCAACGCCCCGGCGAACCCGAGTCGTTGCCGCATCCCCAGCGAGTAGGCGCCGACACGGCGATCCGCAGCATCCCCCAGGCCCACGAGGTCCAGGACCTCGTCCACCCGGTCGAGGTCGATCCCGTCGGCATCGGCCAGGATCCGCAGGTGGTTGCGGCCGCTTCGACCGGGGTGGAACGCGTTCGACTCCAACAGCGCCCCCACCGTTGCCGACGGATCCGGGAGGTCGCGGTAGCGACGGCCCCCGATCGTCACCCGGCCTCCGTCCGCCGAGGCCAAGTCGAGCATCACCTTCATCGTCGTGGACTTGCCCGACCCGTTCGGACCGAGGAAACCGGTCACACGGCCGGGCTCGGCCACGAACGACAGATCGTTGACCACCGCCCGATCCCCGTAGCGCTTCGTCAGGTTCTCCACCTCGATCGGAAGTGGGCCCGCGGCGGTTCCTTCGACGCCCGATCCGCCGACAACAGCGTTCATACCATGCCCTCCCGATCAGCCATCGAGGCCGAGATGCCGCACCGACCCGACTCGAGGGCTCGATACGTCGCAGTGATTGCCATGCTATTGGCCGACCCCCGCGGGCGTGGGAGTCGATCAGTTGTCGAGCAATCCGACGTCTCGTCCGAAGATGCTCACCCAGACCGCTGGTCGATGCTGTCGACCGCATCTGATCGAACGACAGCAGGGCGGGTGGTCGGTGGATCGCCGAGACGCTGGACGAGGTCGTCGACGATCGCGCTGACCCGCCGCCGGCCCATGATCGAGTCGAATCCGCGATGGCGTCCGGCGACCTCGACCTCGTGCACGTCGGGGGCAACGCTGCGCCACCGGTTCACCGTGCGGGCCGGATTGGTGGTGGCGGCCCGGTAGAACACCATGGGAACACCGACGCGGTCCGGGTGATGAGCCAGGGCGCCGACCGGGACGCTGCCGACCGATGTGCGCTCGGGCTCGTCGGGAAGGGTCGCGCCGGACCAGGCCAGCAGGGCCCGTCCGAGACGAGCCGCCAGCCGTTTGACGCGACGGGCGGCCATCGTCTGCAGCTCGCGGGCGGCCACGTCGAACGACCCGGGACGAAGGAGCGGCTTGTACTTCGACCACCGGTTCGACCAGATGTGGCGCTCTTCGCCGGGGAAGAACGTGTCGATGAGCGCGAGGAGATCGACTCGGCTGTCGGAGGACGCGAGCTGCTGGGCCAGCTCGACCGCCACGACACCACCGATCGACCAACCGAGGACGACCGCGGCCCGGTGCTCGCCGATGGCGAACCGGGCGTGCGGGAGGAACGCGGCCACGAGCTCGTCGACCGACGTGACGACGGGGTACCCCCGTTGTTCGACGTAGACGAGGGCGACGACGGTGTGATCGTCGGGGAGCGCTCTGGCCAGCTCCTGGTACCCGAAGACATCGTCCCAGGCCGGCGTCATGACGACGATCGGTCCGTCGGATCCCCCGGCCCGAAGCGTGATCAGCTGGAACGCCTCCGGCGGGTTGGTCGACGTGGTCGGTTCCGACGGGGCGGAGTCGTCCAGCAAGGCCGCCATGCCGCCCGGTGTCCGACCGGAGAGCAGCGCGGCGATCGGGACCCGTCGCCCGAGCGCGTCGCCCACCATCGAGACGATCTCCACCGCGGCCAGGGAGTCACCCCCGAGGTCGAAGAAGTCGGCGTGAAGGTCGATGTCGTCCCGGTCGAGCACCGACCGCCACGACGAGAGCACGACGGCGACGAGCCCCCGGTCCGTGCCCACCGCGGCCGGCGACGGGGCCGACGGGACCGGACCGATCAGGAGCTCGGCGGCGGCACGATCGACCTTGCCATGGCTGTTGCGGGGCAGGTGCTCGTGGCGGACGAAGCGGCGGGGGATCGAACGATTGGGCAGGCGCTGGGCCAGGCTCGCTCGCAGCCCCTGCTCGTCGAGGGCGTCCGCTTCGATGTGGGCGACCAGCATCGGTGGCTCGGCCGATGCGACGACCACCGCCTCGTGGACCTCGGGCCAGCGTCGCAGCTCCATCTCGACCTCGCCGGGCTCGAGTCGGTTGCCGCCGACGTTCAGCTGGTCGTCGACGCGCCCGACGAAGTCGATGACGTCGCCGTCGACGCGCACCAGGTCACCGGTGCGGTACCAGCGTCGGCCGTCGATCTCGAGGAAGCGCTCGGCGTTCGCCTCGGCGTCGTCGAGATAGCCGCGGGCGACACCGGGCCCGGCGATCAGCAGCTCACCGGCGACGCCCTGGGGCACCGGCGCCAGGCGAGCGTCGACGACACGGGTCGTGGTGCCCGGAATCGGCCGGCCGATCGGGACGGTGTCGTCGTCGGCACTCAGCCGGTGGGCAGTGGCCCACACGGTTGCCTCGGTCGGCCCGTATTCGTTGATCAGTGCCGTGTCGGGAAGCCGCTCCCCGTGGAGGGTGACCAGGGACCTCGGGCAGGGCTCGCCGGCGACGATGGCCATCTCGAGGTCCAGGAGCCGGGCCGCCGCCCGGTCGAGCACGGCCCGGTAGAGGCTCGGCACCATCAGGGTGTGGGTCACCTCCCGGTCAGCGATCAGGGCGCCGATGCGATCGACGTCGCGGACGTCGTCGTCGGTGGGAAGGACGACCGTGCCGCCCGTGGCGAGGGGCCAGAAGAGCCCGACCATCGCACTGTCGAAGCCGATGCTCGACGTGACCAGGAAGCGAGTCGGGTCGCTCCCGTACCAGGGGGTCCGTGCCGCCGTGCTCGCCGCCAGGTTTCGGTGGGTCACCTCCACCCCGCGGGGGCGGCCGGTCGATCCGGACGTGAACACGACGTAGGCGATCCGGTCGGGATCGACGCGCTCGGCGCGTCGGCGGAACGTCTCGAGATCGCCCTCCGCTCCGGACTCGAGGTCGGTCACGGGGAGAACCCGGCCGGGAGGAAGCCGGAGGATCGACGCCGTCGTGGACTCGGCGGGGTCGGTGAGCACGACGTCGAGGTCGGCTGTCGACGCGATCTGGGCGAGGCGCTCGGCCGGGGCCGAGGGATCCAGCGGCACGTAGGCCGCGCCGGTCGCCATGGCCGCGAGCAGCCCCGCCACCAGGTCGGTCGATCGCTCGAGCGCGACCCCGACCCGGCGTGGCGGAACGTCCCCACCGGTGCGCTCGATGCGCTCGGCGAGGCGGTCCACGGCGATCGCCAGGTCTCGGTACGAACGAGTGGAACCGTGCCCGTCGACCACGGCGGGGGCGTCGGGGGTGGCGTCCACCCACGCCAGGAATCGCTCGAGGATCGTTCGGCCGTCGAGCTCCAGGGGAGGACCGGTCAGGTCCGGGCCGCGATCGTGGTCGAGAAGGCTCCGCACGGCGCGGTCGGGGTCGGCCGCTCCGGCGAGCAGCACGGTTTCGAAGAGGGCGAGCAGGCGCTCGGCGTCGGTCTCGCGCAGCACCGACCCCCGGTACTCGAGCCCGAGCTGCAGGGAGTGCTCACGCTCCTGGACGAAGAACGTCAGGTCGGTGACCGACGCGCCCGAGGCCAGGATCCGCTGCTCGGCCTGCGCGTCGGGGAAGGTCGGGGGCGCCAGCTCCTCGTAGGCGAGCATGAACGAGAGGTCGGGAGGGGTGAGGTCGGCCGCCCGGGCGTCGCGCACCATGGAGGCGAAGGGGTAGGTGCGGTGCGGGAGCGCCTCGGAGATCGAGTCGCTGGCCTGCTGGAGCAGATCGGCGAAGCGCGCGCCGGCGGGCACCGTCAGCTCCATGGGGAGGGAGTTGAGGTAGTACCCGACCAGCGGCGCGGCATCGGCGTGATCCTTGGTCGAGGCGGTGATGCCCAGCTCGACGTACTCGCTCGCGGTGAAGTGCGACAGGGCGACGGCCGCAGCCGCCATGGAGGCGGCGAACGGCGTGTGTCCCGGGGTGGTGAGTACCGAGGGGTGGGCGGTGGTCAGCCTGGAGAGGTACCCGTCGGGCTCGGCCGGGTGGGGGGTCGGGAGGCCGAGGGGGACCGAAGGGCGACGGGTGCGGGAGCGGTCCAACCAGAACCGCTGGGCCTCGTCGTCCGCCTCACGCCGGGCCCGCTGCCACTCGGCGTGCTCGGCGTAGCCGGCCGCCAGGATCGGGAGCGGGTGTCCCTCGTAGCAGGCGGCGATCTGCTGCCACAGCACGTCGAAGGTCCCGGCATCGATGCTGATGTGGTGGAGGGCGACGAGCACCTCGACCCGGTCCGGACCGGTCCGAGCCACGTGGATGCGGACGAGCGGACCGTGATCGAGGTCGAAGGGAACCGCCCGCTGGGTCGTGGCGAAGTGGTCGAACTCCTCGCGGCTCGAATCCGGGAGCTCGGTGTACGACAGCGCTTCGTCGACGTCGAGGGTGCGCCGGTCGGCGCCGTAGGAGGTCCGGAGTGGTGCGTGGAGCCGCACCAGGTCCTCGACGGCATCGCGGAATCGCTCTCCATCGAAGGGACCGGTGACGGTGTAGATCCGGGTGACGTTGTAGCGGGGGTCGTGCGGGGCCGCCCGGTACTCGAAGAGCATCGCCTCCTCGCCGGCCGAGAGCGGAAGGGGAGCCGACGGATCGAGGGGTGGGATCGAGACGTGCCGGTCCGCTCCCAGGCCCTCGGACAGCGTCCGGTCGACCACGGCGGCCAGCTCCCGGATGGTCCGGGAACGGAAGACGGTCGCATCGTGCAGGTCGGTCCCGAACGCGGCATCGATCGTGGCGACGACGTTCGAGCGCGTCGAGCGACGCTCCGCCCAGGTCGAAGAAGTCGTCGGTCACGCCGACCACCTCGAGGCCGAGCAGCTCGGCCCAGATCTCGGCGATCCGGGCCTCGATCGGGGTCGAGGGTTCGACCCGCTCGGCGCCGTGCCGGTGGAACCGCCGTCGGCGGCGGGAGCGTCGACACGTCGGCCTTGGCGCTGGCCGCCAGCGGGATCTCGTCGATGCGGACGAAGGCGGAGGGGACGGCGTGCTCGGGGATCAGGGCTCGGAGGTGGCGAGCGGAGCTCGTCGGCCTCGAGGTCGCTGCCGTCGACCGTCTGGTACCAGGCGGTGAGGACGCCGTTGGTCTTCGGTTCGTAGCCGACCTCGGCCAGCAGGCCGGTGACCTCGAGCTCGTCGATCTCGTCGTCGAGCTCGTCGAGGGCCTCGTCGCGCGTCTTGTGGCCCAGCCGGACGTCCCAGCTGTAGGGCTCGGCGTAGTTGTGGTAGCCGCGTTCGCTCCGGTGCACCTGGATACCGGCCACGTTGATGAGGCAGTTGGTCGACCGTCCGGTGTCGGCCGGTCGCACCCACGGCGCCCGCTCCTCGAGGAACTCGTACAGCTCGGCCAGCTCGACGTCGACGTAGCGGTAGAAGTCGACGAACTCGATCTCGTCGAAGATGGTGTCGTCGTCGAACACCCGTTGCTCGGGCAAGCAGCTCGGTCACCGCGTCGGGGGTGTGGTGGTAGACGCGACGGGCCTCGAGCACGGTCCGGTCGATCTCGTCGGGGTCGAAGCGGCCCTGCTCGAACTGGTGCGGAACGAGCCGGGTCTCGAAGAACTGGCCGCGGGACAGCCCGGTCACGATGACCGGGATCCCCATCTCGTGCGCCCGGGCGACCGCGATGGTGTAGATGGTCTTGTAGCAGCCCTGGCAGACGTTGGAGTAGCGATCGAGGCTGTCGCGGAAGATGTCGTTCATGACGTCGGTGGTGGCGAACTCGTGGCTGATGCCGAGGTCGGCGACGCTGCGGCGGACGTTGTCCTTCGCCCCCTCGGAGATGAATCCGTTGTCGAGGGTCAGCGCGTGGACGTTCCAGCCCCGTTCGACCAGCTGGTAGAGCGCGTAGGTCGAGTCCTTGCCTCCCGACAGGAGGTGAAGGCAGTCGATGTCGCCCCGCCGGCGACGCCGAGCATCCCGGCGGCGAGCCTCGAGGTCGGCCTCGGTCCGGAACCACCGCTCGGTCTGGGGGGCGACGAGGTCGAACGAGTGGCACACGTTGCAGATGCCCTCGTCGTCGAGCTCGGTGCCGGGGACGTCGACCCCGAGGCCGCACCGCCGGCAACGGGGCACCTCGCCCGCGACCGCCGTCGTGTCGGCGGGATGCCACACCCGGACGAGGGCGGAGCTGATGGCCGGATGGGAGACCATCGCCGCCTCGACCTCGGCCGGCTCGAGGCGGATGCCGTTCACCTTGAGCTGGTCGTCCATCCGTCCGCCGTAGGTGGCGACACCGGGCCGGACGACCCGGACGCGGTCGCCGGTGCGGTACCACTTCGGGGTCGGATCGTCGTCGGCATCGTCGTCCGCTCGGCCGAGCACGACGCGCTCGTCGAGGTCGACGAACCGTTCGTCCGACTGGTCTTCGCGATGGAGGTAGGACTGGGCCATACCGGGCCGGTGGACCCAGAGCTCGCCCCAGGCCCCGGTCGGCGTCAGGTGACCGAAGCGGTCGAGCACGGTGACCCGGCTCCCGGGAGCGGCATGACCGATCGGGACGTCGGGGGCGAGATCGACGGCGCGATCCCACTCGTGGATCATGCAGCCGACGACCGCCTCGGTCGGTCCGTACTCGTTGAAGATCCGTACGCCGGGCTGGCACGAGTCGGCCAGCCGTTCGGCCAACGGCCGCCGGAAGGCCTCTCCGCCGACGACGACCGTGCGCAACGGGCGGGCCGACCGGGTGAGTCGGGTGAACAGCTCGAGTTGCGACGGCGTCGCCTTGAGGAAGGAGATCCGATCGTCGAGAGCGATCCGTCCCAGCGCGGCGATGGGCTCCTCGTCGAACACGACCACCCGTCCGCCCGTGAGGAAGGACAGGAAGAGACTGGTCACGGTGAGGTCGAAGACGAGGGCCGAGTGGAGCGCGACGACGGGCGGATCCTCCGCGGGGTCGGCGTACGCCTCGACGGCGAAGCGGAGGTAGTCCGCCAGGCCTCGCTGTGAGATGGGCACACCCTTCGGGGTTCCCGTCGATCCGGACGTGTAGAGGAGGTACGCCGGGTCGTCGAGCCCGACCCGCGGCAGCGTGACGGCGCGATCGCCCTCGAGTGCCGGCTCGGCACCGCCCGACGGATCGTCGCGGTCGGGCAATCGGTCGAGCACGAGCAGGAGGTCGGCGTCGGTGGAGATCGCCTCGTGGCGCGCCGGGGGATCGTCGGGATCGAGCATGACGAACACCCCGCCGGCCCGGAGGACGCCCTGGATGGCGATGAGGACGTCCAGACCCCTGGGCATCCGCAGACCGACGGCGCGACCCGGCTCCAGTCCCGATGCGAGCAACCAGGCGGCGAGCCGGTCGGCTCGACCGTCGAGCTCGGCCGCGCTCAGGGTGGCGCCGCGGTGTTCGGCGACAATCCGGTCCGGGTGGGCTCGGAGGCGGTCGCGGATCTGCTCGTGCACCGTCCGGTCGTGCACTCGGGGCGCCGGATCGGGGTCAGAGCCGAGCGAGCTCGGAACGTTCGGCGTCGTCGACGATGGGCTGATGGCCGACCCGTTCGTCGGGCCCGTCGATGATCGGCGGCGACGACGGCGGCGAAGTGGGTCGGGAAGCGCGACGCGGCGCCGTCGCTGCCGAGCGACTCGTTCAGGTCGAGCTCCCATTGGAGCCCGGAGACGTCGTGACCGGCGGTTCCCGAGTAGTCGAACACCTGGGAGCGCAGCACGTGGCTGGGATCGACGTGGCCCGAGCGCATCCACTCGGTCACCGTCGGCATGCCGGCGAAGTCGCCGTACCGGGCGGTCAGCACGTTGAGGACGACCTCGAAGGGGGTGTCGGGGCTCTCGCCCGGCTGGGCCCTGCGGAGCAGGGTCATGATCGAGCGCAGCACCCGGGTGAACAAGCATGTGATGGGTGTCGTCGTCCTCGATCGACACGGTGAGCGGGTACAGCTCCATCAGCGGACCGACCAGCCGGGCGGCGTCGCGGGAGGAGCGGTGATGGACCGGGACGCCCAGGACGACGCTGGAGCGACCATCGAGGCGGTGGACGGCGATCGCCGTTGCGGTGGCGGCGATCGCCAGGAGGCCGAGCTCCCGGCTGAGTGTCCGGTACTCGGCGGCGAGCACCTCGTCGAGCCGGTCGAGCTGATCGGGTGAGAGGGGAAGCGATACCCGCCGGACCGCGGTGGTGCGCGGTCCGCGTTCGCCGTAGGGCGTCAACGGCGGCTGCGGTCCGGCGGCCTCGGCGTCCGCCTCCCAGGCGGCGGCCCGCTCGGCGGCCGTCTCGCGACTGCGGGGCTTCGGCGGATCGGCGGCGTAGAGGAAGAACGCACCGTCGACGACGGTGTCGAGGTCGGCCTCGCTCGGCGGACCGTCGTGCTCGTAGGCGGCGGCGGTCGCCTCGAAGATGAGGGCCGAGCTCCATGCGTCGGTCGCCACGTGGTGGAGGTCGAGCCACCAGGTCCAGTCGTCGTCGGCGTGGCGTAGGAGCACCGAGTCGTACATGCACGAGGTGGCGTCGATCGGCACCGAGATGCGTTGTGCACACCACCGGTCGAGACGGTCGACCGGGAGGTCGATGACCTGGGTGGTCGCCGGCGGGAGGTCGTGGACGTGAGCGCCGGCCGGCACCGGTCCGTGCTGGTGGTCGACGACCACGGCCCGCAGGACGTCACAGGCCCGCACGACGGTGTCGAACGAGCGCGACGAAGCGGTCGACGTCGATCGGGCCGGTGATCCGGAAGCGCTTGCCCATGTTGGCCAGCGGCACGTCGGGGTGCAGGCGCTGGCTGGTCCAGATCAGCGACTGGGTGCGGGTGAGTGGTGCGGTCGCTGCGGCCCGGGGACGGATCTCGACGGGCTGGGCGGCGTCCGTGCTCATGTCGTCTGCAGGTAGCTCAACATCTGGTCGATCGTCTGGAAGTGCTCGAGGACGACATCGGCGGGATCGATCGTCGTGCCCAGGGTGGCCTCGATCCAGTTGACGATCATCACGACACCGAGGGAGTCGACCAGGCCGGTCAGGAGCAGATCGGTGTCGCCGGCGACCGGGTAGTCCTCGAGGGCGACCTCGTCGGCGATGAACGAGGTCAGAGCGTCGGCGAAGTCCGCATCGACGGCGACCTCGGCGGTGGCGTCAGGGGTGTTCATGGATGGCGACCTCGGGATGGGGGGAGCACCGACATTCTCGCCGATCGTTCCGCTCGGCCTACGCATCGAGGAGCTCTTTCGATGCCGCTCGATCGACCTTTCCCGTCGATGTCCTCGGCAGGGAGCGCACGGCGATCAGATGGGAAGGGACAGCATATCGGGGAAGGCGCGAGCGGAGCGCTGCGCCGACGGCGTCGAGGACCACCGATTCCGGCTCGGTCGCGGCCGGATCGAGCACGACCATGCCCACCAGGTGGTCCTCGCCCTCGTCGGGTCGGTCCACCACCACCGTCGCCTCGTCGACACCCTCGGCGTCACGCAGGACGGCGTCGATCGCCTCCAGCTCGATGCGGTGCCCTCGCAGCTTGATCTGGTTGTCGCTCCGACCGAGGAAGACGAGGTTCCCGTCGGGCCGCTCGACGACCAGATCGCCGGTGACGTACCACCGCTGGCTCGGATCGTCGCTCCGGGGTGATGCGATCACCGACCCTTCGTTCAGGTCCGGACGACGCCAGTAGCCCGCCATCATCGTGTCGCTCTGGACGAGGAGGACGCCGGGTTCACCAGGCTCCACCTCGCGGATCGGCTGATCGCTGGCCGCCTCGGCGCCGCTGCCGGGCCGGTCGAGGTCGTCGGGACGGACGACGCGGAGACGGGCCCCGGGCCAGGCTCGCCCGATCGGTACCGGGTCGTCCTCCTCCGGGGGTTCCGGCGGGTTGAACACCATGCACTGATTGACCTCGGCCGGCCCGTACACGTTGGAGAACCGGGCGTCCGGCAGCTGGCGCATCAGGCGCGCCAGCGCGCCCGGCGGGAACGCCTCGCCACCGAACAGCACCCACCGCAGCGAGGAGAGATCGCGCTCGATCGAGCGCTCCTCGGGTCGACAGCTGGTCCAGGAGGTAGGGAACCGAGTACCACACCGTGGCCCGTTGGGCCTCGATCAACTCGCTGAGACTGGCCGGGAACCGCAGGACGGGCTCGGGCACGACGATCACCGCGGCGCCGACCAGCGGGGCGGCGTACAGCTCGAAGGTCGACTGGTCGAAGTGGAGCGGAGCGATGTTGGCGAGCCGGTCGGCGTCGCTGAGCTCGTAGGTGGCGGCGGCCCCGGTGGCGTAGGCGAGCGCGCTGCGATGGGTGTGGACGATCCCCTTCGGCCGTCCGGTCGAGCCCGAGGTGTAGATGATGTAGGCGGGATCGTCCCGGCCGACGTCCGCGAGCGGCCCGGGCGGCGACGCGTCGATGTCGGAGCGGACGATCACCTCGCATCCCCTCGACGCATCGGGGGCCTGTGACCGCTCGGCCCGGGGCAGGACGAGGCACCGGATCGGCTGACGCCGCCAGGACGTCTTCGAGCGCACGGGCCCGTCCGTCGGCGATCAGGATCTCGGCCCCGGCGTCGGTGAGCACGGCGGCGCCGGCGCCGGGGGGCGCCAGCGGGTCCACGGGAACCATCACCGCTCCGGCCCGAAGGACCGCGTGGACGGCGACGAAGGACTCGACCGACTTGGACAGCCTGATCCCGACCCGGTCGCCCGGGTGGACGCCGGCCCCGACGAGGGCGCCGGCCGTCCGGGCCACCCGATCGACGAGCTCGTTCCGCGTCACCGACGAGCGTGCCGTCGGTCAGCGCCTCGACCGATCCGTCGCCACCGCCCGCCAAGGGGCGATCCGGGTCGAGGAGCTCGCCCAGGGTCAGTGGCGGCCGTTCCGAAGAGGGCATGATGGGGCATGCGTAGCCGAGACCGGCCCCGCATGAGAAGCGGCAGCCCCGAGCCGGTACGTTTTCCGTCGCGATGCTCACCTCCAACGGCCATCCCCTCGACACCAGCCCCGATCGCCTCGGAGAGCTCGAACCCGTCAACCACCTGCTCGATGATCCCGCCGCGCTGCGCGACGCCATGGCCGACCGTGGCCATCTCTTCTTCCGTCGGCTCCTCGACCCCGGGATCGTGCTCGCCGCTCGACACGAGGTCCTGCAGAAGTACGCCATCCTGGGCGAGATCGACGACCGCTACCCGGTCGACGACGCCATCGCCGGCGACGGGCGCGCCGTGCCCCACGCCAACCTGCGGGCGTTCTCCGAGAGCGTCCGGTCCGGTCCGGCCTACCTGGCCGTGACCGACGCGCCCGAGGTGCTCGCCGTGCACGAGGCCCTGCTCGAAGGGCCGGTCCGCAGTTTCGACATGCGCTGGCCCCGGTTCGTGCGACCCGGAGAGGGGTGTGGATTCCACTGTGACGGGCCCTACATGAACCGTGGCACCGATCGCATCTTCTCCAGTTGGATCCCCCTGGGACGGGTGGACCGACACGAGGGGGCCCTCATCATTCTCGAGGGAAGCCACCGATCCGAGAAGCTGCGCGCCGGGTACCTGCAGGCCGACGCCGACCGGGACGGTCTCACCTGGCTCGATGACGATCCGAAGGTCGTCCAACAGGAGTACGGCTCGCGCTGGTTGACCATCGATTTCGAACCCGGCGACGTGCTGTGTTTCCGGATGGACACGCTGCACGGCGCGCTCGACAACCGATCGGAGAGCGGTCGGTGCCGCCTGTCGTCGGACAGCCGGTACCAGCGGATCGACGAACCGGCCGATCCGCGGTGGAACGGTGAGGACTTCGAGGGACACGGGGGGCGTCGGGTCTTCTATCCGGGGCTCGGCCGGTGGAACAACGACGATTTCCAGGACGAGTGGAAGGACGTGGACGAGATGGGACGCCTGCTCCTACGGGAGGGCGACCGGTCATGACGACGGATCCGGACGCCGAGCTGCTGGCCATCGCCCGGGCCATCGCCGACCCCGACCACCCGGTGAAGCGCGACGTGGCCGCCTGGGCCGCCGAGCATGTCGCCCAGGGGGACCGGGTCGGCGCCGATCGGGAACTGCGCTTCGCCGCCGACGACTGGAAGCGCTGCGCCGAGCGGGGGATCCACGGCGTGCGCGTCCCCACCGAGCTGGGCGGCCGGGGGGCGGACTGGGCCACGACCCTCCTGACGCTCGAAGGGCTCGGCTACGGCTGCCGCGACAACGGGCTGACCTTCGCCATCGGCAGTCAGATCCTCAGCACCCAGGAGACGATCGTCCGCTTCGGAAGTCCCGAGCAGCGGGAGCGCTGGATCCCCCCTCTGATCGACGGCGAGGCGTACGGCGCCTTCGCCATGACCGAACCCGACTCCGGTTCCGATGCCTACCGGGTGTCGACGCGGGCCGAGCGGCGGGCCGACGGGTCCTACGTCCTCAACGGGCGCAAGGCCTACATCACGCTCGGCTCCCGGTGCGACGTGGTGGTCGTGTTCGCGTCGACCAATCCCGACGCCGGCCGGTGGGGCCTGTCCACCTTCCTCGTTCCCGTCGACCTCGACGGCGTCGAGCGGCTCGCCAACCGGGACAAGATGGGCATGCGCACCACCCCGTTCTGCGACATCGGCCTGACCGACGCGGTCGTCCCCCCGTCAGCGCTGATCGGCCGCGAGGGCGCCGGTGCCAGCATCTTCAACTCGGTCATCGAGGTCGAGCGCAGCTTCGTCTTCGCCACGCAGGTCGGGGCGATGGAGCGACAGCTCGACGACGCGCTCGCCTATGCGGGTGAGCGGGAGCAGGGGGGCGTACCGATCGGCACCTATCAGGCCGTCGCCCATCGCCTGGCCGACATGAAGCAGCAGCACGAAGCCGCCCGACTGTTCCTCTACCGGGCCGCGATCGCCGCGGTGTCCGGTACCGAGGTGGCGATGTCGGCCGCGCTGTCCAAGTTGACCGCGAGCGAGACCGGCCTGGCCGCCGGGCTCGCAGCGGCCTCGGTCTATGGCGCAAAGGGGTACGTGACCGAGTTCGAAGTCGAGCGCGATCTGCGCGACGCGATCGGCGGGCTCGTATACTCCGGCACGTCCGACATCCAGCGGAACATCGTCGCCCGTCTTCTGGGCGTCGGGTGATCCCGCTTTCCCCGCGCCGACAGGCACGCGTCCTCCGGAGGTTCAAGAGCCTGAAGAGCCGTGTTCGTCCAATCGTCCTGGGAGTCGTTCTCCTCCTCTTCGTGCCGTTCCTCGGGGCGACGGCGGCCAGCGCCCATACCGGGAACCAGAGCTACGTCTATCTCGAGATCTTCGACACGGCGATTGCCGGTCGCGTCGAGTACCCGATCAACGATCTCAACCGCATCCTCGGGCTGGACATCCCCGTCGGCGAGGCGGACACCCTCGAGGCGCTGGAGGAGAACGCCGACGTCATCCAGGACTACACGGCCCAGCACCTCGCGATCGGGCCCGAGGACGGCCTCTCGACCTGGCCGTACGAGTTCGAGGACGTCGAGCTCCTCGACCTCGGGGGCGGGTCGTACGCCGTCTTCAACTTCGAGATCCAGGAGCGTTTCGACCCACCGCCGCGGACCTTCACCGTCTCGTACGACGCCATCATCGAGGCCGACAGCGATCGTGACGGGTTCCTGCTGATCGCCACCGATTGGGGATCCGGGACGTTCAACAACGAGTCCAACGAGTTCCTCCGGTTCAGCCAGGGCGACACCACCCACCTGGTGGAGCTCGACGACACCTCCTGGTTCAAGGGCATGACCGGCGTCATCGAACTGGGAACCGAGCACATCCGGATCGGGACCGACCACATCCTGTTCGTCCTCGCCCTCGTGCTCCCGTCGGTGCTCGTCTTCGTCAAGTGGCGTGACGAGCAGCAGCGCTGGCACCCGGCGCCGAGCTTCGGCGCGTCGTTGTGGCGGGTGCTCAAGATCGTGACCATGTTCACGGTCGCCCACTCGATCACCCTCGCTCTCGGCGGCCTGGGAATCGTCGAGCTCTCCCCCCGCCTGGTCGAGACGATCATCGCCCTCTCGATCGCAGCGGCCGCGCTCCACAACATCCGACCGATCTTCGTCAACAAGGAGTGGGTGCTGGCGTTCGCCTTCGGGTTGTTCCACGGGTTCGGCTTCGCCGGGTCTGCTGTCGGAGCTCGGTCTCGATCGCAGCAACCGGTTCCCCTCACTGCTCGGCTTCAACATCGGTGTCGAACTGGGTCAGGCCGCCATCATCCTGATGGTGTTCCCGATGCTGTTCATCCTGCGGCGGACCCGTTACTACCTCGGGATCCTGTACGCCGGATCGGTGGTGCTCGCCCTGGTCGCGCTGGCCTGGGCGACCGAGCGGATCTTCGACTACGACACGCAGGTCAACGAGCTGGTGGACCCGATCCTCCAGTGGCCGCGCTCGGCGGTCCTGGTCGCCGCCGGCTACGTCATCGCCGCAGCGCTCTGGTGGTTCGATCGGTCACGGGGCCGGCTGGCGCCCGTCTACGATCCGGAGGTCCTCGACCTCGACGAGCCACCCGAACGCGAGCTGGTCAGCGTCTGACCCCGGCCTCGCTCACGTCGATGGTTCCCCGACCGTCCAGCGGTGCGCGACCGTGACCGCGTCCGGGCCGAGCAGGAGCTCCGACTCGACCCAGGCGGTCAGGAGGCCGGACGGCGGCCGGCTCTGCTCGTGGATGACCAGGCGGGCACCCGATGGCAGTCGTCGCCGGCGCAGCGGTCGACCAGCAGATCGGCGGCGATGACGACGGGCAGGAACATCAACAGGACGGTCACGTCGCCCAGATCTCGACCGTGCGGGCGTCGGCGTGGTCGATGCGGACCAGGTCGGTGAGTGCGAGGGTGCGCACGCGGTCGCGGGCCCGGTCGACGAGCTGCTGCGACCGCTCGATGCCGACGGCCCGACAGCCGAACCTCGCGGCGGCGCCCGTGACCAGCCGGCCGTCGCCGCAGCCGACATCCATGAGGAGATCGCCCTTCGCCCACGCCGGCGAAGGTCGAGGAGGGGGTCGATCAGCCCGTCGGGGGTCGAGAGATACGGTCCGAGGCCGGACTCGTGGCGGCGCCGTAGCCCGGCCCGCTCGGCCAGGAGCCGAATCGGCCGGACGAGCGAGTAGCCCCACCACGCCGACGGCGGCAGGTCGACCATGTCCCAGTCCCCGGCGGTCGGTCGGACGACCCGGTCGAACCGGTTCCGGTCGCGGGGTTCGGCCCAGCGGAGCCTGACCACCGTCGTCACGTCGTCGGTGCGGCCCAGCGTCATCTGGTCCGCCGTTCGGCGGAACGACTCCGCTGCGCCGCCCGACCACCGATCCCACCGCTCGAATCCGTCCGCTTCGAGCGTCGCTGCGGCCCGATCGGCGGCCCGCACGTCGGACACCTTCAACCGGATCGTGTGATCCTGCCGCGGACCGGTCCGACCCTCGACACCCACGTCCCGGCCGTCGGTTCGGAGGAGCGCCACGAGCCGGTCCCGTTCCGCGTCGACCCGCTGGCCGATCCGCTCACAGGTGGCGAGTGTGGCGGCGGCACGGGACCGGGCATCGTCCGGCGCCTCCACGTCGTCGACGACCGCTCGGGCTGCGTCGGGCAACCGGTGGCTGTAGACCCCCTCGATCAGCGGATCGGTGGTCACCGCCCGCACGCCACTAGTTCGGGGACCGGTCTTCGAGCACGCGGTGGTGGAAGACCTCGTAGGCCGCTCGCAGGAAGCCCGGGTTCACGATCTCGACCGGGCGGGTCCGGAACCGGAACGGGATGCTGATGTTGGCCTCGAGCGCCTCGATCTCGTGGGACCAGAACGGCGGGATGAAGAGCACCTCACCCTCTTCCAGGGTGGCCTCGTGGCGATCGGCGCGGGCGAAGCGTGGGTGAGCGGCAGGATCGGCGTCGTCGGCTCGGCCCGGCAGTCGACTCCAGCGATCGCCGACGGCGAACGGCGGGAGGAAGGAGAGGTTCGGCCGCTCGGTCGGTGCGAACATCAGGATCCGTTTCGCTCCGGTCATCTGGAACAGCAGGCCGGTCCACGCGTCGTGGTGGAGTGGCGTCACCACCCCCTCCGAGCCGATCCAGATGCCGCTGGCCTGGCGGTCGGGTCGCCGATCGGCGCGCGCCGCCAGGCGGACGCCGATGTCGTCGATGATCGTCCCGATGGCCCCGTTGAGGTCCGACACGCTGAACAGCCGGTAGCTGCAGGTCCCGGGCTCGGGACCGGTCTCGAACATGAAGTCGAGGAAGTCGGCCAAGGTCATCTTCTCGACATGGTCGAGCTCGGCGCCGTAGTCACCGGTGTAGAGGAAGTAGGGCGAGTGGCTCTTGTGGATCCGGACCCGGAAGGGCTCGGTCTCCGTGGCGGCCAGGTCCCGGAGCCCGTCGAGGTCGGGCGTGATCGGAAGGACGAGATCGTCGATCAGGTGACGGATGATCACCGGTTCGCCGCGCTGGACGACGTCGGCCAGCTCGACCTCACGGGCGGAGACACGGGGAATGGTGTGCGTCGATCCTCGTTTGCGTGCGGAACGCACCGTCGAAAGGGCGTGGTGGACCGCCCAGATCGGTGTCAACACAAGCACGAGGAGACCGACGGCGGTCGAGATGGCGATGCGGGTGAGGCGGTTGCGTGGGGAAGGTTGCATGGGAGCGCCGTTCACCGACCCGAGTCGATGGAGAGGATCTTCACCGCCACCTCGTACATCCCCCAGCACAGGTAGTCGTATTCGACGGCGTGTTCGGAGCGGAACTCCTGGAACGCCTTGAACTCGTGCTGCTGCCAGTTCGGGTAGTTGAAGTACTCGTTGAACACGATGATCGTGCCGGGACGGATGCGGGGCGCCAGGTTGGTCAGGACGGTGCGGGCCGACGAGTAGATGTCCGAGTCGATGTGGACCAGCGCCACCGGATCCGAGTGCGACTCGAGGAACGGCGGCAGCGTGTCGTCGAACCAGCCGACGACGAGCTCCACGTTCTCGGCCACGTCCGGGATCCCGTCACCGCGGAAGGCGCCCTCGTCCAGCGTCCAGCCCGCCCACCGCTCGGGAAGCCCCTCGAAGGAGTCGAACCCGTGGATCGTCCGGTTCGGTTTGATCTTGGCGAGGTGGTTGACGGTGCTTCCGGTGCGGACACCGAACTCGAGGACCAGCCCCTCGCGTGGCGCCTGCCGAGATGCGAAGTTGAGGACGTCGAAGGCGTCGCCGCAAACGGTGGCGGCGGTCATGTTCGCCTTGATGTAGGCGACCGGTCTCCGCGAGCGCTTCGTCGAGCATGGCGGCATGCGGGTGGATCCGGGGCGAGTAGTAGTACTGCCCGTAGTAGGCACGAATGCCCGACCGCACGATTGCACCGACCCCCTTGTCCAGCAGTCGCCTCACCGTGTCCATGTCACCACATCACTCCTGTCGGTTCGGGCGGGAGCCTACCGCCGGGAGCAAACCTGAACCCTCTCGGGGTCAGGCACCGAGAGGGTTCAGGTTGCTGTTGCCGGGAAGATTCTGCGCCCGGCGGCGGGTCGTGCCAGGGTTGGGGACATGCGATCCCGTGTGGCGTCACTGGTGCGGTTGTTCGGGCGGCGGCTGCCGAAGGTCGACGGAACGGTCGAGGTGACCGGAACCGACGGACCGGTCGTGATCCGTCGCGACGGGTACGGCGTGCCCCACATCCGGGCCGACTCGGACGAGGATGCCTGGTTCGCTCTGGGGTTCTGCCAGGGGCAGGACCGGACCTTCCAGATCGAGACCCGCGTGCGACTCGGCCGAGGCCGGCTGGCCGAGCTGCTCGGGTCCGACGGCGTGCGGATGGACGCGGTGGCCCGACGGATCGGATTCGCTCGGGTTGCGGCCCAGCAGCTGGAGGAGCTGGACGAGTCCGGCCGCTCGGGTCTCGACGCCTTTGCTCGAGGGGTGAGAGCCGGGTTCGCTCAGGGACTGGAGAAGCGGCCCCACGAGTTCGCCCTGCTGCGCCAGGACCCGCTGGCGTTCGAGCCGGCCGACGTGTTGGCGGCCCTCCAGCTGATCTCGTTCCTGCTGGCGTCCAACTGGGACAGCGAGATCGTCCGCCTGCGGATCCTGCGCGACGACGGTCCCGAGGCCCTGCGCCGGCTCGATCCCACCTATCCCGACGATCTCGGCGTGAGCACGCAGCAAGGAGCGATGGAGGCGCCGCTCGACTCGCTCTCGGAGTCCATCGAGGCGTTCCTCGACTTCGGCGGGGCCGGATCGGGCTCCAACAACTGGGCGGTCAGCGGGTCGCGGACCCGCTCGGGCCGACCCATCGTGGCCAATGACCCGCACCTGTCGCCGGCACTCCCCCCGCACTGGTACCTCAGTCACATCACCACGCCCGAGTGGGAGGCAGCCGGCGCATCGCTGGTGGGCACGCCCGGCTTCTCGCTGGGCCACAACGGCAAGGTCGCGTGGGGTGTCACCGCCGGGCAGACCGACAACACCGACCTCTTCGTCGAGGAACTGCGCAACCACGATCGTGAGTGTCGCAATCCCGACGGGTGGGGCGAGACCGAGACCTGGACCGAGACCATCGAGGTCGCTCGGGGCCGGGACGTCGAGATCAGGCTGGTGCGGACGCCGCGCGGCATGGTGATCTCCGAAGCGCTCGAGGGCGACCACGGCGCGCTGTCGATGAAGGCGACCTGGCAGCGGCTGGTCGGCGCCCGCGGGATCCTCACCGCGCACCGGGCGAACGATGTCGAGGATCTCGCGGCGCACTTCGACCCGTGGCCGGCGCTGCCGATCAACCTGGTCAGCGGCGACACGGGCGGTCGGATCGGATGGAAGCTGGTGGGTGACGCTCCGATCCGGACCAAGGGCCATGGGGTGATCCCGCTGCCCGGATGGGATCCCGACGTCGGCTGGAAGGACGTGCCGGTGCGCTTCGACCACATGCCGGGCGCGGTCGATCCGCCGTCGGGATGGTTGGCCACCGCCAACAACAAGGCCACCCACGAGACCGAGCCCTGGCTGACCCACGACTGGCTGGACGGGTACCGCGTCACCCGCATCGGCGAGGTGCTGGACGAGCGCACCGACTGGAGCCCCGAGGACTTCGGTGAGCTCATGCTCGACCGCCGGACCCTCGTCTGGCGTGACCTGCGCGACATGGTGCGGTCGGCCGACGTCACCGGATCCGACGGTGCCCTGGCCCTGGAGTTGTTGGACGGGTGGGACGGGACGAGCGGACCCGACTCGGTGGCGGCCGCGGTCTTCGAGCTGTGGGTGGCATCGATGTGCCGGCGGGTCACGATGGCCAAGGCCCCTCATGCGGCCGAGTGGGCGATCGGTCGGTCGGTCTTCCCGCTGAGCGGACCTGGTTCGGTGGGATCGCGACGTATCCAGCACCTGGTGGCCACGATGACCGAGCGGCCCGACGGCTGGTTCGACCACTCTTGGGAGCGCGAGGCCGGCAATGCGCTGGCCGAGGCGGTCGGCCAGCTGCGCACGCAGGCCGGCGACGATCCGAGTCAGTGGGCCTGGGGGACGGTGCGGCCGCTGACGCTCGAGCACCCGATGGGCCAGATCGGCCCGATGGGCAAGTTGTTCAACCTCGGCCCGTTCCCGTGGGGTGGGTCGGCGCACACCATCAACAACGGCGGAGTGAACCTGCTGGATCCGTTCTCGAACCCGGTGGGCATCGCATCGCTGCGCATGGTGGTGCCGGTGGGCGAGTGGGATGACGCCAGGATCTCACTGCCCGGCGGCCAGTCGGGGAATCCGGCGTCGCCGCACTACGACGACATGGTGCCGGCGTGGCTCTCGGGCGAAGGGGTCCCGCTGCCGTGGTCGGACCAGGCCGTGCGCGACGCCACCGTCCATGTCCTCACCCTGGTCCCCGCTCTCACCTGAAGTGAGCACGCGGGGGTCCAGCGGGAACGTGCTCGCGGTCGAAACGATGCGGATCGTATGAGGCGGGTCGTATTCGACGACCTCGAAGGTGGTGACGATCTCCCGTCCCAGGAAGGACGCCACCTGGTCGTAGGTGGAGCCGACGCCGAGCGCTCGACCTCGATCCGGGCCCGCACCTCGATCATGACTTGTGCGGTCCCCGGGGAGCAGGTCCGCGAGCCGGTGCTGCTCGACGGGACCTTCCACCGTGGCCGCGACGACCAGCAGGTCCGGACCGCCCAGCTCCAGCCCGACCTGGAGGCAGGCACCGCAGGGGAAGGTGACGGCGCTGTCGGTCCGAGGCGACACCAGCACCAGCGCGGTCGGTCGTTCCCCGGCTGCGACCGATGCGAACAGTGCAACCCGTTCCGCGCACATCGCCAGACCCAGCGAGACGTTCTCGACGAGCGCGCCGGTGATGACCGAGTCCCCGTCGGTGATCACCGCGGCCCCCATCCGGAATCCGGAATAGGGGGCGTAGGCTCGTTCCCTGGCGCGCGGGCAGCTTCGATGGCTGCGTCGATGTCCATGAAGCCTCCGCGGCCCGGTGTGATCGAAGACGGGTCGCGGTCGACGGTAGTGCGGCCCGGGTCGCGCGTGTGGAGGAGACACTGGTGATCGGAACCCTGAAGGATCGGGTGGTCGAGTCGACGACCTCGCTGTTCTCGCACGGCCCCCAACCCCTGGAGCACACGCTCGACTACGCGGGAGACCCCGGATTGCTCGGGCCCGACTCGGTGTCGTGGCGGGTCATCGGTGACGCCGCCGCGTTCGTCGGTGGCATTCGGGCCCTGCTCGTGCAGACGGCCCATCCCGAGGTGGTGGCCGGTGTCGAACAGCACTCCCGCTATCGGGCCGACCCGCTCGGGCGGTTGTCGCGGACGTCGGTCTATGTCACCGAGACCACCTACGGCGCCATGCCCGAGGTGAAGGCCGCCGTCGACGTCGTGCGCGGCGCACACGTGCCGGTCCGGGGCCGTTCCGAGCGCAACAAGCCCTACAGCGCGGCCCATCCGGAGATGGCGGCCTGGGTGCACAACGTCCTCACCGACTCGTTCCTCGCCGCCTACCAGGCCTACGGGCCTGATCCGTTGACCCCGATCGAGGCGGACCGCTTCGTGGCCGAGCAGACCCGCATCGGAGCTCTGCTCGATGCCTCGCCCCTTCCGGAGTCGGCCGACGGGCTGGGTCGCTGGGTGGCGCACCACCCCGCGCTGGCCGGTTCGGAGGCGCAGCGGAAGGCCATCGACTTCCTTCGCAACCCGCCGCTCCCCCTCCCGGTCAAGGTGGGGTATCGCCTGCTCTTCAACGCGGCGGTCGCCACGCTGCCTCCGGCCATTTCCGAGGTGACCGGGCTCCGGGCGACACCGGGGGGCGCGGCCCTCGGTCGGCTGAGCGTGGGCAGCCTGCGGTGGGCGCTGGGCTCGTCCCCGTCGTGGCACGTGGCGCTCGTTCGGTCCGGCGCCTCGGTGCCGAGCGGGCTCTTCCGCCAACCGCTCCCCGAGCATGCATCGGACCCATGAGACTCACGCGATCGCAGGAGTCGCCTGAGTTCAGGAGTCGGACGGGTCGGCCTGGCGCAGTTCCTCGATGATGGCAGCGGTGCCGCTGAGGCCCAGGCGGGTGGCCCCGGCATCGATCATGGCGGTGACGTCGGCCAGAGTCCGGATGCCGCCGCTGGCTTTCACGCCCAGCCGGTCGCCGACCGTCTCGCGCATCAGAGCGACGGCCTCGACGGTCGCGCCCCCGCGGCGTGAAAGCCGGTGGACGTCTTGACGAAGTCGGCCTCGGCCCATTCGGCGATCTGACACGCCTCGCGGATCTCCTCGGCGGTCAGCAGGGCGGTCTCGAGGATGACCTTGAGGCGGGTCGACGGGTCGATCGCCCGGCGTACGGCCGCGATGTCGGCCTCGGTGTCGACCAGCCGGCCCGACCGCAGCAGGCCGACGTTGAGCACCATGTCCACCTCGGCTGCCCCGTGCTCGACCGCGAACGCGGCCTCGACGGCCTTGGCCTTGCCCACCATCGCTCCCAGGGGGAAGCCGACGACCGCGCACGGCACGGTGTCGGTGCCGGCCAACACGCTGGCCACCGTCGACACCCACGAACCGTTGACACACACGGATGCCGTACCCAGCCGCCGGCCTTCGTCCGCGATGGCCACCACGTCCGCCTCGGTCGCCTCGGCCTTCAGGAGGGTGTGGTCGACCAGGCGGACGAACTCGCGCTCGGTGAGCGTCACGTGGTGAAGTGCCCCTTCCGGATCCGCTCGGCTTCCATCAGGGAGATCTCCTGGGCGCCGGAGACGACGATCTCGGGATCGGGGACGAAGTCCATGTCGGGATCCCGCCCTTCGTAGGGCACCGAGTTGAGGATGACCTTCATGGCGTTGAGGCGGGCCTTCGGCTTGCTGCCCGATCGGACGATGGTCCAGGGCGCGGCGGCGGTGGAGGTACGGCGCAGCATGTCGTACTTCTTCTCGCGTGAAGTCCTCCCAGTGCTCCTGGGCCTGGACGTCGATCTCGCTGAGCTTCCACTGGCGCAGCGGGTCGTCGCGCCGACGTTCGAAGCGGCGGGCCTGCTCCTCCTTCGTCACGCTGAAGTACAGCTTGATGAGGATCGTGCCCTGGCGCACGAGGTCCTTCTCGAACCCGACCACTCCCTTCATGAAGTGTTCGTACTCGCTGTCGCTGCAGAAGCCGAAGACGGGCTCGACCATCGCCCGGTTGTACCAACTGCGATCGAACAGAACGATCTCACCGCCGTGGGGGAACTCGGCGACGTACCGCTGGAAGTACCATTCGGTGCGGTTCTCCTCGGTGGGCTTGCCCAGGGCGACGACCCGGTAGTGCTTCTCGTTCATGTAACGGGTGACCCGGCGGATGGTCCCGCCCTTGCCGGCCGCGTCGCGCCCTTCGAACAGCACGATCATGCGCTTGTTCTCGATCTCGAGGTGCTTCTGGAGTTTCAGGAGCTCGGCCTGGAAGGGCTTGAGGACCTTGTCCCGGCGGAGGGTGCGGCGGGCTCGCCGGAGGTCGTCGCGGGTCTCGGCCAGCTCCGTACCGAGCGCCCGGTACCGTTCGGCAAGCGCGTGCAGCCCCATGGTCTCCCCGTCGATGGACACGGTCTGCTCGCCCGGCTCGGACTGCACGTTCCCTCCTCTGGACGGACGACGACCGCCCGATCCACTCCCATCATGCAGGTCGCGTCGACCGTGGGTCGACCTGGAGTGACGCCGACGCTCAGTCGACGGTGCAGAGCAGCTCGCCCGACACCACCGTGAACCAGCTGGTCGGGTCGTCGGCCCACGCGTGCCAACCGGCGGCGATCTCTTCCAGCTCGTCCGCGGTCGCGAGCCCCCGATCGAGCGCCTGCGTGGCGAAGGACGACTGCCGGGACCGATCGGCCCAGAGCGACCCCCACCACCGACGGGTGTCGGGGGTGGCGAAGCACCAGACCGAAGCCGAGGGCTCGACGTCATCGAGGCCGGCCTCGGCCGCCCACCGAAGGAGGTGGCGACCGGCGTCGGGCTCGGCGTCGTTGCCGTGGCACACCGTGCGGTAGAGGTCGAGCCAGCGGTCGAGCCTGCCGTCGGCCGGCGCCCAGGCCATGGCGGCGTAGTCGGCGTCGCGGACGGCGACGGTCCCGCCGGGCCGGCACACCCGGGCCATCTCCTGCAGCGCGGCGACCGGGTCGGAGAGGTGCTGGAGCACCTGGTGGGCGTGGACCACGTCGGCGCTGTCGTCGGGCAGGTCGAGGGCGTAGACGTCGCCGACCCGGAACTCGACGTTGGGGATCGCCCGTTCCGCGGCCCGGGCGGTGGCTCCGTCGAGGACGTCGGGCTCGAGGTCCAGGCCGAGCACGGACCCAGGGGCGACGCGTTGGGCCAGGTCGAGCGTGATCGTGCCCGGGCCGCACCCGATGTCGATCAGCGTCATCCCCGGCCTGAGTCGAGCCAGCAGGTAGGCGGCGGAGTTGTCGGCCGTGCGCTGGGTGTGCGAGCGCAGCACGCTCTCGTGGTGACCGTGGGTGTAGGTGTCGCGCCGGCCGGTCACGGGATCGGGACTCAGACCGCCGACGCGCCCGGAGCGACGAGGGGCCACGGTCGGTCGCGTTCGACCATGAGGGCCAGATCCAGCAGAAGCTGCTCGTGATGGTGGGGCGCCAGCACCTGGAGTCCCACCGGGAGCCCGTCCGAGCTGGTCCCGATGGGGATCGACACCGCCGGGTTGCCGTAGATGTTGGATGGGATGGTCAGGGCCCCGTTGTTGATCGCCGGCGCCTCGCGCCCGCCGAAGACCGACGGCAGCCGACCGTCGGCCTGGAACGCCACGTCGGGATTGGTGGCGGTGAGAACGAAGTCGACCTGGTCGAAGAGCGCCGCCATGCCCTGGTTCAACTCGATGCGGGCCTCCTCGGCGCGGGCGGCGGCGTTCACATCGAAGTGCTCCAGCGATGCTGCGACCCCGGCGCGCATCGGGCCGGTCAGGTCCGGAGCACAGTCGGGCCACTTGTCCTTCACCGTCTGCCACAGTCCGACCGCGCCCGTGACGCTCCACGCCCCACCGGTGCGGGGAAGCGCAACGTCGGGCTCACGACGTCCGAGCCCGGCGGCGTCGATCAACCACTCGGCGGCCTCGGTGACCAGTGCCACCGTTTCGGGGGCCACGACCGCCCCGGCGAACTCGGGGATCACCGCGGCGCTCCGACCGGCCAGGTCCTCGGTGAACGATCCGAGGCCGTTCTCCCAGCCCTCGACGCGAGGCAGGGTCAGCGGATCGCGCGGGTCGAACCCGTTGCTGACGTCGAACCAGCGAGCGGTGTCGCGTACCGACCGACTGAGACACCCGGCGACCACCGTGAGGTTCCCGGGACCGACGTGGGGACCTCGTGAGATGCGGCCGAAGGTGGACTTGAGGCCGAACAGACCGGTGAAGCCGGCCGGGATGCGGATGGACCCGCCGCCGTCACCTCCGGTTGCGATGGGGAAGAGCCCACCGGCGACCCCGGCGGCGCTCCCACCCGACGACCCGCCCGGGGTGCGATCGGTATTCCAGGGATTGCGGGTGGCGCCGTGCAGCTTGGTGTAGGTCTGGTTGACACCGCCGAACTCCGACGACGTCGTCTGGGCCACGAGCACACCCCCGGCGTCGGTCAGGCGCTGGATCTTGGTGTCGGTGTACGTGGCGATGTCGTCGGCGAAGGGGACCGACGCATGGGTGTCGGGCCACCCTTCGACCCGATCCAGCTCCTTCACCCCGATGGCGACACCCCCGAAGGGCAGCGACGCGTCGGCCCGGGCCGCCGCCGCGAGCGCCGCCTCGGGATCGGCATGGCAGACGGCGTTGAGCTCGGATCGTTCGACGGCGGCGAGGGTGGCCTCGACCTCCTCCACCGGCGATCGCTCGCCCGCTCGGAAGGCGTCGACGAGCGACACCACGTCCCCCTGCCATGGCATGTCGGTCATGCGGCGAGCGTAGTGGTGGGGCCCGACCCTTGCGGAGCGGCCGGCGCAGCCGGCGTCGTTCAGCCGGCGTCGAGATCCCGGGGATAGGGGAACCAGCGGAGGTGCTCGAAGTCGGCGGTCGTCTCGGCGGGGACGGCACCGTCGGTCGGGTGTCGTCGCGCCTCGGCCAACAGTGTCCGGGCGTCGTCGAGGTGGCGTGTCAGGTCGATCTCCTCGGTCCGCCGGCGGTTCTCGAAGGTCATCGCCCCGGACTCGTACGAGATCTCGTGCAGCGACATGGAGGGACCGGTGTCGCCACGTTCGTGGTGCCAGAGCCCGGTGTCGGGTTCGAAGCGGTAGGACGGGAGGAGGTGGACCCCTTGCGACGCGATCAGGTCCACCGCGTCCACGATGTACTCGAACGTGGCGTCGTCGATGAAGTAGTTGAAGTTGACCCTGACCCAGCCGGGCTTGATCCCCTCGCAGCCGCGGTTGATCTCGCGCTGGAACTCGTGGGACCGGTCGAGGTCGATGCCGAGCAGGCGGTGGCCGTACGGCCCGGCGCACGAACAGCCGCCCCGTGACTGGATGCCGAAGACGTCGTTGAGCAGCGCCACGACGAAGTTGTGGTGCAGGTACTGGTCGTCGTGGCGGATCACGAACGACACGATCGACAGCCGCTCCGCTTGGTGGCTGCCCAGCACGTTGATGTTCGGGTGCTGCTCCCAAGTGCTGATGGCGCGGGTCACGAACGTCGTGCTCGCGCTCGCTGATGCGGTCGGCCCCGACCGCCTCCTTGAGCTGGAAGACCAGTCCGGCGCGGATCGACTCGACGATGGCGGGGGTCCCGGCCTCCTCACGGTGCTCGATCTCGGTCAGGTAGTCGTGCTCGGTCGGTGTTCACGTACCGGACGGTGCCGCCGCCCGGGACGTCGGGAACCCGGTTGTCGAAGAGCTCCCGGCGCGCCACGAGGACCCCGGGCGTCCCGGGACCGCCGATCATCTTGTGCGGCGAGATGAAGACGGCGTCCTTGTAGGCGAGGGGATCCGTCGGTCGGCCGAGCCCATCTCGATCGGAACGTAGGGTGCCGCCGCGGCGTAGTCCCAGAACGCCACGGCGCCGTGCCGGTGCAGCAGGGTGGACACGGCGACGGTGTCGGTGATGATGCCGGTGACGTTGGATGCGGCCGAGAACGAGCCGATCAGCGTCGGGCGGTCGCCGTGCGCGACGAGCTCACGCTCGAGGTGCTCGAGGCTGACGTGGCCGTCGGCGTCCTCGTCGATGATCACCACGTCGGCGATGGACTCGCGCCACGGCAGCTCGTTGGAGTGGTGCTCGTACGGTCCGATGAAGACGACCGGACGCTCGCCCGGCGGGATCGCGGCGGTGAGGTGGTAGCGGTCGTCGATGGCCGACGGGATGCGGAGGCCCATCACGCCGATCAGCTTGGCGATCGCGTGGGTGGCGCCACTCCCGCAGAACAGCACCGCGTGCTCCTCGTCGGTGGCGCCGACACAGGTGGCGATGATCTGTCGGGCCTCCTCCCGCATCCGGGTGGTCTGCAGGCCGGTGCCCGACGATTCGGTGTGCGTGTTGGCGTAGAGGGGCAGGACGACGGAGCGGATGTAGTCCTCGATGAACGACAGCGATCGGCCGGACGCCGTGTAGTCGGCATAGATGATGGGCCGGGGGCCGTAGGGCCCGTCGATGACGTCGTCGCGCCCGATCACCGAATCGCGGATGGAGGTGATGAGGCCGTCGGTGTCCACGCCGCCATCCTCGCAGCAACGAGGGCCAACGGGAACACGGGCGAACGTCGTCGCTCTCTGATTCTGGTCGGGCTGCCGGGATTTGAACCCGGGACCTCTTCGTCCCGAACGAAGCGCGCTGCCAAGCTGCGCCACAGCCCGTAAGGGAGGAGATGGTACTCCACCCGGGCGGGGGTGCCATCGCCGTTAGCGTGAAACCGTGGACCGGCCGCTCGTCACCGTCACCGACTGGTCCGGGTTGCTGGCCCGGCTGGGGGTCGGTGCCGCACCCGGCGCCGGTTCCGTCGGCGCTCGTCTGCTCGACGACTACGGCGGCCCCGATCGCCGCTACCACGGGGTGCACCATCTCACCGCCGTGCTCGGGGTGGTCGACGACCTGGCCGCTCCGGCCACCGAACCCGACCTGGTGCGGCTGGCGGCGTGGTACCACGACGCGGTCCACCGGCCGGACGGGCCGGGCGACGACGAACGGCGATCGGCCGACCTGGCCCGGGCCGACCTGGCGGCGTTGGGGATCGACGGCGAGGCGGTCGACGAGGTCGCCCGGCTGGTCCTGCTGACCGCGACCCACGATCCCCGGCCCGACGACCGCGATGGTGCCATGCTCTGCGACGCCGATCTGTGGATCCTGGGCTCCGGCGAGGAGACCTACGACCGGTACACCCGCGAGGTCCGGGCCGAGTACGGCCACGTTTCCGAGGACGCCTGGCGGTCAGGTCGGGCCGCGGTCCTGCGTCACTTCCTGGAGCGGCCGGCGATCTATCACACCGAATCGGGGCGGCAGCGGGAACCCGTGGCCCGAGCCAACCTCGAGCGGGAGCTCAGCCGGCTGGCTCGGTGACCTCTCCCTCGTCCCACCCCTCGCGGTACGGGCGTCCGGCCATGAGCTCGTCGGCGGCACGGCGCAACCGGACGGGATCGACCGGCTTGACCAGCCAGCCGTCGGCATCGGAGCGGCGGGCCAGGAAGGTGTCGTCGGTGCGGTCGAGGAGGATCATGACCGGCGTGTCGGAGAGGCCCTTGTGGCCGAGGTCCTCCTTGATGGCGAGGCTGGTGGCCATGCCGCCCATGTTGCCGATCTGCAGATCGAGGATGACGAGGTCGGGTTCGAGCTCGGCGGTCGTCGCCAGGACGTCGGCGCCGACGCGGATCCGGGACAGGGTCATGTCGGGCCCGCCGAGACCGGCGTCGACATCGTCGAAGAGCCAGTCCGCGTCGGTTGCCAGGAGCACGTGAGCCACGAAGGGGGAGGCTACCGGTCGCCCCGGGCGGGTCCCAAGGTATGAACCGACCTCCGGCGGGCGACGTTTCCCGCCACGGGGTCGACCGCTAGCATCTCCGCTTCGGGGTCTGGGGAGGAACCATGCTCGAGATCGACATCGAGACCAACGACGACCACAGCGTGTGCCGCCCGCAGGGTGAGCTCGACGCCTATACGGTCGGGCAGTTCCGCGAGGCGCTCCACGGGCTGTCGGACCAGCAGCGGGTGGTCATCGACCTCTCGGGTGTGCCGTTCATGGACTCGGCCGGGCTTGGCGCGCTCATCGGCGGCATCCGTCGCACGCGCGATGCCGGCGGCGACGTGGCCGTAGCGTGCGATCGGCCGACGCTGACCCGGCTGCTCCACAACACCGGCTTCGACAGCATCGTCCCGGTCGAGGAGTCGATCGAGCAGGCGCTCGCCGCCCTCGAGGACGCCCCCGACAGCTGAGTGTCGGGAGTCCGAGCTCCACGAGATGGAGGCGAGGCTCCCCGAGATGGGGCGCTTCAGAGCATGTGGGTGGCCAGCTCCTCGAGGCCTTCGAGGTCGTGGACGTCCGATTCCAGGATCGGTACCTGCACCACCGGGGCCGGGTCGACCGCCTTGCGGAGATCGGCCAGGTGGTGGTGCTCGCGCTCGGCCGCGATCTCGAAGTCGGTCAACGCACGCGCCATCGGGGCCAACGCGGTGTCGGCCAGCTCGTCGAGTCGCTCGGTCACCTCGCGGGCGGGACGGACCGAGAATCGCGGATGCATCCGGTTGACCACCAGGGCCTGCACCTGGATGTCGTTCTCGTCCAGGCGCTGGGCGAAGTAGGCGGCCTCGGCGACGGCATCGCGCCGCGGTGACGCCACCAGGACGAACGCGGTGGCCGGGTCGATCAGGAGCTGACCCACGTGGGCGGACCGGTCCCGGAACCCCTCCTCCATGCCGTCGAAGGCCCGGAAGAACGCCACCGCATCGTCGAGCACGTCGCTGCCCACCACCCGTGACACGGTCCGGAGGAACGCCTGGGTGGCGACGTTGACCGCTCGGACCAATCCCCGGGTGGGCGCCATCAGCAACCGGTACAGCCGGTGGTCGAGGAACCGCGCCAGCCGGGCAGGAGCATCGAGGAAGTCGAGCGCGTTGCGGGTGGGGGGCGTGTCGACCACCACCAGATCGAATTTCGATTCCTCGTGCAGTTCGTACAACTTCTCGGCGGCCATGTACTCCTGCGTGCCCGACAACGCTCCGGCGATGTTCCGATAGAAGCGATTCTCGTAGATGCGCTCCGCCTGTTCCGGCGTTTCGGCGTGTTTGGCCACGACAGCGTCGAACGTGCTCTTGGTGTCGAGCATCATCGCCCACAGCTGGCCGTCCCAGTCGCCCTCGATCCGGCGGGGCTCGTTGGACAGGCCGTCGGAGAGCCCGAGCGCATCCGCCAGCCGTTTGGCCGGATCGATGGTGACCACCACGGCACGACGCCCGGCCCGGGCCGCCTCCATGGCCAGCACCGCCGCGGTCGTGGTCTTGCCCACACCGCCGGAGCCGGCGGTGATGATGATGCGGCCGGTGCGGACCAGATGGGCCAGCTCGGTCACGACACGGCCTGGATGGGCGGCAGACTCGCCAGTTGATCGAGGAGCGAGAGGGCGAGGACGTCGATGTGCGCGGGATCGAGATCGCCGTCGAAGAGGAAGGGAAGGTGGATCTGCGGAAGCGGCAGTGCCTCGGCCAACCGCGCCACCTGCTCCTGCTGCAGCTGGGTGCGAGCCCGACGGAAGGCGGCGGCCGCGGCCAGCTCGGCGGCCTCGGCCTCGTCGAGGGTCACCCCGGCCTGCTCGGCGACCTCGCGGGGGTCGAGATCGAGCCCGTCCAGGGGCGGGTAGATCCCGTTGACGACCACCGGTCCCAGCTGGACACCGACCTTGTCCTCCAGGGCGAACGCCGTCTCGGTGAGCTCGTTGACCGGGGTCTCCTCGGGCAGCGTGACGAGCACGACCTGACACCGGGCCGGATCGGTGAGCATCTCCATCACGTCGCGGGCCTGGGCGTTGATCGGGCCCACCGAGACGGACTCGAGCAGCGACTGGGCGGCATGCAGGAAGGTGATGGCGTGGCCCGCGGCGGGAGCGTCGAGCACGAGGAGGTCCAGGTCGTCGCGCCGCTCCAGCTGCTTGACCTTGCCCAGGATGAGGATGTCCTTCATCCCCGGTACCGCGGTGGATACCACGTCGAGCGCACCGGACTGGACCAGCCGCTTGGAGACCCGGTTCAACCCGTGGTCCTCGAGGTACTCGATCAGCGCCCGGTCGGGGGTGAGGGTCCGAGCCAGGACGTCGGCGGCGCCGTCGGGTCCCCCGCCCGGAGACAGGACGTGCTCGTCGTACTGGAGCGTTTCCGGGTGGCCGAACATCGACGACATGCCACTCTTGCCCTCGACCTCTACGATGAGGCTGGTCAGGCCGGCCAATGCGGCGGCACGCGCGAGAGCGGCAGAGACCACCGTCTTGCCGACGCCGCCCTTCCCGGCCACGATGACCAGCCGGGACGCCGTGAGGTACGGCCCTGGAATCACGAGTTGCTCACCACCCCTCGGGAGTTTCGAACGCGTGCGCAGACTACCGATCGTCCATGCAATCTTCGCGATCGCCGTTGTCACCGTGGCGTTCGCGCAAGGGGCGTCGGCGCAGGAACCGGCGGACGACCCCGGCGTCGTCGACGTCTTCGAGGTCAGCGGCTATCTCGATCCGATCATCGTCGACTTCATCGATGACGCCATCACCCAGGGCGAAGAGAGCGGCAGTACGACGGTGATCCTGCAGCTCAACAGTCCGGGATCGGTCGTGAGCGACGACGAGTTGAACACCCTGGCCGGGCGTATCGCGTCGGCCGAGGTTCCCGTCGCCATCTGGATCGGGCCCAGCGGGAGCGAAGCCCTGGGTGGTGCGGCCCAGCTCTGGGCGACGGTGCCCAAGACCTTCCGGGGGATCGCGTCGGGCTCCGACGTGGGTCGGACCGGCACCCAGGTGCTCGACACCGACACGTTCGGACCGCTGTTCGGTGACGCCGCGGGTGCGGTGCGGACCGGGACGATCAACGCCGATCAGGCCGCCGAAGCCGGTCTGGTCGCGCAGGCCACCCCCACCCTGGGTGACTTCCTGGTCGACCTGCCCGGGTTCCAGAGCACGGTGGAGAGCGACGGCACCCAGGTGCGGCGTGTCCCCGAGACGGTGACCCGCTTCGCCAAGCTCCCGTTGGGGCGGCGTCTGCTGCACACGGTCGCCAGTCCACCCGTCGCCTACCTGCTGTTCCTCATCGGGATGAGCCTGGTCCTGTTCGAGTTCTACACCGCCGGGGTCGGGGTGGCGGCCGTGACCGGCGGGGTCTGCTTCATCCTGGCCTGCTACGGCCTCTGGGTGCTGCCGACCAACACCATCGGCATCGCGTTGCTCGTCCTGTCGATCCTGGCGTTCGCGGTCGACGTCCAGACGGGTGTGCCGCGCTTCTGGAGCGCCACGGGGGTGGTCTTCCTGGTCGCCGGATCCTTCCTGCTCTACGACGGTCCCGCCATCGGGTGGCTCCCGCTGGTCGTCGGCATCGGGGGCATGCTCATCGCCATGCTGTCCGGCATGCCCGCCATGGTGCGGACCCGGTTCTCCACGCCGACCATCGGCCGGGAGTGGATGGTGGGCGAGCAGGCGACCGCGATCGTCGCCGTCGATCCCGATGGCACGGTGCGCCTGCGTGACGCCCTGTGGCCGGCCCGGACCAATCGGGCCACGCCGATCCCGGCTGGAGACGAGGTGCGGGTCGCCGCCATCGACGGGCCGATCCTCGAGGTCGAGCCGCTGGAAGGTGCCGCCCGCGACTACCGGGATCGACGGACCACGGCGGGTGCGGGCGACGCCGAGTCCGACGCCGAGCCCGCCGACTGACCCACCGCCCCCCGGCCGAACACCGACCGGCGCTTGCAGCTGACGACCATTCGCAAGCTGAAGTTGCCTCTTGTGGGGTCAGCGCCGACTCCATAGGGTCGGCGGGCAAGGGGGTTGGAGTGTGAGCGCGGAGAGTACGATCGACGCTTGGAAGCGTCATGCAGCCTGTCGCGGGCCACAAGCGGACTTGTTCTTCCCGCCGCCGACGTTCGAGCGCAAGCGGGAGAAGCTCGAACGGGAGCACCGGGCGAAGATGATCTGCGTGTCGTGCCCGGTGCGACAGGACTGTCTCGACTTTGCGCTGCGGGTCGGTGAAGGTCACGGGATCTGGGGTGGCCTGAACGAGAACGAGCGGCGAGCCCTGGTCGGCTGACGGCCGGCCGGATGGGAGAGCTGGGCGCCGACACCGCAGTCCATATCGTCGGCGAGGGTCGCTACACGGCGTCGCTGTCGCCGGACTGGGAGATCTGGGGTCCGAACGGCGGGTACGTGGCGTCGGTCCTGTTGCGGGCGATCGAGGCGACGTCGACGCGGGAGCGCCCGGTCAGCTTGGCGTGCCAGTTCCTGGCCGTGGCCACCTTCGACGACGTCATCCTGACCACCGAGGCCGTGCGCCAGACCCGTTCGGCCGACGCGATCCGTGTCTCCATGACCCAGGGCGAGCGTCGGATCGCCGAAGGCCTGGCCTGGGTGGCCGACGCGGATCTCCCGGGCTACACCCACCAGAGCGAGCCGGCCATCGACGCTCCAGGGCCCGACGAGCTGACCCCGGCGGCCGACCTGCGTCCCGAGGGCGCCCCGAGCTTTGCCTTCTGGGAGAACATCGACCAGCGACCCATGGACTGGGTGGCCCGGTGGCCGCCGCCCGAGCCACTTCCCGCCCGCTGCCGGCAGTGGTTTCGGTTCAGGCCCGACGTGGCCGAACCCGACAACCCGTATCTCGACGCCTGTCGCTCGGTGATCATCGTCGACACGATGGGGTGGCCGGCCGCCAGCCGCCGGCACGCCGAGGATCCGCCGCGCTTCATCGCGCCGAGCCTCGACCTCTACGTCGCGTTCCATCAAGACGCGGGCACCAGTCCGTGGCTGCTCAGCGACGTCACGGCGCCGATCTCGGCCGGGGGGTTGATCGGCGCGCAGGGCCGGGTCTGGGACGATGGCGGCCGGCTCGTCGCCAGCGGTCAGTCGCAGCTCCTGTGCCGACCCGTCCCGCCCACCTGAACCCTCTGGGGGTCAGGCACCGAGCGGGTTCAGTCGAGCGTTGCGGTCTGCTCGGCGACCACCTGCACCAGATCGTCGATGGCCAGGTTCATGTCGATGATGTGCAGACCTCATCCGGGGAGGAAGTCTCCGCCCACGTCGTCGATGCGGGGATCGTCAGGGTCCGCGTTCACCGTCACCGGCCAGGTGGGTGTGCGTGTCGTTGGTGATGCACTCGACCGTGGCCAGCCCGGGATACCGCACCCATGGCGTCTCGACGACGTCGCCGCCGGCAGCGAGCTGCATCGCGTTGTCGCTGGCGAAGAGCGGGTCGACCTCGGCCGGACCCCCCTCGAGCGCTGCCGGATTGGCGCAGATCGGGTGGCCGTCGTCGTTGTGCTCGCCGAAGAACCCGTCCACGATGCCGTCAGGGGTCGCCCGGTACGAGGCGTAGCTGATGACGCAGCCGGTCTGGCCGGCCGTGCGACAGGCGGGCACGTTCTGGAAGTCGGCGCCGACGTCCTCTCCCGGTGGAGCGTTCACGCCGCTGCCGATGAGGAGGGCCGACACCAGCTGCTCCCGGAGCCGGGTGTCCTCGTCGATCTCGTCGCTGATCATCCGACCGAGAAGGCCCGAACCCTGGGAGTGCCCGATGAGCACGGAGGGACGCCCCTCGTTCCACTGGCCCAGGTAGTGCGAGAACGATTCGACGACGTCGTCGTAGGCGAGATCGCGGTCGGGCTGTTGCGAGTCCGTGATCGCTCCGAGCGTGGCCTGGCGGTACAGCGGGGCGTAGATCCGGCAGGCCTCACCGAATCGGGCGAGCTGGTTGGCGGCGACGTTCTCCTCGGCGCTGTTGTCGTCGTCGTCGAGGTCGGGCCGGCACAGCCACCGGCTGTCGACCGAATAGAAGTCGCTGCGAAAGGCCGCGGTGTCCCCTCCCTCCGCTCCATCGTCGGGGGAGACCGTCGTGGTGGAGGTCGTCGTCGTGGTGGCCGCCGGCGGCTCGATGTCGGCGGTCGGCGGTCAGTCGGTCGTGGTGGTCCCCCGGCCTCCTCGACGGTCTCACCGTCGGAGCAGGCGGCGGTGACCAGGGCGAGGACCACGAGCACGGAGATCATCCGGCGGCGCATCGAGCCATCGTCACGAATCCGAGCGGATGCCGGCCAGCGGACTCGCACCATTGAACCCGCTGGGTGCCTGACCCCGAGCGGGTTCACCTGAGCACGTCGGGTGCCTGACCCCCAGCGTGCTCAGGTGGTGGGGAGACGGGGGCCGGCGATGCGGACGTCCTCGCGCCGCCGGGTCACCCCGGTGCGATCGAGGCGGTTCAGCAGGGGGAGCGCGTACTTGCGGCTGCACCCCAGGGTCTCGCGCACCTCGCTGACGGTGACACCCTGGGGTTGGGCCGCCAGCATCACAGCGAGTCGCCGCGCCGCCTCGTCGAACGCCTTCGGAGAGAACCAGATGCCCTCCTCCTGCTCGATCAGCCCCTGGCGGCGCAGCTCGGCCAGCTCGGCCCGGTCCACGCCGTCGGGGGCTGGCGGGGAGAAGAGCTCGGTCTCGACGGCCTGCACGAACGGGTGCGACGCCAGCTGGTGGTCGACGGTGCCGATGGTGACACGCTCGGCGTCCACCACCGCGCCGGGGACGTGATCGAGCACCGCTCGCTCTCGCTCGTCCAGGGCCGCCAGGTCCAGACCGAAATCACCGGCGGCCTCGATGCGAGCGGTGACGTCGTCCCGGGCGGCGTCGAACGCCTCGGGGGCGACCGCCCATCGGCCGACGTCGGGCTCGCGTTGTTCGCCGGTCAACAGGGCCAGCCGGTCGACGCCGATCCAGCCCCGCTCGGCGATCACCCGGTCGACCGAACGGTCGGGTCGGGCCTGTGCGGCCGGGACGACGGGGTCGATGTCGAGCACCTCGCCACCGCCGATCGTCTCCGACCGACCGCTCTCGCGGAGGATGAACCGGTCACCGGGCACCAGAGGGAGCGGTACGGGCAGGTGGAGTCGGACCAGTCCGTCGTCGCCGGCGACGAGCGGTCGATCGCCCAGCACGCGCATCCGCACCGGGTGTTCTCCCGAGCCGAGGTACGCGACGAAGGCGCCCCGGCGGGAGACCTCGTGGCTCACCGAGTCCAGCACGCGCAGCCGGGCGTCGATCGTACGGGTCCGGTGCCACTGATCGCCGTGGACGAGGACGTCGCCGCGGCCGACCTGGTCATGGGACACGCCCACCAGATTGACGGCGACCCGATTGCCCGGCCCCACCTTGGTGCGGGCCTGGTGAAGGCTCTGGAGCGAGCGCACCCGGACGGCGTCACCGGAGGGGAGCACGGTGAGGTCGTCGTCGACCCGGATCTTGCCGCCGGTCATCGTTCCGGTCACGACGGTCCCGGCACCGGTGGGGGCGAACGACCGGTCGATCCAGAGGCGGGGCCGGCGTCGGTCGGCCGCGGCCGGAAGGTCCTGGGTCAGTTCGTCCAGGGCGGCGCGCAGGTCGGCCAGGCCCACGTCCTCGATGGCGTCGACCTCGACGACGGGTGCGTCTTCCAGGAAGGTCTTCCCGACGTGGTCCTCGATGTCGAGGTGGGCCAGCATCACCAGATCCTCGTCGCACTGCCCCACCTTGGTCAGCGCGATCACCCCACGGGAGATACCGAGCAGATCGAGGATGCGCAGGTGCTCTTCGGTCTGCGGCTTCCAGCCCTCGGTGGCGGCCACCACGAACAGGCAGGCGTCGACCATGCCCACGCCGGCCAACATGTTCTTGAGGAAGCGGACGTGTCCGGGAACGTCGACGAAGGAGACACCCCGACCCGAAGGCAGGGTGGCCCCGGCGAACCCGAGGTCGATCGTGAGTCCTCGCTCCTTTTCCTCGGCGAGGCGGTCGGGGTCGGTGCCGGTGAGCGCCTTGACCAGCGTGGACTTTCCGTGATCGACATGACCGGCGGTGGCGATGACGTGCACGGGTTCAGGTGGCTCGGCTCACTGGGCGGCCTGTGACGGCCACGGCGACGGCGGGGTCGTCGGACGGATCGACCGTGCGCAGATCGACGTAGGTGGCGTCGTCGGCGACGCGGGCCACGATCGGGGGATCGGCGGCCCGCAGCGGTTCGGTGAGGTCCCCGTCCAGGCGGATGCCGGCCGAGGGGATCTCGACTCCGGGCAGCGTGCCACCACCGGGCACCGCCATCGTGTCGACGACCTCGCCCACGCCGAGTGACCGGGCCCGGGCCCTGAGCCCTTCGACCGGAAGTGACGCCATCCGCCAGAACGGGATCGCGTCGCCGTCCCGCCGGAGGTAGGCCAGCACGGTCTCCTGCAGCGCCTGCAGCACCAGATCGCCGGTCCGCACCGCTCGGGCCAGCGGGTGGCCGGCACAGGCGGCGACGAGGTCGGCCCGGCCCGCGATGATCCCGGCCTGGGGTCCGCCCAGCAGCTTGTCGCCGCTGAAGGCCACCAGGTCGGCGCCCGCCTTCAGCGTCTGCGCCGCGGCGGGTTCGCCGTCGAGCCAGGCGGGCGGCGGTCCGTCCAGCCAGGGACAGGAGGCGTCGAGCAGGCCACTTCCGATGTCGGCGACGACCGGAGGGCCGATCGAGGCGAGCTCGTCGACGGTGACCGCCTCGGTGAACCCGGTGATGCGGTAGTTGGACTGGTGGACGGCGAGGAGCAGCGCGAGATCGTCCTGCTCGGCGGCGGTGACGAAGTCGGCGCGGCGGGTGCGGTTGGTGGTTCCCACCTCGACCAGGCGTGCGCCCGACTGCTCCATGACGTCGGGGATGCGGAACCCACCGCCGATCTCGACCAGTTCTCCGCGGCTGACGGCGACGGCGCTGCCGTCGGCCAGCGCGGCGAGGATCAACAGCATCGCCGAGGCGCAGTTGTTCACGATGATCGCGGCCTCGGCACCACACGCGGTGGCGAGCAGGGACGCGGTGCGATCGTGCCGGGATCCCCGCTGTCCGGTCTCGAGGTCGATCTCGAGATTGGTGTAGCCGGCGGGCTGGTGCAGACCGACCGGCGCCCGTCCCATGTTGGTGTGCAGGAGGACCCCGGTGGCGTTGATCACCGGCGTGAGCATGCGGCGGCGGATGCGCCGCGCCTCGGCCCGGGCCCGGTCCGGATCGCCCGCCGAGATGGCGGCCCGGGCGGCCTGCACGAGGAGCGGTTGGGGCAGTCCGCAGTCGGCGATGGTGCGGGCGAGGGCGTCGACCGAGGGTGGGCGATGGGGCGGCGCTGGCACAGGTCGAGGGTATCGGCGACCTGCCACCCCGGTAGGCTCGATGACGTGTTCTTCTGGCTCCTCTTCCTCTTCATCGTGGTCCCGCTGGCCGAGATCTGGATGATCGGGCAGGTCTGGGGTGCCATCGGCGGCGTCGAGACCATCGTGCTGCTGCTGGTGGTCAGCGTTCTCGGCGCGATGCTGGTCAAGCAGCAGGGTCTCAGCGTCCTCGACCGGATCCAGGGGCGCCTCTCCGCCGGTTCGATGCCCACGAACGAACTGATCGACGGGGGCCTCATCCTGTTCGCCGGTGCCCTCATGCTGACCCCCGGGTTCATCACCGACACCGTCGGTCTGCTGCTGCTCCTCCCGCCGTCGCGCGCCGTGTTGCGCTCGGTGGTCGGCCGTCGCTTCCGTCACCGCATCGAGGCGGCGACCGTCTCGGGCACCACCGCCGGATTCGGTCGGACCGCCGGGTTCGGCCCGGGGGTCGGGTTCACGTCATGGACCACGTCGTCCGGCCCCGCGACGGGCTTTCGACGCCCTCGTGCCGACGGCACGATCGACCTGGACGAGGACGCCATCGTCGAGGACCGGCTGGTCGACGAGCCCGGTGACGAGGGACCGCCCCGGATCGATCGCCCGTGACCTTTCAGCTCACCGACGAGGACGTCCCCGTGCAGGACGCCGCCACCGTCATGCTGGTGCGCGATGGCGACACGGGGCTCGAAGTGTTCATGCTGCGGCGGAACCTCGACAGCGACTTCGTCGGTGGTGCCTACGTGTTCCCCGGGGGTGCAGTCGACCCCGAAGACGGCCTCCCTGCGGTCGAAGCGCTCTGCGAGGGGCGCAGCGACGTCGACACCTCGGCGTTCCTCGGGCTCGAATCCGGTGGGCTCGCCTTCTGGGTGGCGGCCATCCGTGAGTCGTTCGAAGAAGCCGGGGTCCTGCTGGCCTACGACCGCGCCGGCGACATCGTCCACCTCGACGATCCGGCCACGGCCCAGCGGTTCCGGGGTCACCGCGAAGAGGTCGACCAGAGCCGGCGCCGGATGCTCGATGTCTGTCATGACGAGGGTCTGTCGCTGGCCGTCGACCGGATGTACTACTTCTCCAACTGGATCACGCCCGAAGGAGCGCCGCGCCGGTACGACACCCGGTTCTTCATCGCCGCCGCCCCGCAGGGTCAGACCCCGCTCGAGGACGGTGTCGAGACCATCGCCCATCTCTGGATCACCCCGGCCGAGGCGCTGGCCCGCAACCGGGCCGGCGAGTTCGAGCTGATCTTCCCCACCATCCGCAGCCTCGAGGCCATCGGCCGGTTCGACTCGGCCGCGCCGCTCCTCGACGCCGCGGCGCACATCACCGACGTTCCTGCGATCCTGCCCCGCATCGTCACGGAAGAGGGCGGGTTCCGCATCGTCCTGCCCGGCGACGGCGAGTACGACGCCATGACCGGCCAACCGGTCGGCGGGCCATGAACAGCCGGCCCGACGGTGGTGCCGCATCCGAAGAGGACGATCGGATCGAGATCGTGCCCGAGGTGCCACGGGCGCTCAGTCCACTGGTGCGACGCATCACCGCCGACAACCCCGGAGTCTTCACCGGGCCGGGCACCAACACCTACCTGATCGGCATCGACGAGATCGTCGTCATCGACCCCGGACCGGCCGATGACGCCCATCTCGACACCATCGCGGCGTGCGGGGGTGACCGCATCCGGTGGATCGCCCTCACCCACACCCACGAGGACCATTCGCCCGGAGCTACCGGGCTGATCGAGCGCACCGGCGCCGAACTGATCGGGTTCGCCTCCACCGACGAGCTCACGATGGACATGACCTTCGGTGACGGCGACACCCTCGAAGGCACCGAGTTCCGGATCGACGCCGTCCACACGCCGGGCCACGCGTCGGATCATCTGTGCTGGCTGCTCCCCAACGAGCGGCTGCTGTTCTCGGGCGACCACCTCATGGAGGGGTCGACCGTCGTGATCGCCCCGCCCGACGGCCACATGGCCACCTATCTCGACTCGCTGCGCAAAGTGCGCGAGCTCCGGCTGCGGGCCATCGCGCCAGGGCACGGCCATCTCATCCGCGAGCCGCACGACGTACATCGACTTCTACCTCGAGCACCGGGCCCAACGTGAGCAGAAGGTGGCCGAGACGCTGGCCCGCATCGGACCGGCCACCATCCCCCAGCTCGTGGCCGAGGCGTACGACGACGTCCCCACCGAGAAGCACTGGATCGCCGAGAAGTCCATGTGGGCTCAGCTGATCAAGATGGTCGACGAGGGTGCGGCGGTCGGCGACGACCCCGAGGGGACCTGGCAGGTTCCCTGAGGTAGCTCAGGGGTCGATCAGGGCGATACCCCATGGTCGGTCAAGGTGGTGTGCCTCAGGCTGGAGGCATGATCACGCAGACGATTCCGACGCAGACCCCATCCCCTCGGGACGACGGGGAGCTCCCCGTGGCCGATCCGATCCTGTCGGCCACCGGCGTGCGCAAGACCTACCGCACCGGGACCCACGAGGTCGAGGCGCTGACCGGCGTGGATCTCGACATCTGGGCCACCGAGATGGTGATGGTCATGGGGCCGTCCGGCAACGGCAAGACGACCCTGCTCAACTGCCTCTCCGGACTGGACGAGATCGACGCGGGCAGGGTCGTGGTCGACGACCTCGACATCCACGCCCTGTCCGACGCCAAGCGCACCGAACATCGGGCCCAGCGCATGGGGTTCGTCTTCCAGAGCTTCAATCTGGTGCCGGTGTTCAGCGCCGTGGAGAACGTCGAGCTGCCGTCTGCTCGTCGGCCAGGCCCGGGCGCGCGACGCCCGGGAGCAGGCTCGGCACATGCTGGAGCGGGTCGGACTGGCGGACCGGGCCGATCACCGGCCCACCGAGCTCTCCGGCGGTGAGCAGCAGCGGGTGGCGATCGCCCGAGCTCTGGTGTCACGAGCCCGCCATCGTGTGGGCCGACGAGCCCACCGGCAACCTCGACTCGCAGACCGCCGGTCAGGTGCTGGAGCTGCTGCACGAGGTGCACGGGGCCGGCCAGGCCCTGGTGATCGTGACCCACGATCGCGGGATCGGGATGGGTGGGCAACGGCTGGTGCAGGTCCGCGACGGCCGGGTCACCTACGACGGGACGCCCAGAGGGCCTGCTGGACGGGGAGGAGGCCCGATGAGCCCCTGGATGATCGGATTCCTCGTTCTCGGTGGGCCCCTGCTGGCGGTCGGTCTCCACGACCTGCTGCGGCGGCCCACCTCGCGGCGCCTGGCGCTGCGCAACATCACCCGACGCCGGGGCGAGGCCGTGCTCGTCGTGCTGGGGTCGCTTCTCGGCACGGCGATCATCACCAGCGCGTTCGTCGTCGGCGACTCGATCGACGACAGCATCCGCGATATCGCCCGGACGAACCTCGGGCCGGTCGACGAGATGGTCGAGGTTCGGCCCGACGCCGACGTGGGCCTCCTGCTCGCGTCGGTGCGCGCCGCCGTCGACGACGCCGATGTGCCCGACGTCGACGGCGTGCTCGAGATGGTCACGTCGGGTGGCGTCGCGTCGGCCGGCGAGGGTGACGACCGACGGGGTGAGCCCTTCGCGTCCGTCGGCGAGGTCGACTTCGACGATGCCCGCGGCTTCGGCGGCGACCCTGCGGCGACGGGCCTGGTCGACGCCGGGGCCACGCCCGGACCGGGCGAGACGGTGATCAATCGATCGTTGGCCGACGAGCTCGAGGTGGACGAGTCGGTGACCGCATCACGCTCCACCTCTACGGCAACCCGGTCGATCTCGACGTCAGGACGGTGGTGCCCGAGGTCGGTCTCGGCGGCGCAGTCTCCCTCTACATCCAGCCGGGAACCATCGAGCGCGCGGCCGCTCGACGCCGCCGTTCCCGGGGAACCCCCGGCGGGCCGGGTCCTGATCTCCAACGACGGCGGCGTCTTCGACGGCGAGACCCACACCGAGGCGGTGGCTCGGGATCTGCAGCGAGCGCTGGGCCAGGCCGGTATCCGTGACTTCGAGCTCGACCCGGTCAAGGCCGATCTGCTCGACGACGCGGCGGAGCAGGGGGCCGGGATCGGTTCGCTGTTCACCTTCATCGGGTCGTTCAGCGTCGTGGCCGGTGTCCTGCTGGTGGTCAACCTCTTCATCATGTTGGGCGAGGAACGCAAGACCGAGCTGGGCATGATGCGCGCGGTCGGTCTGCGCCGCTCGCATCTGCTGCGCACGTTCGGTCTCGAGGGCGCGATCTACTCGGTCGTCGCCGCGGCGATCGGTGCTCTGCTGGGCGTGGGGGTGGGGTGGGTCCTGATCCGGGCCACCCAGGTCATCTTCAGCTCGGACAGCGGGCTGATCTTCCATCTGGCCGTCGAGCCGACCGCCCTGATCGGCGGCGCCGTCTACGGCGCCCTGCTCGGCATCATCACGGTGTGGCTGACCAGCGTGCGCATCAGTCGGCTGAACGTCATCAGCGCCATCCGCGACCTGCCCGACCCCCGAAAGCACGGCCGCCGTCTCGGCCGGCTGGTCCTGGGCGTGCTGGGCATCGCCCTCGGCGGTCTGTTGACCATGGCGGGCCTGAGCGGCGAGAACTCGGCGCTCACCCTGCTGGGGCCCGGGGTCGTGCTGTTCTCGTCGCTGGCGCTCACCCTGCGGTTCCTGCCGGCGCGACCGACCCTGATCGTCGACCAGCTCGGCGGTCATCGCCTGGGGCGTGCTGGCCTTCACCGTCGCCCCCGACGCCATGCGGGACGCGTCCGAGCAGACCTTCCTGATCCAGGGTGTCCTGATGGTGGGCGCGGCGGTCCTGATCCTGGTCCAGATCGACCACCTGTGGGTGACCCTGGCCCGGCGACTGGCCGACCGGGGCGGAGGCCTGGCCTCGCGGCTGGCGCTCGCCTACCCGCTGGCCCGCCGGGTCAGGACCGGCCTTCTGCTGGCCATGTTCGCCATGGTGCTGTTCGTCATGACCTTCCTGTCGGTCTTCGACGGCATCCTGCGCAGCCAGGCCGGCGACTTCGCCGAGCAGCAGCGAGCCGGGTTCGACCTCTTCGTCGATTCCAACCCGGCCAACCCGGTGACCACCGATCTGCTCGCCGCGCAGCCCGAGGTGACCTCGGTCGCCGCGCTCAGTCACGGCGGGACCGACATGCAGGCGCCCTGGGACGACGAACCCCAGTGGTGGGCGATCACCGGGTTCGACGAGTCGCTGCTGGCCTTCGGCGGTCCCGAGCTGGCGGCGCGCGGCGCGGCCTACGCCAGCGACGCCGACGTGTACCGCGCCGTGCTGGACGACCCCGCGCTGGCCGTGATCGACGACTTCTTCCGGGAGGAGGACGGAGGACCGTCGTCGGTGAGCATGGAGGTCGGGGACCAGTTCCTCGTGGTGAGCCCGATGGGCGAGGAACGCACCGTGACCGTGGCGGGCATCATGTCCCAGGACTGGATCTTCAACGGCACCTTGATGAGCCGCGACGTCGTCGACGACATCCTGGGACCGCTGGCCGTCGAGAATCGGCACTACGTGGCCCTCACCGAGGGCGCCGACGCGACCGAGGTCGCCACGCAGTTGGACGGCCGCTTGCTCGAGAACGGCACCAGCGCAGCGAGCTTCCGCGACGAGATCGACAAGGAACTGGCCGAGAACTCCGGGTTCTTCAACCTGATGCGCGGCTATCTGGGCATCGGGCTCGTCATCGGCATCGCCGGGCTGGGCGTGGTGATGGTGCGGGCCGTCCGGGAGCGTCGCCGTGAGATCGGCATGCTGCGGGCCATGGGTGTGCGGGCTTCCACCGTGCGGCGGGCCTTCATGATCGAGGCCGGCTTCCTGGCGGTGCAGGGCATCGTGATCGGGATCGGTCTCGGGGCGCTGTCGGCCTATCAGGTGCTGGTCAACTCCACGACCTTCGGCGAGCAGACGCTGGAGTTCGCCGTTCCGTGGACCGCGCTGGCCACCATCAGCCTGGTGCCCCTGGTCGTGTCGCTGCTGGCCGCGGCCCGGCCCGCCAACCGGGCGGCCGCGATCCGCCCGGCGGTCGCGCTGCGCATCGCCGACTGATCGCGCTCCGACCGAACTGGGGCATCCGCCCGCACCTGCGTGGGCCAGGTGCCCAGATTTCGGCGTGGCGGGCGCTGCGTCGGGGTGGCCGGGCGGCGCCGGGCGGGTCAGGTGGGGGCGTCGAGGGCGGCTTCGACGGCATCGAGGAGCCGGGCCGAGCACCCGTCCATGGCGATGGGCGGAGCGGCTTCGGTGAGGATGAGGTGGGCGAGGTCGCCGAAGGCATCGGCGGCCGGTCCCTCGCCGAGGGCGACGGGTGCACCGCTGTCGCCGCCCGACGCCACCGCCCCGTCGATGGGGATGCGGGCCAGCAGAGGAACCCCTGCGGCCGACGCGAGAGCCTCGCCGCCACCCTCGCCGAACAGCGCGTGGCGCTCACCGTCGGGGGTGACGAACTCGCTCATGTTCTCGACGGCGCCCACCACACGGAGCGAGCTCTTGCGGGCGATGTCGACGGCGCGCGTCGCCACCTTCTGCGCGGTCAGCGCCGGCGTGGTGACGATGATGACCTCGGTCCGCGGCAGCATCCGACCCAGCGACATCTGGATGTCGCCCGTTCCGGGCGGCATGTCGATGAAGAGGTAGTCGAGCTTGCCCCAGTCGACGTCTTCCATGAAGTGCTGCACGGCACGGTTGAGGGTCCGGCCGTTCCACATGAGCGCCGACTCCTCGTCGTCGACCAGGTTGCCCATGGACACGACCTGGATCTCGCCGTCGCCCACCGTCTTGGAGATGGGAACGATGCGCTTCTCGTCGGTGGCCTCGAGCCGTTGGTGCACCCCGAGCATGCGGGGAACCGAGAAACCGCCGATGTCCGCGTCGAGCAGGCCGACCGTGTGGCCCCGAGCCGCGATGCCGGCCGCGAGGTTGACCGTCACCGAGGACTTGCCCACACCGCCCTTGCCCGAGGCGATGGCGATCACCCGGCAGGTGGACGGGATCGCGGTGTCGGGGGCCCGGTCCTGGGCCTTGCGGCGAGCGACGGCCATGGCCTCGGCCCGACCCTCGGCACTGAGCACGTCCCAGGTGATCGACACGTCGGTGACACCGGGGTGCGACCCCACCCGCGCCTCGATGTCCCGCTTCACCTGGGTCTTCAGCGGGCAGCCGGCGATGGTCAGAGCGATGGTGACCGCCACGGCGCCGCCGTCCACGGACACGTCCTGCACCATGCCCAACTCGACCAGGGAAGCGCCCAGTTCGGGGTCGATGACGCCGTTCAGCAGTTGGCGTACCGCGTCGGGGCTGGGTCTGCCGGTGGTGTCCACAGACCGATTCTACGAACGCCGGCCGCGAGTCCGACCCTGACGGGATGGGTTTCTCCCACGCGGATAGGTACAATTCGGCCGACGCCGGGTCGGGACGCCCCCGGCGGTGCCAGCAAGAGGAGCCACGATGATCACCTTGACCGAGAGTGCGGCCAGCAAGGTCGACCAGCTCATCAGCGAAGAGACCAACGCCGAGGCGCTCGCCTTGCGCGTCGCGGTCAAGCCCGGCGGCTGCTCGGGCTACTCGTACGACCTCTTCTTCGACTCCGAGGTCGAGGAGAACGACACGGTGGCCACCTACGGACCGGTCAAGGTCGTCGTCGATCCCACCAGCGCCCAGCTCCTGGCCGGCGCCACCCTCGACTACAAGGACGGCCTGGCCCAGCAGGGGTTCGCCATCGACAACCCCAACGCCGAGCGCACCTGCGGCTGCGGCTCGTCGTTCAGCTGAGCCGGTTCGACCACTGGGCTGACCCGCGGGTCAGCCGGCCACCAGGTCGAGGGCCTCGCGCATCTCCTCCTCGGCGAAGATGAAGTCCAGGCGGCGGACCACCGTCCCGCTCGCGTCGGCCACGATGATGCTGGGCTCGAACTCCATGCCGTAGGTCGTCACCGCTTCCGTGAGCGAGGTGTCGGCCGTGACCCCGTCGCCCGGGTTCTCGAACACCTCGGCATGGACGAACTCGACGTCGGGGTAGTCGGCCGACAGCTGGATCATGATGTCCAGCACGGGACCGCAGACGGCGGTCTGACAGAAGGTCGGCGTCGAGATCATGAACGCCACGGGATTGCCGGTCTCGAGCGCGGTGGTCAACGTCTGCTGGTGGAAGGCACAGGTGGGGGTCCGCGTGCAGATCGGGTCCACCCCGCGGGCGTCGTCCGTCGTCGGCGTGTCGACCGCACGCATCGGGTCGCCGGGCTGCACCAGCAGGATCTCGTCGGCCGGGTGGATCTGGACCGGGAGCTCGGCGGCCTCGCCGCCGATGTCGGCGACGAGGGTGTAGATACCCTCGGGCAGGGTGGCCTCGAACGAGTAGTAGCGCCGGGGAAGGCCGTCGCCCAGGGAAGGAAGGGTCTGGCGGTCGAGCTCGGTGCCGTCCTGGTCCACGAGGGCGACCTCGAGGGTGTCGGGGACGTCGGCACGGAAGGCGCCGGCGAGCGTGCCGAGTCCGAACGGGATGCGATTGGGTTGGTCCGCGGCGAGCGCTCCGGCGGGGGCGAAGAACTGGAGGAGTGAGTACCCCTCCTCTTCACCCACCGAGACACCCTGGGCGCCGGTGTCGTCGTCACCGCAGGCGGCCAGGATGGCCATGCCGGCGAGCCCGGCGAGGAGCTCGCGCCGGTTGAGGGGGAGGCGGGTCACCGTCCGAACGTAGTCTGGCCCGATGGCCGACAACGAGCTGCAGCTGACCGTCAACGGCGTCTCGGTCATCGTGGCCGACGACGGGGCCAGCCTGCTCACCGTGCTGCGCGAACGGCTCGGCCTGTCGAGTGTGAAGGACGGCTGCGCCCCGCAGGGGCAGTGCGGATGTTGCACCGTGCTGGTCGACGGCCGGCCGCGCGTGTCCTGCGTGACGCCGGTGCGACGAGTCCGCGACCGGGTGATCACCACGGTCGAGGGTCTCGAACGGGACGAGCAGCAGCGGTGGAGCGAGGCGTTCTGTTCCACCGGCGCCAGCCAGTGCGGCTTCTGCACGCCCGGAATCGTCATGCGGTTCGCCGGTCTGCTGGCCAAGGGGACCGCGGCCGACGATCGCGAAGCGGTGGGTCGAGCGCTGGCGGCGCATCTGTGCCGCTGCACCGGGTGGCAGCCGATCGTCGAAGCGTACGAGCTCGCCGCCACCCCGGTGGCGGTCGGCGGGACCCGGCCCGCTCGCGATCTGGGCGTCGCTGCCGAGCGCGCCGCGATCGAGGGTGGTGGCCCGCAGCGGGTGGACCCGTCCGTGGCGCTGGGCCAGGCGGGGTTCGCCGATGACGAGGCGCCGGGGGACGCGCTGGTCGCTGTTTCCGCTGCCGATGGATCGTTCGTCGTGGCCGAGTCCGCCGCCGAGGCCTGGGCCAAGGCGGGGAAGGTCCAGGGCCGGCGCACGACATCGGAGTGCCGTCCTCCGCTGGAGCTGCCCGACGGGACCTGGGAGCGCACCCTTCGGACCTCGTGGGTCGAGCCCGCATATCTCGAGATCGACGCGTCGTGGTGCCGGCCGGGCGGTGAACCGGCGTCACCCTTGGCCAACGGCGGCGCGTTCGGCGCGAAGACCGCGTCGCCCGTGGGGCAGGTGGCGCGGCGTCTCGCCGACAAGCACGGTCGTGTCGTGCGGGTCCTGTTTTCTCGAGAGGACGCGGTCCGGCAGGGTCCCAAGCGGCCGCCGATCGCGGCCGGGCTGCGCGCCGACGGGTCGGCGGTCGTCCGGGTGGTGGGCACGCCCCACGTCGAGGGGGCGTTGCGGGCCGGATGGGGCGATGCCACATCGATCGACATCGCGCGGGTCGACCGACCCGGTCCTTCGACGTCGGTCGCGTTGCGAGCTGCCGGGTGGGCCGAGGCCGCGGTGCTGCGTTCGTCGTATGCCGACGCCCCGGCGGTCGAACTGGTCGATCCGATCTCGGGAGGGTGGGCGCGGGTCGAGGTCGAGCCGTCGGGTTCGATCGAGGTGGTCGTTCGCGGCGGTGCACCGCTGGACGAGGTCGTGCTGCGCTCCTACTGCACGGGTGCGGTCCACATGGGGCTCGGCTGGGTCACCTCCGAGGGGCTGTCGGTGGACGAGGACGGGGAGATCCACGATCTGACCATCCGGTCCTTCGGCGTGCTCCGAGCCACCGATCTCCCGCCGATCCGCGTCGTGGTCGAACCGGACGACGGCGACCCGTGTCGTGCGTCCGATGCGGTCTTCGCGGCGACCGCCGCTGCGATCTGGCGTCATCAGGGCTTTCCGCCCGAGTGGCCCACCGGCCGATCGCAGGGGTCGACCTACTGACCTTCGGGCGTCCGGGTCCGGTCGCCCGAAGGCCGCCATCCGTCCGTCGCCGGATCCGCTGCGGCGAAATCGGTGTGCCACGATGAACCCATGGCGACACCCGTTGGTCCGTACACGCCCATCGTCCGCTCCGGTGACTGGCTGATCACCTCGGGCCAGGTCGGTCTGGGCTCCGACGGCCTCGTCGACGGCGGGATGGCCGCCGAGCTCCGCCAGGCCTTCGCCAACCTCCGGGAGCTGTTGGCGTCCGAAGGGGCCGGCCTGGCCGATGTGGTGAAGACCACGGTCTTCCTGGTCGACATGGCCGACTACGGAGAGATGAACGAGGTCTACACGGCCGAGTTCGGCGACCATCGGCCCGCCCGATCCGCGGTCGCGGTGGCCGAGCTCCCGATCGGGGCCAGGGTCGAGATCGAAGCCTGGGCCCGACCGGTCGGCTGATGGACTTCGTGCTCGACGCCGAACTGGAAGCGCTCCGCTCCCACGCCCGAGCGGTGGCCGCCGACGGCGTGGCCCGCTTCGGTCGGTACAACGACTCGTGGATCAACGGGTTCTCGAAGGAGTTCGCCGCGGTGATGGCGGCCGAGGGCTGGATCGGGATGGGGTGGCCCGCGGAACACGGCGGGCGCGAGCGCCCGCCGATCGAGCGGGTGATCGTGGCCGAGGAGATGATCGCGGCGGGTGCGCCCATCGCTGCCATGTGGTTCGCCGATCGGCAGATGGGCCCGACGCTGATCGCCTACGGCACGGCGGACCAGCAGCGCGAGTACCTGCCGGCGATGTTGGCGGGCGAGACGACCTGGTGCATCGGCATGAGCGAGCCCGATGCCGGATCCGACCTGGCTGCGCTCTCGACCAGCGCGTTGCGCGACGGTGACGACTGGGTGATCAACGGCCAGAAGATCTGGACCAGCTTCGGCGAGGTGGCCGACTACTGCTACCTGATCTGTCGCACGGGGCGGGAGGGGCCACCGCACCGGGGGATCAGCGAGATCGTCGTGCCGATGACGACCCCGGGCATCGAGGTGCGGCCGATCACGGACATGACCGCCAACCGGCACTTCTGCGAGGTCTACTTCACCGACGTGCGCGTGCCGCTTCATCACCTCGTGGGCGTCGAGGGTGACGCCTTCAAGCAGACGATGCGGCAGCTCGAGCACGAGCGGGGCGGCATCGACCGGTTGGTCTCCAACCGGGCGCTCTACGAGATGGCCGTGGACGCGGCCGACTGCAGCGATCCCCTCGTGCGCCAGGAGATCGCGGCCCTCGAGACCGGCTACCGGGTGGGCCGGATGCTGGTCTACCGCGAGGTCCTGCGGCAGGCCCCGGCCGGTTTCTCGGCGGCGACCAAGTGTTTCTGCACCGAACACGAGCAGCGCGTCGGCCAGTTCGCGGCGCGGGTACTGGGCCCTCGGGCGGCGCTCGACACCGAGTGGACCCGACAGCTGGCCTACGCACCCGGCTACACGATCATGGGCGGGACCTCGAACGTGATGCGCAACATCCTGGGGGAACGGGTCCTGGGCCTGCCCCGAGAGCCCCGCGTCTGAGGAGTTGGGCCAGGACCCGCACGGCGCGAAGCGCCAACCCCGGGGGTCCCGGAGGGGGATGCGCGACTTCGCGGCCGCCAGCGACAAGACTTTGCTGGTTGGAGCTACGAACGCCCAAAGCGGAGGCGATGATGCGACGGTACGGAGTGGCAATCCTCGGGGTGGCGGCCCTGACCCTGGCCGTGGCCAGTCCGGCTGCGGCGGAGGACATGTGGGAGGTCCCGGTCGACACGATCGTCCGGAGCAAGCCCGGTGTCGTGACCGAGTTGGTGGTGATCGACGTGCCCGAGCAGCAGCAGGGCGCCAGCTGTGACCTCGATGTGATCGGCCAGAACCAGGGCTCGATCCATCTGGGCAACGACCTGCTGGTCGAGTCGGGCGATTCCGAGGTTGTGGTCGCCGGCGTCGAGGACACCGCCTTCCAGACCACACCCAAGAGCGTCGAGATCGTGCTGGGTTCGACGATCACGGTGTCGCTCGTGATGGGACCGGACGAGGTGTTCAGCGGCGGCTTGACCCTGTCGTTCGACTGCCCGCCGCCGCCCACCACCACGACCAGTACCACCACCAGCACGACCCAGCCGCCGGTCTCCACCACCGAGACCCCGCGAGTGCTCACGTCCGAGGTCACCGTCGCACCGACGACGGTGGCGGTGCCGACCACGGTCAAGGCGGTCGTGCTCGGGCAGACGCAGACCGCGGCGCAGCCCCAGGCCCAGGTGCTCGCCTCCACGGGCAGCCGGTCGTGGGAGCTGGCGCTGGTCGCCATGGCTCTCGTGGGTGTCGGCGTCGCGGTGAAGCGCTGGGCCGCATCGGCTCGGTAGCCCCCCTCCTCCTCAGGTGAGCCACCCGGCCCGGTGTTCCGGTGCCGGGTGGCTCACGTTTTGGGACCGGCCCCCTGTGAGGTACCCTCACGTCGATGCCACCCGTGTTGCCGCCGATGAAGGAAATCAAGGTGAGGGAGACTCACTCCACCGCCGAGCAGATCCTCGAGGTGGCGCGGGAGCGTTTCGGTGACGACGGGTACGACGCCACGTCGGTCGCCGAGATCGCCCGCCGGGTCGGCGTGGTCGAGGGTGCGATCTACCGTCACTTCCCGTCCAAGCGGGATCTGCTCCATCAGGTGATCCGGTCGTTCTACGAGCCGCTGATCGAGTCGGCTACCGCCGCCGTGGCGTCCATCGATGCACCCCGAGAGCGGGTCCGGTTCCTGATCCGGCGTCAGCTCGAGGCCATGGCCCACGATCCGCTGCTGTGCCGCCTGATCATCAGCGAGGCTCGATCGTTCGACGACTACTACGAGTCCGAGGTGGCTCAGCTGAGCCGCCGGTACACGTCGCTGTTCGTCGCTGCATACCGTGACGGCGCGGCGCGGGGCGACTTCCGCGACGACGTTCCCGCCGAGCTGGTCCGCGACATGGTCTACGGCAGCATCGAGCACCTGGCTTGGAGTGCACTCAGCGGTCACCGCGGCATCGACCTGGACACCACCACCGACCAGTTGTTCGCCGTGGTGTGCGGTGGGATCGAGGCCACGGCTTCGACCGATCCGGGCCGATCGCTCGACCTGAATCTGCAGAGGCTCGAGACGGTGGCCGACCGGCTCGACGAGCTCTCGGCATCGCTGGATCGCGGTTCGGTGGGCTCCCCATGAGCATCTTGCGGTCCAACCTGGATCCACGTAGCGAGACCTTCCTCGCCAATCGAGAGGCGATGGAGGGCCACCTCGACCGGTACCACGCGCTGGTGGCGCAGGCCGTGGACGGAGGTGGCGAGAAGTACCGCACCCGACATCACGACCGCGGCCGACTGTTGGTGCGCGAGCGGATCGAGCTGCTGGTCGATCCCGACGCCCCTTTCCTCGAGTTGTCGGTGACCGCTGCGGCCGACACCGAGTTCGCCGTCGGGGCGGCGCTCGTCACGGGGATCGGTCAGGTGTCCGGGACCGAGTGCATGATCCTCGCCAACGATCCGACGGTCCGGGGTGGCTCGATGAATCCCATCACGGTGCGGAAGATCCTCCGCGCCCTGCGGATCTGTCACGAGAACCGGCTCCCGATGGTGTTCCTGGTCGAGTCGGGCGGAGCCGATCTGCCTCATCAACTCCAGCTCTACCTGGGTGCCGGTGAGGTGTTCCGCGACATCACCGCGCTGTCCGCCGCGGGGATTCCCACCGTCTCGCTGGTGTTCGGCAGCTCCACCGCCGGTGGCGCCTATCTTCCGGGTACCAGCGACTACGTGGTCATGGTCGACCACCAGGCCAAGGTGTTCCTCGGTGGCACGCCCCTGGTCAAGATGGCCACGGGGGAGGACGCGGACGAAGAGGAGTTGGGCGGCGCGTCGATGCACTCGACGGTGTCGGGGGTGTCCGACTACTTCGCGGTCGACGAGTACGACGCCATCCGCCTGGGTCGCCAGATCGTGCACGGCCTCACCTACCGCAAGCTGGGCCCACCTCCCGATCGCACCTCGGTCCCGCCGCGCTACGACCCCGAGGAGATCCTGGGCATCGTGTCCGCCGATCTGAAGGTGCCGTTCCCGGTCCGTGAGGTGTTGGCCCGGGTCGTGGACGACTCGGAGTTCGACGAGTTCAAACCCAGCTACGGGCCCAACCTCGTCACGGGGTTCGCCCACCTGCACGGATACTCGGTCGGCATCCTGGCCAACGACCGCGGCGTGTTGCTGAACGAGGACGCCAACAAGGCGGCCCAGTTCATCCAGCTGGCCAACCAGGTCGACACCCCGCTGCTCTTCGTCCAGAACGTCACCGGCTACATGGTCGGGACCGAGTACGAGCAACGCGGCATGGTCAAGCACGGCTCCCACCAGATCAACGCCGTCACCAACAGCACCGTGCCCCACCTGACCGTCCAGATCGGTGGGTCCTACGGCGCGGGCAACTACGGGATGGCCGGTCGGCCCTACAACCCGCGCTTCCTCTTCGTCTGGCCCAACGCGAAGACCGCGGTCATGGGGGCTGAGCAGCTGGCGGGCACGCTGTCCATCGTGGCGCGGGCGTCGGCCGAGGATCGCGGTCTTCCCTTCGACGCGGTGGCCGACGCGGCACGCACCAAGGCCATCGAGGACCAGATCACCCACGAGGAGCAGGCGGCGGTGATGTCCGGTCAGCTCTACGACGACGGCCTGATCGATCCCCGCGACACACGCGACGTCCTGGGCGTCGCGCTGTCGGCCGTGCTCACCAACGAATGCCGGGGCCGGCGCGGCTACGGCGTGTTCCGGATGTGAGGGGCCGATGATCGAACGACTGCTCATCGCCAATCGGGGCGAGATCGCCCGGCGCATCATGCGCACCTGCCGCGCCCTCGGAGTCGAAACGGTCGCGGTGTTCTCCGACGCCGACGCCGACGCGGCGTTCGTGCAGGACGCCGACCTCTCCGTGGCGATCGGCGGGGTGACGCCGGCCGAGTCCTATCTGCGGGTCGACGCCATGCTCGATGCCGCGGCCCGGACGGGCGCCGACGCGGTCCATCCGGGGTACGGCTTCCTGGCCGAGAACGCCCCGTTCGCGCGGGCGGTCGGCGACGCTGGGCTCATGTTCGTCGGTCCCTCCCCCGAGGTGATCGCCGTGATGGGCTCGAAGCTCGAGGCGAAACAGCGAATGGCCGACGCCTGGGTCCCGCTGTTGCCATCGGCCGATCTCACGGGACTCGACGACCAGGGCATCGAGGCCGCGGCCGACCAGGTGGGGTACCCGATCCTGGTCAAGGCGTCCGCCGGGGGCGGGGGGCGGGGCATGCGTATCGTGGCGTCGCCCGACGAGCTCCTCGACGCGGTCGCGGGCGCCTCCCGCGAAGCGCAATCCGCGTTCGGCGACGGCACGGTCTACGCCGAGCGGTACGTCGCTCCGTCCCGTCACGTCGAGGTGCAGATCTTCGGCGACTCCTCGGGCCGGGTCGTCCACTTCCACGAGCGCGAGTGCTCGATCCAGCGACGGCACCAGAAGATCATCGAGGAGGCGCCCAGCCCGTCGTTGGACGCCGAGACGCGGCGCTCGCTCCACCAGGCGGCGGTCCGTGCCGGCGAAGCGATCGGATACACCAACGCCGGCACCGTCGAATTCCTGCTCGCTCCGCCCGGGCCGGACGGGCGAGCCGAGTTCTTCTTCCTCGAGGTCAACACCCGCCTCCAGGTGGAACACCCGGTGACCGAGGCCGTCCTGGGCGTCGACCTGGTCGAGCTCCAGCTCGAGGTCGCGGCCGGCGGGACGGTGCCGGCCCAGGACGAGATCGGGCCGGTGTCCGGCCACGCGATCGAGGCCCGACTCTATGCCGAGGACCCCACGGCCGACTTCCGTCCGTCCACCGGCATGGTGCATCGCTTCGCGGTACCCGGTCGGGTCCGCCTCGACTCGTCGCTCGAGGGCGGTGGCGAGGTGACGCAGTACTACGACCCGATGATCGCCAAGGTCATCGCCCATTCCCCGACCCGCGACATGGCGGCGCACCGACTGGCGTCGTCGCTGGCGTCGGCCACCATCGACGGCATCACGACCAACCGCGAGCTGCTCGTGCGAACGTTGCGCCACGTCGAGTTCCTGGGGGACCGGGGCGACAGCCAGTTCCTGGAGCGGAACGACCCGGCGGCGATGGGCCGCCCGCTGATCGAGGGAGACGAGCGCGCCGTGTACGCGTCAGCGGCGGCGCTGGCGATCCAAGCCGATCATCGCGGGACCGATCCCCATACGGCCAGTGTGAACACCGGGTTCAGGAACGTCGTCACCGCACCCCAGCGAGTCGCGTTCTCGCTGGGCGATGATCGGGTCGAGGTGGCCTACCGATTCCAGCGTGGCCGGCTGGTTCACCTGTCGGTGGACGATCAGAACCTGGTCGATCCGGTCGACCACGGGATCTCCACCGATCGGGTGGACCTGGCCGTGAATGGTGTCCGGCGACAGCTGGATGTGCGCGTCCACGAGGACCTCGTGTCGGTCACGGGAGCCGGCGGAGGCATCGTGCTGGGTCGGCTCCCGCGGTTCGTCGAACCCGAGGATCAGGCCGCCTCGGGTTCAACCGTCGCGACCATGCCGGGAACGATCGTGGCGGTCTCCGTCGAGGTGGGCGACACGGTCGCTGCGGGCGACATCCTGGTGGTGATGGAGGCGATGAAGATGGAGCTCTCGGTCACGGCGAGCGTGGCCGGCGTCGTGACTGCCGTGCCCGTCGCGGAGGGGGATTCCGTCGACGCCGGGGCGGCCCTCGTCGTGGTCGACGAAACCGGCTGAGTCGATCTCCTCAGCGGCCGCAGGTCGAACCGCCCAACTGGCTCAAGTCGCCTGGAATCCCACCGATGGACCCTAGGTGTCCCGTGATACGGCGGGAGTGAACCGACGGAGTTCGACGCGATGGACGAGAACCGACCCGGACGTGGGCCCGTTGTCGCGCTCGGGCGTCCCTCCCGACCCGACGTCGTCCGTTCATGAGCGGACCCACCAAGGGAGCGGAGCTCAAGTCCGATCCCTCCAAGGTCTGGACCGCGCACCCGAACCTGGCCGGCCTGCTCCGCCTCGCGGTGGTCCTCGCCCCGTTGGTGGTGAGCATCCTGTTCAGCTGGTGGGTTGGTCGCGTCGCCCCACCCGACGAGCTCGGCATGAATCGGTGGGTGTGGCTCGCGTGCCTCTTCGTCGCGTCGACCGTGATCGTCCTCCTGTTCCAGCGGCTGTTCCGTCGCGCCCTGCCACTGGTGGCGCTCATGCAGCTCAGTCTCGTGTTCCCGGACCAGGCACCGTCACGCGCCCGCGCCGCGTTGCGGGCATCGTCGGGCCGAAGCCTGGTGCGGCGCCTCCAAGCGGGCGAGCTGGCCGACGAGGGTCTCGACGGCGCAATGCTGGCCGACCTGGTCACGGCGATCAACGATCATGACCGACTGACACGCGGTCACTCCGAACGGGTCCGGGCCTACACCGAGGTGATCGGTGAGGAGATGGGTCTGCCCGAGTCCGAGATGAACCTCCTTCGCTGGGGCGCCCTGCTGCACGACGTCGGCAAGCTCACCGTTCCCGCTGAGATCCTCAACAAGGACGGCCCACCGACCAGCGAGGAGTGGCAGGTGCTGCAGGGCCATCCGACCGCGGGTGGTGCGATACTCGAGCCGCTCCGCGGGTGGCTGGGCGATTGGATCCACGCGGCGGACCAGCACCACATCCACTGGAACGGCAACGGGTACCCGGGCGGGCTGAAGGGGCTGGAGATCTCACTGCCCGGTCGGATGGTCGCCGTCGCCGACGCGTACGACGTGATGACCAGCGCCCGCAGCTACAAGAAGCCGCTGTCGCACGAGGTCGCCCGCCAGGAGCTGACCGACTGTGCGGGCGCGCAGTTCGACCCGGCCATCGTCCGGGTCTTCCTCAACGCCGGGCTCGGTCGCCTCCGTGCGGCCGTCGGCCCGCTCACGTGGTTGGTCAACGGACTGAGCAGCGGCCAGACGCCGGTCCCGGTCGCCGGGTCGGCGCTCAGTGCGGCATCCGCCGCTGCCACCGCAGCCATCGCGGTCGTGGTGTCGGTCGTGGGCGGTGGTGCCGCGGTACCCGACACGCTGGCGTCGGTCGCTTCCGACTCGGTGGTCGTGGAGGACGTCGCGCTGACCGGGAGCGAGGACGGCCTGATCGAGACGACGCTGACGGCGATCGGTCCCTCAGGGCCCGGGCGGTTCACGTTCGGGCGACCCGACCACGGAACGGTGGCGCTCGCCGACGCCGAGCTCGGTGTCGAGCCGACCGGAGACGGCGCCTGGGGAATCGGCGTCCACTACCGCCCGGACCGCGACTATCACGGCTCCGATCGGTTCACCTACACCGCCTGCGACCGCGAGGGAGCGTGTGCGACGGCGACGGTGACCGCGGAGATCGCAGGCGTGAACGATGCGCCCGTACCGACCGCTGACCGCCATGCGCTGACCGCGGGCGAGACGGCGATCATCGACGTCGCCGCCAACGACCGGGATGTCGACGGCGATCCGCTCTCCGTACGTGTCGTGTCACCGCCTCGGAGGGGTTCGGTGTCCGTCGTGGGGAATCGGCTGGAGTACGAAGCGCGGCGCGGATTCATCGGCCAGGACGTCCTCAGCTACTCGGTGACCGATCCCGGCGGGCTGAGCGGGACGGCGTCGTTGTCCCTCACCGTGCTCGCGGCCGATCCCGAACCCGAGCCGACGCCCACGACGCTGCCGCCGCCCGAGGACCCACCGGAACCGCTCCCCGCCACACCCGACCCGCCGGATCCCGACCCGACACCCCCCGATCCGCCGCCCGATCCACCTCCGGCGGTGAACCAGGTGCCGGTGGCCGTCGACGATGCCGGGCCCGGATTCGTCACCGCCGAGGACGTCGCGTTCACCACCCCCGACGTCACCGCCAACGACTCCGATGCGGACGACCCGGTCGCGCCGGCGAGTGCCACAGTGGTGTCGTCGGTCACGCACGGGGTGCTGGTTCGCAACGGTGATGGCCGGTTCGTGTACACCCCCGACCCGGAGTTCTTCGGGACGGACTCCTTCACCTACAGGATCACCGACCCGTCGGGTGCGGTGTCGGCGCCTGCGAGGGTGACGATCGTCGTGGTCGTGGTCAACGACGCACCGGTGGCGGCTCCCGATTCGGGCGCCGGATTCACCACCCTCGAGGACAGCGCGTTCCGGACCGCGCACGTGACCGCGAACGACAGCGACCTGGACCATGCGGTGGTCCCGTCGAGCGTGGCGGTGGTGTCATCGGTCAGTGACGGGATGCTGGTCAACCACCGCGATGGAACCTTCACCTACACCCCCGAGCCCGAGTTCGTGGGCGTGGACTCGTTCACCTACAGGATCACGGATCCGGCGGGGGCGGCGTCGGCGCCTGCGACGGTGACGTTGGTCGTGTCATCGGTGAACGATGCGCCGGTTGCGGTCGGTGATGGTGGTCCCGCGTTCGTGACGTCGGAGGAGGTGGCGTTCACGACGGGTGATGTGACGGCCAACGACTCCGATGTCGATCATCCGGTGGTGGCGTCGAGTGTGGCGGTGGTGTCGTCGGTGTCCGACGGTGTGTTGGTGAACGAGGGTGACGGCACGTTCACGTACACGCCGGACCCGGACTTCTTCGGGACCGATTCGTTCACGTACACGATCACCGATGCGGCCGGTGCGGTCTCTGCGCCGGCGACCGTGTCGATCACGGTGTCGTCGGTCAACGACGCGCCGGTTGCAGGAGATGACGGCGGGGTCGGGTTCGGGACCTCGGAGGATGTGGCGTTCACCACGGGTGATGTGACGGCGAACGACAGCGATGTCGATCACCCGGTGGTGGCGTCGAGTGTGGCGGTGGTGTCGTCGGTGTCCGACGGGGTGTTGGTGAACGAGGGTGACGGCACGTTCACCTACACGCCGGATCCGGAGTTCTTCGGGACCGATTCGTTCACGTACACGATCACCGATGCGGCGGGGGCGGTGTCGGCGCCGGCCACGGTCACCCTGACGGTGACAGCCGTGAACGACTCCCCCGTTGCGGTGGATGACTCGGGGGTGGGGTTCGCGACGTCGGAGGACACCGGGTTCACGACCGCCGACGTCACCGCCAACGACACGGACGCCGATCATCCGGTCGTGGCGACTTCTGTTGCCGTGGACACGCCAGCGGACAACGGTGGGTTGGTGAACGAGGGTGATGGGACGTTCACCTACACGCCGGATCCTGACTTCGTAGGACTGGACAGCTTCACGTATACGATCACCGACGCAGCCGGAGCGGTGTCCGACCCGGCGACGGTGGTCCTGGTCGTGACCGGGGTCAACGACCCGCCGGTCGCGATGGACGATTCCGGTGTGGGCTTCACGACGTCGGAGGATGTGGCGTTCACGACGGGTGATGTGACCGCGAACGACAGCGATGTCGATCATCCGGTGGTGGCGTCGAGTGTGGCGGTGGTGTCGTCGGTGACCGACGGTGGGTTGGTGAACGAAGGTGACGGGACGTTCACCTACACGCCGGATCCGGACTTCTTCGGGACCGACTCGTTCACCTACACGATCACCGACCCGGCGGGCGCCGTGTCGGTTGCGGCCACGGTCACCCTCACGGTGTCGTCCGTCAACGATCCGCCGATCGTCTCCGCCGACGGCGGTCTGGGTTTCCTCACGACGGAGGACACGGCGTTCACGACGGCCGACGTGACGGAGGACGACTCCGATGTCGATCATCCCGTGGTGGCGTCGAGCGCGGCCGTGGTGTCCCCGGTGGCCAACGGGGTGCTGGTGAACAACGGGGACGGCACGTTCCACTACACGCCGGATCCGGACTTCTTCGGGATTGACTCGTTCAGGTACACGATCACCGACCCGGCCGGTGCCGTCTCGACGTCGGGCAAGGTCACCCTGGGCGTGTTGCCGACCTACGACCCGCCGGTCGCCAACGACGACACCCTCGACGTGAGCCAGGGAGGATCGGCGACCACCGTCGATCTCCGGCTGAACGACTCCAATCCCGACCTCGGTCCACTGTCGATCGTGGACGTCACGGACGGGACGAAGGGGACCGTCGTCGACAACGGGGACGGCACCGCCACCTACACCCACGACGGCTCGCCCACCCTGAGCGATTCGTTCACCTACACGATCCGGGACCTCATCGGATCCGAGTCCACCGCCACCGTGGTCGTCACCGTCACCCCGTCTGAGGACTTCGACGGGGTCGCCGCCGGCGTCGACAACTGCCCGTTCGACTTCAACCCCATGCAGCTCGACACCGATGGCGATGGGGTCGGCGACGTGTGCGACGCTTCGCCGACCGTCCCGTCGGGTGCGAGCTTCTCCGATACCGGGCAGGATCTGGGCTCGGGCAGCTCGCTGGAGGTCGCGCTGGGTGACATCGACGGCGACGGTGATCTCGATGCGGTCTTCGCCAACGACGACGAGCCGAACACGGTCTGGACCAACGACGGCGCGGGTGGGTTCGTCGACTCGACGCAGACGCTCGGCACCGCCCAGAGCGTGGCGGTCGCGCTGGGTGACGTCGACGGCGACGGCGATCTCGATCTCGTCTTCGCCAACACCTCGACCGAGCCGAACACCGTCTGGCTGAACGACGGCACGGGGGCGTTCACCGACAGCGGGCAGGCGATGGGGAACTCGAACTCGGAGGATGTCGCGGTCGCCGACGTCGACGGCGACGGCGATCTCGATCTCACCTTCGCAGAACTAGGCAATGACAATTCGGTATGGCTCAACGACGGGTCCGGTGTCTTCATGGACAGCGGCCAATCCCTCGGATCGGGGCCGACGATGGGCGTGTCGTTCGCCGACCTGGACGGTGATGGCGATCCCGATCTCGTGTTCGCGAACGACGGCGCTGACGACACGGTCTGGTTCAACGACGGCACGGGGACGTTCAGCGACAGCGGGCAGGCGTTGGGTATCGACCGCAGTCACGGCTCGGTGCTGCTGGATCTCGACGGCGACGGCGACGTCGACATCGCGTTCGCCGGAGACAACGGGGGTGACACCGTCTGGCTCAACGACGGCACCGGAACCTTCACCGACAGTGGCCAGGTTCTGGGTCTGGGTCACAGTCGGGCGATCAGCGCCGGGGACCTGGACGGCGACGGCGATGTCGACCTGCTCCTCGGCGACCACACGGGGTCGAACACCGTCTGGCTCAACGACGGCACCGGAACCTTCACCGACTCGACCCAGACGCTCGGGAACGGGGACACCGAAGGCACGGCGTTCGGGGACCTCGACGGGGATGGCGACCTCGACGCCGTCACCGCCAACGACGGGGACAGCAACCGGGTCTGGCTGAACAGCTGAAGCCGGTGCGCCTCACGTCTCGTCCTTCGCGGCGCGCTTCGCCGCCTTGACCCCCTGGGAGATGGTCCGCCACATGTGGCTGGTGCCGATCAGGTCGGTGACGCCGGTCCGGCGCAACACCCGACGGGCCGGGTACATCACCCGAACCAGGTAGACGTCGATCTCCCGCCGCTGGAGTCGCTGGATGAGCTGGAGCAGGACGTCGGCGCTGGTGGTGTCCAGCTGGTTGGTCGCCTCGAGATCGATGATGAGAGCGTGCGGTCTCTCCGGCGTCTCCAGGACCTCTCGCATGATCAGCTGCGAGGCCTTCGCTGCGTTGACCCAGAACAGCGGAGCGCTGAGACGCAGGATCAGGATGCCGTCCTGGGAGCGATTGTCGGGGTTTCGGCCGAGCGACCCCCACGCCGCTTTCTCGCCCTCGACCTTGCCCATGACGTCGACCTCGACCTGCACCGAGCGGTAGACCAGACCGAGGACCGACTGCGCCACGGCGAACAGCAGGCCGTAGAGCGTGCCGAGGACCAGGACGCCGATCAGGGCCGCCATCGCGCCGACGAAGTCGTTGCGTCGGATCCGCCGGTACCGCCGGATGGCCGCGATGTCCATCAGGCCCCACACGGCGTGGATGACGACGGCCGAGAGCACGGCGCGCGGCAGGGTGCTGAGCGACGAGGCGAACAGGAGCAGCACCAGCAGGACGAGTGCGGTCGCCGCCAGTCCGGTGACCTGCGAACGTCCGCCGGCGTTGTCGGAGGCTGCGGTCTTCGACAGGCTCCCGCCGACGCCGACGCCGCCCGAGAAGCCGGCGGCGATGTTGGCGACGCCCGTGGCGACGAACTCCTGATCCGCGTCGATCTGGTAGCCGTTCCTCACGGCGAAGAGTCGGGCGGCGCTGAGCGTCTCCGCCAGTCCGACCATGGCGAGCGCGGCGCCGCTGACCACGAGGAGCGCCACCTCGGAGGCCGCCAGGTCGGGCACGCTCGGTGCAGGGAGGCCGGAGGGAACGTCGCCCACCACCGCGACGCCCTCCGCGGCCAGATCGGCGATACGCGACCCGATCAGACCCGCCACGACCATGAGCAGTCCCCACGGCACGACGCGACTCAGCTTCGGGCCGAGGAACAGCACCGCCAGGGTCCCCGCGCCGATGATCGCGGTCGTGGCGTCGACGTCGCCGATGTTCCTGGCGATCCCCCGTACCTGGTTGAAGGCGCTGCCCGTCACCCGGGGGAGCCCGAGCAACGTCGCGGACTCTCCGATGACGATCACGATCGAGAGGCCGAACACGAACCCGGTGATGATCGGCTTGGAGAGGAACTCGGCGACCCACCCGATCCGGAGGAGGCCGGCCACCAGCAGGATCACCCCGGAGATGATCGCCAGGGTCGTCACCACGGCGAGCGCTTCGGACGGGTCGAACAGGCGACGAGCGGCGACGATGGAGCCGGTCAGGACCGAGACGGTCGAGACCGGGCCGACCACGAGCTGGGGCGACGACCCCAACAGCGCGTAGGCGATCAGGGCCAGGGGGATCGCGTACAGGCCCGGCTTGGACCGGCGCACCCGCCAGCGCCGCGTACCCCAGCGACTGGGGCACCATCAACGCGGTGATGACGAGCGCGGCCAGCAGATCGCCTCGAAGATCGGCCCGGTCGTAGTCGCGCATCCACCCCGTCGCCGGGAGGTGATCCATCAGCCGGGCTGCCCGCGAACGGGACACGGTGGAGTCGACCGACATGTCACGGCAATCTACTCGGGTGATCCGAGCGGGCTCCTGGCTCCTCGGGTGGCCGCAAGCTCAGCGGGCGACCCCGAACGAACAAAGGCCCGCCAACACCACGACGAGTGGTGCTGGCGAGTCTTCTGTCACGAGGTGGATTCGCTCCAGACCTCGCCACCGACGGCGCTGACCGGCGTGTTCGTCTCGACCGCGGCCCAGACCTCGCCGTTGAGGGCGCTGCGGGGGGTCGGCCGGGCGACGGGTTCGGCCCAGACTTCGCCGTTGAGGGCGCTGCGGGGGGTCGGCCGGGTCACGGGTTCGGCCCAGACTTCGCCGTTGAGGGCGCTGCGGGGGGTCGGCCGGGCGACGGGCTCGGCCCAGACTTCGCCGTTGAGGGCGCTGCGGGGGGTCGCTCGCGTCGCAAGCTCGGATCCGTCATCTCGGGTCACCAGCACCGCCACGGTGGCGGCACCGACGATGAGGACGACGAAGACGGCGAGCCAGCGCATCCAGCGGATCGGCCGGCGCTGCGGTGGCGTCTCGGGCACCAAGGGTGCCGTGGGGGGAAGCTCGGTCCGCTTCGGAGCCTCGTGCACCAAGGTGTCGCTCTGGGTGGAGAGCTGTTCTTCTGGTCGTTCGAGCAGCTTTGACATCTTCACTCCTTTCCTCTCTCTGTCCTTCTCTCTCGGTTTCAGTCTGCGCCGCTGACCTGGACCCCGCCGCGTGGCTCGCACCATGGGCACGTGCGGGTCGCTGAACTGACGTTGGACCCTGGCTGAACGGATCGCAGTGGGGGCACGATCAGGTCGAGGATTGGATGCGACCATGCGGCGCGACGATGTCATCCGGGTACTGGGACCGATCGACCTGTTGACCGAAACTGGCGCCCAACCGATCGGGAGTCGTCACTGCCGCGCCCTGCTCGGCATGCTGGTTCTGGGCGCCGGTCGGGCCGTGTCGATCGACCGACTGCGGGCGGGACTCTGGGGTGACTCGCCGCCCAGGTCGGCGGACAACTCGCTCCAGACCTACGTCTCCCGGCTCCGCCACGTCATCGGGAGCGAGGTGCTGGAGCACGCCGACCATGCCTACCGCCTCGCGGTGGGACGCGATCAGATCGACGCGCTGCGATTCGAGGATCTGCTGCTCCGCGCCACCGAGTTCCGCTCGGAGCCGGAGCGCTGCCAGGCGCTCTGCCGGGAGGCCCTGGCGCTCTGGCGGGGCGATCCGTTCGGGGATCTGTACGACGACGAGACGTTCCGACTCGAGGCGCAACGTCTGGAGGAGCTGCGCGTCGGGGTGATGGAGCTCGAGATGGAGGCGGAGCTGGCGCTCGGCAACTACGAGATCGTGGTGGCCGAGCTGGAGAGCGCGGTCGAGGAGCATCCCTATCGGGAGCACCTCTGGTATCTGCTCATCGAGGCGCTCCTCCGGAGCGAGCGCCGGGTGGACGCCCTCCGCGCCTGCCACCGGCTGGACCGGGCGTTGAGCGAGGTGGGGGTGGATGCCGGCGACCAGCTGCGACGGGTCGAGGAGCGGATCCTCGGGGCGGACACGGGTTGAGGCACCGCCGGTCGGGCCGCGGAGTTGCTCTACCCCGGACACTCGCCGGTACCCGTTGATGGTCGAATTCGGCCGGGCGCAATTGCTCGGTGGCGACCCGGCCGGTCGCGAGACCCTTCTCGATGCGGTCGACCGGTGCCTCGCCCGTCGCCTGTGTCATGCCTTCGACGACCGCGACGGGCTGAGCATCGTCGACGAACGGCTCGCGGGAGTTCCCCCGTACCTCGTCTGCAACTACTGGGAGCCCACCGCGGCCGATTGACCGCTCGGCCTGCGAACGGCCGGTCAGCGACCGGGTACCACCACCGGGTCCGACGGAGCGCTCGGCCGGAGGCGCGGCACGAACATGCCGACCAGGCCGCGCGCGGTCGCCTTCGTCACGTCGAGGAAGTCGAAGGAGTCGCGCCAGAGCGTGATCCTGCCGTCGTGCACGTCGAATCGGCCCCAGACCCAGAACTGGATCCGCATGCGCCCGATGAGGATGACGTCGGTCCGTTCGGTCAGCACCACGGGGCCGTCGGACGAGATGGCGTGCAGGTACACCTCGAAGCCGGCGCCGGGTCGAGCGAGCAGGCGAAAGACCTTGGCCATCTCGTCGCGGCCGTGCACGGCCGGGAGGCCCATGTTGACGTAGTCGATGTCGTCGTCGATCAGGGCGTCCGACCGATCGACATCGGCGTCCGCGAGCGATGCCAGGAACGCTTCGACCACCGTTTGGGGATCGGTGGGGTGCGGCGAGTCGTCGGGGACGGTGCGGGGGAGGAGTCCGGTGGCCATCGGCGCAGGCTACAAGGGCCGACTCATTGCAGCACGGGGCACGAGTCGAACCATTGACGACCCTGCTCGCTCATCCACGCCGCCGACGACCCGGGACCCCAATAGCCGGGTTGATAGACCTCGAGCTCGGGCGCCGCCGGACTGTCCCAGGCGGTGATGATGGGATCGATGATGCCCCACGCCAGCTCCACCTCGTCGCTGCGCGTGAACAGGCTGGCGTCTCCGGCTGCCACGTCCTGCAGCAGCCGCTTGTAGGCGTCGGGTTGTTCGCCGGCGTAGTGGCGGCGGAAGTCGAAGTCGAGCTCGGTCATCCGGAGGGCCATGCCGGAATCGGGGACCTTGGTCTGGAAGTGCAGTTGGATGCCCTCGGCGGGCTGGATCTGGATGACCAGTCGATTCGATGCCATGGCCGGGCGGTCGCCGAACAGCATGTGGGGCGGCTCCCGGAACTGGACCACGATCTGGGTCGTCCGGCAGGACATTCCCTTGCCGCTGCGCAGGTAGAAGGGCACCCCCTGCCAGCGCCAGGTGTCGACGAAGAGTTTCACGGCGGCGAACGTCGCCGTCTGGCTGTCCGGCGCGACGCCCTCCTCGTCGAGATAGCCCTGGTACTGGCCCCGCACGGTGTCGTTGGCGAAGTCGGCGCCGGACAGCCCCCTCGTCGCTTCGAGGATCTTGACCTTCTCGTTGCGGACGGCGGCCGCCTCGTAGCGCGACGGTGCCTCCATGGCCGTGATCATCATGAGCTGGAGGAGATGGTTCTGGAACATGTCCCGCAGCACGCCGGCCTCGTCGTAGTAGGGGCCGCGGGTGCCCACCAGGTCCTCCTCGGCGACCGTGATCTGCACGTGATCGATGTAGTTGCGGTTCCACACCGGCTCGAAGATGCTGTTGGCGAATCGCAGCACCAACAGGTTCTGCACGGTCTCCTTCCCGAGGTAGTGGTCGATTCGGTAGACCTGGTGCTCCTCGAACGAGCGATGGACGACATCGTTCAGCGAGCGGGCCGACTCCAGATCGGTGCCGAACGGTTTCTCGACGACCACGCGGCGCGAGCCGGCACCGTTCTCGGTTGCCAGCTGGGCCTGCCCGAGGTTCTCCAGCGCCGACTCGTACAACGATGGCGAGGTGGCCAGGTAGAGGATGCGGTGGGCGTCGCCACCGTCGAGCTCGTCGAGATGGTCGCGGAGCGCCTCGACGTCGGCGAGCTCGGTGACGTCGCCGGGCCGGTAGTGGATGCGCTCGGCGAACTCCGACCACGCGTCGGCGTCGAAGTCGTCTCCGAGGATGTCGGTGGCGAACCCCTCGAGCCGATCACGGAAGGTCTCGTCGGTCAGATCGCTGCGGGACATGCCGACGATCCTGGTGTCGGCGGGAGTCGGTCCTTCACGAACGAGCGATAGAGCGCGGGGATCAGCTTGCGACGGGTGAGGTCGCCGGAAGCGCCGAAGAGGACGTAGGTGTGGGCCATCGGTTCGTCGAGCGTATCGATCAGGCCGAGTAGCTGCCCGAGGTGGCGGCGCCGCCGGTGCCGGCCCAGTCGGTGTGGAACCACTCGCCGCGTGGTTCGTCGACACGTTCGTAGGTGTGGGCGCCGAAGTAGTCACGCTGGGCCTGGATGAGCGAGGCCGAGCCTCGCTTCGTGCGGAACCCGTCGTAGAAGGTGAGGGCCGATGCGCAGGCCGGGATGGGCACGCCGGCTGCGGCGGTGGCGACGACGGTCTTGCGCAGACCGCCGATCGCCTCGTTGATCGCCTCGGCGAAGAAGCCGTCGAACAGCAGGTTCTCGAGCTCCGGCGTCCCGGCGAGTACGCCTGGGCGATGTCGTCGAGGAAGGCGGCCCGGATGATGCAGCCGGCGCGCCACATGCGAGCGATGCGCCGCGAGATCGAGGCCCCAGCTCGTGGGTCGTCGAGGCGTCGGCGAGCACCATGAAGCCCTGCGCGTACGAGATCAGCTTGGCGGCGTAGACGGCGTCGGCGATGTCGTCGGCCGTCAGGCCGGGGTCGAGCTCCGCGGTCGGTCCGGAGAGGATGTCGTCGGCTCGAGCCCGCGTCTCGACGAAGGACGAGACGCATGCGTGCGCCGACCGCTTCGGCCACCAGCATCATCGGCTGGCCCAGCTCCATGGCGGAGATGACCGTCCACTTGCCGGTGCCCTTCTGGCCGGCGGCGTCGAGGATGACGTCGATCATCGGCGTGCCGTCGTCGTCGGTGGCGGCCAGGATGTCGGCGGTGATCTCGACCAGGTAGGACTGCGAGCCGACCCTGGTTCCAGCCGGCGAAGACGTCGGCCATCTCGGCGGGAGCCATGCCCATGGCCCGCATGGTCAGCGTAGGCCTCGGCCAGCACCTGCATGTCGCCGTACTCGATCCCGTTGTGGATCATCTTCACGTAGTGACCGGACGCCGCCGGGTCCGATCCAGTCGCAGCAGGGCTCGTCGTCGTCGGCCCGGCCTTGGCAGCGATGGCCTGGAGCATCTCCTGCGACGTGCGGCCAGGCGTCGGGCGAGCCACCGGGCATGATCGAGGGGCCGTGGCGGGCGCCCTCCTCGCCACCGGACACGCCGGAACCGACGTAGCGGATCCCATGGCCTTCGAGCTTCTCGAGGCGTCGGGCCGTGTCGGTGTAGAGCGAGTTGCCGCCGTCGATGAGGATGTCGTCCTCGTCCAGGAGCGGGACGAGGTCGTCGATCACGGCGTCGACAACCGGGCCCGCCTTGACCAGCAGGATGATCTTTCGGGGTCGTTCGAGGGCACCGACGAGCTCGTCGAGCGTCTCGGTGCCGCGTACGTCCTGATCGGTGGACGTCCGCTCCAGGAACTCCTCGGTGGTCGAGGTGGTCCGGTTGTAGACCGCCACCGAGTATCCGTGATCGGCGAGATTGAGCACCAGGTTCTGGCCCATGACGGCCAACCCGATCAAACCGACGTCTGCGCGTGTGCCCATGGTGTCTCCAGGTCGTGATCGAGAGCCGTCACGCTATCCAGGTCGCGCGTGGCTCCCTCCGCCCTTCGAGCGGCCTCCCACTTCCTGTCCGGGGCTGAGGGGATCGCTGCGATTCCGGGACGAAGGGCCCTGGGCCGCAGCCGCGGGGCTCCGTACGTTCGAGAGGTGACCCGTTCGTGGTCGGTCCTTGCGGCTCTCGGCGTCGTCGTGGCAACGATGCTCCCTCTCCCGGCGTCCGCCGCGGCGCGACAGGACGTCCCGGATGACGAGGAGATCGTCATCACCGTGTTCCACGGGGCCGGCTGTCCCCACTGCTCCAGGGCGTTCGAGTTCTTCGACGGACTCGAACAGCGTTGGCCGGAGGTGAGGCTCGACGCCTACGAGGTCTGGGAGAACGAGGCCAACCAGGTCGTCTTCGCCCGGTTCGCGGCGGAGCGCGGCATCGAGCCCCGGGGGGTCCCGACCATCTTCTTGGCCGATCGGTACTGGGTCGGGTTCTCTGCGGTGACCGGCGAGGAGATCGAAGCGGCCGTCGAGGCGTTGCACGCCGGTGCACCCGTCGAGGAGACCACGTCGACGATGGTGGACGTGCCGATCATCGGCCCGGTCGATCTCGGCGGCCGGTCGATGCTCGCCGCGACGGTGTTGATCGGTTTCGCCGACGGCTTGAATCCCTGTTCCCTCTGGGCCCTGTCGATCCTGCTCGCCCTGGTGCTGCACTCGGGGTCGCGGCGCCGGGTCCTGGTGGTCGGGTCGACCTTCCTCGCCGTCACGTCTGCGCTCTATGGCGCCTACATGGTGGGGGCGTACTCGGCGCTCCAGTTCGCGTCCGAGATGACCTGGATCCGAACCGGTGTGGCTGCGGTGGCCGGGCTGTTCGGCTTCCTCCAGCTGAGGAGCTACTGGAACGATCAGACGAGCCCTCTGTCGATCCCCGATTCGCGCAAGCCTTCGCTCTACGGACGGATGCGCTCGCTCGGCGACCCGGACCGCTCCCTCCCGGCGGTGCTCGGCGGCACCGTGGTCCTCGCCGCGGGGGTGTCGCTCATCGAGACGCCCTGCACGGCCGGCCTGCCCCTGCTCTGGACCGATCTGCTGGCCGATCGTGGCGTGTCGAGCGTTGGCGCGGCCGTCCTGTTCGGTGTCTACCTCGGCGTGTTCCTGCTCGACGAGTTGGCGTTGTTCCTCGCCGCCGTGCTGACGATGCGGGCGGCGAAGCTCCAGGAGCGACACGGTAGGGCCCTGCATCTGATCGGCGGCACGCTGATGGTCACGCTCGCCGCGACGATGCTGGTCGCCCCCGATCGGCTGGAGTCGGTGGCGGGCACGTTCACCGTGGTCGCCGCGGCCGGGATCCTGGCCGGGCTGCTCCACGCCCTGCGGCGGGGATCCCTCACCCACGTCGGGCCCGGCTGAGCCAACCCTGGGCCGCTGCGAGACAGCGACGTCGGAGGTGTCCCGGCTACAGGACCTGCGCAGGCGCCGGGGACCCGAGTGGTGCTCGACGAGACGGGTGGGGTTCGAGCCGAGTTCGCCGAGGACGATGTCGCAAAGGGGGACCGAGGTCGCGGTGCCGACCAGATCGAGCGCGACCGGGCTGACGCGTTCGCGAACCTCGTACCCGAAGCCTGAGCCCCGGCGGGCCAGGCCGTCGAAGGCGGACGGTCGGGGGTGCACCATCCGTCTCGTCCCGTGTCTCCGAACTCCTCCTGGGTCGATCGGTCGGCCCACGCCGAAGCGAGGGGAGACCTCATGAAGTTTCGAGGAACGAATGGTGTGGCGAAGAGCCTGTCGTTCGATGGTGTGCTCATCGTCGGTGGTGGCTACGCAGGTCTGCATGCGGCCACGGCCCTTCGGCGGGCCGCCGTCCCGGTGTCGGTCCTCGACGCCGACGCAAACCACGGGTTCATCACCCGCCTCGCCTCCGTGGCGGCCGGCAGCGCTCCCGAAGGTGATGCGTTCGCTCCGTTTCGGGACCTGGGCTTCAGCGTGGCGCAGCAACGGGTGCAGCGCGTCGACGACGGCCGGGTGACGCTCGACGACGACACCGTGATCGAGGCGTCGTCGGTCATCATCGCCGCCGGCTCGGTGGCGGCGAAACCTTCCGTTCCCGGCATCGAGCACTCGACCTCGCTCCGCACCACCGGCGACGCGCTGGCCTTGAGGCGCAAGGTGGCAGCGGCGAAGGAGGTCGTGATCGTCGGCGGGGGTGCGACCGGGGTTCAGCTCGCCGGTGAGATCTCGCTGGCGAATCCGGACACGAGGGTCAGGCTGGTCGAGGAGGCATCGGTCCTCCTGGCGTCGTACGGGAAGCGTCTCGGCCTCGACGCCTGGGGAACGCTGACCGGTCGTGGCGTGCTGATGCATCTCGGCCAGCGCGTCGAGCGGATCGATGCCTCCGGACTGGTGCTCGAGTCGGGCCGACGCCTGGACGGCCTGGTCGTGTGGGCAGGAGGATTCCGATCGGTCGGCACGGTCTTCGGGGACCACCTGCCGCTGAGCGACGGGCGGATCGATGTGGGGTCCGACCTGCGGGTACGGGGCTGGAAGCGCACGTTCGCGGCCGGCGATGTTGCCGCCCATCTCGACGGCAACGGTGATGTGTTGCCGATGTCGGCCCAGATCGCCGTGCAGGCCGGCACCGGTGCCGGACAGAACGCATCGCGGCTGTTCCGGGGACGTCCCGCTCGGTCCGTGGTCCTCAAGCAACGCGGTTGGGTACTCGACCTGGGTGGTGGGCGTGGCGTCGCCGATCTCGGTGCCGTCGAGCTGGTGGGCCCGCTGCTGGGACGCCTGGCGCCGGTGGTGCACACCGCGATCGACGTGAAGAACCTGCTCGAGATCGGCGGGCTGGGAGGATTGCGATTCCTGCCGGGGGCGCATCACCCCCGTGCCGAAGCGACCCCACTTCCGGCTCGCGGCCACTCCAGGAAGCACCTCACCGCAGTGGCGTAGGCCGCAGCAGCGCTGCTCGGAGGAGCGTCAGTCGGGTGTTCCGGCGGTGATCACGTTGCGGGCGCTCCCGCGATGAGCGCCCGCGCCACCGCCGTTCGGGCTCGGTCGATGACCGCCCGGTCGCCGTGGAGGATGAACGAGGAGTTCGCTGCGACGACCAAGGCGTTGAGCTCGAAGACGAGGAGCGCGATATCGACGTCGTGGCGCAGCTGGTTGTGGGCCACGGCGTCTTCGGCTGCGGCGGTGAGCAGGCCCATCCACTGCTTCTGGTTGTCGGCGACGCGTTGGCGGACGGGGCCGGACCGGCCGCCGAGCTCGGCGGCGGCGGCGGCGAAGAAGCACCCGCCCGGGAGGGTGCGTTGCTCGACGTAGGACAGGAACGACTCGCACAGGGCGCGGCAGACGGTCGAGACCTTCGGCGGCGAGCGCCGGCGCGACCACGACGTCGATGAACAGCGCTCGGGCGGCGTCCACGGTGGCCAGCTGCAGCTCTTCCTTCGAGCCGAAGTGGGCATAGAGACCGCTCTTGCTGATCCCGGTGGCCTCGGCCAGCTTGCCGATGCTCAGTCCATCGAGGCCCTCGACCGTCGAGAGTCGGACGGAAGCGTCGAGGATGCGGCGTCTCGTCCGTTCGCCGTCGGCTCGGGTCTGCCGGGTGCGATGTGCCATGGTCTCAGCCATCGGTTGACAAGTTAGCACGATCGGTCGTACGTTCTAAGAAGAACGACCGATCGTGCTGACTAAGGAGAACGCCATGCCGGTGCCAGACGACGGACCAGGTCACGGACAGGGGAGCGGACGAGGCCAGGTGGAGGCGAGCCGGACGCGGTTGGGGGCGCGGGCCCTCGAATGGGCCTACCTGTTCGAGCCGTACGCCCGACCGGCCAGCGATGTGGTCTTCGATCGGCTGGACGTCGGCGCCGGCGAGCGGCTCTGCGACGTCGCGTGCGGGTCGGGCCTGGCCGCGAACGTCGCAGCCCGACGGGGCGCCTCGGTCGCCGGGCTGGATGCCTCCGGCCGCCCTGATCGACATCGCGAAGGCCCGGACTCCCGAGGGCGACTTCCGTGTCGGCGACATGAATGCGCTCCCGTTCGAGGACGACTCGTTCGACATCGTGACGAGCTTCAACGGGATCTGGAAGGGATGCGAGGCGGCGCTCGAGGAGGTCAATCGGGTCGTCGCACGAGGGTGGTCGATTCGGCATGACGTTCTGGGGCGCGCACGAACGAATGGGTCTGCTGCCGTACTTCGTCAAGATCGTCGAGCTCTCGCCCCCCAGCCACCAGGCGGCGACGATGGACATCGGCGAGACACAGACCGTCGCCGAAAGCATGCTTCGGTCGACGAGCTTCCAGGTCGTGGCGCACGGGACGGTCGAGGTGGTGGCCGAGTGGCCCGACGTGACGACGGCGGTGCGAGCACTGGCCGCGGCAGGGCCTGCGGTCCCCGCCATCGAGGCAGTCGGCTACGACGACCTTCTGCGCAGAGCTGCACCAGGTGATCGCTCCGCTGCACGACCCCGCGATCGGGGTGCGGGTGTCCTCCGAACTGGGCTGGATCACCGCCCGACCCGCGTGACGCTTCGCCAGCCGGGTCGGGCGATGACGGTCAGGCGCCCATCTTGGCGGCCATGTGGTCGAGAACGTGGCTGTGCTCGACCTGCGGGCTGAACAGGATCACCTCGGCGTCCTCGGCGACGCGGACGCTGTGCCCGGGCGGCCAGTAGAAGATGTCACTGCCAGAGCAGGTCTCCTCCGACCCGTCGGTGTAGTCCACGACGAGCTCGCCGGAGATGACATAGCCCCAGTGGGGAGCATCGCAGGTGTCGCCGGCGAGGCCTTGGAGCAACGGGGCGATGTCCGTACCGGCGCCGAGCGAGAAGTACTCGCCGCCGATCTTGCCGAATCCGGTGGCGTCGCCGAAGTCGACGAGTTGCCGGGCGGTCGCGCCGGGAACGGCGAACTTGACGGGAATCGATTCCTTGGGAGTGTGCATGGTGCGTCGTGTCCTTCATGTTGTTGGCTGTTTGGCTGTTTGGCTGTTTGGCCGTTTGGCGGGTGGTCCGGGGATCGAGCGGGGTCAGACGGCGCGACCGCTGAAGGCGACGAGTTGCTCCAGCGGTCCAGCTCCGGCAGGAGCAGCGGTCGCGACCGCGAACGTGTCGCCGTCGCGCAGGTCTGGCCCGAGCGCCTCGTGGGCGAAGCCGGTCGACATCGGCCACCACATCGGCGGGCGGGTCGTAGGGTCGACCCACTGCGGTCGAGATGTCCCAGCCGTGGATCAGGCCGTCGAACGCGACGAACCGAGCGAACACCGAACCGGGTACCCGCCCGAACGGCGCATCGATCATGCGTTCCATGGCGCCGGGAGCGTTCACGGAGTCGAGGAGGCTCGTCATCGCCACGCGGAACTCGCCGGCAGGCACGCTGACCCGTTGGAGCCGGCAGCGTCACGTCGCTCGCGACGACAGCGGCCGGTGGTTCGCCGAGGAACGCGGGCACGAACGCCGATGCGCCGCCGATCATGTGATCGAGCACACCGTGCACGGTGAAGTCGTCACACGGAGTGGCGTTGTCGAGCTGGTCGGCATCGAGGCGGTCGACGATCTCGATGAGTGTCGGGATGATGACGGCGAGCTGATCTGATGGTTCCATGAGTGGACCTTTCGTCGGTGGGACTGACGGGGAGAGCACCGGCGTTCGATGTCGCCCAGAAAGTTGGGCGTGACAATCGATGTCACAATGAGACAATGCGTCACGTCGTGCCGAGCCACCGCTGTCGTCCCCGGCCGTATGGGTGCTCGGCCGGATGACCGAATCGGTCGAGTCGGATCAGGCCGTCGAGCTGGAACGGCGGGCCGAGGTCGGCCTACGCCGCCGGTGATCCCGAGGGGTCGGTTTCGGCCTGGGAACAGCTCTACGCACTGCACATCGACCGGGGTGAGGACCTTCAGGCGGCCCGCGCCGCAGCGATGGTTGCCATGTACCTGATGATCGACACGGGTCTGATGGCACCGATTCGCGGGTGGCTCCGCCGCGCCGACCGACTGATCGCCGACTGCGGGGAGACCCCCGTCCACGCCGTCGTCGCCATGGTGCGGACGTATGAGCGTCTGTGGTGCGGCGACATGGCGGCGGCCGGAGTGAACGCCGTCCAAGCGGTCGATCTCGGCGAGCGACTGGGCGTGGTCCCGGCGGTGCTGGTCGGTCGAACCGCGATCGCCAGGCTCCGAATCTTCGAGGGGCAGATCGACGAGGGCGTCGAGATGCTCGACGACATCGCCTTGACGCTGACGTCGGGCGACGTCGACCCGATGACCTCCGGCATGGTCTACTGCGAGGTGATCTGCGCTGTGCAGGGATTGGCGTTGTACGAGCGGGCGGCTCAGTGGACCCATGCCATGGAGCACTGGCGGCACCGGGCGGCGTTCGGCGGATTCAGCGGCAGATGCCGAGTCCACAGCGCAGAGATGCTCCGACTGACCGGACCTTGCGACCAGGCCGAGCAGGAAGCGCTCGAAGCCTGCGAAGAACTGCGGCCCTGGATGCGACGCGAGTTCGGGTGGCCGCTCACCGAACTGGGCAACATCCGGCTCCGCAAGGGCGACCTCCCCGGGGCGGAGGAGGCGTTCCTCGCCGCGTATGCGAACTCCTGGATGCCCCAGCCCGGCCTGGCGTTGCTGCGGCTCGCCCAGGGTGACGCCCTGGGTGCTGCAGCGATGATCGACGATGCCATCGAGCATCCGTTCGACATCCCGTCGAAGGAACGCCCTCCCTACGGGGGGCTCCGTCGTGCCCCGCTCCTCGATGCGCAGGTCGAGATCGCCGTCGCTGTCGGTGATGTCGCCACGGCCCGCGCCGCCGCCGATGAACTGTGCGAGATCGCCGACACCTTCGCCAGCCAGGCCATGGGGGCGAGCGCCGAACTGGCCCAGGGTCGGGTTGCGTTGGCCGAAGGGAATCCGGCCGGCGCGGTGGCACGATGTGAGCGCGCGGTCTCCATGTGGATCGACGTCGGAGCTCCCTTCGAGGCGGCGGTCGGCCGGATGGTGCTCGCCGATGCGCTTCACCGCACCGGGAACGAGGAGCGCGCGATGATGGATCGGCGGGCCGCGCAGCGTTCCTTCGAGGAGTTCGGCGCCGTGCTCTGGGCTGAGCGGGCGGCGCGATCCGCCGACCTCGAAGCCGTTCCATCCGCGCCGGGACACCCGTCGCCTGCGCCGTCGACCGAGGTCGAGACGAACCTCTTCCGCTGCGACGGTGACACCCGAACGATCCGGTTCGACGGCGACACCGTGCTCGTCCACGACCTCAAGGGCCTCCGCTATCTCCAACGGCTGCTCGCCGAGCCGGACCGGGAGTTCCACGTGCTCGACCTGGTTGCCGTCGAGCGGGGGTCACTTCCGACCGTGCCGGTCGTCCCTGCCGGCGATCTCGTCAGCGGTGGTCTCGTGGCCGGCGATGGCGGTCACGCAGGCCTCCATCTCGACGATCAGGCCCGCGAGGCCTACCGCCGGCGTCTGATCGACATCGACGACGACATCGAGGACGCCACCCGGGCGAACGATCTCGGCCGCATCGAGCTCGCTCAGAACGACCGGGACTACCTGATCCAGGAACTGTCCCGAGCCGTGGGGCTGGGCGGACGAACCCGGCATGCGGGGGCAACGGCCGAGCGAGCGCGGACGAGCGTGACCCGATCGATTCGCTACGCCATGGAGCGCATCGCCGATCAGCACCCCTCCCTGGGGCGGCACCTTCGCCAGGCGATCAAGACCGGCACCTACTGTCAGTACACACCGGACCCTCGGGTCCCGCTCCGCTGGGTCGTGTAGCGATCACCCCGTGACCCGTGGGTGAGGGAGTCTCGTGGACGGTATCGCCAACCGGCTCGACTCCATGAGGTTCACTGGTGACGTGCAGGCCTCAGGCTCCGCGCCGTCAGACCCGTTGGACATGCTCCGCACCCGACAGTATCTCGCGCTGCTGTTGTTCGGTGCCCTGATCGGTGTGCCGGTCGCGGCGATGGCCCATGGCTTTCTCGAGTTGACCGATGTCGGCCAGGAGTGGCTGCACTCGGACCTCCCCATCGACGTGGGGTTTTCGGCGGTTCCGGTGTGGTGGCCGTTGCCGGTGCTGGCGATCCCCGCGCCGGCCACCTCGGGCCCGGAGTCGAACGTACCGGCTCGCGCTGGCGATCGAGCGGCCGGATGAGTACGGACGTCGACGCCCCCGACCGGCCGATCTGGCTCATCGGCCTGATGGCCGTCGGGCGGGTGTTGGCCTCGGTCACAGCATTGCTGCTGGTGTTCTTCCTCGCTCCGTTCGACCGACCGGTTGACGCGTCCGTCGGGATGATCCTCGCCGTCCTGCTGGTCCTGCTGCTCGCGCTCATCGTCGTACAGGTGCGCGCCATCGTTCGCTCCCCGTTGCCTGGGCTGCGGGCCGTCGAAGGCCTCGCGCTCACCGTCCCGCTGCTCATTCTGAGCTTTGCCGTCGTCTACTTCCTGATGTCGGACGGAACGCCGTCGACGTTCAACGAGCCGTTGACTCGTACTGACGCGCTCTACTTCGCCGTGATGGTGTTCTCGACGGTCGGCTTGGGCGACATCGCGCCGGTGACGGAGAACGGCAGGGTTGCGGTGACGATCCAGATGACGGTCAACCTGGTGGTGATCGGCATCGGGATCCGAGTCATCGCCACCGCGATCCAGCAGACCCGGGGATCGAGACGGCAATTGCCGAGCGCGGTCCGCGGACCGGCCCCTCCTGCAACACCACCGGGCGGCGACCGAAGCGGCCGGTGACTCGTCGACCGCACGGGTGTGGATCCTGAGCGAAGATGCAGGTTCGCTTGTCGTCCGGAGCGCAAGAGCGAGCACCGATGACCGATGGGACCAGCTCGACGAGCACGACGCGGTGTGATCGGGGCGCCGGTTGCCCGCACCGCCGCGGTGGCAGGGACCGCCGCGGTGGTGACCCGCGGAGTCCGGCGGCTCGGAACCGTCGCGAACCTTCCGCCTCGTACCGGCATCCAAGAACCCGGACGCTCGGATCGAGGAGATGGACGGGATGTCGACGCCAATGTTTCGGTGGCTTCGGATGGCAGGCCCGGTGATGATCGTGGCCGCGATGGTGGCGGGCTGCGCGGGCATCGAGCCTGCCGTCGAGGACGACCCCCGCGCCGAGCCGGTCGAGCGCGATTGGGTGTACCCCGACTACGTCTGGACCAACGGCTCCGCCGAGCCCGACGTCGTCGCAGTGATCTTTGCCGACACCGCCGCCGAAGAGGCCGGCGGCGGCCACGTCATCGATGTCATTGTCGACAACCGTCTCGGCGACACTCCGGTCCGTCCGATCGCAGTGACCGTCGGCGGGCCCTGGCGCAACGAAGGCGACATCGAGTACTTCCCGGCGGTGTCGGACTTCGTGCTCGACTGCGACAGCGCCGTACTCCACCGGGACTGTGATGCGGATGCCACCGTCGCTCCCGGCCGAATGGGGCGGCTGCGCTTCCGAGGCTCGTGGCCCACCGGCGAGCCGGTCGCCTCCGTCGGCATCGACTTCTCGCCGGACTCGTCGCTCCCCGAAGGGGGCAACCGGATCGATCCCGGCTTCGAGCTCACCCCACGCCCGATCGATTGACCTCTTCGGGGTCCTCGGTCACCGGGAGGTGCTCCCCCCGACCTCGACCTCCGTGCGGGCGTCGAGCGGGCCGGTGCCTGGCGACGCGCACGAACGTGCCGCGATCGGCGTCGACCATCGAGCGGAAACGGTTGAGCTGACAGCGGTGCCATACACTCCCGGGTCGTGACTCCGCTCAGGTCTCCCCTCACCGCCGTCGCCGTGGGTGCGGTTTCCTGGACGGCAGCCGAGTACGGCCTGCACCGCTTCGCCATGCACGAGATGCGGGGCCGAGGGCTGCCGTCGGTCGAGCATCTGAAGCATCACGCCGATGTCCGCTACTTCTCCCCTGCATCGAAGAAGGTGGCGTCGGCCGCGGGTACCTCGGCGGTCGCGTACCCCGTGGCGCGGGTCGTTGCCGGGCGGCGTAGGGCCATCGCGTTCACCGCGGGGATGATCGTGACCTACTTCGTGTATGAAGTGGCTCACCGGCGGACGCACACCCACCCGCCGCGCGGTCGATACGGTCGTTGGGCCCGTCGGAACCATCTTCACCACCATTTCGGTGCTCCCATGCGAAACTTCGGCGTGACGACGCCGGTGTGGGACCGGGTATTCGGGACCTACGACGAGCCGGGTGTCGTCACCGTGCCCCGTCGCATGGCTCCCGAGTGGCTGCTCGACGAGACGGGCGAGGTCCGAGCCCAGTTCACCGCGGACTATGTCGCCAAGGGCGGCCGGGATCGCGATGGCGACCAGATCGCGCGGGACCGAGCCGATGCGTTCGCGAACCTCGTGCCCGACGCCTGAGGCTGGGGGGACTCGGTTGCGGGCTCATGGCCCGGCGTCGGGCACGTGCTGGGGAGCGACGGCAGCGATGTGACCTGCCTTGTCTGCTCGGCGGGCGACGAGTAGGTGGGAGCGGAACGGGACCAGGTGGCTCCCGTCCGGGTTCGCGCAGGAGGCGAGTCGCTGGGCGAACTCGGTGGCCAGGTGTTGCTGCTCGGGCGCCGGCAGTTCCGAAACGGCGGATGCCCATGGGGTGGTGGAAGTCTCCGCGAGGAAGAAGGATCGCAGATCGGGCAGGAGCACTCGGTGCTCGAGTGGCGACACGGTGACCTCGTCGAATCCCGCGTTCGAAGCCATCGATGTCAGCATCTCGTCTGCGTGGGGCGGCGTGGCGGCCCGTGCAGAAGGAGCCGCGGCCGGGTCGAGTTCAGCGAGCAACTCGAGTTGGGTCTCGATGTATGGATTGAGGCCCGGGGTTGCCCACACCGTTGCCAGCAGGGCCCCTGAAGGGCGGAGCACCCGGTGAGCTTCTCGGGCGCTGGCCAGCGAGTGGGCGAAGAACTGGAATCCCTGTTGGCACAAGACGTGGGTGAAGGTGGCATCCTCGAACGGCATGGCCTCGGCGGGTGCCTCGAACCACTCGATCCCCGGACCGGCCCGAGAGCGGGCGGCGGCGAGCATCGCCGTGTTCACGTCCATGGCAACGACCCGCCCGCCGGGTCCCACCTGCGACCTCGCGGCCCGGGCGATCAGACCGGTCCCACACGCCAGGTCGAGCACGACATCGCCCGCGCCCAGGCCGGCGTGGTCGACCATCAGCTCAGCGGACGGGCCCATGAAGACACCGCTGTGGGCCTCGTAGGCCTCGGCCTGGGCTTCAGCGAGCTGAAATCCTGGGATCATCAGAACCCCTCTCGTGCGACGTTGGCTGCGCAGCGTAGACCCCGCGCCGTTCGACAGCCCGCCGGAGAAGCAGCGTCGGTCCGTCGTGGAAGGCCTCTATGGGTTCCAGACGTGCACGACGCCCAGAACCTGACGCTCCGGTTCCGGGGGAAGGTCGTCGCCGAACACGTCGACGAGCAGTTCGGCGATGACGGGGTGCAGCCGGTCCTCGACGAACCGATCACAGTCCGCTTCGGTTTCCCAGACATCGACGTAGTGGAGCCCGCCCTCGGTCCCCTCGGTAGCGAGATGAAGGATCAGCCCGGCAGGCGCCTCGTCGCCCAGACCGTCCATGATGCGGTCATGGAAGGCGGCATCGATCGGTACGTCCTGCGTGAACGCGTAGGTCATGGCGGTCTCCTCAAATTGAAACGATCCTTGTTCGGATTAAAGTAGACCCCATGACCGGCCCCGTCAAGAAGCGGACCTACGACGCAACGACCCGTCGAGCCCGGTCGGCTGCCACCCGTCAGCGCATCATCGACAGCGGACGTGAGCTCATCGTCGACCGTGGCTACCGAGCCACGACCATCGCGGCCATCGCCGAGCGCGCCGGGGTCAACGCCGCGACGATCTACGAGCTCGTGGGCCGCAAACCCGTTCTCCTGCGAGAACTCGTGGAACAAGCCCTCTCCGGAGCCGAAGGTCCCATCGCCGGAGCCGACCGTGACTACGTCCGGGCCATGCGAGCCGAACCCGACGCCGCAGCCAAGCTCGATATCTACGCCCGCGCCGTTACCCAGATCCAGAGTCGGCTGGCACCGCTGTTCCTTGCTCTACGCGAGGCCTCGGCGACCGAACCCGAGGTCGCCGTCGTGTGGCAGGAGATCAGCGACCGGCGGGCAGCCAACATGCGCCTCCTCGTCGCAGACCTCGCCACCACCGGACAACTCCGCGTCGACCTCTCCCACGAGGACGCCGCCGACATCATCTGGGCAACCAACAGCCCCGAGCTCTACGTCATGTTCACCTCGGAGCGAGCGTGGGCCCCGGACCGTTTCGAACGATGGCTCGCCGACACCTGGCGTCGCATTCTCCTCGAGGACCCAGCCGACTGACACCGACCTCGTCATCGAGGTACCCCGTCGCTCGATCCCCCGGTGCGGGGCCCCTGGACGGCCCCGCGACGCGGAGAGTCGCCCTACTTGATCAGCGGGTCCCGCGGGAGGCCGAGGATGCGCTCGCCGATCTGGTTGCGCTTGATCTCCGAGGTGCCGCCGGCGATCGACATGGCCGCGGTGCATGAGCACGAGCAGGTTGCTCATCGCCGCCGGCGCCGTCCATGAACACGCGCGTCCGGGCCGTTGCAGCTCGGTGAGGATCGCGGCCGCCTCGTGGCCGAGTCTCGGACAGCACCAGCTTGGTGATGGCGCCCTCGGGCCCGGGCCCGCCGCCGGCGACGGCCCGGTTGGCGCTGCGCAGGTTGAGCAGCCCCATCGCCTGGTGCGTCGGCGACGTAGCGACCGATCCGGCCGGCGCCGCCGGCGAGGCGCTCGGGGTGCGCGTCGAAGGACGTCGACGAGCGCCGAGGCCGGGCAGCGACATGCCGCCCTCGCCGCCGCCGATGCTGACGCTCTCGTTGCCGAGCGTGGCGCGGGCCACCGTCCAGCCGCCGTCGACCGGCCCGACGACGTCGTCGTCGGGCACGAACACGTCGTTGAAGAACACCTCGTTGAACTCCGAGTTGCCGGTGGTCATCTTGCAGCGGACGCACCTCGACGCCCTCGGCGTGCATGTCGATCACCATCGTGGTGATGCCCTCGTGCTTGGGCACGTCGGGGTTGGTGCGCACGGTGGCGAAGCCCATGCCGGCGACGTGGGCGCCGCTGGTCCACACCTTCTGGCCGTTGACCAGCCAGCCGCCGTCGACCCGGGTGGCCTTGGTCTTCACCCCGGCGGCGTCGGAGCCGGCGTCGGGCTCGCTGAACAGCTGGCACCAGATGACCTCCTGGTTCGAGCGCCGGGCTGCACCCACCGGGCGACCTGGTCGTCGGTGGCGTACTGGATGAGCGTGAGGATGACCCACGCCGGTGATGCCGTAGGCCGGGCGCGACGATGCCGGCTGCGCGCGAACTCCTGCTCGATCACGAGCTGCTCGACGGCGCCGGCCGCGCGGCCCCACGGCTTGGGCCAGTGCGGCATCACGTAGCCGGTCTCGATCAGCTGGGTGCGCTGCTCGTCGGCCGAGCAGGTCCTTGATGCGCTCGGCGAACGTCCGGACCTCGTCGCGGATCGCCTCGGCCTCGGGCGGGCAGCTCGACGGCCTTGTCGCGCACGCACGCCCCGGCGGGTGAGGTCGGTGAGGTCGGCCGCGGCCGCGTCGGCGCTCGAGCAGCGCCGAGCAGCGTCGGTCGCCCGGCGCATGAAGAGGTGGGCGTCGTGCTCCCAGGTGATGGCGATGCCGCCGTGCACCTGGGTGCTGAGGTTGGCGCACAGGTCGGCCGCCGGGCGCGGCGAGGGTGGCCGCGACCGCGGCGGCGTAGGTGAGCTGGTCGCCACCGGTCGGCCGCGGCCCGGGCGGCGTCCCAGACGGCGCCGGTGGCCAGCTCGGTGGCCACGACCATGTTGGCGCAGTGGTGCTTGACGGCCTGGTACATCGCGATCGGTCGACCGAACTGCATCCGCTCCTTGGCGTAGTCGGCGGCCATCTCGGTGCACTCGCTGTGCGAGCCCGACGGCCTCGGCCGACGAGGATCACCCGCGCGAGGTCGACCAGCGTCTGGCGGGCACCGGGGATCACCGTGGCGGGTGCGCCGTCGAGGGTGACGCGGGCGGAGCGACGGGTGGGGTCGAGGTTCGGCGGCACTCTCGACGGTGACGCCGTCGCCGACCTGCACGACCGCGACGTCGTCGCCCGACGGCGACGAGCAGCACGTGGGCGAGGCCGCCGCCGAGCACGGTGCCCGCGGCGCCCGACGCGGTTCCGTCCGTCGACCGTGACCGTCGCCGCCCGAGCGCGACCGCACCGATCGACCGAGCCGTCGACCAGACCGGGGAGCAGGCGCGGCCTGGTCTCGTCGTCGGCCGTCGGCGCGAGCACCGCGCTGGCGATCACGGTCGGCACGAACGGCCCCGGGGCCACGGCGCGACCGAGTTCCTCGACCACGACCACCAGCTCCTCGAGCCCGTAGCCCGAGCCGCCGTGCGCCTCGGGCACGTGCAGGCCGAGCCAGCCGAGCGCCGGCCAGCTCGTCCCACACGATCGGGCAGCTCCTCGGTCGGCGGCTTCGAGCAGCGCCCGGGCATGCGCCGCGTGCGTCACGCCTCCGCCAGGAAGTCGCGAGCGGTCTCGGCGAGGGCCCGGTGGTCTTCGGTGATGGCGATCGACATGGTCCGTCAGCGTAGAACGATGTCGACCACCGGGCCGTCCGAGGGTCGCCGAGACCAGGTCCGCGTGGTGGACCGTCTCCTGACGTCGGCCGGGAACCTCCCCCGTCCGCGCACTGGCTTCGTCGCCCCCACCCTCGACGGGTACGCCGAAGCGCACTTCCGCGAGGCCACGCTCCAGAACCTCCGCTACGTGCGGCTCGGGGAGCGCAGGGGGTGGCCGCTGAAAGGTCGCGCTCGGCCGCTAAGCCCTTCGTCCCAACGGTCTAGACGGTGGAGCCCGGGGACTCGTCTTCACTCCTCAGTGAGGACGTGGGGTTGGCAAAACGATCAGACGGCGGGTTCCGAGGGGTGACCTCGGAACCCGCCGGCTGACCTCAAGATCAGCTTCCGATCTCGTTCGCAACCTCGGTGAAGTTCTCCGAGGCGGCCTCGCCGAGGGCGGTCACGGCTGCGATACACACAACGGCGATCAGCGCGACGAGGAGGGCGTACTCGACCAGCGACGCACCACGCTCGGAGGTGACGTCAAGGCGGGCCGGGATGTAGGCCATGAGGAATTCAATGTGGGTCTTCATAATCGGGTTTCTCCCTTGTAGGTCCACCCGTTATGGGTAGAGGTTTGCTGTCAAGGAAGGTGTCGACGGTTCCGGTGGGGCACCTGATGGGCCGTTCGGCACGTCCTGGATGGCATTCTCACCCGACGCGACCAATCCAGGTCGTTGAGCTCGACGAATCCAGCGATGAGAGCCCGTACGGGGCTGACGGAGAGCGGATTCGTGATCTGGCGTAGCAGCCGGTGGGTGTGCGCCAGGAAGTGCGAGGTCCCCGACGGGGCGGCGCCGTCCGCGTCAGCCCTGCAGGACCGCCTCGCGTTCGGGCTCCGGGTCCTCGTACTCGTCGGCCGGCTCGACGCCGCGCAACGATCCAGACGCGCTACCGCTACAACCCCGACGTGAAAAGCCTGCCGGCCATGGTGCCGGCCGTGATTCCCTTGCTGCTGCTGATGCTGCCGGCCATGCTGGCGGCGCTGTCCGTCGTGCGCGAAAAGGAACTGGGCTCCATCATCAACCTGTACGTGACGCCCGTCACGCGCCTGGAATTCTTGCTCGGCAAGCAGGTGCCGTACGTGGCGCTGGCCATGTTCAACTTCGTTCTCATGGCGCTGCTGGCGGTCACCGCCTTCGGCGTGCCGGTCAAGGGCAGCCTGGCGACCCTGATCGGCGCCACCTTCATCTTCAATATCTGCGCCACCGGCATCGGCCTGTTCGCCTCGACGTTTACGCGCAGCCAGATCGCGGCCCTGTTCGTGACCATGATCGGCACCATGATCCCGGCCATCCAGTTTTCCGGCCTGCTCAATCCCGTCTCGTCGATGGAAGGCGTGGGCAAGGCCATCGGCCTGATGTATCCGGCCACGCACATGCTCAATATCAGCCGGGGCGTGTTCAACAAGGCGCTGGGGTTGGGCGACCTGCACGCCTCGTTCTGGCCATTGATCGTCGCGATCCCCGTGATCCTCGGCGTGACGGTGGCGCTGCTGAAGAAGCAGGAGAGCTGACTATGCGCCACCTTGAAAATATCTACCGCCTGGGCGTGAAGGAAATCTGGAGCCTGATCCGCGATCCGATGATGCTGATCCTGATCCTCTACACGTTCACTTTGGCGATCTACGTGGCCGCCACGGCCAAGCCGGAAACCCTGCACATGGCGTCGATCGCCATCGTCGACGAGGATGGCTCGCCGCTGTCCGGGCGCATCGCCTCGGCCTTCTTCCCGCCGCAGTTCACGCCGCCGGCCATGATCAACCAGAGCCAGGTCGACGCGGGCCTGGACGCGGGCCAGTACACCTTCGTGCTGACGATCCCGCCCAAGCTGCAGGCCGACGTGCTGGGCGGACGCCAGGCGGAACTGCAGCTGAACGTGGACGCCACGCGCATGAGCCAGGCCTTCAGCGGCAGCGGCTACATCCAGCAGATCGTCGCCGGCGAGATATCGGAATTCGCCAAGCGCTACCGGGGCGCAACCGTCTCGCCCGTGGAGCTGGTGATGCGCGCGCGCTTCAATCCGTCGCTGAGCCAGGCCTGGTTTGGCTCGCTGATGGAGCTCATCAACCAGGTGACGATGCTGTCGATCATCCTCACCGGCGCGGCGCTGATACGCGAGCGCGAACACGGCACCATCGAGCACTTGCTGGTGATGCCCGTGACGCCGGCCGAAATCATGCTGGGCAAGGTCTGGTCGATGGGCCTGGTGGTGCTGCTGGCCGCCGCCCTGTCGCTGAACCTCGTGGTGCGCGGCATGCTGCACGTGCCGATCGAAGGCTCGATCGCGCTGTTCCTGTGCGGCGCGGCGCTGCACCTGTTCGCCACCACCTCGATGGGCATTTTCCTCGCCACCGTGGCGCGCAGCATGCCGCAGTTCGGCATGCTGCTGATCCTCGTGCTGCTGCCGCTGCAGATGCTGTCGGGCGGCAGCACGCCGCGCGAAAGCATGCCCGAACTGGTGCAGAACATCATGCTGATCGCACCGACCACGCATTTCGTCGAATTGAGCCAGGCGATCCTGTACCGGGGCGCCGGCATCGACGTGGTGTGGAAACCGTTCCTGGCCCTGCTGGCCATCGGCACGGCCCTGTTTACGTTTGCCCTTGCCCGTTTTCGCAAGACCATCAGCCAGATGGCGTAGCTCCCGCGCCGGAATGGTCCGGCGTTTTTTGCATGAAAAGGATAGCCATGAAGACCGAAGCTGCACCATTTTTCTCCACCGGCGGCTTGCCGTCGCTGGGCGTGCTGGGCGACTATGCGCGCGACTCGTGGCAGCGCATCGTGCTGTACGCGGACGTGATGCGCCGGCGCGGCAACCAGTACCAGGAGCACATGGCCGAGGAAGTGCCGAACGTGCTGGACTTCCCCGCCGAACTGGTGATGTCGGGCCTGGAGCTGGCGCGTCCCGTCAACTACGGCCTGGCGCGCATCCTGACGCCCGATGCGCCCGAGCCTGATCCATCGAAGCGGCCATTCGTCGTCGTCGATCCGCGCGCCGGCCACGGTCCCGGCATCGGCGGCTTCAAGGCCGAGAGCGAGATCGGCGTGGCCCTGCGCGCCGGCCATCCGTGCTACTTCATCGGCTTCCTGCCCGATCCCGTGCCGGGACAGACGGTGGAAGACGTGATGCACGCCGAGGCGGCCTTCCTGGAAAAAGTCATCGCCCTGCATCCGCACAGCGAGGGCAAACCCGTCGTCATCGGCAATTGCCAGGCGGGCTGGCAAATCCTCATGACGGCGGCCATGCGCCCGGAATTGTTCGGTCCCATCATCGTGGCCGGCGCGCCCGTGTCGTACTGGGCCGGCTGGCATGGCCGCAATCCGATGCGCTATGCGGGCGGCCTGATGGGCGGCAGCTGGGCCACGGCGCTGGCGGGCGACCTGGGCAACGGCCGCTTCGACGGCGCCAGCCTGGTGCAGAATTTCGAGAAGCTGAACCCGGCCAACACCCTGTGGAGCAAGCAGTACAACTTGTACGCGAACATCGACACGGAAGCGCCCCGTTACCTGGAATTTGAAAAATACTGGGGCGGCCACGTTTTCCTGAACGACGTCGAGATGCAGTACATCGTCGACAATCTGTTCATCGGCAACCGCCTGGCCACGGCCGAATTGATCACCTCCGATGGCGTGCGCCTGGACTTGCGCAATATCCGTTCGCCCATCGTCGTGTTCTGCTCGAACGGCGACAACATCACGCCGCCGCCGCAGGCGCTGGGCTGGATCACGGACCTGTACCGCGACGACAAGGACGTGCTGATGCACGACCAGACCATCGTGTATGCCGTGCATGACAGCATCGGCCACCTGGGCATCTTCGTGTCGGCCAAGGTGGGGCACAAGGAACACCAGAAATTCGCCAGCAATATCGACCTGATCAACCTGCTGCCGGCCGGCATCTACGAAGCGCGGATCGTCGACAAGACGCCCGACACGCCGAACGCGGACCTGGCCAGCGGCGACTACGTGCTGCAGGTCGAGCACCGCGGCATCGACGACGTGCGCGCCATCGTGCAGCCGAGCGTGGAAAACGACCGCAAGTTTGCCGCCGCCGCGCGCGTGTCCGAAGTGAACCTGGCCCTGTACCGCACGTTTGCGCAGCCGTGGGTGCGCGCCATGGTCACGCCGCAGACGGCGCGCTTCCTGCAGCTGGCGCACCCGCTGCGCGTGTCGTACGAGCGCTGGACGGACCATAATCCGCTGGCCAGGCTGGTGGCCAGGGAGGCGGAAAAAGTGCGCGCCCAGCGCCAGCCGGTGGCGCCCGACAATCCGCTGCTGGCCATGCAGGAAGCCATCTCCGGCGCCATCACGGCCGGCTTGAACGGCTGGCGCGACTGGCGCGACACGGTGCAGGAAACGACCTTCGACCTGGTGTACGGTTCGCCGCTGGTGCAGGCGCTGACGGGACAAGCCATCGGCGACACGACGCCGCCGCGCCCCCATCCCGGCATCTCGCCCGAGCATTGCGAATACGTGCGCTGCGAAACGCGCAAGATGGACGAGGACATGCAGCGGGGCGGCCTGGTGGAAGCGGCCGTGCGCGCGCTGTTCTACATCTACCGCTTCCGCATGATCGCCGACGAGCGCAGGGTCAACCTGGCCCTCAAACTGATCAAGCCGCAATACCGGCAGGACGTCGGCATGGAGGAATTCCGCGGTATCGTGCGCCAGCAGGCACGCCTGATGCTGCATGATTTCGATGCCGCCATCGCCGCCTTGCCGGCCTTGCTGTCGCGCGCCGACCCGGACGACATCGGCGCGCTGGCCGAATGGCTGCAGCAAGTGCTGCAAGTGCCCGAAGCGCCGACGCCGGACGAGGAAGCGAGCCTGCAGCAGATGCTGGACGTCTTCGACCGCGCGGTCAAGGCGCAAGCGAAGGCGCTGCCGCCGGACGCGCGCCCATCCGCTACCGGCCCCAAAGCCAAACCGGCCAAACACATTACCCCTGCATAGAAGACCACGATGACTACTTCCCAAGACGATGATTTGAATATCGTACGCAACCGCACCTTCGACCAGATCGCCATCGGCGACACGGCCAGCATCACGCGCACCCTGAGCATGGACGATATCGCCCTGTTCGCGGTGATGTCGGGCGATGACAACCCGCAGCACCTCGATACGGAATTTGCCGCCGCCACCCGCTACGAGGGCGTGATCGCCCACGGCATGTGGGGCGCGGCCCTCATTTCCGCCGTGCTGGGCACGCGCCTGCCCGGCGCCGGCACCGTCTACACGGGCCAGACCCTGCGCTTTTTGCAGCCCGTGCGCGTGGGCGATACCCTGGCCATCAGCGTCACCGTCACGGCGCTCGAGCCGCGCAGCCGCCACGTGACCCTGGCTTGCCGCTGCGTCAACCAGCATGGCGCCGTGGTGCTCGAGGGCGAGGCGCAGGTGATCGCGCCCGCCGAGCAGATCGAACGCAAGCGCGCCACCTTGCCGGAAGTGCGCCTGCATAACGGCGACGGCACGCGGCGCCTGCTCGAGCACGCGCGCACCCTGGGTCCGATCAGGGTGGCCGTGATCCATCCTTGCGATGAACTGAGCCTGTCCGGCGCGCTCGACGCGCATGCGGCCGGCCTGATCACGCCCGTGCTGGTGGCGCCGCGCGCGCGCCTGGAAGCGGTGGCGGCCGAAGCGGGCCTGAGCCTGGACGGCATCGCCATCGAGGACGTCGAGCATAGCCATGCGGCCGCCGCGCGCGGCGCCGAACTGGCGGGCAAGGGCGAAGTGGAAGCCTTGATGAAGGGCAGCCTGCACACGGATGAACTGATGTCGGCCGTGCTGTCGGCCAGCGCCGGCCTGCGCACCAAGCGCCGCATCAGCCACTGCTTCCTGATGCAGACGCCCGCGTATCCGCGCCCCTTCATCATCACGGATGCGGCCATCAATATCGCGCCGAACCTGGCCATGAAGGCCGACATCGTGCGCAACGCCATCGACCTGGCCCACGTGATCGGCGTGGCCCGCCCGCGCGTGGCCATCCTGGCCGCCGTGGAAACGGTGAATGCGGACATGCCCGCCACCCTGGACGCGGCTGCCCTGTGCAAGATGGCCGACCGTGGCCAGATCACGGGCGCCATCCTCGACGGCCCGCTGGCCTTTGACAATGCCGTGTCGATCGCCGCCGCCACCGTCAAGGGCATCGTCTCGCGAGGTGGCGGGCCGCGCCGATATCCTGCTGGTGCCGGACCTGGAAAGCGGCAACATGCTGGCCAAGCAGCTCGAATACATGGGCGACGCGGACAGCGCCGGCATCGTGCTGGGCGCGAAAATCCCCGTCATCCTCACCAGCCGCGCCGACTCGCGCGCCAGCCGCATCGCCTCGTGCGCCATCGCCGTGATGCTGGCCAACCATTACCGGAGCACGCCGCCATGAACGCAGCAGTCCAACATGCCGATGGCAGCCTGATCCTGGTGCTCAATTGCGGCTCGTCGAGCATCAAGTTCGCCCTGTTCGAGCAGGCGGGCGGCGTGCTGCCGCAGCAGGCGCAATGGAGCGGCAAGGTCGAAGGCATCGGCCGCGAAAACGCCACGCTACCGCGCCGGCGGCCTGCCCGCCGATCGCCCTGCAGCTCGATCCGCAGCAGCCGCATCACGCGGCCCTCGAATACATCCGCGCACAAGGTGGTGGCGCAGCTGGACGGGCGCCCGCTGCGCGCCGTGGCGCACCGCGTGGTGCATGGCGGCAGCAAGTATTTCGCCCCCGTGCGCATCGACTTCAAGCGTGCTGGCCGACCTGAAAAGTTATGTGCCGCTCGCGCCCCTGCACCAGCCGTTCGCGCTCGAAGCCATCGAGGTGCTGCTCGAATCGCGGCCCGACATCGCCCAGGTGGCGTGCTTCGACACGGCCTTCCACCACACGGTGCCGCAGGTCGAGCAGATGCTGGCCCTGCCTTACGATGCGTGGGAGCGGGGCTTGCGCCGCTACGGCTTCCACGGCCTGTCGTACGAATACCAGTCGCTGGTGCTGGAGCAGCGCTTCGGCGCCGTCGCGCGCGGCAAGGTCATCGTGGCCCACCTGGGCAGCGGCGCCAGCCTGTGCGCCATGGAGAATTTGCACAGCGTGGCCACCACCATGGGCTTTTCCGCGCTCGATGGCCTGATGATGGGCACGCGCTGCGGTTCGCTCGATCCGGGCGCCGTCATCTACCTGATGGAGATCGAAAAACTGTCGCTGGAAAAAGTGGCGCACGTGCTGTACCACGAGTCGGGCTTGCTGGGCGTGTCGGGCGTGTCGGCCGACCCGCCGGTCCTGCTGGCGCAGCAGGACCGGCAGGATGCCACGGGCGAGCGCATCCGCGCCGCGCTGGCTTTGTATATCCGCCGCATCGTGCGCGAGATCGGCGCCCTGACGGCCGTGCTGGGTGGGCTGGACATGCTGGTGTTTACGGCCGGTATCGGCGAGCACAGCGCCGAGCTGCGCCAGCGCATCTGCGACGAACTGGGATTTATCGGCCCCGTGCTCGACGGGGAGGCGAATGCGCGCAACGCCAGCCGCATTTCCACCGATGCCAGCCGCATCGTCGTGGGTGTGGAGCCTGCCAACGAAGAGTGGGTGGCTGCCCGCCACGCGGCGCTGGCCGTGGGCGCATGAGGATATGAGACCTGCATCGCACCCAATGGGAAATTTGCCGATTTGCACATATTTTCCGTTGAGTGCGCTAACGCACTGTGTGGTTTGCCAGATATCTTTACTATGAAGTCATGCCATTGCGCTACATCAAGAAACAGCGCGATGCCTGGCAAATTTTGAACATTTTGCCCGCCTTTAGTAAGAATAAAATTAAACCATATTGAAAGGTCTCATCATGAACAAATTACTCGCCACCCTGATCGCTACCCTGTTTGCCACCGCTGCCATCGCGCAAACGGCGCCAGCTACCCCAGCCGTTGCCAGCGCCCAGGCGTCTGCGCAGCATGACATCAACAAGGCTGCCAACAAGGAAGCCAAAGTCGATGCCAAGGCTGACGCCAACGTCGCCAAGGCCGAAATGAAGGCCGACGAAAAGAAAGCCGACGCCCAGCACAAGGCAAATAAAACCAAGGCCAAGGCCCACGACAAAGTGGTCGACGCCGATCCGGAAGACAAGATGAAGGCGCAAGCCAAGGCTGACAAGGCCGCCGCCAAGGCCGATGCGAAAGCGCACAAGGCCGCCGTGAATGCGGACGCCAAAGTGGCCAAGGAAAAAGTGGAAGCGAACCAGGATAAAGCCATCGCCGCCACCAAGACGGAAGAAGCCAAGGCCAAGGCCGACGCTGAAGTCAAGGCCGCCGCCGCCAAGTAATGCACCGTTTGCGGGCCACGGCCTGCAAGCCCAAAAGACAGCTTCGGCTGTCTTTTTTTCGTCCGCCACTTTTCCCTGGCGCCGCTTGCCAGTCTTGATCTCGCGCAAATGCTCCTCTTTTCGCCGTGCCATAGTGAATTGGCACATAGACGAAGGAGACATCATGAGCACCGCTAAAACGAAAAAATCGCCGGCCACCGGTTCGGCGGAAGGCGCGCCAGCACGTGCAGCAGCCATGCCGGTCGAGGGCGACGTGCAGGCCGATGCCGAGCGGCGGGCGGCGATGCCATGCCGGGGCCGCGCCTGGGCGTGTCGTACGCGGACCAGGCGGCGCTCACCCAGGGCGCGGCGGCCGTGTATGCCGGCGCCATGCCGGGCGGCGGCATGCAGCAGCCATCGCAGGGCATGGCGGGCGCCAGTTGCATGCAGGTGGGAGTTGGCGGCGGCATGGGGGGCGATGGTGGCGGGAGTGGCGGCATGGGTGGTGATGGAGGACAGGGCGGCGGGCAGGGTGGCGGCACTCCGCAGAACGCGCACCTGCGCCACGATGGACGTGCATCGCCGCCTGCTGACCGAAGATCCGGCGTACGCGAACGTGCGCGCCGATATTGAAAACCTGGCGGGACTGTACGAGGGCGACGGCAGCATTGCCGGGCGTGCCGGCGTGACGCACATTCCGGTGGTGGTGCACGTGGTGTGGAATACGGCCGAGCAGAATATCTCGGATGCGCAGATCGCCAGCCAGATCGATGTGCTCAATCGCGACTTCCGGCGCGTCAATCCCGGATGTCAACAGCACGCCGGCGCCATTCCTGCCGCTGACGGCCGATGCGCGCGTGGAGTTTGCGCTGGCCACGACCGATCCGCATGGCGCGGCCACCAGCGGCATCGAGCGGCGCCAGACGACGGTGGCCTCGTTTGGCGCGGACGATGCCGTCAAGTCGCAGGCGACGGGCGGCATGGATGCCTGGCCGGCCGACAGCTACCTGAATATCTGGGTCTGCCAGCTGGGTGGCGGCTTGCTCGGTTACGCGCAGTTTCCCGGCGGCCCGGCCGCCACCGATGGCGTGGTGATCCTGCAATCGGCCTTTGGCACGACGGGCACGGCGGCGCCGCCGTTCCACCTGGGGCGCACGGCCACGCATGAAATCGGCCACTGGCTGAACCTGAACCATATCTGGGGCGACGACGGCACCGGGTGCTCGGGCACGGACAACGTGGCCGACACGCCGAACCAGGGCGGGCCGAACACGGGCCAGCCTTCGTTTCCCCAGGTGTCGTGCAGTAACGGGCCGAATGGCGACATGTTCATGAACTACATGGATTACGTCGACGATCCCGCCATGTTCATGTTCACGGCGGGCCAGGTGGCGCGCATGCAGGCTTGCCTCGATGGCCCGCGCGCCAGCATCGGCACGGGCGGGACGGGCGCAGGCGCCACGCCGCGCCAGAGTTCCTCGCCCGTCGTGGCCTGGGGCGCGAACCGCCTCGACGTCTTCGTGGTGGGCACCGACCGCGCGCTGTACCACAAGGCCTGGAATGGCACGGCCTGGGCGCCGTCCGTCACCGGCTATGAAGCGCAGGGCGGCATCTGCACCAGTGCGCCGCAGGTGGTGTCGTGGGGGCCGAACCGGCTCGATGTGTTCGTCACGGGCACCGACAGCGGCTTGTTCCACAAATGGTGGAACGGCACGGCCTGGGGACCGTCGCTGACCGGCTATGAAGCGATGGGCGGCCTGTGCGTGGGCGACCCGCGCGCCGTGGCCTGGGGACCGAACCGCCTCGATGTGTTTGTCGTCGGCACGGACCGCGGCCTGTATCACAAGTGGTGGAACGGGTCCGCCTGGGGGCCATCCTTGACGGGCTACGAAGCCATGGGCGGTCTGTGCCTGGGCCAGCCGGAAGCGGTGGCGTGGGGTCCGAACCGCCTCGATGTCTTCGTCGTCGGCACGGACCGGGCCCTGTACCACAAGTGGTGGGACGGCACGGCCTGGGGACCGTCGCTGACGGGCTATGAACGCCTGGGCGGCATCTGCACCTCGTCGCCGAAGGCCGTGGCGTGGGGACCGAACCGCCTCGACGTCTTCGTCACGGGCACCGATGGCGCGCTGTACCATAAATGGTGGGATGGCGCGAAATGGGGGCCTTCCATCGATGGCTTCGAACGCCTGGGCGGCGTCTGCGTGGGCGAGGTGGAAGCCGTGTCGTGGGCGCCCAACCGGCTCGACCTGTTCGTCATCGGCACGGACAGCGCCCTGTATCACAAGGCGTGGAATGGCACGGCCTGGTCGCCCGTCCCTGACGGGCTTTGAAAACCTGGGTGGCGTGTGCACCTCGCGTCCGCGCGCCACGGCCTGGGCGCCGAACCGCCTCGACGTCTTTGTCACGGGCACGAATGGCGCCCTGTTCCACAAGGCGTGGAACGGCACGGCCTGGTCGCCCTCCGTGACTGGCTATGAAAACCTGGGCGGCGTGGTATCGTGTTTCTGAGGGAGGGATCGCCATGCACGGCATGACCACGGCACTGCCCAGCGGCAGCTGGACGCACTCGTTCGAGGAGGATGCGGACGGCATCGAGGTGTACCGGCCCACGGCCACGTTCGCCTTTCCTCCCAGCCGCAAGGGGCGCAAGGTGCTGGAATTCGGCGCGCCCGCCGGCGCCATGGCGCAAGGGGCTGCGACCTTGACGTCGATGGCGCCCGGCCCCGACGACCGGCCCCGCGCCGGCCCCGTGACCCGGCTGGTGCCCCTGGGCATGGGCCGCTATGCGCTCGGTGATGGCGCCGGGGCACAGGACGTGATCGATATCGTCGAAGCGACGCCCGACGTGCTGCGCCTGGCGCGGCGCTAAGGCTGGCCGCGCAGCTTGTGCGCAAGCGCCGTGCGGTTGCCCACGTCCAGCTTCTGGTAAATCGCGTGCAGCTGGTTGCGCACGGTGGCCGGCGACTTGCCCAGTTCCCTGGCGATGCTTTTATATGGCAGACCTTCGGCTGCCATGGCCGCCACCAGCCGCTCGGCCGGGGTCAAACGCTGCATGGCGACCTGCCTGAAACATTGTTTGTCATCGCTGTTCTCCTGTCCGTGGGCGGCATGCCGGTGGCATGCCTGCAGGGATAACGGGGATGCGGCGCGTATTTGTAAAACTATTTTTTCCGCGGCGATAGGCGAAAAAAAAGACAGGCGAACCTGTCTTTTTTGTATGGCGTGATGCCGGTCAGCCGATGGCTGCCATGGACACAGGTTTCAGCTTGGCCGCCAGCGCCTTGCCCTTTTTCGCGCGCTTGCCGAAGTGGTCGGCCAGGGCCGTGGCGCCCAGCGACGCATCCTGCGGTTTCGACGCCCGGCCGATGCCGGAGACCACCACGCCGCGCTGCGTGATCGGCTGCACGGCCAGCAGCTTGTCCTTGGCATCGAGGTCGATCAGCTTGACGCCGGTGCCGCCCTTGGACAGGGTCTTCATTTCATCGAGGCCGAACACCAGCAGGCGCGCGCCTTCCGTCAGGCAGGCCAGGGCGCTGGCTGTCTCGGCGATGACCTTCGGTTCGAGCGGCACGTCGCCGTCGTCCAGGGTGATGAAGGCCTTGCCGCCTTTCAGACGGCTCGTCATGTCGCCCGCCTTGGCGATGAAGCCGTAGCCTGCGCTCGACGCCAGCAGCAGATTGGTGGCGCCATTGCCCGCAAAGTAGTGCAAGATGCGCACGGCGTTGCCCGGGGTGCCGCCGCTCAGGTCGCACAAGGTCGTGATCGGCACGCCGTCGCCGCGCGCGTTGGGCAGCGCCGAGACGGGAACCGAGTAAATCTTGCCGTTGTTGCCAAAGCCCAGCAGGGTGTCGACCGTGCGGCACTCGAAGGCGCCATGCAGGCGTGTCGCCCGCCTTGAAGGTGAACTGCGCCGCATCGTGGCCGATGCCGGTGCGCGCGCGCACCCAGCCTTTTTCCGAAATGATGACGGTGACGGGTTCGTCGACGACCTTCTGTTCGGCCACGGCTTTCTGCGCTTCCTCGATCAGGGTGCGGCGCGCGTCGCCGAACTGCTTGGCGTCCGCTTCGATTTCGCGGATGATGGCGCGCTTCATCGAGCCCGGGTTGTCGAGCAGGTCTTGCAGCGACTTTTCTTCCTTGCGCAGCTCGGCCAGCTCCTGCTGGATCTTGATCGTTTCCAGGCGCGCCAGCTGGCGCAAACGGATTTCCAGGATGTCGTCGGCCTGGCGTTCGGACAGTTTGAACGCTTCGATCAGGGCCGCTTTCGGTTCATCCGAATTGCGGATGATCTGGATCACCTTGTCGATATTGAGCAGGATCGCTTCGCGCCCTTCCAGGATATGGATGCGGTCCTTGACCTTGCCCAGTTTGTAGCCGGTGCGGCGCGTGACGGTCTCGAAGCGGAAGTCGATCCACTCGCGCAGGATGTCGCCCAGGCCTTTCTGGCGCGGACGGCCGTCGCCGCCTATCATCACCAGGTTGATCGAGGTCGACGATTCCAGCGAGGTGTGCGCCAGCAGCATCAGCATGAATTCTGTCTGGTCCTGGTTCTTCGACTTCGGCTCGAACACGAGGCGCACGGGCGCGGCGCGGCCCGATTCGTCGCGGATGGTGTCGAGCGAATTGAGGATCAGCGCCTTCAGGGCCACCTGGTCCGGCGACAGCGCCTTCTTGCCCAGCTTGATCTTCGGATTCGTCAGTTCTTCGATTTCTTCCAGCACCTTTTGCGACGAGGTGCCGGGCGGCAGTTCCGTCACGACGGCTTGCCACTGGCCGCGCGCCAGTTCCTCGATCTTCCAGCGCGCGCGCACCTTCATGCTGCCACGGCCGCTCGCGTACATGTCCTGGATCTGCGACGGCGGCGTGATGATCTGGCCGCCGCCGGGGAAGTCCGGGCCGGGAATGATGGCCATCAGCTCGGCGTGCGTCATCTTCGGATCGCGGATCATGGCGACGGCCGCTTTCGCCACTTCCGCCAGGTTGTGCGACGGGATTTCCGTCGCCAGGCCCACGGCGATGCCGGAGGCGCCGTTCAGCAGCACCATCGGCAGGCGCGCCGGCAGCAGCTTCGGTTCTTCCGTCGAGCCGTCGTAGTTGGGCTGGAAGTCCACCGTGCCCATGCCGATTTCATCCATCAGCAGCTTGGCGATCGGCGTCAGACGCGCTTCCGTGTAACGCATGGCCGCCGCGCCGTCGCCGTCGCGCGAGCCGAAGTTGCCCTGGCCATCGATCAGCGGGTAGCGCAGCGAGAAATCCTGCGCCATGCGCACCAGCGCGTCGTACACGGACTGGTCGCCGTGCGGATGCAATTTACCGAGCACGTCGCCGACCACGGCCGCCGATTTGCGCGGCTTCGCGGTGGAATTGAGACCCAGCTCGTTCATCGCATACAGGATGCGGCGCTGCACGGGCTTCTGGCCGTCGCAGACGTCGGGCAGGGCGCGGCCCTTGACGACGGAGATGGCGTAATCGAGATAGGCGCGCTCGGCAAAGGTGGACAGGGTCAGCGCTTCGCCGTCGAATACCGGTTCATCCGGCTCGATCGGCTCAGGCTGGGCATCGTCAAATAAATTGGTTTGTGTGGACATGGCGCTTGTTTCGGTGTTGAGTGGTTGCGGTTGAATTCGTGGGGCTGATTATGACAGCCCGGGATTTGGAAAAGGACTTGCCGTACGTCAGATACATATAGCGCAAGGTCAGATACAGCACGGCCAGGGCCAGCTCGACGCTGTGATGCATCACGGGCATGGCGCGGATGGCGGGGGCATGGCCGGCCAGCACGACGCTGGCGAGGGACGGCACCAGCACGACCGGCCAGATCGTCTTCCATTTGAAATCGGTGGGGGAAAACAGCAAGCCGGCGCACGACCAGGCATACAGCGCGGCGCCGACGAGGGCGGCCGGCAACTGCTGCACATACAGCAAGGACAGCAAGCCCGCACAGCCGATCAGCCATGCGGCGCGCAGGCGGGGCAAGAGCGATTCGCGCCAGCCGCAATCGCCATACAGGCCGGTGGCGCAGCGCAAGGCCAGGGCCGCCAGGCAAAACATCAGCGGCATGGCATCGCCGATGGCCAGCGCCGACGGGCCTTTGCCGCTCATGAACATGGCTGCGAACAGCGACAGGCCCAGACACAGGAGCAGCAGCATGCCATGCAGCAGCTGGCGGTTCATCGCATACGCCAGCAGGGCGGACGCGCACAAGCCGGCGGCGGTAACGAGGCGCATGGTGTCGCTGCGCTCGGGCAGGAACAGCAGCAGTGCCAGCACGAGGTAGGGCGTGATCCAGCCCAGTTGCCGCAAGCCGGGCCGCTGCCACAGCACGGGCAGGCGTTCCTGCAGCGACTCTTGCAGCGTGTCGAGTTGCGCGAACAGGGGCGCCGGCCAGCGCAAGGCATGCATGGCCAGCAGGGAAAAGGCCAGCGCCTGGAAGCCCAGCAGGCTGGCATAGGCGGCCGTGTCGCCGAGCTTGAAGCCGGCCGCATCGAGCACGCCCGCGAGCATGAAGTGCAGCACGAAACCGAGGCCGCCCGAGGCCAGCGCCGTCTGCTTGAAGTAGCGCTTGGAGAAAACCGCGAACGTGTGCGTGGCAAACAGCATGGCGAATGCCAGCTGCAACCTAGGGCTGACTTGTATTTGTAATCCTGGCTTTGCACCCGATGCGAGTGCTAGGAGTTGTGTACTGCAATGCCAACCAGGGCAGCAGCCCAATGCGGCCGGCACGGCGTGTGTTACGCCGCCACCTTCTACCTGCCCTGCGGGGCAAGTGCCGCACAAATGGGGCGGCTGTATGTTGGCGTGTCCCGCAGGGCAGCATCCCAACATTCAAGATACGCAGTGCGTGCCTGATGATAGTTGCACGGATGTACTGCCGTTGACTCCATTACCCATTGATGATGCCTGCGCGCAGGTGCAAGAAAACCTTAAATCCACCCAAGCGCAGAAAGATGCAGCGTGCGGGACGCTGACACCAGAAATGCAGGCTGCGGTAGATCGGTTTAGTGCAAAACTGTCTGGTTTAAGTCCAGCGATTCCCTTGTTGATCAATTCACAGCGGCGTAATTATGCGTATCAGGCACACTTCAGCGAAGTTTGGGACAAAATGGAAGACTTGGTGCAAAAGACCAAGAAATCCCCCTCTTTTGCACTGACCTGTGCTGCCCGCCGCGCCGAAGTTGCCGCCGAAAAGGGGTGCAACCATGCAGGTCGCTGTAAAAATGAAAAAATTAAAAATGATGTCTGCTATGCCGAATCCGCGACACAGCGCAGTCATTGTTTTACAGGCTTTCCTCCCGCACCGACTGATAAAGGGGATAGTCACAGCAAAGGCACCGCTATTGACACCAATCTCAATCTCACGGTTGCACCCTTGCAGCAACAGTTAAATAAACGCAATCCGCCTATCAATATCCAGCAATTTCTCGATGCGCCACCCGCCACGGGTTTGCGCTGGGGTGGGTTTTTCGATCCTATAGACAACGGACATTTTCAGATACCACGCTAATTAGGGAGATTCATACCATGACACATCACAAAACAACGCTTTTATCCTTACTGCCGGCTTTGCTGTTGACAATTAGCCAAGCTGCCTTGGGGCAACCCGCGCCCGTGGTTATTAAAACTTACGGACAGCATATTGGTGGCAATATCGTCTATACCCATCTCATCAGCAATAACGGTAACCGCAATGTGCTAGATATTGCGATTGCTAAAGACACTGATTACACGGGGTCAGACATCATGGCAACCAAGGCTGTAGGTGAACTACATGCGTTTCCACTGGGGGCGGATACATTCAATACGAACTTTAACCCCGCCGCAATCTCTGCTCCCACAGACTGGACTGCTGAAATCATTCAAATTGTCGATAATGGCTCTTTCTTGCAATGGTACGCGCCAGATTATCCGCAACCGTCGTTGCAACCTGGTCAAACTTTGCGTTTTAGCATTTCCGTGCCGAAGTACGACCCTGCTTATTTAACTGGACATTTTTCTGCGGGGTATGCCGAATCACCTCGGTATTACAACGGCATCATGGAAAAGCTAGACACCATCCCGCCTGTCTTAACCGTCACCTTAAATCCCGCCACGATTACCGCCGCACAGCGTGGATTGATGATTCCTGTTACGGCAACGATTACTGTCAAGGACGATTACGACCCCGCCCCTGAAATCAAACTTGTCTCTGTTTTGGCGGACGATCCCGCCAATGGCAGCGATATACAGGGCGATGCGGTTGATACGGACGACCGTAGTTTTAGCGTGCGTGCGGCGCGTTTTAATCCCGCCATCGCCCGCACTTATCAGGTGATTTACTCCGCCACCGATGCGTCGGGTAATACTTCAACCGCGACAGTGAATCTACTGGTGAATTAAATCGCGCAGACCCGTGCGCGGGGTTCGTCTATTCGAAGCATGATTAACCAAGCCGCTCTAGCCCAATAAAAAACCACCCGAAGGTGGTTTTTTATTGGGCTAGATTTATCAAAACTGACAACCTTAACGAACAGCTTGAGTTATGCGTGATACTGCAATCAAGCTGCGCAAGAGGTTTTACAAATCTTTAGCGTGTGATGCCAAGTATTTTGCGACACCTTCAGTCGATGCGCCCATACCCGCTTTGCCTTTGCTCCAGCCTGCTGGGCAAACTTCGCCGTGCTGTTCGTGGAATTGCAGTGCGTCAACCATACGCAACATTTCATCAATGTTGCGACCCAATGGCAAATCGTTGATAACCTGATGACGCACCACGCCAGCCGCATCAATCAGGAATGAGCCACGGTACGCTACGCCGCCGTCCGCTTCCACGTCATAGGCTTTGCAAATTTCGTGCTTGATGTCAGCAATCAAGGGATAGCGAACTTGACCAATCCCACCGTTGTTCACTGGCGTGTTTTTCCACGCCAGATGCGTGAAATGCGAGTCGATCGACACGCCAATCACCTCAACATTGCGCGCTTTGAATTCGTCCAAACGATGGTCGAACGCGATGATTTCGGAAGGGCAAACAAAAGTGAAATCGAGTGGGTAGAAAAACACCACCGCCATTTTGTTTTTGATGTGCTTGTGCAAATTAAATGATTCGTTAATTTCGTTGCTACCCAATACAGCGGCGGCGGTGAAATCGGGTGCGGTTTTGCCAACTAATACGGCCATGATGAACTCCTAAAAATCTAAAAATGTTGCGGTTGATGAAACGAAAGAAATCTTAAAAAGGCGGCGAAATTTACCAGAACGCGGGGGGCTGTCAACCGTGCGGCGACTAGGGTTTAAGGCAATAGCGTTTCACCTTCGATTAGGTGCGTAAAAGTTTCGCGGGCACGCACTAGATGGACTTTGTCGCCATCCACCATCACTTCGGCAGCGCGACCCCGTGCGTTGTAATTCGAGCTCATGCTCATGCCATACGCACCCGCTGACATCACTGCCAGCAAGGAATTTTCGGTAATGGCGAGGCTGCGATTGCGTCCAATAAAATCGCCTGTTTCACAGATTGGGCCAACTACATCAAAAATTAAAGAGGGACTTCCTCGTTCGCCTCCTCTCCCGTTTACGGGGGAGGATTGAGGTGGGGGTTCTGCGCAAACCACCTCAACAATCCGATGATAAGCATCGTACAAAGCGGGGCGCATCAGGTCGTTCATGGCGGCATCGACAATCGCGAAATTCTTTTCTTCGCCGTGTTTGAGGTACTCCACGCGAGTCAGCAACACGCCCGCATTGCCGACTAATACGCGACCTGGTTCGAGTATCAGTTTATGGGTACGCCCCGCCAAGGCTTTGAGCAAAGCGGCGATGTAGTCGCTAATCGCGGGGGGTGTTTCATCGTCATAGCAAATGCCCAAACCGCCGCCTAAATCAAGGTGCGTGAGGGTGATGCCTTCAGCGGCGAGTTGATCCACCAACAGTAATATCTTTTCCACGGCGGCGATAAACGGGCTGGTTTCGGTAAGTTGCGAACCGATATGGCAATCCATGCCAGTGATGCGCAAATTTTTCAAACTGTGTGCATGGCGATACAGCGCAATCGCGTCGGTATATGCCACGCCAAATTTATTTTGCTTCAGCCCAGTGGAAATATACGGATGGGTTTTGGCATCGACATCGGGGTTGACGCGTAAGCTAATCGCGGCGGTTTTGCCCATGCTGGCAGCGACCGCATTGAGCCTATCCAACTCAGGTGCGGACTCGACGTTGAAGCACAAAATGTTCGCCTCTAACGCCATGCGCATATCGTCTTTACTTTTACCCACGCCCGAAAAAACAATTTTTTGCGCTGTGCCACCCGCTGCTAAAACGCGTTGCAATTCGCCGCCCGACACGATGTCGAAGCCCGCACCTAAACGCGCCAATACATTCAGCACCGCCAGATTGCCATTGGCTTTAACCGCGTAGCAAATCAAATGCTCGCGGCCTTGCAAAGCCTGACTAAATTGCTGATACGCATCGGTCAGCGCGGCGCGTGAATAGACGTAACACGGAGTGGAAAATTGTGCGGCGATGTCGGCGAGGGCAACATTTTCGGCGTGCAGTTGGGCGTTTTTTTGCGTGAAATAATTAGACATAAATTGGGGAAAAGTTAAGGCGCAGATTGAGTGTTAGGAACAGCGGAGCTGGCAGGTATGGCGGTAGCAATGGGCGCGCTAGCGGGCAAATATAACCCGCCTTTGCGTCCGCACCCTTGCATCAACAAAACTAAACCCACGATAATGCAAAGACGTAGCGACATCGCGCGCAACCCGAAAAATTAAAGAGGCGGATTATAAATGACTGAGAGCGAATTCAACCAATTGGCGGACGCGGCGTTAGCAAAAATTGAAACGGCAATTGATGCCTGCGGTGGCGATGTGGAAGGCAATCGCAGCGGCAACGTGCTGGAAGTGGAGTTCGACAATGGCGCGAAAATTATTATCAATCGCCATGATGTGAATCAAGAAATTTGGGTCGCGGCTAAATCAGGTGGTTTTCATTTTGCTTATCAAAATCAGGCTTGGCTGAGTCGGCGCGACGACAGCGAGCTGTACAGCAAGCTCATCGAATTATTCGCGGATCAGCGTGAGCGTTTGACCTTCTAAGCTGCGCCGAACCACTTGCCGCGAAATAATTTTAGATTATCCAAAATGCGTAAACCCACATTTGATTCGCGCACTTCTGGCATCGTTTGCACTTTATGACTTTGCAGCAACTTAGGGGTTTGCTTGTAGCTTAAATAACGCTGCAATGCGGCATGTACATGCTCTTTTAATAAAGCCACATTGATGGGTTTAGACAAGATACGGAAAACCTGTGCTTGATTGATAAGCTCAATCACCAATTCTGAATCGGCTTTTTTGGTGGTGACGATGGTCAGAATTTGCGGTGTTTCTTGCTTCAATAATTTCAGCATTGAGGTCAGCTCGATTTGACTCGCTTCCACATCCGCCACCACCACCGCGACTTCTTGTTGTTGCAAAATCAGCATCGCCGCTTCGCTGTCTGAGGCATATAACACGGGGCATAACGTCCCAACCAGCTCGCGCGTAACACGGAAAATGTCCTCATCTGGGGCGATTACCAACACTGCCGCATTCATTTTGGCGGGCAACACAATCGCCGTACTCTTGGTATCGGCAAGCTCAAGGGCAATGGTGACTGCTTCGGCAACCACGCTGTGCAAGGCGGCGTTATCCCAAGGTTTATTGATAAAGCGATACACCTCGCCGTCGTTAATTGAGCCAACGATAGATGACAAGTCCGAATACCCCGTTAACAAAATTCGCACGCTACGCGGCGAAATTTCACGCGAACGGCGTAATAAATCGACCCCCAACATCAAGGGCATACGCTGATCACTGATAATCACATGCATTTGATATTTGCGTAAAAATTCCAAAGCCTTGTTGCCATCGGTGGTAGTGAATACGTGGTAACGCTCGCGGAATAAAGACTTCAGGGCTGTCAAGATGCGCTCTTCATCATCCACAATGAGCAAGCGCGCCTTTTTTACACTGGTATCCAAACTAATTGAGCCGCCCGTGTCATCGCTCGCTTGCAACGCTGCGGCTTTGATTTGTACCGTGTTCATCGCTTGCGCCACATTCAGCAAGGCATTGCCATCAAACGGCTTCGCAGCCGTCACACTTGCCATCGTGTTCGCTCCTGAACTAATCGAATCACGCACGGCTAACTTAAACGCGTCAGAAAATTCGCGCGCGCTGGGATAACGATCTTGCGCTTTTTTAGAGAGTGCTTTCAGCAACACCTCATCCATTGAAGCGGACAAACGCATATTCAGCATAGAGGGCTTAACAGGATCAACCGCCAACACCTGCTGCATGATGGTCGCGACATTGCCCGTGAAAGGACGATTACGCGTGAGTAATTCGTAAGCAATCACCGCAATGGCAAATAAATCGACTAGCGGCGTAATCTCTTTGCCTAAGAACTGCTCAGGCGACATGTAATGCGGCGTACCCAATAAATCGCCCATCTGCGTGAGCGTAGAGGCTTCAACGTGAGCAATACCAAAGTCATTTATTTTGATGCGTCCATCATTATTGATGAGGATATTGGAGGGCTTAATGTCGCGATGCACAACCTTGTGTCCATGCGCGTAACCGATACCGTCGAGAATTTGCGCAATGATTTGACCGACTTCGTGTATCTCGTATTGATCGCCTTGCGCTAAGTGCTGAGAGAGTGGTTTGCCATGCACCAACTCCATCACAATATACGCACCCTGTTCGTCTTCGAGATAGTCGTAAATTTGCACGATGCGCGGATGAACTAAACGTCCGACCACTTGCGCTTCCTGACGAAAGCGTTGCAGCAACTCATCGAGCTCCACGCCTTGATGCGAGCTTTTGTCGATGCACTTAATCGCCACGGCGCGTGCGATAGCGGCATCCCAGCCACGCCAGACCACGCCCATACCGCCTTTGCCTAATTCGCCTTGAATTTGATACTTACCAATTTGTGTCGGTGCGACCATGATGCTTATCCTTCTAACGCTGCTTCTGCGGGCGGTTTTAACGGTAGCCAGATGATAAATTTAGTACCCATACCAGCTTTTGATTCTGCCTTAATTGTGCCACCGTGTTGTTGAATAATTTTATAAGAAATCGACAAGCCTAAGCCCGTGCCTTTACCAATTTCTTTGGTGGTAAAAAAAGGATCAAAAATCTTCGGCAAAATATCGGCGGGGATGCCATTGCCGTTATCCACCACCACGACTTCGACTCCTTCACCGGCGACTTTGGTGATTAAGGAAATCGTCCCCGCCTCATGCGTCATAGCTTGCGCGGCATTGGTAATCAAATTCAAAAAGACTTGATTGAGTTGCGAAGGAGAGCAGGTAATGTCGGGGATTGGTCCGTAATGCTTTTCAATCAGCACGGACTTAAGTAAATGTTTGGCGAGTAACAAGGTGCTATCCAAGCCTTCGTTCAAATTAAATTTAGCGACTTTGCTGCGATCTAAGCGACTAAAGTTTTTGAGATTGCCGACAATTTCAGCAACTTGTGTGGTGCCGAATAAACCGTCTTTAACTAACTCATTTAGGTCTTCGATGACATGTTGCTGTTGCAAACTGACGAGCTGCTCAGAACTTTGCGCAAAACTTTTTGCGAGGGCCTCAGGATTGTTGCCCGCCTTAAGCAGCCCCAACAATTCTTGGCAATGCTGCAAAGCCGTGGCAATGCTAGGCATCTGTTCCGAGACGCGCGCCAAACTATTTTTAACATAGGCAAGCGGCGTGTTAATTTCGTGCGCGACTCCCGCCACCATCTGCCCCAAAGAGGACATTTTTTCTGATTGGATAAGCTGCGATTCGGATTCTTTCAAATGCTTCATCGCGGCAGATAACTCTTTGGTGCGAGCCACGACACGATGTTCCAGCGTTTGATTCGCCGCCTTAATTTTCAAACCGAAATACGCCAACAAAATCAGTAGCGCACCTGAGTAGTACACCAAATAAATACGATAGCGTTCTTTCTCTTGCAAGGTTTCATCGAGTTCGTTATTGAATGACAAGGTCATATTGACTAAGCGCGGCCCCGAGGTCAGCACTTCGAGCTGACCATATAAAGCCAGCTCGATTGGGATGTGTTTTTGCATCAAGTGCAAGGCATCGAGCAACTGCTGGACACGCTCAGTTTGCTCCCCTGATTGCAAAGGCTGCGCCGCCTCAGTTAGCGCGCTGCTTTGCGCTTCTTGCGCTTGAATAAAGTATTGCGGCGCAATACTCAACAATTTATTTAAGGCTGCTTGATAGCTAGGCGACAAAGCGTTGCTATCAAAATCACTCAGTTCGTGGGTGTTTTTCAAGAGCAGTTGCAAAGCGGTTTTGTTGAGCTGATTTTCAGCTTTGTATTGCTCGACCAAATCGGCTTTATTGTGAATCGCCTGACGCAGCTCGGTGAGTCCAGAACGCAAGCTAGTACTGCTGGTGCGTTGCGCCATACGCGTAATGTCACGCAACGCCTTCTCGCCCGCATCGACGCGGCTATAGGTTTCAGCCGCCCCTACAGATAAATCTATGCGCGCGCGCTGCACCTCAAAATCCCAACGATTATCAATATCTTTTAGCTCACTTAACAAACCCATCACTTCGTTTTGCTCATGCAAATCGACCGCTTGCGTTTTGTTATAGAGAAAAGCCAATACGCCTAACAGCACCAGCACCACTAGCCCCGTTAAAGTGTTTTGCATCAACTCTGGTTTTTCCATGTTCGCCATCCTGTTATTTTTGATGTTGCGCGGCAAAAAATACAACGCATCAAAAAAGTTTGCAGGACATTTTTGACGCGCTGAAGAATGGGCGTGAAGATACCTGAATATGCGCGCTAGCAGCGCGCGAAGAATATCTAGGCAGTTAGGTGGTGTGAGGCGTTAGGCGAGTGCGATGGCTTTTAATTCGGCGCGATGTTTTAGGTAGTCAGGACAGGCGGTTTTGACCTCCGCCCAAAACGCAGCGGAATGATTCATCTGGTGTAGGTGTGCTAGCTCATGCACCACCACATAATCAATTAAATGCAGCGGCAGCTTGATGAGCTGCAAATTGAAGCGCAGCGTGGCACTCGCGGTGCAGCAGCCCCACAACGTTTTCGCGGTAGAAAGCTCAATGCGTAACGGTACGACCGCCATTAACGCCGCGTAGTGCGCGCAACGATCGGTAAATAATTGCAAAGCGGCGGCGCGATACCACAGTGTGACGGCACGTTCGATATGCACCTCGCTTGCAGCTATCTTTACAAAAACATGCAGTGCGTCATCGCGGCGTTGCGCCGCCGCCACAAAGCTGCCGCGCTCGACGCGCAAGGTGAGCAGCTCACCTAAATAATCCAGCGCTTCGCCGTCTTGCCAAGTCGCTTTAGCCAATGGCAGCCGCGCTTGCCAGCCTTGTAGCTTTTCCACCACCCACGCGGCTTTTTCGCTTAACACGCTGTTCAGCCACAGCTCAGACGCACGCAACGGCATACTCACCGTCAAGCCGCGATCGTCGATACGCAGCCCAATACTGCGACGTTTGCTGCTACGTTTTAAGGTGTAAGTAATGTGCTGCCCCGCCAGCAACGTGGCGCGTTTTTCGGTCGCGGGGGGCGCGGCAGAGGGCATCAGCCTAGCGTCTCCATCTCGGCTTCTATCCACGCTTCGACTTGGGCGTTGAGGTGTGCAGCATCCAAACCTTTGCTGGCAATGGGTTTGCCGATGCTCAAGGTAATCGTGCCGGGATGTTTGATAAAGGCATTGCGCCCCCAAAATTTGCCGGCGTTATGCGCGACGGGCAACACCGCTGCGCCACTGTGTTCCGCCAATAACGCGCCGCCGATTTTGTATTTGCCGCGCACGCCATACGGCATCCGCGTGCCTTCGGGAAATAACACCACGCTAAAACCTTGCTGTAATTTTTGCGTGCCTTTTACCAATAATTGTTTCATTGCCGCTTTGCCTTTGCCGCGATTGAGCGCAATCGGGCTGGATAAAGCCAGTAACCAACCGAAAAATGGCAGCCATAACAACTCGCGTTTAACCACCCAAACGTGCGGAGGCAAGACTAATTGCAAGGCTAAGGTTTCCCAGGCAGATTGATGTTTGCTCAATACCACGCACGATTCAGCGGGAATATTTTCTGCACCACGCACTTGCATGGTGATGCCGCAAATCACGCGCAACAGCCATAGCACCCCCGCCGCAAAACCAATCAACACACGGAATCGCCAATGTGCATTGAGCAAGAAAATGAACGGGGTGAGCAGCGCGTATAAAACGGTATAAACAATTTGCGCAATGAGAAAAATAATGGAGCGAAGTAATTTCATAATAGCGACGCGACCACGCTGGAAAGATTAGCAAAAATTTGCGTACCGTCGGGCAAGCCGCCCGCCGCTTGGGTTTTTTCGCCTTTACCCGTCAACACCAAATACGGTTTTGCGCCCAATGCCGCACCCGCTTGCAAGTCGCGTAAAGAGTCGCCCACGGCGGGCACGTTTTTTACGCTGACGTTGTAGCGCGCAGCGATTTCTTCAAACATGCCTGATTTAGGTTTGCGACAGGCGCAATGGCTATCCTCGGTATGCGGGCAAAAAAATACTGCGTCGATACGCGCGCCCACCAACGCCGCCGCCTTGTGCATCTTGTCGTGTATGGCATTGAGCGTGGTCATATCAAACAGCCCTCGCCCTACGCCCGACTGATTGGTCGCCACCGCCACGCGATAACCCGCTTGATTGAGGCGCGCGATAGCTTCCAAACTGCCTGGAATCGGTTGCCATTCGGCAGGACTTTTAATGAACTGGTCGGAATCAAAATTGATCACGCCGTCGCGGTCGAGAATGATGAGCTTCATATTTTTCAAGGGGTAGGTGGTGAGTGGAAAAAGCGATGCACAGGCTTGGGCGTGCCTATCGAGGAAATCCTGAATCCTGAATCCTAAATCCTGTTGTTTTAAGCCGCCAGTTTAGAAATATCAGCCGTTTGATTCATCAAGCCGCCGAGCTCTTGCAGCAACGCGCCGCGATTGATGCGCAGCTCTGGCTCTTTACACATCACCATCACGCCTGCAAAAAAGTCATCAATAAACGGTTTGAGCGTGACTAAAATTTTCAGGTTTTGACCGTAATCGCCACGCGCTAAATAGTCGTTTGCCATCGGCTTAATGTCTTGCATGGCACTGTATAAATCACGCTCGGCGGCTTCGTGCAACACACCTGGCTTGACCGTTGCGCCATCCATTAGCGCACCCAGTTCTTCGGCATTTTTACGCATGATGTTTTGCACGCGTTTGTTCGCTGCCGCCAATTCTTTCGCGGTTGAGAGTGCGGCAAAAGTGCGTACCCCTTGTAAGCGTGGCAACACTTCGTGAGTACGACCTGCCAGCACCGCCAATACCGAATCGATATGCGCCGCTTCAAACTCACGCTCACGCAAATAATTGCGCAAACGTTCCGTCACAAAGTGCTCGACCTCATCCGCCACCTTGGCATTTAACAAACCCGCCGGGAAATTATTTGCGGCTAATTTTAGTAAAGCGGCTAGGGATAAATCTAGCGGCGTTTCAATCAAAATGCGCAAAATGCCCAGTGCGTGGCGACGTAAACCAAACGGGTCTTTATCGCCCGTAGGCACTTGTCCGATGCCGTAAATACCGACTAAGGTTTCTAATTTATCGGCGAGTGCCACGGCGCAGGCAATCGGCCCTTGCGGTAAAAAATCACCCGCAAAACGCGGTCGGTAATGTCCTTCAATCGCGTCCGCCACCACCTTGTGTTGTCCGTCATGCAAGGCGTAATAACGCCCCATGATGCCTTGCAACTCGGGGAATTCGCCGACCATGTCGGTGAGTAAATCCGCCTTGGCTAAACGCGCCGCCAGTATCGCTTGGTCTTTGTCGGTGTCGAGCAAACGCGCAATCGTGCCAGATAGTTTGGCAACGCGCTCGGAGCGTTCTAATTGCGTGCCGAGTTGGTTGTGATACACCACCTTGCTCAAGCCCGCGACGCGTGATTCCAGCGTCTTTTTGCGGTCTTGATTAAAGAAAAATTTAGCATCGGCCAAACGCGGGCGCACCACGCGTTCATTGCCCTGAATGACTAAGCTGGCATCCGCTGGAGTGATGTTGGATACGATTAAAAATTTATTGCTGAGTTGCCCCGCTTTGTCGAGCAAAGGGAAGTATTTTTGGTTCGCCTTCATGGTCAAAATCAAACACTCTTGCGGCACTTCCAAAAAGCTATTTTCAAATTGTCCAAGCAACACATTCGGGCGCTCGACCAAGCCTGTGACCTCATCCAGCAAGGCTTCGTCGTCTATCACTTTGAGCTGTTGTGCGGCAGCGATGCCGTGCATTTGATGGCTAATTTCGCTGCGGCGTTGCTCAAAACTGGCGATGACTGCGCCCTCTTGTTCGAGCTGTTGCGCGTAGTGATACGCATCTTTAATAATAATTTTTGCCGCACTCGCTTCAAAGCGATGCCCTTGCGTAACACGTCCCGCTTGCAACCCCAAGGCATTGATGGCGACCACATCTTCACCATGCAACGCCACCAAGCCTTGCGCGGGACGCACAAAATTAACCGTCTCCCAACCATCCGCTAATTGATAGCTCATCACTTTGGCAATCGGCAATTTGCTTAAGGTCTCGCTCAAGGCTTTTTGCAAGCCCATCGCTAAGGGTGCGCCACGCGCCACTGTGTCATAAAACAACGCTTCCGCCTTGCCATCCTGTACGCGTTTCAGTTGTGGCAACGCGCTCGCATCGGCACCTAGGCTGGCTAATTTTTTTAACAAGGCGGGGGTCGGCTCGCCCTGCGCGTCTAAGCCCACGCTGACAGGCATGAGTTTGTGCGCCACCGCTTTGTCGGCAGCTTGGCTCAACACTTCTTTAACGACCACCGCTAAACGACGCGGCGTGGCGTACCAAACGAACTCGGCATCGGCCGCCGCCAAACCTTGTTCTTGCAAACTAACGGTCAGTCCAGCAGCAAAACTTTCGCCGAGTTTTTTCAGCGATTTGGGCGGTAATTCTTCAACTAATAATTCCACTAATAAATTTTTGCTCGTCATGCTGCCGCTCCTGTTTGCTTGCTATTGCTGGGCTTATTCGCTTTCAAGTCTAGTTGGGCTAACACTTCATCTGCCCAATTCTTCGGTGCCATCGGGAAGCCTAATTTGGCACGACTCGCCAAGTATTCTGCCGCCACGCTGCGCGCTAAATTGCGAATGCGCCCCATATAAGCAGCGCGTTCCGTCACCGAAATCGCCCCGCGCGCATCCAGCAAATTAAAGCTATGCGCAGCTTTTAACACTTGCTCGTAAGCGGGCAAAGCCAGTTGATTTTCCATTAAGTGTTTGGCTTGTTTTTCATGCGCACCGAAAGCCTGCAATAAAAATTCCACATCGCTATGTTCAAAGTTGTAAGTCGATTGCTCGACTTCGTTTTGGTGATACACGTCGCCGTAAGAAACACCCTCTGTCCAGACCAAGTCATAAACGCTTTCCACGCCTTGCAAATACATCGCTAGACGCTCCAGGCCATAAGTAATTTCACCGGTAATTGGCTTGCAATCAATGCCGCCGACTTGTTGAAAATAAGTGAATTGGGTGACTTCCATGCCGTTTAGCCAAACCTCCCAACCCAAGCCCCACGCGCCTAAAGTCGGGTTTTCCCAATCGTCTTCGACGAAACGAATGTCATTTTTTTTCAGGTCAAAGCCCAAGGCTTCGAGCGAGCCTAAATACAAATCGAGAATGTTGGCAGGTGCGGGTTTGAGCATCACTTGGAATTGATAATAGTGCTGCAAGCGATTCGGATTTTCGCCATAACGACCATCTTTGGGGCGGCGCGACGGCTGCACATACGCGGCACGCCAAGGCTCAGGACCAAGCGCGCGCAAGAACGTTGCGGTATGCGACGTGCCTGCGCCGACTTCCATATCGTAAGGCTGCAACAGCGCGCAACCTTGTTTGTCCCAATAGGTTTGCAAAGTCAAAATAATTTGTTGGAAGGTCAGCCCTGCACGGCGTTGCAGCGCAGGCTCAGATGCGCGAGTGGACGCAAGATTGGAATCAAAATTTGGCATGGCAGGAAAGGGACATTTTTAGAAGGCGCGCATTTTACCGAGTTTTACCCTGCGCGGTTTGCTCAAAACGATGATTTTTGGGCAACTATCGCGCGCTGCATCGCGCTGCTACAAAATCCATCCCGCCCCCACACGAACGAAAAATTCTCGTATATTGCGCGCCCGCTCCTCTCCGTATTAAACATCGCCATGTTGGATTTCACTGAATACAGCAAAATTTTTATCGGCTTATTCGCCATCGTCGATCCCATCGGCATCATCCCCATCATCATCGCGCTCACGGCCGGCTATACCGCACAAAAACGCGAGCAAGTGGGGCGCGTAGCATCGCTGACAGTGTTCTTAATTTTGTTGCTGGCACTGTTAATCGGCAGCGCCTTGCTGAACTTTTTTGCCATCAGCATTCACTCCTTCCGCACCGCTGGCGGGATTTTGATTTTGCTCATGGCAATCAACATGCTATTGGGCGACAAACCGAAAATGACGCGCGAAAAAAATAACGAGGGGGATGCCACCGCCTCCGTCGCCATCGTGCCGCTGTCCACCCCGCTACTTGCGGGCCCTGGTGCAATTAGCACCGTGATACTCGACGCGCACAAAGGCACGGGCGTAGCGCATATCGGAGTCATGGCAATGATTTTGTTGCTGCTCAGTTTGAGTGTGTGGCTGACGTTTTTAATCGCGCCCTGGGTCTCGCAACGCTTAGGTAAAGTCGGCAGCAACATCGTCACGCGCTTGATGGGCTTGTTGCTCGCCGCGATTGCGGTGGAGTTTATTGCAGGGGGGTTGCGCGGCTTGTTTCCCGTGCTGGGCTAAGGTTCTGGCCTATCAGGCAAAGCCTCATAGGCAAAAAAATACGGGGTGACGCGGATGGATTTGAGCAGACCGCCCTCACTGGGACGCTGGCTTAAACGCTGGATGTCCGCGTCATTCAGGGCTTGATTTTTTGCCGCATCGCGCACCCGATTAAACACGCCATTACGCCACTGAAACACCTCATTGAGTTTTTGCACATAGCTGTAAGCGTGATGATGATCGTTGTAATAATCATCGAATTTATCGCGCCCTAAATAAATCGCATTCGAGCCTTCGTAGCCCGTTCTTTGGTAGCTGACGGGATCGGTATTCAAAATATAAATCCAATCCCCTGGCACAAAATTCAGCGGCATCACATCGTGTTTTATTTTCAATAATTTGCCAGGGCGATTGAATTCTTGCGGATCAAAATCCGCCTCAAAATCCCACATACGCGCGGGCTCTATGCCAGTCAGTGGCTCGTTATCTGCCGATAACCGTGCTTCGATTAAACGCACTTGCGCAGGCGATTTTTTGACACGGCGGTAATAGTCCAACACACCCTGTATCACCACCAATTTGGTCGCGGTGTAACAGCCTATCGAGTATTTTTGCTGATTCAAAAACACGTCATTGAGCGCGTCGTGCAAGGCAACGCCCGCTTTGGGCGTGCCTTGCGACCAATACTTTTCATTCCATTGCGCAGCATCGCCATCGGGCCAACCCCACGTTAAATTTTCTGCCCATGCCACGGTATTTTGCCGTATCGCCACATGATCTTTTAAGGCAGTGATGGTGCAGGCGGCTCCCGTAAACTCAGTGACGCGACCATGCTGCAACAACGCCAGCACAATCTCTTTTTGGGAAACCGTATGAATTTTTTTACTACGCCCAGCCGCACTCGGCAACACCACCCACTCATCGTGAATATGCAACTCGGCACGGGCTTTTAAGGTCAGCGTATTGACCTCGTCAGCGGGCGTATTCAAGCTGTAACGCAACACGCCGTGTGTCGCATCGCGATTTTTTACCAGCCACTGCGGCGCGATTTTAAGCGCGGCAAAATAGCGCGTCATGTCCCGCTCAAGGCGGTGGAGCTGCGCGGCATCGCACACAAAACGAATACCATCTTCGCTAATGCTAGCAAGGGGTTCATCGGTCTGATGGAGTTGCGCGGGAGAGCTGGCGTAGGCGGAAAACGACAATATGAAGCAGCTATAAAACAGGAGATTTTTCAAGAAGGACATGAGGCGCACGGCTAGATATTTTTGTGCGGCGATTATCGCATTGCTAGGTTGCAACACTGTTACGTTTTAATTTCGGCTCGCCCTGATGCTGCCGCAATCAACTCCAACTTTTTTTCGCGGCTCAATTTTTTAATCGCTAATTCGCGTTTGCTAGCAGCCGAACGATCCTCGCAAAACTCCTGATAAACCAGTACCACGGGTGTGCGATTGCGCGTGTATTTCGCGCCCGTGCCGTCGTTATGCGCGTCTAGCCGTTTGGCTAAATCGTTGGTGATGCCGCAATACAAAGTGTCATCGGCGCAGCGTAATAAATAGCAGAACCACGTCACGCCCTCACCCTAGCCCTCTCCCGCCAACGGGCGAGGGGACGAATTGCAGCCACGCCCAGCATGGCAATCAGCAACATCACCAGGGTAAAATTTCCCCAGCGCACATACGGTGTGCTGCCCGTATAACCTTGCGCCATGCCTTGCAACACACCCTCTTCATGCTGCGGCAATTGCTGCACAATTTTGCCATCCACATTGATGATGGAAGTCACGCCGGTGTTGGTGGCGCGCAACATCATGCGCCCCGTTTCCAGCGCGCGCAGTTGTGAAATTTGATTGTGTTGCGCGGCGGCGATGGAGTGTCCGTACCACGCGTCATTGGTGACATTCACCAGCAGTGTGGCAGTCGGTAGCGCATTGATAATTTCCTCGCCGAACACATCTTCGTAGCAGATATTCACCGCCACCTGTTGCCCCGCCAAAGCCAAGGGATATTGGGCTGAGCCGCCACGCGCCAAATCGCCCATCGGGATATTCAACACGCCGTTAATCAGCCAGCCCAAGGCATCACGCAGCGGAATAAATTCACCGAACGGCACGAGGTGCGTCTTGCGGTAATGCTGCTCAGTCGCGTACGCATTTTCCGACGCACCAAGGGCAAACACGCTGTTGTAATAACGCCCGTTCTCTTTGTCGAATGAACCAATCAACACATCGCCCGAATTAAGTTTGGCGTGGTCGCGAATTTGTGCGACCAGCTGCGCGGGCACTTCGCCGCGCAACAAAGGAAACGCACTTTCTGGCAACACGGTGAGGCGCGCATTGCTACTTAAAATTTGGCGGCGATAGGTTTCCAGCGTGCCGATTAACGCGTCCTCATTGAACTTCAAATCTTGCGCGATATTGCCTTGCAGCAACGCCACGCTGAACGGCTCGCCTTGTGGCTGCGTCCATTGCACGGTGCGCAACGCTCCACCAAGCAACCATAAACTAAACAACAGCATCACTAAAAAAAACACCGTTCGCCCTGAGCTTATCGAAGGGTTGGTAAGCAACTCAGCACAGACTTCGACAGGCTCAGTCCGAACGGATTTTGAAATTTGCACACTCCCGCGCACCTGAATAAGCAAAGCCAATAATCCCGCACTGACTGCCGCCAGCAGCGACACCCCGTAAACGCCCAAAATGGGGGCAAATCCAGCCAGCGGACTGTCGCTATAGGCATACCCCAGCACCAACCAAGGGAAGCCCGTAAACAGCATTCCGCGCAACCATTCCACCAACACCCAAACAGCGGGCATCAGCAACAAAAAGCGCACGGACGTGGTCGTGTTGCAACGCGCTTGCACATAGCCCGCCAGCGCGGGCAGCAACGCCCAAAAGCCGCAAAACAACAGTGTCGCCAGCAATGCCAGTCCGCTCGCCATATCGCCGTAATCGTGCATAGCGATGTAGATCCAGCCTATGCCCGCCGTGAATAATCCCAAGCCAAAGGCATAGCCCAATTTGGCCGCCGCGCTAGGCGTATTCGCCTTGTGCCATAACACGAACAACACCGCGAGTGCCAATATCGGCAAGGGATACCAGCCAAACGGCGCAAAGCCCAACACGCACGCCGCGCCCGCCAATAAAGCGATGAAATAGTTCTTAGAGATGAAATTCATAACGCCGCCAAAATAAAAAAGCCGCGCAGCATAACCGATGCGCGCTGGTGTGCCGTATCGCGACGAGCTAGGGGTGCGACAAAATGTCGCAGGGGACGGCGAAAATTTTTTACTACAATGCCTCCTTATTTTTTAACCACGCGCCTTCAGCCATGAAAATCAAATTGCTTACCCTCGCTCTACTCGCCACTGCCAGCAACGCTTACGCGGGATGCGGCTCGTCTTTTTGCGCGGTGAATACGCATTGGGATACGCAAGGTTTAGCGCATGACGAAGGCTTGCAGTTGGATGTGCGCTACGCTTATGCCAAGGCGGATGCACCGCGCGTGGGCGCATCTAAAGTGGCGAAGCCTTTGGCGAGCGACCCTAATTTGGCTGGCGCGGAAGTGGAAAATCAACGCACCATCAATCAAACGCTGAATCTGGATTTGGCTTACGCCATCAATCCGCAATGGGGCGTGGCACTGGATGTGCCGCTGGTGATGCGCGATCACTCACATCAAATTGGTGACCCGAATCCCGCGCTGGTCACCACCGTGCAAAAAAGTTTTTCTAAGTTAGGCGACATCCGCGTAATCGGTAACTACAAAATTGCTTATGACGACGCGCTGATGGGCAGCGGCATTCGCTTTGGTTTGAAGCTGCCGACGGGCAACACGACGCAAGAAATGGTGGCAGGGACGCAAATGGAAGCAGGTTTGCAGCCGGGCAGCGGCAGCACGGATGCGGTGTTAGGTGCGTATCACCATGCGGAGTTAGCCAATACGCCGTGGGGTTGGTTCACCAGCACGCAAGTACAAATGGCGATGCAGCTTAAAAATGACTATCGCCCAGGTGACGAAATGAGCGTGGATGTCGGCGCGCATTACGCCGTGTCGCCTGTGGTCACGGGCTTGTTGCAAGTCAATGCACAATACAAAAAATCCGACAGCGGCACGGCATTAAATATGAATCCGCACACGGGTGGACGCAGTTTGAATCTCAGCCCTGGCGTGAGTATCGCGGTCGCGCCGCGCACTAAGTTGTATAGCTTTGTGCAACTGCCGCTGTATCAATACGCTAATCCTGATCCGAAAGGATCGGTATATGGGCAGCTCACCGCGCGCTGGTCGTTTTCGCTGGGCATGAATCACAGTTTCTAAGCCTGATTGTCAGCGACACCGCAGCAAAACATCGCGCGATAAATCGCGCTCCCACAGGCTCGGCGATGTTTGAAAATTTAATTGCTGAAATGAATTGTGCCCGCGAAATTTGCGGGCATTTTTTTATGTCAGCATCGCGACATAGCCTATAATCCGCGCCCCGCGCAATCCGCAGCCCCTTCGTATAAAAATAATCATGGAAAAAGTCCGCCTATCTAAACGTATGTCCGAATTAGGACTTTGCTCACGCCGCGAAGCCGATGTGTATATCGAAAAAGGCTGGGTCGAAGTCGATGGCGTGCCCGTTGATTTGCTCGGCACTAAAGTATTAGCCAGTCAAAAAATCACACTGCGCACGGCTGCGCAAAACACCCAGCAAGAGCGCGTGACGATTCTGATTAACAAGCCCGTATCCTATGTTTCAGGACAAGCCGAACATGGCTATCGTCCCGCCAGCGTGTTGTTTGATGAAGAAAATCATTGGGCGGGCGATACCTCTACACATCGTTTTCATCGCAGCCAACATTTGGGCCTTGCTCCCGCAGGCCGCTTGGATATTGACTCGCAAGGTTTGTTGGTGCTCACGCAAGACGGTCGCGTCGCCAAGCAACTCATCGGCGAAGATTCCAAAGTCGATAAAGAATATTTGGTGCGCGTGCAAGGTCAGTTGGAAGACAGCGGGCTGGCGTTGTTGTGCCAAGGCTTGAAATTAGACGGCGAATATCTCAAGCCCGCCAAGGTGACTTGGCAAAATGAAGACCAATTGCGCTTCGTGTTAAGAGAGGGCAAAAAACGCCAAATCCGCCGCATGTGCGAATTGGTCGGATTGAAAGTTACGGGCTTAAAACGCATCCGTATCGGCAAAATCAAATTGGGCGATTTGCCGTTGGGACAATGGCGTTATTTGGGTGAGAACGAGCAGTTTTAAGTCGGTGCTTTTTTACTTAAAAATCACACTCTTTTTCGTGGCATCAGTGGGTGTCTCACATGCGCTGATGCAACGATTTTTTTGTGCTTCGCATTGCAGTTGATTATCCATGCGGCGTTTTTGCACCTCGGCCTGAAAGCTACGCTGCGCATCGAGTTGATTCGCATTCGGGGCGGGATTTCTGGAGCCTTGGTAGGGCATCATCGCACTTTCAGAAATTGCCCGTGCATCGGCTTGCTGGCGGCATTCTTGCAACTCAGTCGCGCAATCTGCCGCACAAACCGAAGTCAGTTTTTGCGCATCTGCATGAGCCATAAACTCCGTCATTAGCAAACTGACGAGCACTGTCGCTCTAAGTAATTGAGTGATTGTCATGGCGAACTCCTGAATGAAAAAGTTGGGATTATTCCTTTACGCTTATATCCGCTGTGCGCTCCACCAGCAGCGCATACAGTCGGCGACTGTCGGCGCGCAGCACGGTAAAACGCAATGTGCCGATGACGATTTGGTCGTCGCGTTTGGGTAGTTGCCCCGCAGCTTGCAGAACCAAGCCGCCGATGGTGTCGCATTCTTCGTCAGAAAATTCTGTCCCCATCACCTCGTTAAAGGCTTCGATTTCGGTGTCGGCTTTGACGCGCCAATGGCTTTCGTCTTGCACAATGATGTTGTCTTCGTCTTCATCAAAATCATATTCATCCGAGATGTCGCCGACGATTTGTTCCAGCACGTCTTCAATGGTCACCATCCCCGACACGCCGCCGTATTCATCGACCACTAAGGCGATGTGATTGTGCTTGCTGCGAAAATCGCTGAGCAGCACATTGAGACGTTTGGCTTCGGGAACAAACACGGCGGGGCGCAACATATCGCGCACGTCGAAGGTTTCCCCCGCGTAATAACGCAACAAATCTTTGGCTAACAAAATGCCGATGATGTGATCTTTATCGCCGTCAATAACGGGAAAGCGCGAGTGCGCGGTGTCGATCACAAACGGTATGAACTTTTCGGGCGATTGGCTGATGTCGATGACATCCATCTGCGCGCGCGGAATCATAATTTCGCGCACTTGTCGTTCGGACACTTGCAATACGCCTTCCATCATCGCCAGCGCGTCGGCATCCAACAGATTTTTTTCGTACGCGCCGTAGAGCAACTGCACGAGTTGTTCGCGGTCTTCTGGGGCGCGCAGTAGCAGGGTGGATAAGCGTTCTAACAGGCTGGGTTTGTGACTGGTGAGTACGTCCATTGCAGAGGGTTTAATTTTGATAGGGATTAGTGAGGCGCAATTTTAACATCATTGAAGTTTCTAAGGCTTCCATCGCCTCGGCTTCCGTCTCGACCTCGTGGTCATAGCCTTGTAAATGCAGCGCGGCGTGGATGCTCATATGCGCGTAATGCGCAAATAAATCCTTGCCTTGTTCCGCCGCTTCGCGCGCCACCACAGCTGCGCATATCACCACATCGCCGCTGACGGGATGGTCGTCATACACAAACGTCAACACATTGGTCGCGTAATCTTTCGCGCGATAATTTTTATTCAACTCGCGTCCTTCCTCCGCATCGACGATGCGCAACGTCAAGCTCATATCGCCTTGCATCGCCGCAGCAAACCAACGGCGGAATTGCGCACGCGTGGGTAAATCTTTAGCCTCGCTGGCGTATTGCACAGTGAGGGAAAGTTTTTTGCTGGATGATTTTTTCATGTGATTATTTGCTGACAGCCGATTTAATTTCTTTCACCGTATCCGAAATTTTGTCGAGCATATTAACTGTGGGATGTGCATCACCATGCTTGCCATCCAAGGTTTGAGAGGCATTGTAAGCAATCGCATCAATTGCTCTTGTGATGAATTCTTTTTGCATAGCTTTATCTTCACCATCTAATGCTTCAAGTTGTTTTTTATAGTTATCGTACGACTTCGCTAAGGCTTCTTTATGCGAATACTCTTGCTGCAAACGTTGTGATTCACTACGTCTCTTAGACGCTACCGTAGCCAGCCAAATGAGCGTGCCATAAAAAGGTAGCTTTGAAGCCAAGCCTTTAAGTACGCCATCCCAAGTATCAAATTTAACGAATGAAATCCAATATTCACCGCCTATTTGAAGAGTGAATACACCAAAACCAATAAGTAGCAATGCGATTGAAAAGTAGTAAACATATGAAGCCATTTTGATAGGCTTATCAAACGATTCTTTCATCTCTCTATAAGCGGATGCTAGTCCTGCACTTGTTGCGCCAGGCAATAAGCTTTCTATTTGTGCGTTGAGTGCGTTGTATTTAGTGACTTGCTTTTTTTCAAAAGCTGTCAGCTCTACAACGCGAAAATCTAGTTCCGCAGCAAGCCCGCTGAGCTGTTTGCCATCATCGTCTTGTTTGCCAAAAATTTTAGCGTGAAAATTGTTTAAATCTTGCACTTCACTTTTAACATTTTCCAGCGATTGAGTAATTTTTCCTTCATTGGTGAGTGCTAAGTTTTTAGCTACCTCCAGTTGATTTCTAGTTGAATCGTCATCTGTAATTGTTTCTTCGTGAAACCCTCGAATCTCAGCTAGTTTTTGCTCTATGTCCTCATAAGCTGCATTCACCTGACTTTCAATTCCAGTCGTAGGTTCATCGCTGCCAAATAACTTAGCGGTGAATTCATTAACTAAATCATTACTGGCTTGAATCTCTGCTTGTATCTCCCCAGAAGCTTTTTTAACGGTCTCAATCTCATTCAATAATTCGCGCGACTTAGTTGGGAAGCTACTCAGGTAGTCATCAATAGTTTTTGAATATTGCTTTGTTGACTCAAATAAAGCTTTTGCTGCTTTGCCATCAACCACCATGTAAGGGCGAATGTAAGTTAATAAATTATCGGCATGGGTATTGGCTGCTTGTAAATGCGCAATGTTCCGAGTTTGGTTGAAAGTGAAAGAGCTTTGATAACAGAGTATGAGTTGCGCATTAAAAGTATCTAACGTGCTTAAGGGCAACAATTCAGGGTCAAGTGAGTTAAGTAGGCCGTCAAGATATTTAATTACTTTTCTTAAACGGGCAAGCTCGGTTACTGATGTGACTACGGTCACATCATCTATCGTGGTTTTATCGAGCTCATCCTTGAGAGCAATCCAAGTTTCTTGAAAAGCGTGATTTTTATACCCATCAGACCAGCGTGACATAAGTCATCCTTGTGTTTAATTGTTTTCAGTTTCCAAAAGCCTTTTATGGCGATAGCTATATTCAGTTACGTTGGCTAGACGAACGCTTTTCCAGCTTCAAACCTTCTCCCCGCGCAGCGTATGTCTCACCACTTGCGTGATTTTCAGCTCGATAAATTGCCCGATTAAATCGGCTGTGCCGACGAAGTTCACTACGCGATTGTTGTCAGTGCGGGCGGCGAGTTCTGTGCCATCTTTTTTAGAAATGCCTTCAACCAGTGCGCGTTGTGTTGTGCCTAACATCGCCGCTGCGATGCAGCCTTCTTGTTCACTGATGCGATCCTGCAAACGCTTAAGGCGCGCGGCTTTGACGGCGTGGGGCGTGTCGTCGCGCATCTCGGCGGCGGGGGTGCCGGGGCGCGGGCTATATAAAAAACTAAAGCTGTTATCAAAGCCGATGTCGTCGATTAACTTCATAGTGGCTTCAAAATCAGCATCCGTCTCGCCAGGAAAGCCAATAATAAAATCGGAGGTGACGCAAATGTCGGGACGTAGCGCGCGCACGCGACGAATAATCGACTTATATTCCAGCGCGGTATGACCGCGTTTCATCGCCGCCAAGACGCGATCGGAACCCGATTGTACGGGCAGATGCAAATGGCTCACCAGTTTGGGCGTGGTGCCATATAAATCAATCAGGCGTTGCGACATTTCTTTAGGATGCGAGGTGCTGTAACGAATCCGCACGATGGCATCTATCGCCGCGACAGCTTGGATTAGATAAGCGAAATCGACTACTGCGCCATCCTCACTTTCGCCCTGATAAGCATTGACGTTTTGCCCTAACAGAGTGACTTCTTTTACGCCCAATTTTATTAAGCCGTGTATCTCGTTTAGCACGTCAGTCAGGGGGCGCGACACTTCTTCGCCGCGTGTGTAAGGCACGACACAGAACGTGCAGTATTTGCTACAGCCTTCCATGATGGAAACGAACGCTGTACCCGTGGCTTTTTCTTGTTTAGGCAGATGATCGAATTTTTCAATTTCAGGAAAACTGATGTCGATTTGCGTGCGTCCTGTGGCGCGGCGCGCGGCTATTAGTTGCGGCAAACGATGCAAGGTTTGCGGGCCAAACACCACGTCCACATAGGGCGCGCGTTGCGCAATGGTCGCGCCCTCTTGGCTCGCCACGCAGCCGCCCACACCGATGATGAGATTGGGATTAGCGAGTTTGTAAGGACGCACTCGCCCCAAATCGGAAAAAACTTTGTCCTCGGCTTTTTCACGTATCGAGCAGGTGTTGAACAAAATCACATCCGCCTCTTCAGGCTTATCGGTTTGTTCCATGCCGTCATAGGCTTTCATCACGTCCGCCATTTTGTCGGAGTCGTACTCGTTCATCTGGCAGCCATAGGTTTTGATATACAGTTTTTTTGCCACGTTGTTGCCTATCTTAAGAAGTAATGTTGCAGATACAAAAGGGGCGAGATTTTAAGTGATTACTCGCATAGGAGTGTCGCTAAATCGAAACCGCTCTGCGCCGCTCGGCTGAATCAGTAATACTCTTAAATTATTTGCGTGTATTTCCGACAAATTCACTTATATAATTCGCAACGTGTTAGTCAACTAATGCGAAATGTTTTAATCAACTATTAAGTTGGAATTTAACTAAATTTTCAGGGGGAAATAATAATGTCTTATATCGCTACGCTTGCTGCTTTTGTTACTGTTGTGCTGATTGCTGGTTTTGCTCTGATGTTGATTAAAGAAGTCGTTGGTGGCTTGTTCAAAAGCAACTAAGTCGAACGCCGAAGGGTAATCCGCCCTTCGGCATTTCATTTTTTAGTATTACCGTTTTGCCTATGACAAGAAGTCATTGGGCTTTTTTTATTTGCGGCTATTCCCCTATTAAAAATGTGTGCTACGATTCGCCTTGTTGGACAAGAGGTTTAATTTTAACGTAGTGCTTCTAGGGGGAGATAAACATGGGATTCATCGCAACTATTTGTGCAGTCGGTACTTTGTTAATGGCAATTGCTTTTGCATCGTGGATGGTAAAAGAATTATTCACTAGCAAGTAAAACTAGCAACACCGCTAAACAAAAAACCAGCTTAGGCTGGTTTTTTTATGTCTGTTGTGCCTGTATATTGCGCCGCTTATTATTTATTTAGACCCGCCATGACTTCTCCTTTTGCAGCCTATATTCAAGCACTCGGCAAAGGTCGGCGTGGTGCGCGCGATTTAACCTTTGCCGAAGCTGACCGTGCCATGCAAATGATATTGCAAGACACGGTCAGTCCTGAGCAGCTGGGCGCGTTTTTAATGTTGTTGCGTGTCAAAGAAGAAACATCCGCCGAATTGGCAGGCATGGTCAAGGCGGCGCGCGACAGCATTATTTTGCCGCCCAATTTTCCGCCCGTCGAAGTTGATTGGGCAGCGTATGCGGGCAAACGGCGACAACTGCCTTACTTCGTTTTGTCCGCGCTATTACTCGCGCAACACGGCAGCAAAGTATTGATGCACGGCACGACGATGGTGGGGCGAGTGAACGCAGCGGATGCCTTAGCACAGTTAGGTTTCACCCCTTGCCGTAACGCAAACGAAGCGGCGGCGCAATTACAGCAACTCAACTTCGCTTATCTGCCAGTCGCCACACTCAATCCGCGCTTACAACAGTTACTCGACTTGAAAGCCACACTAGGCTTGCGTTCGCCCGTGCACAGTGTGGTGCGGATGCTCAATCCCGCACGCGCGAAAACTTCTATGCTGGGCATTTTTCATCCTGGCTACGACACCGCGCATCAAGCGGCGGCGGTGTTGTTAGGTGATGCAAATTTAGCCGTATTCAAGGGCGAAGGCGGCGATGCGGAACGCAATCCTGATAGCGATTGTGTGGTGCGCGGCGTGCTGGCAGGTGAGACGCAAGATGAATTGTGGGCGGCGCAATTTGCGCAGCGTCACCTCAAAGATGAGGCGATGGATGTGTCTCGCTTAGGCGCGTTATGGCGCGGCGAAATCAGCGACGAATACGCGCTCGCGGCGGTAATCGGTACGACAGCGATAGCCTTACGCGCTATGCAGCGCGCGCCCGATGCGGCATCGGCAATGTTGTTAGCCCAACAATTGTGGGATACGCGCCGCTTAGATTTTTTACCTGATGTAGCGGCTGCAATTCAGCCGCAAATCGGCTCGGTCGCACTGGTCGGTGCGGGTCCAGGCGATCCTGATTTGTTGACCTTGCGTGCGCGGCGTTTAATTCAAACAGCAGACGTTTTGGTGTACGACAACTTGGTCGCGCCCGCGATTGTGGCGTTGAGCCATGCCGAAAAAATCTTCGTCGGCAAGCAACGCGCGCAGCACACTTTGCCGCAAGTAGCGATTAACGATTTGCTGGTGAGATTGGCTTTGGACGGCAAAAAAGTGGTGCGCTTAAAAGGCGGCGACCCGTTTATTTTTGGGCGTGGTGGTGAAGAAATCGAAACGCTAGCCGCACAAAAAATCCCCTTCCAAGTTGTGCCTGGCATCACTGCCGCGTCAGGCGTGGCAGCGTATGCAGGCATTCCGCTCACGCATCGCGACCATGCCCAATCGTGCGTGTTTGTCACGGGGCATCGCAAAGATGGCACGATGAATTTGGACTGGGATGCACTGGCGCGTCCGCAGCAAACCGTAGTGGTATATATGGGTTTGCTAGGCATTCACACTTTGTGCGCCGAGCTGATTAAACATGGCTTAGCGGCGACTACGCCCGCCGCCTTAGTGCAACAAGGCACAACGCAAAATCAGCGTGTTTTGACAGGTACGCTGGCGACTTTGCCCGACATCGTGTTACGCGAAAAGCCGCATGCACCCACCTTGATTATTATTGGCGGTGTGGTCAGTTTGCATGACAAGTTGGGTTGGTTTACACCGCATAACCTTAATGTTTCATAGGCTTTAACGGCTCTAATTTCAGATAGAATCCGCGCCTTCTTTTTTACCACCTCACGATGGAGTTCCCCATGAGTTTTAGTGACACCGACGTACTTGCTGCCTTAAAGAATTTAATTGATGCCAACACGCAAAAAGATTTCGTGACGGGCAAGTCGGTCAAAAATATCAAGGTGTCAGGCACGGAATTAAGCCTCGATATTTTGCTGGGCTATCCCGCGCAAAGCGTGTGGAACGACATCCGCGCACAAGTTGAAAATCATCTTAAAACCACCTTGCCGAGTGCGACCAAAATCAGCGTTAACGTCAGCAGCAAAGTCGTGCCGCACGCGGTGCAACGCGGAGTTGCTTTAGTCGATGGCGTGAAAAACATCATCGCAGTGGCGAGCGGCAAAGGCGGCGTGGGAAAATCGACCACCGCCGTGAATCTCGCACTGGCATTGGCGGCTGAAGGTGCGCGCGTGGGGATTTTGGATGCCGATATTTATGGCCCGTCGCAGCCGACTATGTTGGGCATTACGGGGCAGCCCAGTTCGCGCGACGGCAAGTCGATGGAGCCGATGAGCAATCATGACCTGCAATCTATGTCGATTGGTTACATGATCGCGGGCGATGACGCGCCTATGGTGTGGCGCGGCCCGATGGTCACGCAAGCACTCGACCAACTGCTGCGTCAAACGCGTTGGGACAACCTCGATTATTTGATTGTGGATTTGCCACCCGGTACCGGCGACATTCAACTTACGCTAGCGCAAAAAGTGCCTGTGACGGGTTCGATTATTGTCACTACACCGCAAGACATCGCGCTGCTGGATGCGCGCAAAGGACTCAAGATGTTTGAGAAAGTCGGCATCAAAATCATCGGCATTGTGGAAAACATGAGCACGCATATTTGCTCGAACTGTGGACACGAAGAGCATATTTTTGGCGCGGGCGGCGGCGCAAAAATGTGTGCCGATTACGACGTAGAATTTTTGGGCAGCTTGCCACTCGATATCAGCATTCGCGAATACGCGGATTCGGGTAAGCCAACCGTAGTTGCCGCGCCCGATAGCGACATCAGCAAAACCTACAAAACCATCGCTCGCCGCATCGCCGTCAAAGTTGCCGAAATGGCGCAAGACCATAGCGCGGCATTCCCTAAAATCGTCATCCAAAATACTTAAAAATCCAAGTTTCGTCGCGATGGGTTAGCCGCGCTTATCGCACCAACCTTGCAGCTTTAGCTGCGTAGTTTGGTGGTGATACCCCTAGCGAGTAGAAACTTGAACTTTGCGAGTTTCAATCAAAATGAGCACACCCATTAGTCCTAGTGACTGGTACGCGCAACGCTATGCGGAGCAAGGCTTAACGGCCGATGCTGCGCAAGCGCACGCGCTGTTGGCGATGGATGGTTTATGGCACGAGCTGATTGCATTTAAGTCGCAACGCAATCAATTTTTAGGGCGCAGCTTGCTCAGTCCCGATGTGCCGCACGGCTTGTATTTATGGGGCGGCGTGGGGCGTGGCAAAACTTTCTTGATGGATGGATTTTTTGCTTGCGTGCCGTATCAGCGCAAGCGGCGGCTGCACTTTCATCATTTTATGGCGGAAGTGCACCACGCCATGAAGTTGCACGCGGCGCACGCCGACCCATTGATTGCTGTCGCCGACGAGATTGCACACGCTACGCGCTTGCTGTGTTTGGACGAATTTCATATCGACGATATTGCCGATGCAATGATTTTAGCGCGCTTGTTGGAAGCGTTAATGGCGCGGGGCGTGGTGCTGGTGACCACTTCCAATCAAGCCCCCGACGAGCTCTATGCGCATGGGCTACAGCGGCAAAATTTCTTGCCCGCGATTGCTTTATTGCAAGCGCAACTCAAAGTGCTACACGTCGATGGCGGACACGATTACCGTCTGCAAACGCGTGCAGCGGCAAGTTTTTTTATCACGCCGAATAATCAGGCGAGTGAGCACAAGCTGGCGCAACTATTTCAGCAATTCAGTGCGGGGTTAAGCACGCATGACGCGCCGATTCAGCTTAATGGACGCACCCTAAAAATTAAACGCGCGGCGAAAAATAGCGTTTGCTTAAGTTTTCACGAGCTGTGTGAGCAGCCGCACGATCAGGCGGATTATTTAAGTTTGGCGCAGCAGTTTAGCTATGTTTTTGTGTCCGATATTCCACTGCTCAATGCCGAACGCGGTAGTGCGGCGCGCCGTTTTAGCTGGCTGATAGATGTGCTGTATGACCATCACGTTAAGCTGATTGCCAGCGCGGCGGTGAGTGTCGAAATGTTGTACGCGCCCGACTTGCCCGCTGCCGATTTTGCCCGCACGCGCAGTCGTTTAATTGAGATGCAGACACTGCGTTACCGCACCCTTAACCCCGTTAATTTCAGCCAATAAAACCATGTTCCACGTCATTTTGTTTGAACCCGAAATCCCGCCCAACACGGGCAACGTGATTCGTTTATGCGCCAACACCGGCTGCCAGTTGCATTTAATTAAGCCGCTGGGCTTCGCTTTGGAAGACAAGCAACTGTTGCGCGCGGGCTTGGATTACCACGAATTTGCTACGCTGAAAGTGTATGAAAATTTAGACGAATGCTTGGTGCAGTTTGATTTGCAACGCGTGTTTGCTATGACCACTAAAGGCTCACAAGCCTTGCACAGCTTGACTTTCCAAGCGGGCGATGCGTTTTTATTTGGCCCAGAGAGTCGCGGGCTGCCCGAAACGGTGCGCGAAAAGTTCACAGCGAAACAACGCGTGCGCTTAGCCATGATGCCGAATAATCGCAGCTTGAATTTAGCCAATACGGTAGCGGTGACGGTGTTTGAAGCGTGGCGGCAAGTGGGGTTTGCGGGAGCGGAGCGGTAGAAACTCACTCAAAACTGGGCTGATAGCGGGCGATTCATCGCGCGATAGCTGCACCGCAAAACTACTGATCAAATTCGGTATGCACAGGGCGATTGAGTAGCTCTGCCAATACTTCTTTGACAGGGACATGCTCATAAATAATTCGATACACCGCTGCGCAAATTGGCATCGGCACATTTAGGCGTTGCGCTAGTTGATACACCTCGCGCACCGAATACACGCCCTCGGCAACATGACCTAAGCGACGCATAATTTCAGGTAAAGCATGTTGTTGCGTCAACAATAATCCGACTTGACGATTGCGCGATAAATCACCGGTACAAGTCAAAATCAAATCACCCGCACCCGACAAACCCATCAAGGTTTCGGCGCGTCCGCCGAGTGCCACACCTAAACGTGAAATTTCTGCCAAACCGCGTGTCATCAAAGCCGCACGGGCATTGAGCCCTAAGCCCATGCCGTCCGAAATGCCAGCGGCAATCGCCAACACGTTTTTCACCGCGCCGCCGATTTCTACCCCCACCACATCGGTGCTGGCATACACGCGTAAATGCGGCGCACGCAAGGCTTTGGCAGTATGCCGCGCAAACTCGGCATCGCTGCTCGCCAAGGTCAGCGCGGTTGGCAGCCCTTTGGCAACTTCCAGTGCGAAGCTAGGGCCTGACAACACGGCGCGCGGCACGCTATCGGCTAATTCTTCTGCAACCACCTGATGCGGCAACAAGCCGCTATTCGCTTCCAAGCCTTTGCATAACCACACCACCCCCGCCTTGTCGGGCAAGCCAGGCAAGGCTTTGAGGGTACTGCGCAAAGCAGAAAGAGGTACAGCTAAGATGATGAGTTCGGCACTCGCGACCGCGCTGCCTAAATCAGCACTGAGCGTTAATGCAGCGGGCAAGCTGATGTCGGGCAAGTAAGCGCGATTCACTCGCATCGCTTGCATCGCCTCGACCTGCTTGGCGTTGCGCGCATACAAGGTAACGTGATGTTGAGAGGAGAGGCTAATCGCCATCGCCGTTCCCCATGCGCCCGCACCTATCACGCTGACTTTCATACTCATATGAAACCTCTCAAAATTCTTTTTTTGGGGTGAAGCGCAAGAAGCCGCACATAACCAGCGACTTGCCAGCTTGCTGGCTTAATCGAATGGCTAGTTGCTTTATCAGCGAATGACGTAGGCATATCAGATAGATAGACAAGGAATGAGCGAGCACGCGACGCAGCGATTCCCCCAAACAATGAATTTTGAGCGGTTTCATTAGCTGCCCCACACGTCTTTGCTGCTGACATAGCCGATGTCGCCATCTTGATGCCGCACTTTCAGCCAACCTGACCCCGTATCCTCTAGCAGCTCAAGGGCGACTTGTTGGCGCACTTGATAGGCGCGCGGCGCGGCAAATTCAGGCTGTTTGCGCACTTCGATTAAAGGCGAGACGGCAAACACATAGCGTTTGAAAGAAATGTCGCGTTTTTCAATCCAATACAAACCGCCCGTGCGGTCACGCACTTTGACCCACAAATCCAAGTTCACCACCACCTCAAAGGGCATGTAGCGGTTCACCACAAACAGTTTTTTGCCTTTTGCCGAGGGCGCGTCATACAAGGTAGCGTGCGCGGATGACACCGAAACAAACTCGACCGCGTGCGCCGCAACGCTCAACGTGAGTAGCGCGGCAACTAACAGTAGGCGTGGTAATTTAATCATTAGTGAGTGGTCGCTTGATTGGCTTCAGTTTGTTGCTGCTTTTGCTGTTGGTACAACATTTCAAAGTTAATCGGATTGAGCAACACGGGGGCAAAGCCGCCACGCACTGAAACATCCGACACCACTTCACGCAAATACGGGAACAAGATGTTAGGACACATTACCGCCAAAACGGCTTCCAATTCTGGATTAGGAATGTGGCGCGCTTGAAAAATCCCCGCTTGTTTGGCTTCAATCAGAAACATCACTTTTTCACCCAACTTTGCCGTGACGGTGCAAGTGATGGTGACATCGAACACGCCGTCTTCAATCGCGACCGCTTGACTATGCAGTTGCACATCAATTTGTGGACTGCTGTGATCTAAAAAAATCTGCGGCGCGTGTGGGATTTCCAGTGAAATATCTTTCACATAGATTTTGTCCATACTAAAAATTGGCTGTGCTGCGGCTGCATCGGTCATGTTATTTCCTTAAAATTATTGAGCTAAAAGAGGCGTTAATTTACCCGCATGGTCGAGCGCGGCTAAGTCATCAAAACCGCCGATATGCTGCTCGTTAATATAAATTTGCGGCACGGTGCGGCGACCTGTTTTTTCCATCATCGCTAAGCGTAATTCGGGTTCTAAATCAACGCGAATTTTTTCGATTTCGGTCACGCCCTTGCGCTGCAACAACTGCTCGGCGCGCACGCAATACGGACACACGGCGGTGCAATACATTAAAACTTTTGCCATGTTATTTGCTCAGAGGAAGTTTGCTGGACTGCCACGCCAGCACGCCGCCCGCCATGTTGTACGCGTCAGTGAACCCTGCTTTGGTGAGGAGGGCGGTAGCCGAGCCCGAACGGTTGCCTGAACGACACACCACGACGACCGTTTTGTCGCGATATTTATCTAGTTCACCGATGCGCGCTTTGAGTTTGCCAAGTGGAATCAACTTAGCGTTGAGCAAATGTCCCGCGTCGTATTCAGCCTGTTCGCGCACATCGAGGACGAAAGCGTTTTTGTGATTGATGAGTTGTAAGGCGGCTGCGGTATCGACGGCTTTAATACCACGAATGCGATTGCCGAAAATCGACCAGAACAACATCACGCCAGAAAAAATTGCGATGCCGATGGGGAATACGTTATCAAGGACGAACTGCAAGGTCATACTCCTGTTGTTTTTGGGTGGCGAATTCTAGCAGAGCCACAAAGTGCGCGGGGTCATTCGCAGCCAAAGTTGGCAATAATTGCCACGCGCCAGGGTGATGCGGATAAGACCAAATCGCTTGCGTCAGGGAATTTTGGGCGGCGGCAAGTTGACCATCTTGTGCCAACAAAAACGCATATTTGTAAGCCACCTCGGCGGTGGGCAAAAAGCGCAGCACGTTGCGGGTTTGCTGCAATTTCTCGACGAGATGTTGCCCATCCAATGGCAACAGCGGATTGAGATAATACATCGCGTAACCATGCAATAAAGAATGCTCATCAAGCGTCAACAACTCATCGCGGTAACGCTCGGCCGCATGATCAGCTGCTGATTGTTGTGTGTAGGTCACGATGGCGGTTTTCAGTCGCTGATAATCGCGTTCAAATTGCCACAGCGCAACACCACCCAACACAATTACCGCGAGCAAGCCAATGCGTAACACCGCTACGGGCGCGACCTTGAACGGTCGTTCATCCGCCAAGCCGAGCAGCAGCGCAGCTAAACCTAAAAAGTAACTGTACCAAAGCGGATATTCCAACAGGCTGTGTATCGCCAACACACCCAATGCGGCATACAGCCACCAATGCGCGGGCGTGAGCGTCACCCGCCGCAAACTCCACAACCACAAGCCAAAAGTGCCCAGCAACAGCAACACGCCAGCCACTCCAGTCTCCGCAGCGAGTTGAAAAATTAAATTATGCGCATGGGTATAAAGCCCCACCACACCAACATTTTGCAAAGGCTGTAACTGGAAATGATGCAGTGCAAATTGCCCTAAGCCCACGCCCAACAACGGGGCTTGCATAAACACCGCACCCCCTTCTTGCCACAAATAAGCGCGGATGCTGCGTGTGCCGTTATCCTCTGCAAGCAAGCGGCTCAAGGTGTTGAGCTGGTCACCCGCATTGGCAACAATAGGCAGTTGCACCACGCCGTGCATCAACGCAAAACCGACCAACAACAGCGCGCCGTAAATTTTTAAGCGGCGGAATTGCGCATCCCGCCAAGCGAAACCCCAAGCCAACATCGCCATAAACACGAGGTACAGCCACGAGCTACGCGAGCCACTCAAGGTCAGCACAAACAACAACGGCGCGAGCAGCGGCAAAACGTAAAGCAACTTGAGCTTGCCTTGTTGATAAAGCAGCCCCAACGCCGCCAAGCCCAGTGCTAAAAAATTAGCGTAGTGATTGGGCTGCGCCAAATTGCCATACAAACTCACCGCCGCTTTGCTCACGATGACAGCATCCAAAGGCGTGTGTAAGTGAAAATGTTGAATAAATCCTAGGGCGGCATTGAGCTCCGCAGCGACGAGGGCGAATACGCCCACAACACTCGCGACTAGCGCTACGCCCACGCGCTCACGCAAGCTCGCTCCCACCACCATCAACAGCGCGGCAAACAAAAAATAGAGTATGAATAACCGACCCTGCGCAACATAAGCGATGTCGCCCAACGCCATTTGTAGCAGGGCAATCAACACCAACCCCAACGGCAGCAACACCACGCGCGGCACAACTAAATTGGCGCAACGCTCCTTTACCAACAAGCTACTCGCAGCGAGCAAGCCTAAAAAAAACGCCCACCACTCTTGATGAAAAGTGGTGAGCGGATTTTCGTGGCGATAGTGCAGAAATGGTACTAGCCACATCAATCCGACCAAGGTCAGTGTGATGTGGCTAGCGCGTAGCTGACGTAAAAAACTTAGTTGCAAGAGCTGCCCTTTACGCCCAGTTTGCTCAAAATGTTATTGAGCGGACAAAATTGCGTAAAGCCACTTTGGAATAAATTCAAACCAACGAAGGCGGTGAGCCATAGGAAATTACTGCTGACAAAAACAGGACTGCCCGACGCGCCCAAAGCCAATGACAGCAAGACAAACAAGCCTGCCACGATGCGTACGATGCGTTCTTGATTCATTCTCAAACTCCTTTCGGGCATCTCTAGAAATCGAAATCTCGTCGCAATACGGCGTTGCTCATAAAAAATTACTCCTTACATAGTCTGTCTATGCGCGTCGCAATTTTTTATTCGCGCCTTCACATGAAACAAGAAGCGTAGCGACTATGTTTCATGGGGAAGCCCCTAGCGGGTTTGTCTTGCTTAGATATTTCAATTTCTAGAGATACCCTTTCCTAAAAAATTATATGGGGCGGGATTTTACGGGATTTTTTTATACAAAGTAGCGTAATACAACACGGGTATGACAACCAAAGTCAGCACCGTCGAAACCAAGATACCGAAAATCAGCGATAGGGCTAAACCATTAAAAATCGGGTCGTCGAGAATAAACAACGCGCCCAACATCGCCGCCAGTCCCGTCAAAATAATTGGCTTAGCGCGCGCACTGGCCGCCGCAATCACCGCTTGTTGTAGGTACACACCATCACGAATTTGCAGGTTGACGAAGTCCACCAACAAAATCGAATTGCGCACGATGATGCCCGCCAAGGCAATCATGCCTATCATCGAGGTAGCGGTGAATTGACTACCTGCCAGCGCGTGGCCTGGCATCACGCCAATAATCGTCAGCGGAATCGGTGCCATGATAATCAGCGGCACGACATAGCTTTTGAACTGCGCGACCACCAGCAAATAAATCAAAATCAGCCCCACGCCATACGCGATGCCCATGTCGCGGAACGTCTCGAACGTCACTTGCCATTCGCCGTCCCACTTCAATGCGTAATTCGCATACGGATTGCTTGGTTGATTAAAGTAGTAACTTTCCAACGCGCCGCCCTCGCTCAGCTGCATATCGCTGGTCTTGGCATTGATGCCGAACATGCCGTACAGCGGGCTGTCCAGCTTGCCCGCCATATCCGCCACGACATACACCACGGGCAGCAAATCCTTGTGGAAAATCGGATAGTCCCTATCCATTTTTTGCACTTGCACCAGCTCGGCGAGCGGCACTAACACGCCATCGCGCGCGCGCACTTTGAGCTTGAGCACGTCCGAAATTTTGATGCGTTTTTCAGCAGGCAAACCAATCCGCAACGGTGGTGCGTATTTGGCATTTTCGTCATGTAAGGACGTAACGTCTTGCCCGCCCAACGCCACGCTAATCACGTCCACCACGTCGCGGGGTGCGACCCCCAACATCGCCGCCTTGCTTTGCAACACTTGCAACATCACCTTAGGTGCGGCACTGGTAACCGAGTCGTCGATGCCGACAATGCCATCGGTCTTTTCAAACTGCTCACGCACCTTGTTCGCCACGCTACGCGCGCCGTCGTAATCGGGCCCATAAATTTCCGCGACCAGCGGCGACATCACCGGCGGCCCCGGTGGCACTTCGACGATTTTGATATTGGCGTGCCATTTTTTGGCAATCGCTTCGATCGGGGCTAACACCGCCGTAGCGATTTGGTGGCTGCTGCGACTGCGATGATGTTTGTCGCGCAGATTCACTTGCACATCGCCCTGCGTCGGCTCGTTGCGCAAATAGTATTGGCGCACCAAACCATTGAAGTTAATTGGCGAAGCTGAACCTGCGTAAGCCTGGTAATCGGTGACTTCGGGGACAGTTGCTAAATACGCGCCGATGTCATGCAGCACCGCGCTGGTTTGCTCCAAAGCTGTGCCGTTAGGCATATCGACGACGATTTGAAATTCGGATTTATTGTCGAACGGCAACATTTTCAAGATGACCAACTTGACCACGCCTAAGCCCACCGCGATAAACAAACCCGCCAAAATCGCCAGCCACAATTTGCGCCGCGCCGCTTTGCCGTGTTCGCCATTCAAAAACGGCGTGAGATGTTTGCGGAAAAATTTGCTTAACGCCGTATCCTTTTCGTCATGCAGTTCCGCGTGCTGTGCGCCTGAAAATTTCAGCACCAACCAAGGCGTAATCACGAACGCCACGGCCAAGGAAATCAACATCCCCATCGAGGCGTTAATCGGAATCGGACTCATGTACGGACCCATCAGCCCGCTCACAAACGCCATCGGCAACAAGGCGGCAATCACCGTAAAAGTCGCCAAAATGGTCGGACTGCCGACTTCATCGACGGCATCAGGAATGATTTCCGAAAGCGGTTGATGCGTGGCTAAAGCGCGGCGACGATGGATGTTTTCCACCACCACAATCGCGTCATCGACCAAAATTCCGATGGAGAAAATCAGCGCGAACAGCGACACTCGATTGAGCGTAAAGCCCCACGCCCATGACGCGAACAAAGTCGCCGCCAAGGTCAGCATCACCGCGATGCCAACCACAAACGCCTCGCGTCGCCCCATCGTCAGCCACACCAGCAACACCACCGCAGCGGTGGCGAACAGCAGCTTTTTAATCAGCTTCATCGCTTTGTCGTTGGCGGTTTCGCCGTAGTTGCGCGTGATGCTGACTTGCACATCGGCGGGAATCACGCTGCCTTTTAATTCTTCGACGCGCGCCAATAATTTTTCCGCCACTTCGACCGCATTCGCGCCCGGCTTTTTGCTAATCGCCACCGTCACGGCGGTGTATTCACCCTTGGCGGTAATGCCTTTGTCGGCGGCCGCTGCACCTGCGCCCAACCACACATAACTACTCGGTTGATCCGCGCCATCTAGCACTTGCGCGATGTCGCGTAAGAACACTGGCTTGCCCGCGAACACCCCCACCACCAACTGTTTCACGTCCTGCGCATTGGTCAAAAAGCCACCCGTTTGCACCAGCACTTCGCGATTGTCCTGCGCCAACATGCCGGCGTTTTGCGACACATTGGCAGCTTGCAATGCTGCGCGCACGTCCTGAATGGTCAGTTGCACCGCATTCAAACTTTCGGCATTGAGTTGCACTTTGACCAAGCGTTGCGTGCCGCCCAAGGTATTCACCTCGCGCGAACCGGGCACACGCTTGAGCTCGTTTTCAATCGCGTGCGCCACTTGAGTCAGCTCAACACTGCCGCCCACCGCCTGCTCGCGCCACAAAGTCAACGCCAAAATCGGCACATCGTCGATGCCTTTGGCTTTAATAATCGGTTGCATCACGCCCTGCGTGGGCGGCAGCCAATCGGAATGCGAATGCACCACGTCGTACAGTTTCACGATTGACGGCACATGCTCCAGCCCCACTTTGAATTGCACGGTAATCACCGCCATACCTGGTTGCGACACCGAGTAAACATGATCAACGCCCGCAATCTGCGACAACACTTGCTCAGCGGGGGTTGCCACGGTTTGCGCCACATCTTTTGCCGACGCGCCGGGATAGGCAATCATCACGTTCGCCATGGTCACATTGATTTGCGGCTCTTCCTCACGCGGCGTGACCGCGACGGCGAATACCCCCAACAACACCGCCACCAAAGCCAGCAGCGGGGTCATCGAAGAATGTAAAAAATGTTTGGCGATGCGTCCCGAGATTCCCATAATCTTGTCCTAACTTTTAATCTTTTTGATAGCCCGCTATGATACAGTAAATTAGCATTTTCTTATTCTAAGAATTTTTATCGGGAGCGACACCTACATGGTATTCAAACAACTTTTTGATGATGACTCATCGACACTGAGCTATTTATTGGCAGGCGACGACGGACGCGCCGTGATTATCGACCCTGTACTAGAGCAGTTGCCGCGTGATTTAGCGTTGATTAAAGCACTGGGGGTGACGCTGGACTTTGTCCTCGACACGCATGTTCACGCCGACCACATCACCGCCTCCAACGCGCTGAAAAAAGCCACAGGTGCGACCAGCGTGATTGCGAAAAATTGCGGTGCAGCGGGTTACGACAGACAACTTAACGACGGTGAAATTATTCAATTTGGTGCGGAGCAACTGCGCGTGATTGCCACGCCAGGACACACGCTAGGCAGCTTGTGTTATATGTGGCACGAGCGTTTATTTTCGGGCGACACGCTGATGATAAACGCGTGCGGACGCACCGACTTTCAAAGCGGTAATGCCGAGCAGATGTATCACAGCATCACTGAAAAATTATTTACTTTGCCCGATGAAACTTTGCTCTATCCCGGCCACGACTACAAAGGTCGGCGCGTGAGCTGCATAGGCGAGGAAAAATTACTCAATACCCGCATCGCGGGCAAAAGCTGCACAGAATTTGTCGCCATTATGCAAGGCTTAAATCTCGCCACGCCTAAGCGCATCCATGAAGCTGTGCCAGCCAATTTATTGGGCGGTATCGCGCAATAACTATAAGCCGAAAATCACTCACACAATTTTGTACAACAGTGCCAGCGACACCAGCACAATCAGTCCCGCGAAAGCCCGTAGCACATGGTGTTTTGGCAGGTGTGCGGCGTAATGGCGAGCGAGCAACATACCGATGGACGCACCCGCAACAAACAGTCCCGCGCTGCTGGAAAATACCACCTGACCTGTTGTCCATGCCGACAAAAATGCGCCACCTGACACCAGCGCGATGACCATTAGCGAGGTGGTGACGATGCCGTCTAAGCGGATGTTGCTACAGCGCAACAGCGCGGGCACGATAATGAAGCCGCCGCCCACCCCTAGCAGTCCCGTGGTCAAACCCGTCAGCATTCCGATGGCGGTGAGTGTCAAAAAAGAGCTCAGATTCCAAACGATATAACCTGTTTCGACTTGTATTTTTCGCACGCGCGGCAGCGTTGCTTCATCCACACTCACGCCACTTGCCTTGCGCCACACGCGGCGCGCGACGAGCAACATCACTGCCGCAAAGCCTGCGATTAAATAGCGTTCATCTAAGCTGCGCGCCCAGTGTTGACCGAGTGGTACGAGCAACATGCCCGTTGCGGCAATTAAGCTCGCGGCGCGATAGCGCACCAAGCCAACCCGCAAACCCTGCAACGCCCCGATTGCCGCCGCACCGCCCACAGCCAACAACGCAATCGGTGCGGCTTGCGTCATCGACCAGCCCAGCACCAACGTCAATGCCGGCACAGCGAGAATGCCGCCGCCCGCACCCGTGAGACCCAACACGATGCCGATCAGCGCGCCTAAGGTGAGTGCCAGTAGTAGCATGATTAAGGCTTGCCGCGCACCACTTCCAATCCCGCACTTTCCCACGCCATGATGCCGCCGCTGACATTGCTCACTTGGCGATAGCCCGCTGCTTGTAACAGCTTGACCGCTTGACCGCTTGAGCGGAGCGCATCCCGGAGCGACACATCACCGCGATAGCTTGGTCTTGATACGCGGCGATTTTATTCAGTCGCAGGCTTAGTTGCGCCAACGGAATATGAGTGGAATGAGGCGCATGAATCAGCGCGTATTCGTGTGCTTCGCGCACGTCTAGCAATAGCCCGCCTTGTTGCTGTAAGGCTTGCGCTTGGCGGACATTGATGGTCGCGTGCCGCGCGGCTGCGCTAGGCTGATTGTGCGGGACGGCGAAGAATGATTTTATTTTTAGTAATAGGCGTTTCATCAGTATTCCTTGAGGATATTTAGGGATTGCTTTGGAGCTGCCAAGTTGCATGACAGGCGACGCATTTGGTCAGAGTGTTGGCCGTCATTTGCAAAATTTCTGGTGTGGGCGTGGTGCTTTTTGCCGCCGCCGCAATCGCTGCCATATCGCTACGTACACTCATGCCGAGCATTTTGAAATCCATCGGCAGCTTTGCCATCAATACCAATTTTTCATCATCCGTTTCGGGCATCGCTGAAGCACTCGCCGCCTGAAAAACCAAGTCTCGATTGCCTTGATTCGCGCCCTCCAAAATGCCTTGTGTGCTGGATAAAAAATTACGCATCTCAGCCAAAATCAAATTTCGTTCGGTACTTTTAAGCACAATCGCGGTGCGCCCATCTGTTCCTGAGCGGGTGTTGCCATGCACAAAAAACCAAGCCAACACGACGATGGTGACAACCCAAAGTGCGAGAGCCAACAGCGTGAGTTTATGAATCTTTATCATTTGGCGCGCACGACTTCCAGCCCCGCACTTTCCCACGCATTCATGCCACCGCTGACGTTGCTGACTTGGCTATAACCTGCGGCTTCGAGTAAGGCGACGGCTTTGGCCGAACGCTTACCTGAGCGGCACATCACAGCGATAGGCTTGTCCTTGAAGGGTGCGATTTCGTTGAGGCGCGCACTTAATTCACCGAGCGGAATCAGTGTGACATTGGGCGCATGAACCTCTGCATATTCACTGGCTTCGCGTACATCTAACAGCAACGCACCTTGTTGCTGCATGGTGTGCGCTTGTTTGACAGCTATGCCTTGCGCTGCTTGCAGTTGATTCCAGCCAAACAGCGCGACGAACACCGCGATGAGTATCCATTGCAATTTGCTAGCGTTAAATTTCATGATTTCTCCTTAAAAATTGGTGCGGTGAACAGTTTTAGAGCGGACGTTTGATGCTGACTGCGCCGCGTATTTGTCCCGCGCTGTAGCCCGTTGCTTGGTCGTGCGGGTAATCGCTATGCAAACGCGCTTTGACATCATCGGGAATCGCCGTGCCGTGGCAGGCGACGCAGCCAGGTTGCAAGGCAATGGCTTTCATAAAACGATACGATTTTCCTGCGGGTTCTGAGACGATTTCGGAGGCTTCGATGGTCTCTGCTTTTTCGCCTTGAGCCGCGCGCCCAGCAAAGTCTTGCAACTGTTTTTGTTCCCATGCGTCAGGCGTACCTAGCAGCGGATTGCGCACTTGCAAACTCACGCGCGTGAGCTTCCAGCCCGTTTGTCGCGATGCTTCACCCGCCATGGCGGGGGCAATGTCTTTGCAGACTTTAACCGCAGATTCGTGACCGCCCTCACTCACGGCTTGTTGGTTCGCCGCGCCGAGCTTTTTCAAGAAAGGCATAGCGACAGCGCGGGCTTCGCTTTGATATTGGCTTAACTCATCCGCCAGCACGGTGCTGGAGATAAAAGCGCAAGTCGCAAACAGTATGATTTTTTTCATGGCGAGATTCCTCAGGGTAAAAAAATGCCCGATAGCAAACTATCGGGCAAAGTGTTGCGTTGATTTAATGCGGTTTATTTTTTAAGACCGCAAGTGTTCATGCCGAGCAAGGTGTACGCAGGGCAAAAGCCGATTGCGCCTGTCAACGCCAACACTACGCCGATGTAGCCCCACATACCGACCACACCTGTTGCTGCCAAAGCGATTAACACCAAGCCTGCGACAACGCGCAATGCGCGGTCGATTGTTCCTGAATTACATTTCATAATCTTCTCCTAAATTGATAGTGGAACAGCACAATAAAGCGAATGCTGGGTGATGTCTGTGACAAACCTCACCGAGACTCAACAAACATCATACAAAATTTTTTTCCGCCGATTAAATAGATAAACACAGATTAAAAATCGCCGAACAAAGCGTGCCTTTAATCGGCGCAAATCGTTGTAATCGGCGGACAAACCGCCTTGCTACTTGAGCTTGGTAATCCCCATTGCATCCATGACCAATTTTTCATACATAGGCTCGGAGGTGCCGCGCTTCATTTTGCGCATAAAGTATTTCTCAAACGCAACCTTGGCGACATGCACCCACTTGCCTGACATGACCTTAGTAACATTGCGCGGCGGGATTTGTGGCAGAGCAATAAACGCCACGCCAGTATCGCCAAAATCCGCTAAACAAATGGTGTTCCAAGTCGCTTGACTGGTGGGCGGGTTGCCCGTCAATTCGGAGTGAATGTTGTGTGCCGTGGCAGTCACCATAGACTCAATCATGTAGCCTGTTTTAGGCGTACCGACTGGGACAGGGGTTTTCTCAACAGGCGGAATCGCAATACACACGCCGACCGCATAAATGTTTTTGTACTTAGGATTGCGCTGATGTTCATCCACCAGAATAAAACCGCGCGGATTGGTTAAACCTTCGATACCAAACACCGCATCTATGCCCTTAAAGGCGGGCAACATCATGCTGTAAGCGAACGGTAATTCGTGTTTGGTTTTTTCTGCGCCGTTACTATCCACTTCAGTCACGAACATTTTGCCCGCTTCGATTTTGGTCACTTTGGCATTGCAAATCCACTTAATCGAACGCTCGTTCATCGCCGATTCCAACAAGCCTTTCGAGTCGCCCACGCCACCCAAACCGAGATGCCCGATGTAAGGCTCAGAGGTGACAAACGTCATGGGAACTTTGTTGCGAATTTTGCGGCGACGTAAATCGGTTTCCACCGTAAAAGCATACTCATAAGCAGGGCCAAAACACGACGCGCCTTGCACCGCACCAATCACGATAGACCCTGGATTTTTCGTAAAACCTTCCCACTCACCATGCGACTTCATCGCGTGATCGACATCGCATACTGAATGCGTATGACCGCCGTGCGGACCCAATCCTTCGATTTCATCGAATGCCAATTTAGGCCCCGTCGCAATCACCAAATAATCGTAATCAATCGTTGAGCCATCATTTAATTCGAGACGATTATTGTCAGGATGCACGCGCTTCACGCCCGTCGAAATAAAGTTGATGCCTTTACGTTCCAGATAGGGGCGCACGCCAAAAGTAATATCTTCTTTGTCGCGCCATTTCACGCCCACCCAAGGATTCGACGGCGTGAACTGGAAATTTTCGCTATTAGAAATCACCGTGACTTTGTCGCCCTTGCGGATTTTTTCCTGCATCTCGTAAGCCATCGGCATCCCGCCAATTCCTGCGCCCATAATGATGATGTGTGCCATTGCTCTACTCCCTCAAGTTAAGTTAGACCTGCGTTTATTTACTCATTCCCGCTTTTACGGGTTCAGTTGCCACTTTCTCACCTGCTGTTAGCCCGGCTAAAACCTCTACGACACCCGCCTCACTACTTTCACCTAAACGCACTTGACGCAGTTGTGTCGCGCCTTTTGCATCCACTACATACACCGCCACCACTTCGCTGCGACGCAATACCGCGCTGGCAGGAATCAATAATTTTTTAGTTTTGCCCAACACAAATTGCGTGCGCACAAACATGCCAGGATAAATGCCCACTTGATTGGCGGGCAAATTCACGCGCACTTGCGTGCCATGCGTGCGGCTGTCCGCCAAGGGTTGCACGGTGACCGAAGCGGCTTTAATAACACGATTTTGTGTCGGGATTTCTATCAGCACTTGCGGATTTTTGCCAATAGCATCGAGCTGATATTGCGGAATCGACACCATCACACGCATCTCACTCGCGTCAAAGCCCGTCATTAAAGGCTTACCCGGCATCACCGTTTCACCCACTTCGACCAAACGCGCCGCAACGATGCCGCTATACGGTGCAGTGACCGTGGTGTAACCCTGCGCCAAACTCGCTTGCCCCGCGCCCGCGCGACTCGCCTGCGCCAGCCCCGCCGCCATGTCGTAATCGGCTTGCGCTTTATCTAACGCAGCTTGGCTAATAAATTTTTGCGTGAACATCACTTTGGCGCGCTCCAAACTGACTTTGGCGTTTTGCAAATTCGCCTGCGCTTGCGCCAACTGCCCTTGACTGCCCGCCAAGACTTGTTCCGCCTCGCGTTCGTCGATGCGCAAAATCACTTGCCCCGCTTTAACTTTGTCGCCCACTTCAAACAGCACCGCTTTCACGCGTCCCGAAATTTGCGCCGCCACGGTAGTTTGTCGCGTTGCTTCGACCAAGCCTTCGGCACTATAGGTTTGCGCCACTTCGCTATACGCTACGGTCGCAGTCGCCAAGGGCTGAGCGGCGACTACGCCGCTACTCGCCAACCATAACGCCGCCAATAAACTCATTTTCTTCATCTTGCCCATCCCTAGCATCATCAATTCAATCTATAAGAATATACTAATGTATTTAAGAAGACAAACACCTTAAACGGTGCTTGTGCTTAGTTGGCGGTACAGAACACTTCGCGCATCAAACCCACCAGCTTCAAAGTGCGCGGATCGTTAATACGGTAGTACACAAAATTGGCTTCTTTGCGCGTCGCCAGCACATCTTTGTCACGCAGGATTGCCAAGTGCTGCGAAATGTTGCTTTGCGTCGTACCAACATTTTCGACGATGTCTTGCACGCTTAATTCTTGATTACCCAGCAAGCATAAAATTTTCAAGCGCAGCGGATGCGCCATGGCCTTAATCGCCTGTGCGGCTTGTTCGATGTCTTGATCGCGGTCTATTACGGGATGGTGCATACATACCTCAAAATTAAAATCTCACGGGGGAACGCTAGAAATTAAAATAACTAAGCAAGGCTAGGCGCGAGCAAAAAATGACGACGCGGCATAGTTCACTATGTAAGGAGTTATTTTTTGTGAGCAACAACGCATTGCGACGCTATTTCAATTTCTTCGGCTAAAATGCGCGCCTTGTTTTTAGCCAACTATATTACCCGATGAACATCACTCCTGTACTTTTGATTATTTTGGACGGCTTCGGCTATCGCGAAGACCCTGATTACAACGCGATTGCAGCGGCACATAAACCCAACTGGGATAATTTTTGGCGTAATCACCCGCACACACTCATTTCCGCATCCGAAAAAGCGGTGGGCTTACCCAGTAAACAAATGGGCAATTCTGAAGTCGGGCATCTCAACATCGGCGCGGGACGCGTGGTGTATCAAGACATCAGCCGCATTGATGTTGAAATAGAAGAAGGACAATTTTTCGATAACGTCGCGCTCAACGCTGCGATTCAAACTGCACTCACTAATAATTCCGCGCTGCATATTCTCGGTCTGCTCTCTTCTGGCGGCGTACACAGCCACGAAAGCCACATCCTCGCCATGCTAGAAATGGCGGCGCGCAAGGGTTTGAAAAAAGTCTATTTACATCCGTTTTTAGATGGTCGCGACAGCCCGCCGAAAAGTGCCGAGCCGTCCTTGCTCGCCTTGCAAGCCTTGTGCGACAACCTCGGCGTGGGTCAGATTGCTTCTGTGGTGGGACGTTTTTTTGCCATGGATAGAGACAATCGTTGGGAGCGCGTGCAAGCCGCTTATGACGTAATCAGCGCGGGACTCGGCGCATTTAGTGCCGTGACGGCGGTGGAGGCTTTGGCGGCCGGTTATGCGCGCGGCGAGACAGACGAATTTGTGCAAGCTACCAGCATTCATGCGGCGGGCGCACCTGCCATCCAAATGCAGGACGGCGACGCGCTGGTATTTATGAATTTCCGCGCTGACCGCGCGCGCGAAATTACCCGCGCTTTGAGTGATGCAGATTTTGATGGTTTTGCGCGCAGCCATTTTCCCAAGCTCGCCAATATCACCACCTTGAGCAGCTACGGCGAAGACTTTAAGCAGCCGTGTGCCTATCGCGCCGATGCGCCGCAAAACACCTTTGGCGAATATATTTCAGGCTTAGGGCTGAAGCAATTACGCATCGCTGAAACCGAAAAATACGCGCATGTCACCTATTTTATGAATGGCGGCAAAGAGCAGCCGTTCGCGGGTGAAGACCGTATTCTCGTGCCCTCTCCCAAGGTTGCCACTTACGATTTGCAGCCCGAAATGAGCGCGTACGAATTAACCGACAAACTCGAAGCGGCGATTCTCTCCAAGCAATATCAAGCGATTATTTGCAACTACGCGAATGGCGATATGGTCGGACACAGCGGCGATATGGCGGCGGCAACTAAAGCGATTGAAACGCTGGACGTGTGCATCGGTCGTGTCGTCAAAGCCATGCAGAGCATCGGCGGCGAGGTCATCATCACCGCCGACCACGGCAACGCCGAGCAAATGATAGACCACGAAACCCATCAAGCCCACACCGCGCACACCTTGAACCGCGTGCCTTTCGTGTATATCGGTCGCGCGGCGCACACCACTAGCGCGGAAGGCGCGTTGCGTGATTTAGCACCGAGCTTGTTGTACATGATGGGCTTGCCTAAGCCAGTTGAAATGACTGGGCAGAGCCTGATTCAATTCGCTTAATCCTCGCGATGCGCACACGCGATTTTGCTGTTTTTCTTGGCTTGCTGGCACTGCTCAACACCGCGCACGCCACGCAACAAGAAGAGCTGGAAAATTTGCGCAAACGCATCAGCACGATGCAGCACGATGTCGAGCAAACCAGCGAATCACGCGATGAAGCCGCCGATGCCTTGCGCGAATCAGAGCGTGCCATTAGCGACAGCAATCGCCAACTTGCCGCGCTCGCCACGCAACAACGCATCGCCGACCACCAGTTAAATCAGTTGCAAACGCAACAACAGCAACTCGATCGTAGTATGGCGGGACAGCAAGCCTTACTGGGGCGATTGCTCTATCAACAGTATTTGGGTGGCACGCAGACTTACAGCAAGCTCATCCTCAACAATCAAAATCCCAATCAAGTCGCACGCGAAATTCAGTATTACGGTTACATCGCGCGTAACCGTGCGGCTTGGCTGGCGACTTTGCGTAACAATTTGCAACAAGTGCAAACTCTGCGTAATCAGACCAACGAGGCGCGCAACCAGCTTGCCGTAGTGCAGGGTGAGCAAAAAACGCAGCAACGCGATTTGCAAAAACAGCAACAGGCACGCCAACAAATGCTGCTTAAGGTTTCACAAAAACTGCGCAGCCAACGGCGTGAAATAAAAAATTTGCAAGCCAATGAAAGTCGCCTCGCACAACTGCTTGAAAAGCTCACGCAAATGCTTGCCAAGCCCAGTAGCAAATCCATCTTCCGCAACGACAAACTGCCCGACAATCGCTTTGCGGGTAAACCCTTTGCGCAACTCAAAGGGCGGCTGGCATTCCCTGTGGCAGGCGACATCATCAATAATTTTGGTAGCGCGCGTCCCGACAGCACGGTGTTGTGGAAAGGCATCCAGATCAAAGCGGCGAGTGGGCAAGCGGTCAAAGCGATTGCCTCAGGACGCGTGGTGTTTGCCGATTGGCTGCGCGGTTTCGGCAACCTGCTGATTGTCGATCACGGCACGGGTTATATGAGTTTGTATGGCAACAACGAAACCTTGTACAAGCAAGTCGGCGATGAATTGCAAGGCGGCGAAACCATCGCCAGCGTGGGTAACAGCGGCGGCAATGAAGATTCTGGCTTATACTTTGAACTACGTTTGGCCAGCAAGCCGTTAGACCCCATAAAATGGTTTACAAAAAAATAACTGCCGCGCTCAAAATCTGCTTGAGCGCGGTTTAATTGTCGGTAATAAGGAGCAACACATGCGTCGTTTAGAAAAACTCGGTTTAGTCGGATTAGGTTTGTTTGCGGGCGCCGCTCTGATGTTGCACTACACCGCCGTGGCGGAAAAAGACTCGCTGGCAACGCCGCTGCCGATTGAAGAATTACGCGCCTTTTCGGAAGTTTTTGCGCGCATCAAAAGCGATTACGTCGAACCCGTTGCCGATAAAACCCTGATTAACCAAGCCATCAACGGCATGGTCAGCGGACTCGACCCGCACTCGGCATATCTGGATGCCGACGCGTTCAAAGAATTGCAATCCTCTACGCAAGGCGAATTCGGCGGACTGGGCTTAGAAGTCGGCATGGAAGACGGCTTGGTTAAAGTCGTTTCGCCTATCGAAGACACCCCCGCGTATGAAGCGGGCGTAAAGTCTGGCGACTTGATTTTGAAGCTCGATGACACCTTGGTAAAAGGCTTGTCGCTCAACGATGCCGTGAAAAAAATGCGCGGCAAACCGGGCAGCAAAATCGTCTTAACCATCATCCGCAAAAACGAACTCAAGCCATTGAGTATTACTGTTACGCGCGCGATTATTAAAGTACAAAGCGTCAAAGCCAAGCTGCTCGAATCGGGCTACGCCTTTGTGCGCATCACTCAATTCCAAGAGCACACGGGCGAAAATTTAGGCGCGGCTTTGAATAAATTATTCAAAGAAAACAAAGGCGAAATGAAAGGCTTGGTACTGGATTTGCGTAACGATCCAGGTGGCTTGTTGACCGGCGCAGTGGGTGTATCGGCGGCGTTTTTAGCCAAAGACGCGCTAGTGGTTTACACCGACGGTCGCACCGACGATGCCAAAATGCGCCTCACTGCCAATCCTGAAAATTATCTGCGCGGCAACGGCAAAAATGACTACCTCAAAGACTTGCCTGCGGCGGTAAAAAGCGTGCCTATGGTGGTGTTGATGAATGGCGGCTCGGCTTCGGCTTCGGAGATTGTCGCGGGCGCATTACAAGACCATAAACGCGCGGTCATTATGGGCACGCAATCGTTCGGCAAAGGCTCAGTGCAAACGATATTACCGTTGGGCAACAACACTGCTGTGAAGCTCACCACCGCGCGTTACTACACACCCGGTGGTCGCTCAATTCAAGCCAAAGGCATCGTGCCCGACATCGTCGTGGAAGACCCTTCAAGCTCAGCATCAGACAATGCGTTCCGCTTACGCGAGTCTGATTTAGACAAGCATTTGAGCAACACTACGCAAGCCGAAGAAAGTGCTGACAGCAAAAAAGCAGCCCCTAGCGATGCCAAACCAGATGCGGCAAAAGTGGCTCCTGCGGAATTTGGTTCTAAAAACGATTACCAATTAAATCAAGCCATCAACTTGCTTAAAGGGATGCAAATTTTGCACGGGAAATAACAGCGAGGCTGCCATGACAAACATCTGCGATATGCACAAAAAACGTGAGCTAATTTTTGCCGCCGAACCATACGGGCAAGTCGCGCGCGCTTACGCTTTGCTGAACGGTTTAGCCGATTGCCAAGTGGCAAAAACCGCGCAGCCACACACGCTGCTGATTCAATACAGCTTGGAACATTTCACTTTGGCGGGTTTGGAACGAGCGTTGATTGAGCAAGGTTTTGTGCTCGATAATAATCTGCTGCACCGCATCACGCGCCAAGTGATTCACTACTGCGAAGACACCGAGCTGCACAATATGGACGTACCCGAACCCGTCACTAAAAAGCGCGAAAAAGAAATTTTTATTCACGCCTACGATGCGCATTTGCATGGCGATAAAGATGAGACCACTGCGCCAGAGCTACGTCACTACAAATAACGAAAACCTACTGCGCGAGCCAATTGCGGCGTTGCGCAGTACTCACTCAATCGCCTACCTTACGGTATGTCTCAATCGCTCCGTGCTGCGCGCCTTGCACTTGACTCGCTCGCTACGGTTTTATCAGTGTGGATATAAATGAACGACACACAACTGCTGCGTTACAGCCGCCACATTCTGTTAGATGAAATCGGCATCGAAGGTCAAACGCGCATCTCGTGCGCCAAAGTATTGCTCATCGGCGTAGGTGGCTTAGGCTCGCCCGCCGCGCTGTATCTGGCGGCAAGTGGGGTAGGACAACTCACTTTATGCGACGACGACACGGTAGAGCTGAGCAATTTGCAACGTCAAATCGCGCATCAAACCGAGGCGATTGGGCAAAGTAAGGTCAGTTCTGCGGTCAACACTTTGCAAGGCATCAACCCCGATGTGCTGTATCAGCCACTCGCCATACGCGCCGATGCCGCGCAACTCGAAACACTGATTGCCGAACACGATGTGGTGCTGGATTGTTCGGATAATTTCACCACGCGCTACACCATCAATCGCTTGTGCCATCAGTTACGCAAGCCGTTGGTATCGGGTGCAGCGATACAATTTTCAGGGCAAGCCAGCGTGTTTGATTTTCGCCGCGCACACCCCCCCTGCTACAACTGCCTGTATCCCGAAGACAGCGAAGCACAAACGCTGCGCTGCGCTACCACGGGCGTATTCGCCCCGCTGGTCGGCATCATCGGCAGCCTGCAAGCTGCCGAGGCTCTCAAGCTCATCATCGGTATCGAAACAGGCTTACACGCCCGCCTGCTCACCCTAGACGCGCTCACGCTAAAAATCCGCACTACCCTGCTCAAGCAAGACCCAAGCTGCCCTATCTGCCAGGCGTAAAAAAGCCGACTGTTGACAGCCGGCTTTTTAATTGCTCAACACTGCGCTTTATTTTTTGCCGCGCGCGCCCATCAGATCGCGCAACTCATTGAGGTCACTTTCAATAATCGACATTTGGTAGAAGTTGCCGCCCGCGTTTTTGGCAATCTCTAACTGTTCAATCGCGCCGCTTAAATTACCTTGCCATGCCGCGCTGTACGCTAAAGCTTGATGGTGTTCTAACTGTTTATTTTGAGCGGCATAGGCGCGTGCTTGCAGTTGATATAAACGCGTATCGGCGGGATAGCGATTGACGCGCTCGGCTAACATTTTGCTGGCTAACTCTGGCTGCTGGGCTTGCAATAATGCCTCGGCATAGGCATAAGCCAGCGCGCGATGTTGCGGATAGTTTTGTACTGCGTTGCGATAAAACGCCAAGCTGTCGCTGGCGTTATTGGCTTGTTTGACGCGTCCCGCGAGGGTGTCGATGAGGGCATTATTTTTTACTAGCAGTTGCAATTGCTGCATCTCGGTGGTGGCGCGCGCGATGTTTTGCACGCGTAACAACGACAGCACCAAGCCGTAACGCTGCGCAATCGGATTGCCAAATTTCGCACCATGTACCGCCTGCTCAAAATAGCTCAACGCGTCCGCGCTGGTCTTTTGCGCTGCAATCAGTTTGCTGCGCACCAGTTGAAAATCGAGGCTGTCTTGCAGCAAACGATAAGGCTGTTTGCTGACGCGATTTTCGATGTCGGCAACGCGTTCGCTAGTGACAGGATGAGTGCGCAAATAGTTGGGCGCATTGCCTTCGACTAAGCGGGTGGCGTGTTGCAAGCGATCTAAAAATTCGGGCATGGCGTGGCTGTTAAAGCCCGCTTTTTGCAAGGTGTCTAAGCCGAGACGATCGGCCTCTTGTTCATGCACACGAGTGAAGTCGAGTTGTTTTTGTACTGCGCGGGCTTGTACGCCGACAATCGCGGCAGTGGCAGTTTGCGGATTGTTGCGCGCCGCCAGAATCGCCACCGCAATCGCCGCCATCGAAGCCAGTCCGTCGCCCTTAGTGCCATTCAATAATCGTGCGTAATGGTGTTGCGTAACGTGCGCGATTTCGTGCCCCAGCACCGAGGCCAATTCAGATTCGCTTTGCGTAATGAGCAGCAAGCCAACATTCACACCAATAAAGCCGCCAGGAATGGCGAAGGCATTCACCGCCTCGTCATTCATAGCAAAAAACTCAAAGCCGAGTGACGGCTCGCCGCTAAATTCCACCAACTTAGAGCCGAGTTGATTGAGGTAATCATTGACCTCAGGGTCATCTAAAAATTGCCGACTGGCGCGAATTTGCAACATGCTTTGTTGCCCGATTTGTCGTTCCTGCGCGGGCGACAACGAGGCTTGCGAAACATCACCCAAGTCGGGCAAGCCTTCGCTAATAGCGAGCGGCGAAAAACACAACAGCAAGGCGAAGGTGATTTTTTTCATGGGCGGCATGATAAAGCAGGATACCGAATTGAGGATGCGGGATTCAGTTAAAAGCGGGCAGCGGTTTTTCCCGCATCCCGCATCCCGCATCCCGCATCCCGCATCCCGAATCCCGAATCCCGCATCCCGAATCCTGAATCCTGAATCCTGAATCCTGAATCCTGAATCCAGAATCCCGAATCCCGAATCCTGCCCTTAGCTTTTTTGCATCGCTTTATCGACGACTTTACGCGTCAAATGCGGAGCGAATAATTCGATGAAGTCATAAGTGTAGCCGCGCAAGTATTCGTTTTTCCGCACCGCTAAACGCGTAGTGGACGGCTTAAATAAATGTTGCGCGTCCAACACTTTTAAGTGGCGATCGCGCTCCGGAATAAACGCCATCTGCGCCACGACACCTACGCCTAAGCCAAGTTCTACATAGGTTTTAATCACATCGGCATCAATCGCGGTGAGCGCGATATTCGGCTCGATTTTTGCCTCGGCAAACGCTGCGTCGATTTTGCTGCGGCCACTAAATGCCGTGTCATAAGTGACGATGGGGTAGCGGGCTAAGGTGGCTAAGGTGAGTTTTTTCTCATTCAACAGTGGATGTTTGGGCGGCACAACCACGCAATGATGCCAATCAAAACACCGCAGTGTTACCAGTCCGTCATAGTCGGTGAGGCTCTCGGTGGCGATGGCAATATCGGCTTCACGATTGAGCACTTGCGCGGCAATTTGGGTAGGGTTGCCTTGATGCAAACCGAGTTTTACTTTGGGATAACGCTTGATGAATTGTTGCACCACGGGCGGCAACATATAGCGCGCTTGGGTGTGGGTGGTTGCTAAAATCAGCGTGCCAGAATTTTGATCTTGAAACTCTTGTCCGATGTGTTTGAGATTGTCGGATTCATGCAAAATCCGCTGTGCAACCGCATAAACCGTTTCGCCCGCTTCGGTTAACGCCACGATGCGTTTACCGTGGCGCACAAAAATCGCAATGCCTAGCTCTTCTTCCAATAATTTCACTTGTTTGCTCACACCTGGCTGTGAGGTGTAGAGCGCGGCGGCCGCTTCGGAGATGTTGAGATTGCGCCTGACAATCTCATTCAGATAACGTAATTGTTGTAAATTCATGCTTATCTCTATATGCCATTAAGTTATGAAAGATTAACATAAAATTATTTAGCAATATAAAGCTCATCACCTAAAATGCGCGCCTGAAATTATTGTGGTGAGTTGGAATGGACTGGTTATATACCCTGTCGGGTTTTGCGGTTGGGCTGATTGTGGGCGTAACAGGCGTGGGCGGCGGCTCATTGATGACTCCATTATTAGTATTGTTTTTTGGCGTATCGCCTGCCACGGCGGTCGGCACAGATTTGCTATATGCCGCGCTGACTAAATCGTTAGGTGGCTGGGTACATAGTCGTAAAGGCTCGGTGGATTGGCGCGTGGTGGGCTTGTTGGCGATGGGCAGTTTGCCCGCTGCGGTCATCACGATTTTGCTGTTGAAGTATTTAGGCTTAGAAGAAAAAACTTTGCGCAGCTTGGTCACCAGCGTGTTGAGTGTAGCCTTGCTCGCCACCGCTGCCGCCTTGTTGTTGAAAGATGTGATTAAAAAATTAGCGCGTCGCCAAGACGGTACGGTGTATGAATTGCATCATCATTACTTGCCTGCCGCGACCGTTATCACCGGCATCGTCGTCGGCGCATTGGTAACAATTTCGTCGATTGGGGCGGGGGTGTTGGGCACGGTAGCGTTATTGTTTTTATATCCGCGTATGCCGTCGGTAAAAATTGTCGGTACGGATATTGCCCACGCTGTGCCACTCACCGCGATTGCAGGCATAGGACATTTAGCTTTGGGCACGGTGGACCTGGTGTTGCTCGCCAGCTTGTTGTTGGGTTCATTGCCAGGCATTTATATCGGCAGCCATTTGAGCGCGAAAGTCCCCGAAAAAGTGTTGCGTCCTGTGTTGGCAGCGATGTTGCTGCTGATTGGTTTGAAGATGGTTTTTTATAAATAACGATGAGTGTCAGGAAAAATGATGAGTACGAATAAACCTAATACAGCGAAGTCGGTCAGTTGGTTCAACGGTTGCGGCGGGCGCATCGGCGTGGTGATTGGTCAGGCGGGTGAACATGCGTATATCGGTGCGGCGTTACGTCACGACGAAGATGCGGATGTCGCTTACATCTTGCAATACGGCGCAAAGTTTCCGCTGGCAGCGGCGCAGTTGCTGCCAGTGTCTAAAAGCTACGAGGCGTAAACCATGTATCGCTACGATAGTTTTGATCACAAAATTCAAGCCGAGCGCGTCGCGCAATTTCGCGACCAAGTGCGTCGTCGTTTGAACGATGAATTGTCCGAAGATGAGTTTCGTATTTTGCGTTTGCAAAACGGGCTGTACATGCAAATTCACGCCTACATGCTGCGCATCGCTGTGCCGTATGGCTTGGTGAGCAGTGCGCAGATGCGCATGTTTGCGCATATCGCACGCAAGTACGACCGAGGTTATGGTCACTTCACTACGCGTCAAAACATACAATTTAACTGGTTAAAGTTGCCAGACGCGCCGGACATTTTGGCGGACTTGGCGACGGTGGAAATGCACGCCAATCAGACTTCGGGCAACTGCATTCGCAACATCACCAGCGACGAATTCGCGGGCGTTGCACAAGACGAAGTTGTTGACCCGCGCCCTTATGCAGAAATTTTGCGCCAGTGGAGCACCTTCCATCCTGAGTTCGCTTATTTGCCGCGTAAATTTAAGTTTGCGATCACGGGTGCGGTGAATGACCGCGCCGCGATTGCGGTACACGACATCGGCTTGCAAGCGGTAAAAAATGCAGCGGGTGAAGTGGGGTTTCGCGTCTTGGTTGGCGGCGGCTTAGGTCGCACCCCCGTGATAGGCGTTGAGATTTGCGACTTTGTGCCTTGGCAGCACATCATCACTTACAGCGAATCTATCGTGCGCGTTTACAACGAATACGGTCGCCGCGACAACATCTATAAAGCGCGCATTAAAATTTTGGTGAAGGCGTTAGGCATCGCCGAATTTAAGCGTCAAGTCGAAGCCGACTGGCAATTTACTAAGAACGGCGCATGCACCATTACGCAAGCTGAACTTGACCGCGTCTCAGCATTTTTTGTCGCACCAAACTATCTAGCCTTGCGCGATGTGGATTTGAACGCCATAGACAATCCTGCCTTTGCCAGTTGGGTGCGTCGCAGTGTTAAGCCGCATAAACAAGCAGGTTACGCAGCCGTGGTGTTGTCGCTGAAAAAGACAGGCATCGCGCCGGGCGACGCGACGGCGGAGCAGTTGGACGCGGCGGCGGAACTCGCCGAGCAATTTAGTTTTGGCGAGCTGCGCATCACGCACATGCAAAATTTAGTGTTAGCGGATGTGCCGCAAAGCGAGGTGTTTGCGTTGTGGGAGCAAGCCAAAAAATTGGGCATGGCAACTGCCAATATCGGGCTGCTCACCGACATGATTTGCTGCCCAGGTGGCGATTTTTGTACGCTGGCAAATGCGCGTTCCATCCCGCTGGCAAAAGCTCTCGCCGAGTGTTTTGAGGACATGGATTTTCAGCATGACATCGGCGAATTGGAGATGAATATTTCGGGTTGCATCAACGCCTGCGGACATCATCACGTTGGTCACATCGGCATTTTGGGGGTCGATAAAGATGGCGAGGAATGGTACCAAGTGCAGTTGGGCGGCGCGCAAGGTAACGATGCAAGCCTTGGCAAAGTCATCGGTCGCTCGTTTAGTTTTGAGCAGATGCCCGAAGTGATTGCGCGCTTGTTGCAAGTGTATGTGCGCGAGCGTGACGACGGTGAACGCTTTATCGACACGGTGCGGCGCATTGGCTTAGAGGCATACAAGACGGAAGTGTATGGCACACCGATTGAAGCGGATGAGGCTCTTAAAGCCCCCGACTACGAGCTGCTAAAAGTCGGTGTTGCGTACGACATGCCTTATTACTCGCCACGCTTCTAACGCTAGGGACACGAAGATGATAATCAAAAATAAAACCGTGCTGAATGACGACTGGCAAGTGCTGCGCTTGAGTGAGGGCGAGTTGCCTGAAAGCGTTGCCGTGCAAGGCGCGCGTGTCATCGTGCCGCTAAAAGTTTGGCTGGCACAACGTGAGATTTTGCAAACGCGCGCCGAGTTAGGCGTGTGGTTGGCAAGCGATGAGCGTGCTGAATCACTCGCCGAGGACGTGGAAAAATTTGCCGTGATTGCGGTGGATTTTCCTAAATTTGCCGACGGACGCGGCTACTCGATTGCGCATCATTTGCGCGTGCGGCTCAATTATCGCGGCGAGTTGCGCGCGATAGGCGAGGTGTTACGCGACCAAATTTTTTATATGCAGCGCGTCGGTTTCGATGCGTTTGCGCCACGCGCGGATAAGGATTGCGCGGCAGTGTTAAAAGGCTTGAGTGATTTTTCGGTGACCTATCAAGCCTCCAGCGACGAAGCGCAGCCGCTGTTTAGACGTGTGACACGAGGAGCATAAAATGAACGATTTGACAAAAAAAATTGAGCAAGTCAAAACGGTATTGGCAGAAGCGATACGCGATTTTTCGCCCGTGACGTTCGCCAATAGTTTGGGCGCGGAAGACATGGTGCTGACCGATTTAATTGCCAAATTTCAGCCCGACATCAACATGTTTAGTTTGGACACGGGACGATTGCCGCCAGAAACCTACGACCTGATGAGCGCGCTGCGCGAACGCTACAGCGTGCCGCTACAGGTTTATTTCCCAGATGCCACCGCAGTAGAAAACTATGTGGCGCGTAACGGTATAAACGGTTTTTACGACAGCGTGGAAAATCGTAAAGGCTGTTGTTTTATTCGTAAAGTTGCCCCGCTAAAGCGCGCGTTAACCGGTAAAAAAGCCTGGCTGACAGGGATGCGCCGCGACCAAGCGGTAACACGCGGCAGCTTGGCAGTTGCTTCCTTCGATGCCGATCACGGCTTGCAAAAATTTAATCCTTTATTGGATTGGACGAACGCCGAAGTGTGGGAATATCTCAAGCAAAATGACGTGCCATACAATAAACTGCACGACCGTTTTTACCCCAGCATCGGCTGCGCACCATGTACGCGTTCGGTGACACCTGGCGAAGACATCCGCTCAGGTCGATGGTGGTGGGAAAATCCAGAGAACAAAGAATGTGGGCTGCATGTCGCGAAAGTCACCCCGATTAAATCCAGATAACGATCTTGTGGAAGCGCACAAATTGCGCGGTGAATTTTTATGCCGTTATCGCGCGATAAATCGCGCTCCCACACTGGCGAAGAAGCAATCCGTTGCAATCAAATAGAGAAAGAAAAAATGAGTAATCACAGCTTGTCCCACTTGGACGTTTTAGAAAGTGAATCCATACACATCATGCGCGAGGTCGCGGCGGAATGTAAAAATCCCGCGTTGCTTTTTTCGGGCGGCAAAGACTCTATCGTGATGTTGCGCCTTGCCGAAAAAGCCTTCCGCCCCGCCAAGTTTCCGTTCCCTCTGGTGCATATCGACACTGAGCATAACTTCCCTGAAGTGATTGCCACTCGCGATAAGTTGGCAAAAGATTTGGGTGAACGCTTGATTGTCCGTTCGCTGGAAGATTCGATTAAGCGCGGCACGATAGTTATCAAAAATCCTGATTTGCCACGCAATCCGTTTCAGTCGGTGACCTTGCTTGAAACGATTGCCGAGTTTGGTTTTGATGCCTGTATGGGCGGCGCGCGCCGCGATGAAGAAAAAGCGCGCGCTAAAGAACGCATCTTTTCGTTTCGCGATGAGTTCGGTCAGTGGGACCCAAAAAATCAACGCCCAGAATTGTGGGATACCTACAACACGCGCGTACACAGTGGCGAAAACATCCGCGTATTTCCCATTTCAAACTGGACGGAAATGGATATTTGGCAATACATCGGCCGCGAAAAATTGCACATTCCGAGCATCTATTTTGCGCACGAACGCGAAGTGATACGCCGCAACGGTATGCTCGTGCCGATTTCGGATTTGGTTCAGCCCAAAGCGGGCGAAAAAGTCGAAATCGTAACGGTGCGTTTCCGTACTGTGGGCGATGTGACTTGTACTGCGCCAGTGGAATCGAACGCGCGCACCGTGGACGAAATCATCACCGAGACCGCCAGCACGCGCATCACCGAACGGGGTGCGACGCGTATGGACGATCAAACTTCCGATGCGTCGATGGAGCTGCGCAAAAAAGAAGGCTACTTCTAAAAATCATCATCCGCAGATTCCGCAGGTTAAATGGATTAAAAACCAAACCAAAATCTGCGTAATCTGCGGACAAACATCTTTGACTTTAGGTTCTAAATACTATGAGCAACACGACACAACTCCTTCGTTTTATCACTGCTGGCTCGGTTGATGATGGCAAAAGCACTTTAATCGGTCGCTTGCTGCACGATTCAAAATCTATTTTTGAAGACCAGTATTCGGCAATTTCTAAGACCAGCGAAAAACGCGGCATGACGGCGGTGGATTTATCGCTGCTCACCGACGGCTTGCAAGCCGAGCGCGAACAGGGCATCACTATCGACGTGGCGTACCGCTATTTCGCCACACCTAAACGCAAATTCATTATCGGCGACACGCCAGGCCACGAGCAGTACACGCGCAACATGGTCACCGCCGCGAGCACCGCAAATCTGGTGGTGATCTTGATTGATGCGCGTCGCGGCGTGTTGGTGCAAACCCGTCGCCACACCTATTTGGCGAGCTTAGTTGGCGTGCCACACATCGTGTTGGCGGTGAACAAAATGGACATGGTCGATTATTCGCAAGCGCGTTTTGACGAGATTGTTGCCGAATATAAAGCCTTCGCCGCGCAGCTCAATTTGCATGACGTAAGCTGCATTCCATTGTCGGCGTTGGTCGGCGATATGGTGGTGGATAGAGGCGATAGTTTGAGCTGGTATCAAGGTCCGACACTGATGGAAAAATTGGAAAGCGTCGCGATTGATAACGATGTCAATACGCGCGATTTCCGTTTTCCTGTGCAGTGGGTGTGCCGCCCGCAAACCGATGAGTACCATGACTTCCGTGGTTTTATGGGGCGCATCGAAGCAGGTGAGGTTTCGGTCGGCGACGAGGTAACAGTGTTGCCATCAGGTCGCACCAGTCGCGTCAAAGAAATTGTTACCTTGGATGGTCTGTTGCAAACGGCGGTCGCACCGCAATCCATCACGATTACGCTCGCTGACGAGATCGACATTTCGCGAGGCGATATGTTAGCCAAGGCAGATTCGTTACCAACCGTGGCGAAAGAGTTTTCGGCAATGTTGTGCTGGTTGTCTGAAACGCCGTTGGATAAGAATCGCAAATACTTAGTCAAGCACACCACGCGCACGGCGAAATGTTTGTTTTCTAGCATCGACTACCGCGTCGATGTAAACACCTTAGAACACCATGCTGAGCCAGTCGTTAACATGAACGACATCGTGCGTGTGGCGATGAAAGTGCAGCAGCCCTTAGCGTTTGATGCCTATACGCGCAACCGCGCCAGCGGCAGCTTTATCGTGATTGATGAAGCGACTAACAATACGGTGGCGGCAGGCATGATTGCTTAAGTCTTGCCGCACCAATAAAAAAGGCAGTCCAGATGGACTGCCTTTTTTATTATGCTGCAAGTTTATGCAGCGACTACTTCGTCTTGAAAGCTGAGCTGTACTTTCTCATTGACCACATCAACGGTGACTTTACCGCCACTGGCGAGACGACCAAACAGCAGCTCGTCCGCCAGCGCGCTGCGGATGGTGTCTTGGATTAAGCGCACCATTGGGCGTGCGCCCATCTTCGGATCGAAGCCGTGTTTGCCCAAATAATCTTTGAGCGCGTCGCTGAAAACCACCTCGACTTTTTTCTCGTGCAACTGCTCTTCGAGCTGCATTAAGAATTTATCCACCACGCGCAAAATCACTTCGTGATCCAGCGGCGCAAAGGAAATCACCGCGTCCAAACGATTGCGGAATTCGGGGGTAAAAGTGCGTTTGATGTCGATCATTTCATCGCCGCTGGTGTTCACTTTGGCGAAACCAATCTGACTTTTGTTCAAGGCTTCCGCGCCTGCGTTGGTGGTCATAATAATCACCACATTGCGGAAATCTGCTTTACGTCCATTGTTGTCGGTGAGCGTGCCGTGATCCATCACTTGCAACAAAATGTTGAAAATATCGGGATGGGCTTTTTCGATTTCATCCAGCAATAACACCGCGTGCGGCTGCTTGCTTATCATCTCGGTGAGCAGTCCGCCTTGGTCAAAACCAACGTAGCCAGGCGGCGCGCCGATTAAGCGCGACACCGCGTGACGCTCCATATATTCGGACATATCAAAACGGTGCAGCGGCATGCCCATAATGAAACCGAGCTGCTTGGCGACCTCGGTTTTACCCACGCCCGTCGGCCCTGAAAACAAGAAGCTACCAATCGGTTTTTGCGGATTGCCTAAGCCGCTGCGCGACATTTTGATGGCGGTGGCGAGCGCGTCAATCGCTTTATTTTGACCAAACACCACGGCTTTCAAATCGCGGTCTAGCGTCTTCAAACTATTGCGGTCATCGTTCGACACGGTGCGGGGCGGGATGCGCGCAATTTTAGAAATAATCTCTTCGATTTCGTGTTTGCCGATGAGCTTTTTCTGTTTCGATTTGGGCAACACACGTTGCGCCGCCCCCGCCTCGTCCAACACATCAATCGCCTTGTCGGGCAAGTGACGGTCGTTGATGTAGCGCGCCGATAATTCGGCAGCGGAGGTGATCGCAGACGCGCTAAATTTCACGCCGTGATGTTCTTCAAAACGCGTTTTCAAGCCCTTCAAAATTGCGATGGTTTGCTCAACGGTAGGCTCAGGCACATCGACTTTTTGGAAGCGACGCGACAGCGCGTGGTCTTTTTCAAAGATGCCGCGATACTCTTGATAAGTGGTCGCGCCGATACATTTAAGTGTGCCGTTGGACAGCGCGGGCTTGAGCAAATTAGACGCGTCCATGGTGCCGCCAGAGGCCGCACCCGCGCCTATCATGGTGTGAATTTCGTCGATAAATAAAATCGCACCAGGCAAATCATTGAGCTCTTTCAACACCGCTTTGAGGCGTTGTTCAAAGTCGCCGCGATATTTTGTTCCCGCCAACAGCGCGCCCATGTCTAGCGAATACACACGCGCATCTTTGAGAATATCGGGCACGTTATCTTCCACGATGCGGCGCGCCAGCCCTTCGGCAATGGCGGTTTTGCCCACCCCTGCTTCGCCCACTAACAGCGGATTATTTTTGCGCCTGCGGCACAGCGTTTGGATGACGCGTTCCAGCTCGGTATCGCGCCCAATCAGCGGATCAACTTTGCCTGCCAGCGCGTGCGCATTCAAATCCAGCGTGTAATTTTTTAAGGCACTGTCGTCACTGGCAGGCGCGCTGGTTTCAGTCGGCGCGGCAGCGGGTGCGGCAGGCGTTTCTGCGTTAATGCCGTTGATAAGCATATTGATAACATCCAAACGTGACACGCCGCGTTCGGTTAAAAAATGCACCGCGTGCGAATCTTTTTCACCAAACAACGCCGCCAAAATGTTCGCCCCCAGCACCTCTTTTTTGTTGGCGGATTGCACATGCAAAATGGCGCGTTGTATCACGCGTTGAAAGCCTACTGTGGGTTGCGTGTCGGCATCGGCTTCGCCCGGCACGACGGGCGTATGGCTGTCGATGAAAGTTTGAATGACGCTGCGCAGCTCTTCAATATCGACTTTGCAGGCACGCAAAATCGGCGCGGCGGACGGGTTATCCAACATCGCCAACAGCAAATGTTCAACGGTAATATATTCGTGGCGTTGCTGACGGGCGGCGATGAAAGCCATGTGCAGACTGACTTCTAGTTCTTGGGCAATCATTTTGTTTCCTCCATACTGCATCGTAGCGGATGCTGGTGTTGTTGTGCAAACGCGCTGACATTTGCGACTTTAGTTTCGGCTACATCGCGGCTATACACGCCGCAAATCGCGCGTCCTTCATTGTGAATTTTGAGCATGATATTTTGTGCGCGTTCCGCATCCATGGTAAAAAATTTGCGCAGCACTTCGATGACAAATTCCATGGTGGTGTAGTCATCGTTATGCAGCAGCACTTGATACATTTGCGGTGGAATTGACTTGGCTTTTTCGGGTGCGAGTAACGCGAGATTGTGATTTTTGCTGGGCATGAATAAGGGTAAGTGGAAAGTGGAACGGCGCGTTGCGCCTTACGGGTAAGTGGAAAAAGCGCTGCACCGACTCCCCCACTTACCACTTAGGCACGCAGTGCCGTCCCCCACTTTTAGTAAGTTAAAAATCGAGTTTGACGGTGACATAACTGCGTTGGTTAAACACATTTTTGGCGACGTATTCGGTGTAATTGTCGTTGAATAAATTTTGCACCACCAAGGCGACTTCGCCATCCACACCCAAGGTTTTTTTGAAGCCTTGCGCTAGGCGTACATCAACGCGGCGATGGAACGGTTGGGTGTCGTAAGTGGGGGAATAAGTGCCAACGGCGGTGGATTGCTGATAGTAAGAAAGGCTGTAGTTAAAACTGCTGTCAAATTTTTGCGACCACAGCGCGCTAATCACATTGGTCGGCAGGCTCATGGCAAGTCGGTCGCCAAAATTGAGCAACGCCTGAGTGTTGCTGCGCACAAATTCGCGCCCCCAGTTCAGCGTGAGATTGGTGTCGTGGCTTAAGCTGTGTTTGAGTGTGGTTTCAAAGCCGCTAAAGCCACCTGCTACGCCATTTTTGAACGCTGAACTGGCGTTGTCAAAATAAATAAGTTGACCAAATTGATCGCTAAATAAGCGCACGTCCAAACTGGTGGCGCGTTGGTTAAATTGCCCCAGATAGCCAATTTCACGCGACAGTAGTTTTTCCGAGTGCAGATTTAGCGATGTGCCACTGGCAATGAAGCGGTCGCCAAAAGGATAGGGGGAGGCAACCGCATTGTAATTTTCGGTGAGTGCTGGGCTGCGATAGGCTACCGAAGCTCCCATGCGTAAAGTGTGTGCTGGCGTGAAGTGATAATTGAGCGAGGTGCGCGGTGACACTTGCTGATGCCCCATGCCATCGTCTTCCCACATCGCGCCCAAATTTCCCAGCAGCGAGGCACTGAAAGAATGTTCATCGTGAGCAAACACACGCGTGCTGGGCAGCGTAATTTGATTGCTTAAAGCGAGCGGTTGTCGGCTTGGAAAGGTGCTGTAGTTGGCGATTTTTTCTTGCGCGATTTCTGCGCCATACACCAAGCGATTGCTCTCGTTTAGGGCAAGCGTATGTTGTGCCATCAACAACAGTCGATCGGCTGCAATCGCCTGAGTAAAGGCTTGGGGTGTTGGTATTCTTGGTGGGATGAGTAGGCTAAAATTTTCACGCGTGGCGTTGCGCGTGTGCGACACATTGAGCTTGATTTCATTTTGGCTGTCGGTTTGGTGCAACCAAGTGAGCATTTGAAAACTATTGCTAATCATTAAATCATGGAAAGGATTTTCGGCGTTCATGGTGGTCGGCTCACCCGTACCTTGCACGTCACGATTAGCTCCCACTTGGACATCTAGGCTATCGCGATTATTCGGGTAATACGTGCCGCGATAATTGACCAAGCGCGCTTGATTGCTGTCGTTGCTGTTGTTCAAGTTCGCGTTGGCACGACTCGGCAAATGCGTCGCGGTGCGGTCGTCAAAGCCGTTATCGGCGGTGTACGCCAGCGTCATGCGGTAATCAAAATTTTCACCATGCGCGCCAAATTGTCCTTGCACATCGTTGATGCCTTTTGTACCACGCGTCACCGCCACCGAGCTGCCGTGTTGCGCCGCTGCATCGCGGGTGATGATGTTAATCACGCCATGCACTGAATTCGAGCCATACGAGGCGGCGGCGGGCCCTCTAATCACCTCGATGCGCTCAACGTCAGACAAGGTAATCGGCAAGGCTGCCCAATCCACCATATTAGAGGGCGGCATATACACACTGCGCCCGTCGATAAGCACTTGCATGGAGCGCGCGAACTGATCGAACGAACCGTGATACGAAACAATTGGCTGCGAACCCTTGTAGTAACTGACATACATGCCAGGTACTAACTGAAACACGTCAGGCAAGCTGCGAAATCCCGATGCGACAATCATGGCGCGGTCGATGACCGTCATGGCATTCGGTGCTTCGGATAAGGGTTGGTTGAGGCGCGACGCACTTAACACCACAGGAAATTCTTGCAAATAGTCCTGCTCACTTTCAGCCTGTGCTGCGCAAGCGATCAACAGCATAGGCATGACGAGTTGTAGAGGTTTACACATGATGAGGATTAAGGCGGAAAAGTAAGGCGCGATTTTACTGGCAAATGCTGCGTGTGGCGCAAGCAATCTGCGCTCGCTAAGGCTTTTTTTAGGGGGCGAAAAAAACGGTCACCAAGTGAATGGCGACCGTTAGTGTTGTTAAGTTTGAACAGAATCGTTCGGGTGTCTTGAATTATTCTTTGATGGCTTCCACGGGGATTGTCAGCGTCACCTCATCGCTGACGTAGGGCGCGAACTTACCTGCGTTAAATTCGGTGCGCTTGATTTTGGTGGTTGCGGTTACGCCGCAGGCATCTTTTTTCAGCATGGGGTGCGGCATACACAACATCGAATTAACCGTCAGCGTCACAGATTTAGTGATGCCCTTGATGGTCAAGTCGCCATTTACCGCGACCAGTTTATCGCCAGCAAATTTGAAGTCATGCGATTTGAAAGTGATGGTGGGGAAGTGTGCGGTGTCCAGCAAATCGTCTTTTTGGATATGTTCGTTAAACAATGCCGAACCCGTATTGACCGATGTCGTGTCAATCACGATGTCCGCCGAACCTGTTTTGGCGGCGCGGTCCAAGGTGATTTTTCCACTGGTTTTGTCGAAGCGACTTTGCTGCATCGAATAACCCAGATGGCTATATTCAAAGCGCGCCATGCTGTGTGACGGCTCAATGTTGTAAGTTTCAGAAGCCGCAAACGCAGCACTGGAAAAACTAGCGGCGACGGCGAGGGCGATGATTTTTTTCATGGTAATTCTCCTAGGTTAAAAAACAGTTATTACGGTTTACTACGGGCGGCTCTAGAAATTGAAATATCTAAGCAAGACAAGGCGCGAATAAAAAATTGCGACGACGCATAGAACAGCTATGTGAGAAGTAATTTTTTATGAGCAACGCAGTATTGCGACGAGATTTCAATTTATGGAGCTGCCCGTCTGCTGGCGACAAAATGAAACTTGATGCTGACTTCGTTTGCGACCGTGGACACGTCCGCCCACAAGCCCGTGCCGATGGCGTAATCCAAACGGTTAATCGTTACAGCCCCGTCGAATATGCCTAGCAAACCGACTTGCTGGAAAGTGAAGGGTGCGACGACATCTAATGCTTTACCTTTGATGGTTAATTTCCCGCGCGCTTCAAAACGATTGCCGCCGAGTGCCTTAATGCTGCTCGCGACGAATTGCGCGCTAGGAAATTGCGCGGTGTTGAACCACACCTTATCTTTCACTTCGTCGTTTGCGTCCTCGTTGCCCGTGTCTATGCTCGCCAGCGCGATGTCGATTTTGGCAGCGGCAGTTTGTGGTTTAGCGGGGTCAAAATTCGCCGTAATCGCGAACTTAGCGAAACTGCCCGACAGTGGCACGCCCATTTGTTTGTAGCCAAACGCCACGCTGCTTTGCGCGGTTTTAACCTCGTTAAATTCCAGCGCGTGCGCGCCTAAACTTAAGCAGCAAAAACTGATTAGCCAGAGCTTCATTTCGAGTTCCTTTTTAACATTGGCAACATGCGCGCTAAGGTATCGTTTTTGTCTAAAAAATGATGTTTGAGCGCGGCGGCAACATGCAACAAAACCAAACCCAGCAAGGCGTAATTGAGCGCGGCGTGGATATTTTCTAACAGCTGTCCGAGGGCTTTATCTTTGCTGACTAAATCGGGTAATTGCACTAAACCTAAATACACCACGGGCACACCTTTCGCCGAACTCATCAGCCAGCCGCTAAGCGGAATTGCTACTAATAAGCCATATAAAACTTGATGCACCGCGTGCGCGGCGCGTTGTTGCCAAGCCGCGATACGCCACGCCAAGGCAGGCGGTGTATGGCGTAGTCGCCATACCAAGCGCACCAGCAGCAACAGAAAAATCGTCACGCCCAGCCATTTGTGATAGCTAACCAATTGCAATTTGAGCGGCGAAAATTTTAAGTCGGACATATAAACGCCCAACGGGAACGCCGCAAAAATCAGCGCGGCCATCAGCCAATGTAAGGTCATCGCGGTGCGGCTGTAAGTGTTTGCTGCGGACATAGTGCCTCCTATTTTTGGCTACTAAAGGCGTTGCGCAATTGCGCTAATTGCGCGGTGAGTGCGGTGATGTCTTGATTTTTGAGCTGCGCGAAAACGGGCTGCAAATGCGCTAAATGCTCAGGGAAAATTTTAGCAAATAATTTTTCGCCGCGCTTCGTCAGTTGAATCAAATAGCCGCGCCCATCGCCTGCTGCGTCTATGCGCGTCACCAGCCCTTTGTCGCACAAGCGGTCGATAACGCCCGTTAGCGTGCCTTTGGTAATCAAGGTTTTTTGGCTGAGTTCGGACGGCGAAAAACCTTGCGTATTGCCCAAGGTGGCGACGATGTCGAATTGTGCAGGGGTTAAATCTAGCGTGCGGATATGCGCCGCCGAATAGGCTTGAAAAGTTTGATAGGTGTCGGCTAGTTCGCGCAACAACGGTAGAAAGGTTGTGCTTAACATGATGCAGCACAAGTAGTTCTAGTTAGAACCATAGTAGTTCTAGCTAGAACTACTTGTCAAGCATGTTGGATTCGTTTTGATAGCGGCAATGCGTTTCTTTAATAAACAGCACCGCCAGCAAGCCTAACAAGGCAAAACCAAACAGCAGCGCGATGCCCGTTTGATAGTCGCTAAAACTCCGCGTGAGCGAGATGCTGCGCTGTGTGTCTATCGCCCAGCCGACCAAGGGTTGCAACATTGCCGTGCCTAAAAACCCGCCCGTATTGACCACGCTGGTCGCCATGCCCGACAAGGCGTGCGGGTTGACTTCTTTGGCGCACGACCAGGTCAACGTGAAGCCCGATGCACCGATGCCCATCACAAAAAACAAGGCATAACTCAGACCGTTAGCCAAATTGAGATGCGCCAAAAAAGGCAACCATGCGAGGCAATAAAGCGTGGCTGCGGCGAGCATGACGGGTTTGCGTTTGCCTAATTTATCCGACAGCGAGCCGATGAAAAACGCGCCTAGCGCGAAGCCCGCAATCAGCGTGGAAGTGTGCGCGCTGGCAACGTTGCGGCTCATGCCGTACGCGTCTTGCAAAAACGGTACAGCCCATAAACCGCCGAAGGCAAACAGCGATCCTGCCATGCCTAAACTGACCACTAAGCCCGGCCATGTGGCGCGATTTTTCAGCACGGTTTTGAGTCCGTCTAACCAGTGTCCCGTGTGCGCGGCATGGGCGGCGTGTCCGTCTAATTCACGCAAACTTTTCATGCCGATGTCCTGTGGTTGGTTGCGTACCAACCACGCCGCCAAACCCGCCAAAATAATCGACAAAAATCCGATGGCGACAAACACGCTGCGCCATGAAACCACGCCAAGCAGCGCACTTAATGGCGCGGTGGCAAGCAAGGAGCCGACGTTGCCGAGCAGCAGCGTCACGCCTGCCATGGTGGCGAAATGCCTATCGTGAAACCAATTCGCATTCAGTTTGAGCAAGGAAATAAACATCACCGACACCCCCAACCCCACCAGCAATCGCCCGATAGACGCGGCAGCCAAGCTATCTGCCATGCCAAACATCATCGAGCCTATGCCCGCAATCAGTCCGCCTAGCGTGACGATGCGACGCGGCCCCCAAGTGTCGGCAAGCACGCCAGTAGGAATTTGCATCAGCGTGTAAACGTAAAAATAGGTCGCCGCTAGGCTGCCTAATTCGGCACTGCTGGCGTGAAAAGTTTGCTGTAAATCTTGCGCGATGGCGGCAGGCGCGAAGCGATGAAAGAACGACAAAATATAAGCCATGCCGACCACGATGATGAGCGTGAGTTGATGGCGAAGCAGGCGGTTTGGCATGATGAGTGGCTAGTCGTGTTAGTCGTTAGTTAAGGCGGTGCAGCGATAGAAACTAAAGTTGTGGGAGTTCACGCAAAACTGGCTTTACTCACCACTCCCCCCACTTAGCACTTTCCCTATTCGCTCTCCAAATGATCTGACTGCGTAAACGACCAAGTGCGGGTGATAGTGAGAATGTCGGTATCGCGTTTGATGTCGTCGGGCAAGGGCGCGTAAGGGGCGGCGAGTTTGACGATGCGCACAGCGGCGGCATCAAGAATGCGATGCCCTGAGGAGCGGTCAACTTCGACATTTTCAAGTGTGCCGTTGGCGCGTATCGACACGCTTAATTGCAGCTTGCCGAACAGCTGCTGGCTACGCGCTTGTTCGGGATAATTCAAATTACCCAAGCGTTCGATTTTCACACGCCAGTCTTCGATGTATTGCGCGAAGCGATATTCCTGAGTGCGCGCACCGATAAATTTACGCCGTGGCAGTTTTTGATACGCCTCATGCGCTTTATCAATCTGCGCTTCGAGACGAATAATTTCTAAACTTTTTTCCAGCAAGTCTTCGCCCGTGACGGTATTGCTGGCGAGCTTTTTAATCGGTTCGGGTTTTGCTACGCTGCGGTCGTTTTTCAGTTGTGTCAGCAAGCGTTGTGTCTCGGCTTCGAGGGCGGCGACGCTCTTAGCTTTTTGCTCAGGGGTAAAACGCGCATCGTCTTGCAAAGTGGGCAGCGGTGTTTTGGCTTGCTTGTCTTCCGCCGTGTTGCCACCGCCATCTAAATTGGCTTGCGCCAAAGCATCCGCCTTAACAGGCTTAGATTGGGATTTGCTATTGACCAACACCACTTGCAAAGGCTGGGGGAAGCTCGGCATTTTTTTCGGGTCGGGCAACACGAAATGCAATCCCCAGATGGCGAATGCGTGAAATGCCAGCGACCCTAGCATCGCTCCGACTAAGAACTTTTGCGAGGACTTTATCAAGCCGCAACCTCCACCACAGGGGCAGGAGCTTCAGCCGAAATAAACCGTGTATGCAGATTCAAATCAAGCAAGTCGATGTCGCCCACACCCAAGCTAACCTTGGTGTGCGGCACTTGCTCAGGCATGGAATGCGCTTTGAAAACCAGCGGCAGATTGCTGGCGCGCACCAAGTTTTCGCGGATGACTGAACCGCTAATAACAACTTCACTTTCGGCTGCAATCGCTGCTTTTTCCTGCTGCAACCAACGCAAACACCAGTAACGTTCCATCTGCCTTTGGAAGTCGTTGTAGATGCCGTACATGGTTTCAAAGTCGCGCAGTACCGCGTATAGCGCGGGATCATTTTTCGGATAAATCGGTTCGGCATCCGCCAGCATCGCGATAATCTGGCGTTGATTGACCATATCGACATAGCGGCGCAGCGGCGAACTCGACCACATATATTGCGCCACGCCCAAGCCTTGATGGGGTGCTGCGACAGTGCTCATTTTTACTTTGCCATTATTTTGGGTGCGATAAATGCCGGGGAAGCCGTGTTCGTCCAACTGTTTTCCCCAAGTGCTATTGACCAAAATCATCAGCTCGGAAACGACTTTATCAATCGGCGAACCGCGTCTTCGCGTGGTGATGCTCACGCAATCATCGACGATATTGAAGTTGTAATCCATCTGCGTGCTGTTGTCGGAAGCCTTACCGCGCAAGGCTTCCAGCTTGTTGGCGAAATCCCACAGCAATTTTAATTCGGGCGCGTAAGCGTAATCCATGCGACCCGCCACCAACGTCTCTTCATTGAACAAAGGCTCTAGTGTGTCGTGACGCAAATTTGCCGCGATATGCACACGCTCGACGCGGCTAAAAGTTTCCGTGATGAGCAAGGTGTCTGCATCGACATCGACATACATGGTCAGCGCGGGGCAAACGTGATCGGCATTCAGCGTGAAGGCTTGCACCACGCTGTCGGGCAACATGGTGATTTTTTGACCGGGCATATACACGGTGGAAAGTCTGCCGCCCGCCAATTTGTCGCCCGCTGAATCGCGCAATAAACCGAGCGCGGGCGCGGCGATATGGATACCGACGCGCCAGTTGCCATTGGCTAATTTTTCCAATGAAAACGCATCGTCAATTTCGGTGGTGCTGGCATCGTCAATGCTGAACGCCTGCGCCGTCGCCATTGGCAATTCATCCCACGCCGCAATCTCGACTTCAGGAAAATGGATGCCTTTGGGAAAGTTCTCAAACAAGAATTTATTGTAGTGGAAATCATGCGTGGAAGGCAGCGCGCCGCACTGCTGTAGCAAGTGCGCGGCGGACAAATGCGTCGCGGCACACGCGGCTTCCAACGCCTTAACTTCCAAGGTGTTGCGGTCAGGTTGATAGAGCAAATTGTTGATGTGATCTTTGAATTCGGCGGGTAATTCAAACTTGCTGAGTTGCTCGATAAAGCGCGCTTGCAACGCCAATTGTTGACGCTTTTTTTCTGCGCCCGCGAGGGCCGCTTTCAGCACATCAGCAGGGGCGGCGCGATAGCGGCCTTTGCCTTTGCGATGAAAATAAATCGGTGCGCCATGCAGACGCAACATCACCGCTGCCGCCTCTAAGGGCGAGGGTTTATGCCCGTAGTATTCCTCGGCGGTTTGCTCAAAAGCGAACTCGTCTGCGGGGCAACATTCCCACAAAAACTCTACCTCGATTTGCTCCGCCATGGCATCGGCTTGCGCCATAAAAACATCCATTGCGGGCTGGGTAAAACGCAGCATCACGCTCGTCGCTTTAACTTTGCTGCGCTTGCCAGACAGGCTTTCAATCTGTAGCGAACTGGTGTTGTCGGTCATGATGCTGCCGACCTTGAAACTGCCGTCTTCTTCGTAAAGGATATTCATCTGGAGTGCGCGAGGGTGAGGCAAAAAATGAGCGGCGCATTATACCCGTAGCGGTTGCGCTGTAGCTTAGATGCCCGTCGCTAAATTCGCGCATCACCGCATCGCTAGGCATAGACGCAAAAAAGCCGAGCGAACTCGGCTTTTTTGTTTCTGCTAGCTCAGGCTTGCGCCTGACATATCGACCGAAGGTCGAGCTAGATTAGAAGGTGTATGCAGCACCCGCTGAGATAACACTTCCACTAGCTGTAAAGTTTTGACCGAAGTCAAATTTACCCAAGTTTTCGTATTGCGCACGCACGCTCAATTGTGTGCTGAGATTGTATTGCGCGCCAACGGCGAAATACAAGTCAGCTTTTGATGTAGACGCACCGCCAGTAGCTGCGATTGTATTCATCGCCAAACCTAATTTACCTAGCAGGTCAAATTGAGCCGCTACGGGATAGGTAGCAACTGCGGCAGCCGACATAGATGAAACAGTTGAACCAGTTGCTGAAACATTGGTGTAACCCGCTTCTGCTCCCAACATTGGGCTGAAGTGATAGCCACCCGACACGCGGAATGTACCGCCAGTATTACCAGCACCAGTACCAATAGTTGCTGAACCCAAATCCACCGCACCGTAAAACTTACCAGTGTTGTCCGCCAAAGCAGGCGTAGCAACCACAGCCGACAACAATGCAACTAAAGCAATTTTTTTCATTTTATGCGTCCTAAAAATATAGTTAGTAAATCACTGCAAAATGCAGCGCGCGCATGGTGGTGGGGGGGGTAGTAATTGCGTCAAGCGAAATCGGCGATTGTGGTTTTTTAACCACAGATTTTTATCGCGACAGGACTTAATTCATGCTCAATCCCGTTTGGGGATGCCCACAAACTCGCGTATATTCGCGCGTCATTTTTCGCTCATACCTCCAGCATGGAACTCATCAAAATTCGCGGGGCGCGCACCCATAATCTGAAGAACATCAGCCTTGATCTGCCACGCCATAAGCTAGTGGTCATCACGGGGCTGTCGGGTTCGGGTAAGTCTTCACTGGCGTTCGATACCTTGTATGCCGAGGGGCAACGCCGCTATGTGGAATCGCTGTCGGCATACGCGCGGCAATTTTTACAGTTGATGGAAAAGCCCGATGTGGATTTGATTGAAGGCTTATCGCCCGCGATCGCCATCGAGCAAAAAGCCACCTCGCACAATCCGCGTTCGACGGTCGGTACGGTCACCGAGATACACGATTATTTGCGGCTGCTTTTCGCGCGCGCCGGTGATCCGTATTGCCCCGATCACGATTTAGTGTTGCAAGCGCAGTCGGTCGGGCAGATGGTCGATCACGTTTTAGCGTTGCCAGAAGGCACTAAAGTGATGATTCTTTCGCCGCTGGTGGTGGAGCGAAAAGGCGAGCAGGTCGAGCTGTTTGAAGAGTTGCGCGCACAGGGTTTTGTGCGGGTGCGGGTGAACGGCAAAGTTCACGACATGGACGATTTGCCCAAGCTGGAAAAGAACAAAAAACATACCGTCGAAATCGTGGTCGATAGGTTGAAAGTCAATGTCGAATCCAAACAGCGACTGGCGGAATCGTTCGAGACAGCATTGCGTCATGCCGAAGGTCGCGCGCTGGCGGTGGAAATGGACTCGGACAAAGAGCATTTATTTTCAGCGAAATTCGCCTGCTCGATTTGCAGTTATTCGCTGCCCGAACTTGAGCCGCGTTTGTTCTCTTTCAACAGCCCGATGGGCGCGTGTCCGAAGTGTGACGGGCTGGGCAACATCAGTTTTTTCGATCCCAAACGCATCGTCGCGTTTCCGACTTTGTCCTTGAGTAGCGGGGCAATCAAAGGCTGGGACAGACGCAACCAGTTTTATCACCAACTGCTCGCCGGACTTGCCAAACATTATGATTTTGACATCGAGCAATCGTTTGAAAGTCTGCCGGAGAAAATCCAGCAAGTGGTTTTATACGGCAGCGGCAAGACCGAAATCGCCTTTCAATATATGAATGAACGCGGCAAAGCCACGCTGCGCGAACACGCGTTTGAAGGCATCGTGAATAATTTTGAACGCCGCTATCAGGAGACCGATTCGCCCACCGTGCGCGAGGAGTTGGCGAAGTATATGAACGGCTGCGCCTGCCCCGAATGCAAAGGCACGCGGCTGCGCGTCGAGGCGCGTCATGTGCGCGTCGCCGACCAACACATTTTTGAGATTAACGCGCTGCCTTTGCGTCAGGCGTTGACGTTTTTCAAAGACTTAAAACTGCAAGGCAACAAAGCTGCCATCGCAGAAAAAATCGTCATCGAAATCGCCAACCGCCTAACTTTTTTGAATAACGTCGGGCTAGATTATTTGTCGCTGGAACGCTCCGCCGAAACGCTGTCGGGTGGCGAAGCGCAGCGCATCCGGCTGGCCTCACAAATCGGCTCTGGCTTAACGGGTGTGATGTATGTGTTGGACGAGCCCTCAATCGGGCTGCATCAGCGCGACAACGACCGCCTACTGGACACACTGAAGATGTTGCGCGACATGGGCAATAGCGTGATTGTGGTCGAGCATGATGAAGACGCGATACGCCATGCCGATTATGTGGTGGACATGGGACCTGGCGCGGGCGAACACGGCGGCATGATTGTCGCGGAAGGCACGCCGGATGAAGTGTGTGCCAACCCAAATTCGCTGACGGGCGATTATCTGACCGGACGACGCAGCATTCCCATGCCCGCGAAAATGCTCAAGCCCGATGCGGAACGGATGCTTACCATCACGGGTGCCAGCGGCAACAATCTCAAAGACGTTACGCTGAATTTGCCAGTCGGATTGCTGGTGTGCGTGACGGGCGTATCGGGTTCAGGCAAATCCACGCTGATTAACGACACGCTGTATCCCGCCGTGTCGCATCATTTGTACGGCAGCAACAGCGAACCCGCACCGCACCGAAAAATTACTGGACTGGAATTTTTCGACAAAGTTATCAACGTCGATCAATCACCGATTGGTCGCACGCCGCGCTCTAATCCCGCCACTTACACGGGTTTATTTACGCCAATCCGCGAGTTGTTCGCAGGTGTGCCGAGCGCACGTGAGCGGGGTTACGGGCCGGGTCGCTTCTCCTTCAACGTGAAGGGTGGTCGCTGCGAATCTTGTCAGGGTGACGGCGTAATCAAAGTCGAGATGCACTTCTTACCCGACGTGTATGTGCCATGCGACGTGTGTCACGGCCATCGCTACAACCGCGAAACGCTGGAAGTGCAATACAAAGGGAAAAATATCCACCAAATTTTGGGCATGACGGTGGAAGTCGCGCACGAGTTTTTCAAGCCCGTGCCGCTCATCGCACGCAAGCTGCAAACCTTGCTGGACGTGGGGCTGGGCTATATCACGCTGGGACAATCTGCCACCACACTGTCGGGCGGTGAAGCACAACGTGTGAAACTTTCGCTGGAGCTTTCCAAGCGCGATACCGGACGCACGCTGTACATCCTTGATGAACCGACCACGGGTCTGCATTTTCACGACATCGCGCTGCTGCTGAAAGTCATCCACAAACTGCGCGATCAAGGCAACACCGTAGTAGTGATTGAACACAATCTCGACGTGATTAAAACGGCGGATTGGGTGATTGATTTAGGCCCCGAAGGCGGTTTTGGCGGCGGGCGCATCGTGGCGGAAGGCTCGCCCAAAGACATCGCAAAAAATAAACACAGCGTGACGGGCAAGTACTTACAAGCAGTTTTGAAACGCTAAGTTTTTGATGCTAGAAATCTCCGCGCAGCTACACATTCCCGATGCTGAAATTGAGCTCAACGCCATTCGCGCGCAAGGTGCGGGTGGGCAAAATGTCAACAAAGTGTCCTCGGCGATTCATCTGCGCTTCGATATTAACGCCTCGTCGTTGCCTGATGAACTCAAAGAAAAATTGCACGAATTAGCGGATAGACGCATCTCGACTGACGGCGTGATTGTCATTAAAGCGCAACGGCATCGCACCCAAGAAAAGAACCGCGCCGATGCGTTAGAGCGGCTGAAATTTTTAATTGTGAGTGCTAACGTCACGGTCAAAAATCGCCTAGCAACCCGCCCCTCACGCAACGCCAAACGCCGCCGACTGGCGAGCAAAACCCAACGCGGCGAACTCAAAACACTGCGCGGCAAAGTAAGCGAATAGCCCGCATAAAAAAAGCCCGCCGAATACAGCGGGCTTGTTAGTTCTAACTAGAACTATTTGGTCACGTTGATAAACGGTATCGTGCCGCCTGTTACATTGGGTAAATGCCCATCCCATTTTTCGAGTGCGAGGCGTTGATTTTCGACTTCACGCAACTTTATCATTTCAGGCGTGACTTGTTGGCGTTGCAAGGACAGGGATTCCGCTTCGGCTTTAGCACTCGTAACTTTTTGCCTAGCTTCAACTTCGATGCGTTGCAAATCGCGCTCGGCTTTTAGCTTCAATTGCTCGGCGGTAGTTTTTGCTTCAATCGCCTGATTAAAGCTGGGCGAAAACTGAAAATTCACAATTGAAAATTCATCAATCGCAATGCCGTGACGCGTCATGCGCTCTTTCAATGCCGCGCTAATCATGTCGCGCACTTCGGCGCGTTTGCTAATCAACTCTTCCGCCGTATATTTTGCCGTGGTGGCTTTTACCGCTTCTTGCACAGCGGGAATGATGATGCGATCGCCCACCGTATTCAGGTTGCCAATGGCTTGATAGGTTTCCGCCACACGATCGGGAATCAGATGAAAGTTGAGGGCAATTTTGATGTGTACTTGCTGCATATCTTTGGATGCGGAATCGCCATCACCCTCGCCCTTTTGTATCTGCACGTTAATTTCGTGGATGGCTTGCATGATAGGAATGCGCAGATGCAAACCCTCGCCGAGCACGACTTGGTCAACCTTGCCGAAGTTGGTTATCACGCCGCGATTCCCCGCGTTAATCACCACAAAGGGGTTAACCAGCGGCAGCACAATAAACAGCAAAACAGCACCCGCCGCCAACCATTTCAAACTCCCTAAACTGCGTAATTTATCGTTAAAACTATTTTCAAAACCAGCCATGTTGCTCTCCTTGAGTTAGTCAAAATTTACAACGCCAAGCCTTTGTCATCAAACAAACCATCAAATAACACCGTGCTCAAATAGCGTTCGCCTGAGTCAGGCAACACGACCACGATCGTTTTGCCTGCATGTTCGGGACGCTTAGCCAGTCGTACCGCCGCAGCGACGGCCGCACCGCAGGAGATGCCGCACAAAATGCCTTCTTCGCGCGCCATACGCCGCGCATATTCCACCGCTTCTTCGTTACTCACTTGCTCGATTTCATCAACCAGCGACAGATCCAAGTTTCCAGGAATAAAGCCCGCGCCTATGCCTTGAATTTTGTGCGGCGCGGGTTTGATGGGTTCGCCTGCACGGAGCTGCGTAATCACGGGGCTGGCAGCAGGCTCGACAGCGACCGAAAGCAAATGAGCATTATGTTTTTTCAGGAAACGCGACACGCCCGTGAGTGTGCCACCCGTCCCGACACCCGCGACAAAAATATCTACTTTGCCATCGGTGTCCTGCCAAATTTCGGGGCCGGTGGTGCGTTCGTGGATAGCTGGATTGGCGGGGTTATTGAACTGCTGCAACAACACATATTTGCTATCCGAAGCCGCGATTTCTTCGGCTTTGGCAATCGCGCCACTCATACCTTTTGCACCCTCAGTTAGCACTAACTTCGCGCCATATACCGCCAGCAACTTACGCCGCTCGATGCTCATGGTTTCTGGCATGGTCAGCGTCAACGGAATACCGCGCGCCGCCGCGACAAACGCCAGCGCAATACCTGTATTACCACTGGTGGGCTCGACAATTTCTTTGCCCGCGCCCAACACGCCGCGCTGTTCGGCATCCCATATCATCGCCGCACCGATGCGGCACTTCACCGAATAGGCGGGATTGCGCCCTTCGATTTTTGCCAGCACCGTAGCCGTCGCGCCATCGGTCACGCGATTCAAACGGACTAAAGGCGTGTTGCCGATAGATAAAGAATTATCAGTAAACCAGTTAGCCATCGCGTACTCCTCAAAGAATAATCACAAAAAATCAGCGGTGATTTTTACACAGCTATGAATCTGATAGCTAGTTTTTAGCATAAAAAGCTAGACGTAAAAAAACCGAGCGAACTCGGTTTTTTATACCACTGCAATTTAGCTAATTACTCAGCATCCACTACAGTTGCATCGGCTGGACGATCCATCAATTCGATCAATGCCATCGGAGCGTTGTCGCCCTGACGGAAACCGAATTTCAACACGCGCAAGTAACCGCCATTACGTGTTGCGTAACGAGGACCGAGCTCATCAAACAACTTCGTTACCATTTCGCGATCACGCAAACGCGCAAACGCCAAACGACGATTTGCCAAACTAGGCGTTTTGCCCAGTGTCAGGATCGGTTCTGCCACACGGCGCAGTTCTTTAGCCTTAGGCAAAGTTGTTTTAATCAGCTCGTGACGCAACAGAGAAACTGTCATGTTGCGGAACATAGCCAAACGATGGCTGCTGGTACGATTGAGTTTTCTTAAACCTGAACGATGACGCATGATGTGCCTTTCTTACTTCTTAAGTTGCCAGACTGCTTAAACCGCAGCAACGGGCCAATTTTCCAGTTTCATACCGAGCGACAAATTGTGCTCTGCAAGAACCTGCTTGATTTCATTAAGCGATTTGCGACCGAGGTTAGGCGTGCGCAATAAATCGTTTTCGGTGTACTGAATCAGATCGCCAATGTAGTGAATGCTTTGTGCTTTGAGGCAATTTGATGAACGTGGGGTCAATTCCAAATCATCAACTGGGCGCAACAACACAGGATCAACCTTAGGTGTTTGTACTTTCTCAACAACAGGCTCTGTACCTTCCAAAGCTGCGAAAACTGAGAATTGATCAACCAAAATACGCGCCGCATTGCGGATTGCTTGTTCTGGATCAATCGCACCGTTGGTTTCAATGTGCATAACTAATTTATCTAAGTCAGTACGTTGTTCCACACGCGCACTCTCAACTTCGTAGCTGACGCGACTCACTGGGCTGAACGACGCATCTAAAGCGATGTGTCCTACGGCGCGAGTTTCGTTCGGTACTTGACGTGAGATCGCTGAAACATAACCACGGCCTTGTTCGACCTTGATTTGCATATCCAACTTACCGCCCGCTGTTAAGTGTGCGATAACGTGATCTGGATTAACGATTTCAACATCAGCATTGCCGCTAATATCAGCTGCCGTCACGACCCCTGCGCCGTCTTTTTTCAAAGTCAGCAAAATTTCTTTGCTGTTGTGCAGACGCAATACCACGCCTTTTAAGTTCAACAACAAATCAACCACGTCTTCTTGCACGCCGTCGATGGTTGCGTACTCATGCAACACACCAGCCATCTTCACTTCAGTCGGTGCAGCACCCACCATAGAAGACAACAAAATGCGACGCAAAGCATTGCCTAAAGTGTGGCCATAACCGCGTTCAAAGGGTTCCATCACCACTTTAGCTTGGGTGGCGGAAATTCTTTGCACATCAATGATGCGCGGTTTTAAAAATTCATTTTTAGACATTCGCTACTCCGCGTGGATTACTTGGAATACAACTCAACCACGAGCTTCTCGTTGATGGTTGCAGGCAATTCGGAACGCTGAGGCTTAGCTTTGAAAGTACCTTTGAAAGCCTTAGTGTCCATTTCCAACCATTCTGGGAAGCCGCGTGATTCAGCCGCAGCCAAAGCTGCTTTGATACGCAACTGAGCCTTAGACTTTTCCGCCACTTCAACCACATCACCAGGACGCACTTGGTAAGAAGGAATGTTGACACGGTGACCGTTCACCAACACCGCATTGTGACGAACCACTTGACGCGCTTCTGAACGCGATGCGCCGAAACCCATACGGTAAGTCACGTTGTCCAAACGCGATTCCAAAATCTGCAACAGACTTTCGCCTGTGATGCCGCGTGAGGCAGTCGCTTGCTTGTAGGTCAAACGGAATTGCTTTTCCAGCACGCCGTAGATGCGACGAACTTTTTGCTTTTCACGCAACTGAGTGCCGTATTCTGACAAACGGTTGTTTTTCTTTTGACCGTGTTGACCGGGCGGATACGCACGACGCTCAATTGAACATTTATCGGTAAAACACTTTTCGCCCTTCAGAAACAGCTTCTCGCCTTCGCGACGGCACTGACGGCATTTTGGGTCAAGATTTCTAGCCAAGATGTACTCCTAGTAAATTAGATACGACGCTTTTTAGGCGGACGGCAACCGTTATGCGGCACCGGGGTAATATCAGAAATGCTAGTGATCTTAAAACCAGCAGCATTCAACGCACGCACAGCGGATTCACGGCCAGGGCCAGGTCCTTTGATGCGCACTTCAATATTCTTAACGCCACATTCAGCAGCAGCCTTACCCACAACTTCAGCGGCAATTTGAGCTGCAAAAGGGGTGCTTTTACGCGAACCTTTGAAGCCTTGTGCGCCGCTAGTTGACCAAGCCAAAGTATTGCCTTGGCGATCAGTAATGGTAACGATGGTGTTGTTAAATGATGCGTGAACGTGTGCAATTGCTTCTGCAACATTCTTTTTAACTTTTTTGCGTACTTTCGTAGCTGGCTTAGCCATAATCTATTCCTCTAATGCGTTATAGCGAATTACTTCTTAGCACCGGCGATAGCCTTACGCGGACCCTTACGAGTGCGCGCATTGGTGCGAGTGCGTTGACCGCGACATGGCAAACCACGACGATGACGTTGACCGCGATAGCAACCTAAGTCCATCAATCGCTTGATGTTCATGGTTGTTTCACGACGTAAATCACCCTCAACGGTAAACTTGGCTACTTCGTCGCGAAGTTTTTCAACTTCAGCGTCAGTCAAGTCTTTCATCTTGGTGGTGGTCTTCACGCCAGCCGCTGCACAGATACTTAGTGAGCGAGTGCGTCCGATACCGTAAATTGCAGTCAAAGCAATTACAGCGTGTTGATGGTTGGGGATATTCACCCCTGCAATACGTGCCATGCAGCTACCCTATATTTGAAAAAACGAAGATTATAACACCGAAATTGGCTAACGCCGAATTAACCTTGGCGTTGCTTGTGACGTGGCTCTGTGCAAATCACACGAACCACACGTTTACGAATAACAATTTTGCAATTACGGCAAATTTTCTTAACTGATGCTTGAACTCTCATTATTTTCTCCTAACTGAACTATTTGGCGCGGAACACAATGCGCGCTTTACTCAAATCATACGGGGTTAATTCCACCGTTACCTTGTCGCCGGGCAAAATACGAATGTAGTGCATACGCATTTTTCCAGAAATATGGCCGAGTACTACATGACCATTTTCTAACTTAATCCGAAAAGTCGCATTGGGCAGCGACTCTTCGATTTCGCCTGCCATTTGAATCACATCTTCTTTAGCCATTAGCGTGTAATCCCGGCTTTGAAGTTAGCTTTCTTTAATAGATTCTCATATTGGTGAGTCATTAAATAAGACTGCACTTGAGCCATAAAATCCATGGTAACCACAACCAAAATTAACAGCGAAGTTCCACCAAAGTAGAAAGGCACGTTAAATTTCACTACCAAAAATTCAGGCAACAAACATACCAAAGCAATGTAAACCGCACCTACCATGGTCAAGCGCAACATGATTTTCTCGACATATTTAGCGGTTTGATCACCAGGACGTATGCCAGGTAAAAAAGCACCGCTTTTCTTCAAGTTATCAGCGGTTTCTTTCGGGCTAAATACCAAAGCCGTATAAAAGAAACAGAAGAAGAAAATCGCAACTGCATAAACCATCACATAAATCGGCTGACCTGGTGACAATTTATCGCTAATATCCTTTAACCAATTCATGCCATGACCAGCACCAAACCAACCTGCAATCGTCGCGGGGAAGAGAATAATACTCGAAGCAAAAATCGGAGGAATCACACCTGCCATATTGATTTTCAACGGCAAATGAGACGACTGACCACCGTAAACTTTATTACCAACTTGACGTTTCGCGTAGTTGACCAAAATTTTACGTTGGCCGCGCTCCACAAATACAACCAAGTAGGTCACTGCTATCGCACCAACAAACAAGAACATCACCAGCGGAATCGAAAAAGCACCCGTTCTAGCCAATTCTAATGTACTGCCAATGGCACTAGGCAAACCTGCTGCAATACCCGCAAAAATAATCAGTGAAATACCGTTACCCAAACCACGTTCAGTAATCTGCTCACCTAGCCACATCAAGAACATTGTCCCCGATACCAAGGTAATCACCGTGGTCATCTGGAACATGCTACCTGGATTAGGCACTAGCCCTGGCTGAGCTTGCAATGCAACCGCAATACCCAATGCTTGGAAAATCGCTAAAGCGAGTGTGCCGTAACGTGTGTACTGAGTGATTTTGCGCTTGCCTGCTTCACCGTCTTTTTTCAACTGTTCAAGATGCGGCACGGCTATTGAAGCCAACTGCATAATGATAGAAGCAGAAATGTACGGCATGATACCAAGCGCGAAAATTGCGAATCGAGACAAAGAACCGCCAGAAAACATATTGAACATACCCAATATGCCATTCTTTTGAGACTTGAATAAATCGGCTAACACCGCTGGATCAATACCTGGAACTGGGATGTGCGCACCAATGCGATACACCACCAAAGCCCCTAGCAAAAACCACAAACGCTGACTTAAATCACCGTACTTACCCTTAGTTACACCCTTGGCTGCTGTGCTCACGGCGTTCCTTACTCAGCGATGCTGCCGCCGGCTGCTTCAACTGCTGCGCGCGCACCTTTGGTAATCAGCAAACCCTGCAACGTCACTGCACGAGCGATTTCGCCACACAAAAAGACTTTTGCTTGCAAAGCATTAGCATGCACGATGCCAGCCGCCTTCAAAGACAATAAGTCAATAGTTGCAATAGGCATTGCTTGCAAGTCAGACAAACGAACTTCAGCTGTATCGTTGCGTGTCAATGACACGAAACCACGCTTAGGAAGACGACGTTGCAAAGGCATTTGACCGCCTTCAAAACCGACTTTATGGAAACCACCTGAACGAGACTTTTGACCTTTGTGACCGCGACCGCATGTCTTACCCAAACCAGAACCAATGCCACGACCTACGCGACGTTTGTAATGTTTAGCACCTGCAGCAGCTTGTATCGTATTGAGTTCCATCGTTACGCTCCAACTTTAACCATATAAAACACTTTGTTAATCATGCCACGCACGCATGGAGTGTCTTCTAATTGAACTGTGTGGTTGATGCGACGCAGACCCAAACCGCGAATTGTCGCGCGATGAGACTCTGTCGTTCCAATCAAACCCTTGACTTGCGTCACTGTAATTGTTTTGGCTTTAGTCATTTCTTACCCCAAAATTTCATCAAGATTTTTGCCGCGTTTCGCTGCAATTTCTGACGGTGAATTCAACGCTTGCAAACCGTTCAAAGTTGCACGAACGACGTTGTAAGGATTACTAGAACCGATACATTTCGCCAACACATCTTTAACGCCCACCGCCTCAAATACCGCACGCATTGCGCCACCAGCAATAATGCCAGTACCTTCTGAAGCTGGCTGCATCAACACTTTAGCTGCGCCGTGACGACCAATAACGGTGTGGTGCAATGTGCCGTTTTTCAAATTGATTTTTACCAAGTTGCGACGCGCTTCTTCCATCGCTTTTTGCACCGCAACAGGAACTTCTTTCGACTTTCCTTTGCCCATCGCAATACGACCATCGCCATCACCAACCACTGTCAGTGCTGCGAAACCCATGATACGACCACCTTTAACAACCTTGGTGACACGATTCACAGCGATCATTTTTTCGATCATGCCGTCGTCGCGTTCTTCTTGCTGCTGATTCTTACCTTGTGGCTTAGCCATTATTCAACTCCAATTAGAACTGCAAGCCATGTTCGCGCGCAGCATCTGCCAACGCTTTAATGCGACCATGATAACGATTACCCGAGCGGTCAAAAGCCACCTGAGCGACACCAGCAACTTTAGCTTTTTCAGCGATACGCTTACCTACCACGGCTGCCGCTGCGGTGTTACCACCATTTGCCAAGTCTTTACGAACTTCAACTTCAGCAGAAGACGCGCTAGCTAAAATCTTGCTACCGCAAGCAGAAATGATTTGTGCGTAGATGTGCAAATTGGTGCGATGCACAGCCAAACGAACTGTTTTCTTTTCAGCAATGCGGGCACGGGTTTTGCGTGCTCTGCGCTGACGTGATTCATTTTTGTTCAACATATACGCCTCAATTATTTCTTCTTGGTTTCTTTAAGCACGATAACTTCATCGCTGTAACGAACGCCCTTGCCTTTATATGGCTCAGGTGAACGATAGGCACGAATTTCAGCAGCAACTTGACCAACACGTTGCTTATCAGCACCCTTCAACACGATTTCGGTTTGAGTTGGTGTTTCAACTTTCACACCAGCAGGCATTTTGTGCGCGAGTGGGTGAGAGAAACCCAAAGTCAAATTCAAAGTATCGCCAGCGGCGGCGGCACGGTAACCTACGCCAACCAACAACAGCTTACGTTCAAAGCCCTTGCTCACACCAACAATCATGTTAGCCAGCAAAGCGCGGATTGTGCCTGACATCGCATCCGCCTCGGTTGAGTCGTTCATTGCCTTAAACAATAACGCATCACCTTCACGAACTACCGATACCGAACCATTCAACGGCTGAATCAAAGTACCCATAGGGCCTTTAACTGACACTTGACTAGCCGACAACACGACTTCAACACCGCTAGGCACAACGACAGGATTTTTAGCAACTCTTGACATAATTCCTCCTTAAGCCACGAGACACAAAAGCTCGCCACCAATACCATTGGCGCGCGCTTTACGATCTGTCATCAAACCCTTAGAAGTTGAAACAATCGCGATACCGAGACCGTTCATCACCTGAGGAATATCTGCCGTACCTTTGTAAACGCGCAGACCTGGCGTGCTAACACGCTGAATCTTCTCGATTACTGGACGACCGCTATAGTATTTAAGACCGATTTCCAAAGTTGCTTTACCGCCGTCGCCAGCAACAACTTTGTAACCATCCACATAACCCTCTTCTTTCAAAACGTCCGCAATGGCAATTTTGATTTTTGAAGAAGGCATAGCTACCGTTACTTTTTCCGCCATCTGCGCATTACGAATGCGCGTCAACATGTCGGAGATTGGATCACTCATACTCATAAATTTCTCCTACCAACTTGCCTTAACGATACCTGGAATCTCACCGCGCATTGCAAATTCGCGAACTTTGGTACGACCCAAGCCAAACTTACTAAACGTGCCACGAGGACGACCAGTCAATGCGCAGCGATTACGCAAACGCACTGGACTTGAATCACGCGGAAGAGCTTGCAACTTAGCGCGCGCTTCAGCACGTTCCGCGTCACTCGCCTTGAAGTTTTCGATGATTGCTTGCAACGCTGCACGCTTAGGTGCGAATTTCGCAACCAGCTCACGACGTTTCAGGTCACGATTGATAACTGCCATCTTAGCCATTAGTCTTTTCTCATTTCTTTAAAGGAAGTTTGAACGCCATCAAAAGAGCCTTCGCTTCTTCATCGGTCTTTGCTGAAGTGGTGATAGTGATATTCATCCCACGCAAAGCATCAATTTTCTCATATTCAATTTCAGGGAAAATAATTTGCTCTTTAATGCCCATGTTGTAATTACCACGACCATCAAAAGACTTACCTGAAATACCACGAAAATCGCGAATACGAGGAATAGCAACTGAAATCAGGCGATCTAAAAATTCGTACATGCGCTCTTTACGCAAAGTAACTTTACAGCCAACTGGATAACCAGAACGAATCTTAAAACCCGCAATTGATTTTTTTGACAGCGTAATTACAGGCTTTTGGCCTGCGATTTTTTGCATATCACCAACCGCAAACTCCATCACTTTTTTGTCAGCAACCGCTTCGCCCACACCCATATTCAAGGTGATTTTCTCGATGCGCGGCACTTCCATTACCGACTTGTAGCCAAACTGCGCCATCAAATCTTTAGCGACCTTATCTTTATACAACTCATGAAAACGAGCCATGCTTTAATACCCCTTAAGCCTTGATTACTTCGCCATTAGACTTGAACACACGCACTTTGTGCCCATCTTCAAGCGTCTTAAAACCAACACGATCAGCCTTCTTGGTTGCGGCATTAAAAATCGCAACATTTGAAATGTGAATAGGTGCTTCTTGCTCAACAATTCCGCCAGACAAACCCTTAACCGGATTAGGCTTTTGGTGTTTTTTTACTTTATTGATGCCGCCAATCAAAAGATGATCGCCCAACACGCTGATAACTGCGCCGCGATTACCCTTATCTTTGCCCGCGATAACAATCACGTCATCATTTTTTTTGATTTTATTCATGGTTTCCTCTACTCGACGCTTTATCGCTTACAGCACTTCTGGTGCGAGCGACACAATCTTCATAAACTTTTCAGTGCGCAATTCGCGAGTAACAGGTCCGAAAATACGCGTGCCGATAGGCTCCAACTTCGCGTTTAACAACACTGCCGCATTACCGTCAAATTTAACCAAAGAACCATCACTACGACGCACACCCTTAGCAGTGCGAACCACTACCGCGTTATAGACTTCGCCTTTTTTGACACGACCACGAGGCGCAGCATCTTTGATACTGACTTTAATAACGTCACCCACAGAAGCGTAACGGCGTTTAGAACCGCCCAACACTTTGAAGCACATTACTGAACGCGCACCGGTGTTATCGGCCACGTCTAAAACTGTTTGCATTTGTATCATTATTTAATCTCCAACTTTTTCCGCTAGCGGCGGCCAGTTTTGGAACCCGTTAAGGGTCAGGACGCCGCGAACGGCGATGAAACGAAGCCGCGCATTATATGCAATTTTTTGAGGAATGCAAGAAGAATTACAACTAAATTGCCGCACCCTTAACCAACAGCTTAGCAACGCGCCAAGCCTTTGTTTTTGCTAATGGACGACACTCTTCGATCAACACTTGATCGCCGGTGTGAAATTCATTTGCTTCGTCATGAGCGTGGTATTTTTTAGATACGCGGATGATTTTGCCCAACAACGGATGTTTAACTTTACGTTCGATCAAAACGGTAACCGTTTTGTCCATCTTATCGCTGACCACAGTACCCGTTAAGGTACGTTTAAGTTTAGCTTCGCTCATTTCTGGGCTTCCTTCTGTGTCAATACAGTCTTTACGCGAGCAATTGCGCGACGTACGTTGCGAATTTCGCTGGTTTTACCCAATTGCTGAGTCGCCACTTGCATACGCAAACCGAATTGCGCTTTAGTTAACGAAATCAATTCAGCTTGCAACGCTTCGACTGACTTGGTTTTTAATTCTGTCGCATTCATATTAAGTCCCTACCTGTCTAACCACAAAAGTGGTTGCCAAAGGCAATTTAGCTGAAGCCAATTTGAATGCTTCACGCGCCAACACCTCATCCACGCCATCCATTTCGTACAACATTTTGCCTGGTTGAATCTCAGCAACGTAGTACTCAGGATTACCTTTACCGTTACCCATACGAACTTCGGCAGGTTTTTGTGAAATTGGCTTGTCTGGGAATACACGAATCCAAATACGACCACCACGTTTAATGTGACGAGTCATGGCACGACGTGCTGCTTCGATTTGGCGAGCCGTTAAACGACCACGCGCAACGGCTTTCAAACCGAAATCACCGAAACTTACTTGATTACCGCGTGTGGCAATGCCAGTGTTACGGCCTTTTTGCTCTTTGCGGTATTTTCTTCTAGCTGGCTGTAGCATGTTTTACTCCTGCCTTTCTAACGCGTTTTTCTGGTTCAGCTGCAACAGGAGCAACTTCCTGAGCACCGATTTCACCTTTGAATACCCAAACCTTAACGCCAATAATGCCGTAAGTGGTTTGCGCTTCTGAAGTACCGTAGTCAATGTCGGCGCGCAAAGTATGCAATGGCACACGACCTTCGCGATACCATTCTGAACGAGCAATTTCAATCCCGTTCAAACGACCCGCACTCATGATTTTGATGCCCAATGCACCTAAGCGCATGGCATTTTGCATCGCACGTTTCATCGCACGACGGAACATGATGCGTTTTTCAAGTTGCTGCGTAATTGAATCAGCAATGAGTTGAGCATCAATTTCTGGCTTACGAACTTCTTCGATTGCCAAATCAACTGACTGCAAACCCATACGCTTACGCAATTCAGCGCGCAACACTTCAATGTCTTCGCCTTTTTTACCGATTACCATACCTGGACGCGCAGTGTAAATGGTTACTTTCGCGCTCTTTGCAGGACGCTCAATAACAATTTTAGAGATACCTGCTGGAGCAAGCTTTTTCTTCAAGTAAGCGCGAACTTCGATGTCTTTTAACAACAATTCAGAGAAGTTGTGGCTATTGGCAAACCATTTAGAATCCCAGTTCTTACGAACGCTCAACCGGAAACCGGTTGGATGAATTTTCTGTCCCATAATTTATCCTTAGTTCCCGACGTGAACGGTGATGTGACAAGTTTGCTTTTCAATCTTATTGCCACGGCCTTTAGCACGCGCAATAAAACGTTTCAGCGATGCAGCCTTGTCAACGTAGATAGTGGTCACTTTCAAAGTGTCAATATCCGCACCGTCATTATGTTCAGCATTTGCAATCGCAGAATCCAAAGCCTTCTTGATAATCCCAGCACCTTTTTTTGGACTGAAAGACAAGATGTTGAGAGCTTGTGCAATTGGCAAACCGCGAATTTGATCCGCAACCAAACGACATTTTTGAGCTGAAACGTGTACGTTTTTCGCTACCGCTTTAGTAATAGTCATCATTGCCCCTTATTTCTTGACCGCAGCTTTTTTATCAGCAGCATGTCCTTTGAAGGTACGCGTCAAGGAAAACTCACCCAACTTATGACCTACCATGTTTTCGGAAACATAAACGGGAATATGCAACTTACCGTTATGCACTGCGATTGTCAGCCCAACAAACTCAGGCAACACCGTCGAGCGGCGCGACCAGGTTTTAACTGGACGCTTGTCATTAGTAGCGCGCACTGTCTCAATTTTCTTGATCAGATGTGCGTCAACGAATGGACCTTTTTTAATGGAACGTGCCATGTATTCTTACCCCTTAAACCTGAAAGCGACGACGTACAATCATGCCAGTAGTACGCTTGTTGCGACGAGTACGGAAACCCTTAGCTGGAACGCCCCACGGACTAACTGGGTGACGACCTGCTGCGGTTTTACCTTCACCACCACCGTGTGGGTGATCGACCGGGTTCATAACCACACCGCGAACGGTAGGACGAACACCGCGCCAACGCATCGCGCCCGCTTTACCAATCGAACGCAAACTATGTTCTGAGTTACCCACCTCGCCCAAAGTTGCTTTGCAATCAATATGTACTTTACGAATTTCGCCTGAACGCAAACGCAATTGAGCGTAGCTGCCTTCACGAGCCAACAACTGCACTGACGTACCTGCTGAGCGCGCCAATTGCGCACCTTTGCCTGGCAACATTTCGATGCAATGTATCGTCGAGCCGACTGGAATGTTACGCAATGGCAAAGCGTTACCCGCCTTGATTGGCGCTTCAGAACCGCTCATAACTGCTGCACCCGCCACCATACCTTTAGGGGCAATGATGTAACGACGCTCACCATCCGCGTAACACAACAGCGCAATGTTCGCAGTGCGGTTAGGATCGTATTCCAAGCGTTCAACGGTGGCTGGAATACCATCTTTATTGCGTTTGAAGTCAACCAAACGGTAGTGCTGCTTATGACCACCGCCCATGTGGCGAGTGGTAATATGGCCGTTGTTGTTACGACCCGCAGTTTTAGATTGACTTTCCAGCAAAGGCGCGTAAGGCTTACCTTTGTGCAAATCAGGATTCACTACGCGCAAAACGCCGCGCTGTCCTGGTGTAGTTGGTTTTAGTTTAATCAATGCCATGATGCTTATCCTTGCTCACTTGCAGCGAAATTGATTTCTTGACCAGCGGCCAAACAAACATATGCCTTTTTCCAGTTGTTGCGACGACCGACGAAACGACCCGTACGCTTAACCTTGCCTTTAACATTAGCAATTTGCACACTGTCAACGCTCACTTTGAACATCATCTCAACAGCAGCCTTCACTTCATGCTTATTCGCATCAGTTGCAATCTGGAATATCACTTGCTCATTTTTTTCCGCAACGAATGTTGCTTTTTCCGAAATAATGGGGGCAACCAACACCTTCATCAAACGCTCTTCGCTAAATTTTTGGGTAATCATGCGAACATCTCCTCAATTTTAGCAACAGCGTTACGCGTAACAACTACGCGCGGGAAACGCACCAAACTTACTGGATCAGCTTGATAAGCCTCTAAAACCAATACGTTAGGCAAGTTACGCGATGACAAGTACAGATTTTCATCCAGAGAGTCAGTAATCACCAACACGCGCGTATCAGCCAAACCCAACGCCTTGATTTTGTCCGCAAACTGTTTTGTTTTAGGCGAATCAACCGACAAGCTCTCAACCACAACCAAACGATTTTCAGCCACCAACTTAGACAGAATCGCCGCAAAGCCTGCGCGATACATCTTACGGTTTACTTTTTGCGCGTAGTTTTCGATGCCTGTGTTCGGAAAAATCTTACCACCACCACGCCACAAAGGACTGGATGACATACCCGCACGCGCACGACCCGTACCTTTTTGCGCAAAAGGCTTTTTGGTCGTATGACGAACTTCAGCGCGATCTTTTTGCTTACTATTGCCCGCACGAGCATTAGCTTGATAAGCAACCACCAACTGATGCACCAGATCTTCGTTGTATTCGCGACCAAACAACTCGTCGGAAGCGTTCAAAGCCGCGCTCGATTGACCCTTATCGTTAATAACTTTAAGTTCCATTACACACCTGCCTTAACTGCTGGACGCACCACAATGCTGCTATTGATACAACCAGGAACTGCGCCTTTAACAAGCAACAATTGGCGTGCCGCGTCAACGCGCACGATTTCCAAATTTTGCACTGTTCTTTGCACATCACCCAAATGACCCGTCATGCGCTTACCTGGAAACACGCGACCTGGATCTTGAGCCATACCGATAGAACCCGGCACGTTATGCGACTTAGAGTTACCGTGCGATGCGCGACCCGACTTAAAGTGATGACGCTTAATCGTACCTGCGTAACCCTTACCTTTAGTCGTACCCGTTACATCCACCAGCTGACCCGCTTTGAATATCTCAACGCTTACAACCGAACCCAATGCGAGCTCAGCCAATTGCGTAGGAGATACCGTGAATTCTTTCAATTTACTACCCGCCTCAACACCCGCACGAGCATAATGCCCAGCAGCTGCTTTAACCACGCGAGTAGCGCGACGTACGCCATGTGCTAATTGCACAGCAGTGTAGCCGTCCGTATCCACAGACTTGAGCTGTGTAATACGATTATTGGACACTTCCAGCACCGTTACTGGCAACGATGAACCGTCTTCAGTAAAAACGCGGGTCATGCCAATCTTGCGACCGACAAGTCCTAAGCTCATTTGATTTCCTCTTGATTTAAGGGGTCAACTACAATTGGTTGACCGATAATTACCACACTAACAACTACGATTACTGCAACTTAATTTCTACATCCACACCAGCAGGCAAATCCAACTTCATCAATGCATCAACTGTTTTATCAGTTGGATCAATGATGTCCATCAGGCGCAAATGAGTACGAATCTCGAATTGATCACGAGATGTTTTGTTAACGTGCGGTGAACGCAACACGTCAAAACGCTCAATTTTAGTAGGCAATGGCACAGGACCATTAACCACAGCACCAGTACGCTTAGCCGTATCAACAATCTGCGCCGCAGATTGGTCGATTAAACGATAGTCGAATGCCTTGAGGCGAATACGAATTTTTTGACTTGACATATTTTTCTCTTACTTTTGTGCGGCAATGCCGCTAATTAAAGAACAAAAACGCGTGACTCAGTCACGCGAGGGCGCGCATTGTATCTGCACCACACTAGCAGCGCAAGTAATTAAAACAAAAACGAGGTTCATGCAATGTTATGCAAGAGCCTCATTAGTGAAATTTATTACTCGATAATTTTAGCAACCACACCCGCACCCACCGTACGACCACCTTCACGAATCGCGAAGCGCAGACCTTCTTCCATCGCAACTGGGTTAATCAGCGTAACAGTGATGCTGACGTTGTCACCAGGCATAACCATTTCTGTTCCTGCTGGTAACTCAACTGCGCCGGTTACATCGGTAGTACGGAAGTAGAACTGTGGACGGTAACCTTGGAAGAATGGGGTATGACGACCACCTTCATCTTTACCCAATACGTAAATTTCCGCTGTAAATTTAGTGTGCGGTTTGATTGAAGCAGGCTTGCACAACACTTGACCGCGCTCTACGTCTTCACGTTTTGTACCGCGCAACAACACCCCGACGTTGTCACCCGCACGACCTTCGTCGAGCAGCTTGCGGAACATTTCGACACCAGTACAAGTTGAAACTTGAGTTGGTTTGATACCAACGATTTCAATTGCTTCGCCAACTTTAATAATGCCGCGCTCAATACGACCGGTTACAACTGTACCGCGACCTGAAATCGAGAATACGTCTTCAACTGGCATCAGGAATGCGCCGTCGATTGCGCGTTCTGGCGTTGGGATGTAGTTATCCAGTGCGTCAGCCAAACGGAAGATTGCTGGCTCGCCGATTTCTGATTGATCGCCTTTAACCGCCAATACCGCAGAACCTTTGATAATCGGCACGTCGTCGCCAGGGAAGTCGTATTTCGACAGCAATTCGCGAATTTCCATTTCAACGAGTTCGAGCAATTCTTCGTCGTCAACCATGTCGCATTTGTTCATAAACACGATGATGTAAGGAACGCCAACTTGGCGTGCCAACAAGATGTGCTCACGCGTTTGCGGCATAGGGCCGTCAGCAGCCGAACAAACCAGAATTGCGCCGTCCATTTGCGCCGCACCGGTAATCATGTTTTTAACATAATCAGCATGGCCTGGGCAGTCAACGTGTGCGTAATGGCGGTTAGCCGTTTCGTATTCAACGTGCGCGGTGTTGATGGTAATACCGCGCGCTTTTTCTTCTGGTGCCGCGTCAATTTGGTCGTAAGCCTTAGCTTCGCCGCCGAACTTCTTCGACAGAACCATCGTAATCGCCGCTGTCAGGGTAGTTTTACCATGATCAACGTGACCAATCGTACCTACGTTTACGTGCGGTTTAGTGCGTTCAAATTTACTTTTTGCCATGATAACTATCCTTTAATCTAAATTTAGTTGGTAATTACTTCTTACTCATAATTGCTTCAGCAACGCTCTTAGGCGCGTCTGCGTAATGCTTGAACTCCATGGTGTAAGTGGCACGACCCTGGGTTGCTGAACGCAACGAAGTCGAATAACCAAACATTTCCGCCAATGGCACTTCAGCCTTAATCGACTTACCGCCACCCATCATGTCATCCATACCTTGCACCATGCCACGACGTGAAGACAAATCGCCCATCACCGTACCCGCATAGTCTTCTGGTGTTTCCACTTCAACCGACATCATCGGCTCAAGCAAAACAGGACTTGCTTTACGCATACCTTCTTTGAAACCAATCGAAGCCGCCATCTTAAAGGCGTTTTCATTAGAATCGACTTCATGGTATGAACCGTCGAACAGAGTCACTTTGACATCAACAACTGGGAAGCCCGCCAACACGCCGTTCGGCAATGTTTCACGCAATCCTTTTTCCACCGCAGGGATAAATTCGCGTGGCACAGAACCGCCTTTAATCGCGTCGATAAATTCAAAGCCCTTACCCGCTTCGTTAGGCTCCATTTTGAGCATAACGCGACCGAATTGACCTTTACCGCCAGACTGCTTAACGAATTTACCTTCAACCTCAACCATCTTACGAATCGCTTCGCGGTACGCCACTTGAGGCGCACCCACATTGGCTTCGACACCAAATTCGCGCTTCATACGATCAACCAGAATTTCCAGATGCAATTCACCCATACCCGACATAATGGTCTGACCAGACTCTTCATCAGTACGAACACGGAATGAAGGATCTTCCGCCGCTAAACGACCTAACGCCAGACCCATTTTTTCTTGATCCGCTTTAGTCTTAGGCTCAACTGCAACGTGAATCACGGGCTCAGGGAAAATCATGCGTTCCAGAATAATTGGCGTATCCAAATCAGCCAACGAGTCACCCGTTGTAACGTCTTTCAGACCGATACACGCTGCAATGTCGCCCGCCAAAATTTCATCGACTTCCAAACGCTCATTCGCATGCATTTGCACGATACGACCGATACGCTCTTTTTTACCTTTAACCGAGTTGTAAACCGTGTCGCCTTTTTTCAGCACACCAGAATACACACGCACGAATGTCAACTGCCCCACAAATGGATCGGTCATCAACTTAAATGCCAAAGCCGAGAATTTTTCCGAATCATCCGCTTTACGACTAGCCGGCGTACCATTTTCCAGCTCGCCCGTTACATCAGGAATATCTACTGGTGACGGCAAGTACATAATCACCGCATCCAACATACGCTGCACACCCTTATTCTTAAAGGCAGTACCGCACAACATAGGCTGAATTTCACAAGCAATTGTACGAGTACGAATACCCAATACAATTTGCTCTTCGGTCAAATCACCATTTTCCAAATAGGCATTCATCAAGTCTTCTGATGCTTCCGCAGCCGACTCAACCATTTTTTCACGCCATTCAGCGGCCAACTCTTGCAAGTCAGCTGGAATATCGCGGTAATCAAACTTCATACCTTGTGACGCTTCATCCCAGTAGATGGCGCGCATCTTAACCAGATCAACCACGCCCTCAAACTTGTCTTCCGCACCAATCGGCAACACCATCGCAACAGGGTTGGCACGCAAACGTGTACGCATTTGCTCGTAAACCTTAAAGAAGTTCGCACCCTGGCGATCCATCTTGTTTACAAACGCCAAACGCGGCACTTTGTACTTATTAGCCTGACGCCAAACCGTTTCAGACTGAGGCTGAACACCACCCACCGCGCAATACACCATGCACGCACCATCCAACACACGCATCGAACGCTCAACCTCAATCGTGAAGTCAACGTGTCCTGGCGTATCAATGATGTTAAAACGATGCTCTTGGAAATTCTTTTCCATACCACTCCAGAAACAGGTGGTCGCAGCAGAAGTAATCGTGATGCCACGCTCCTGCTCTTGCTCCATCCAGTCCATCGTGGCGGCACCGTCATGCACCTCACCGATTTTGTGATTCACGCCCGTATAAAAAAGAATACGTTCAGTCGTTGTTGTCTTACCAGCGTCAATATGGGCACTAATACCAATATTGCGATAGCGATCAATGGGGGTTTTACGAGCCACGGTATATACCTAACTTAAGTCTTAATTAGAAACGGAAATGCGAGAATGCCTTATTCGCTTCAGCCATACGATGAACTTCTTCACGCTTCTTAACCGCACCACCGCGACCTTCAGACGCATCAATCAACTCACCCGCCAAGCGCATACCCATAGATTTTTCACCACGCTTACGCGCAGAATCCTTCAACCAACGCATAGACAAAGCCATACGACGAGAAGGACGAACCTCAACAGGAACTTGGTAGTTAGCACCACCTACGCGACGGCTTTTAACCTCAACCTGAGGCTTAGCATTGGTCAACGCAAGGTTAAACACCTCGATTGGATCTTTACCGCTTTTCTTAGCAACCTGCTCCAAAGCACCGTACAAAATACGCTCAGCGACTGATTTTTTACCAGCAGTCATTAACACGTTTACGAACTTGGACAAATCTTGATTGCCGAATTTTGGATCGGGCAACACGTCCCGTTTGGGGACTTCTCTACGTCTTGGCATATCAACCTCGAATAAATTACTTAAAAACTACACGAACAAAATGGCGCGAAAAATTATTTCTTAGCGCGCTTAGTACCGTATTTAGAACGGCCTTGTTTACGGTCTTTAACACCCGCCGTATCCAAGCTACCGCGCACCATGTGATAACGCACACCCGGCAAATCCTTAACACGACCACCGCGCAACAACACCACGCTATGTTCTTGCAAGTTATGGCCTTCACCACCGATATAACCAATCACTTCAAAACCATTGGTCAAACGCACTTTTGCGACTTTACGCAACGCTGAGTTTGGCTTTTTTGGTGTAGTGGTATAAACACGAGTGCAAACACCACGCTTCTGCGGAGAACCTTCCAAAGCAGGAACTTTGCTTTTTTCTACGATTGCAGTACGGGGCTTGCGAATTAACTGGTTAATGGTTGGCATTATCTACACATCCTAAAAAATTCTAAATTACGTTTATAAACAAAGGGCTAAAAAATATCGTCGCGGTGCGATATAACTCTCACACGCTGCGACGAGAAAAAGGGTTGCGAATTCTATTGAGAAACCGCGCCTGTGTCAAGCAACTCGCGAGATTCCGCATTATCAGCTGTGGACAATCCACGTCCCTCAGCGGCATCAAGACCTAAACGTTGCTTGCGACGTGCCGTGTGAAATGCCAAACCTGTACCAGCTGGAATTAAACGACCCACAATCACGTTCTCTTTCAAGCCACGCAAATCGTCTTTTTTGCCCATGATGGCAGCTTCAGTCAAGACACGCGTAGTTTCTTGGAAGGAAGCAGCCGAGATGAACGAATCTGTCGACAACGAAGCCTTGGTGATACCTAGCAACATAAAATCAAACGTAGCGGGATTTTTACCTGCGGCAATCACACGTTCGTTTTCAATCAATAATGCTGCCCGTTCAACTTGCTCACCCAAGATAAAGTCGGTCTCACCCGCATCGCTAATTTGTACACGACGCAACATTTGACGAACAATCACTTCGATGTGCTTATCGCTAATTTTCACGCCTTGCAAGCGATACACCTCTTGCACTTCGTCGGTAATGTAGCGAGCCAATTGAGCTACGCCCAACAAACGCAAGATGTCATGTGGATCAGCTGGACCGTCCACAATCATCTCACCTTGATTCACCACTTGACCATCATGTGCCAGCACATGCTTTTCTTTAGGAATCAAGAACTCGTTTGCGATTCCTTCTACGTCGGTAATCACCAAACGCTGCTTACCCTTAGTATCTTTACCGAACGACACAGTACCCGTGCATTCCGCCAACATACCTGCATCCTTAGGAATCCGCGCTTCAAACAACTCGGCTACGCGTGGCAAACCCCCAGTAATATCGCGAGTCTTCGAGCTTTCTTGCGGCATACGTGCGAGCACATCACCCACACCAACAGTTTGACCATCTTCAACCGTAATAATCGCGCCAGTTTGGAAGGTCACGCTGACGGCGGTTTCCGTACCATGCAACTTAACTTCATTGCCCTTGGCATCCGCCAAACGCACCATAGGACGAACCACGGTCTTAGACGCTGTACCACCGCGTTGCTTAGGATCAATGACCACCAAAGTTGACAAGCCGGTTACTTCATCGACTTGTTTCGCGACGGTGTTACCTTCTTCCACATTATGGAAGCCAATCACACCTGCGTACTCGGTAATAATTGGACGAGTATGCGGATCCCAAGTTGCCAGTACCGCACCTGCTTTGACTGCGCCGCCTAACACGACCGTCAACATCGCACCGTAAGGCACTTTATGACGCTCACGCTCGCGACCATGGTCATCCGCGATAATCACTTCGGCACTACGCGCGACCACAATCACTTCGCCACGCACTGTGGTTACCACGCGCATGTTCGGGCTAAATTGCAAAGTACCGTTTGATTTACTTTCGATTTGACTCGCTACGACGTTACGCGAAGCCGCACCCCCAACGTGGAAGGTACGCATGGTCAACTGTGTACCTGGCTCACCGATGGACTGCGCGGCAATTACACCAACCGCTTCACCGACGTTGACCAAACCACCGCGACCTAAGTCACGACCGTAACATTTTGCACACAAACCAAAACGCGTTTCGCAAGTCAGCGGCGTACGCACAAACACTTCGTCGATACCCAGCTTCTCAATCAGCTCAACCGCCGCTTCATCCAGCAAAGTACCCGTTTCAAATACCGTCACACCATTTTCTGGATTGACAATATCAGCATTAGCGACGCGACCCAAAATACGTTCGCGCAACGCTTCAATGACTTCACCACCTTCAACAATCGCCTTCAAAGCATTGCCATTTGAAGTGCCGCAGTCGGTTTCAATCACCACCAAATCTTGCGTCACATCGACCAAACGACGCGTCAAATAACCAGAGTTCGCAGTCTTCAACGCCGTATCTGCCAAGCCTTTACGCGCACCGTGAGTGGAAATAAAGTATTGCAACATGCTCAGACCTTCGCGGAAGTTCGCGGTAATCGGCGTTTCAATAATCGAACCATCTGGTTTCGCCATCAAGCCGCGCATCCCTGACAACTGACGAATCTGTGCAGCAGAACCCCGCGCGCCAGAATCGGCCATCATGTAAATCGAATTGAACGATTCTTGCATCATGGGCTTGCCATTTTCCATGCGTGGCTCTTGGGTCAAACGATCCACCACGGCTTCACGACCGAGGCGTTCCATCATCACTTTCGCCACGTCATCAGCGGTGCGACCCCAAATATCCACTACCTTGTTGTAACGCTCGCCATCTGTAACAAGACCTGATGTGTATTGCGTGTAAATTTCACGCACTTCTTTGTCAGCCGCGTTAATCAACGCTTCTTTTTGCGGCGGTACTAACATGTCATCCAACGCGATGGAGATGCCTGAACGCGTCGCATATTTGAAGCCCGTGTACATCAAGTTGTCCGCCATGATGACGGTATCGCGCAGCCCACATTGACGGAAACTGGCGTTAATCAAACGCGAAATTTCTTTCTTCTTCATGGTTTTGTTAATCAGCGCAAAAGCCAAACCTTCAGGCAATACTTCCGATAACAAGGCACGACCGACCGTGGTTTCATGACGCGTCAAACGCGTTTGCTTTTGACCTGAGTCATCCACATACACTTCGTTCAAACGCACCAAAATTTTGGCTTGCAAATCCACTTCGCGAGTTTCATAAGCGCGTGATACTTCGCCAATATTAGCGAACATTGAACCCTCGCCCAACGCGCCCACTTTTTCGCGTGTCAACCAGTACAGACCCAACACAATATCTTGTGATGGAACAATAATCGGTTCGCCGTTAGCGGGGGACAAGACATTGTTAGATGCCAGCAACAAAGTGCGACATTCCATTTGCGCTTCCAGCGACAAAGGAACGTGTACCGCCATTTGATCGCCGTCAAAGTCGGCGTTGAACGCGGTACACACCAAAGGATGCAATTGAATCGCTTTACCTTCAATCAGAATCGGTTCAAACGCCTGAATACCCAAACGATGCAAAGTCGGGGCGCGGTTCAACATCACAGGATGTTCGCGGATGACTTCTTCCAAGATGTCCCAAACCACAGGCTCTTCAGCTTCCACCATGCGTTTAGAAGCCTTGATCGTGGTCGCCAAACCCATCGCTTCGAGGCGACTAAAGATGAATGGCTTGAACAATTCCAACGCCATTTTCTTAGGCAAACCGCATTGATGCAATTTCAGTTGCGGGCCCACCACAATCACGGAACGACCCGAATAATCGACGCGTTTACCCAACAAGTTTTGACGGAAACGACCGCTCTTACCCTTGATCATATCGGCCAGCGACTTCAACTGACGCTTGTTCGCGCCCGTCATCGCCTTACCGCGACGGCCGTTATCCAACAAGGCATCCACCGCTTCTTGCAACATCCGTTTTTCGTTGCGCTGAATAATGTCAGGTGCTTTCAATTCCAACAAACGCGCCAAGCGGTTGTTACGATTGATCACGCGACGATACAAATCATTCAAGTCAGAAGTGGCAAAACGACCACCATCCAACGGCACTAATGGACGCAATTCTGGCGGCAACACTGGCAACACTTCCATCACCATCCATTGCGGCTTAATGCCAGACGACATAAACGCTTCCAACACTTTCAAACGCTTGGAATACTTCTTGATTTTGGTTTCCGAACCCGTCGCAGCCAATTCAGCGCGTATGGTTTCGATTTCTTGCGCCACATCCAAATTGCTCAACAGTGCGCGCACACCTTCCGCACCCATCAAAGCCGTAAATTCGTCGCCGAACTCTTCAGTCTTAGCCAAATAGTCTTCATCTGACAACAACTGACCGCGATTGAGCGGAGTCATGCCAGGATCGGTGACCACAAAGGCTTCAAAATACAACACGCGTTCGATGTCGCGCAAAGTCATATCCAACACCATGCCTAAGCGTGATGGCAGCGACTTCAAAAACCAAATGTGCGCAACTGGCGACGCCAAGTCTATGTGACCCATGCGTTCACGACGCACTTTAGACAAAGTCACTTCTACGCCGCATTTTTCGCAAATTACGCCGCGATGTTTCAGGCGTTTGTATTTACCGCACAAGCATTCGTAATCTTTTACAGGACCAAAAACCTTGGCGCAGAACAGGCCATCGCGCTCAGGCTTGAAAGTACGGTAGTTGATGGTTTCTGGCTTTTTAACTTCGCCATATGACCATGAACGAATTTTTTCAGGTGAAGCAAGCCCCACTTTAATGCCATCAAACTCTTCTTTTTCAGTGGTTTGCTTGAACAAATCTAACAATGTTTTCATGTGTAACTCCTAAAAATCTGGTGAGTAGTGAGTGGTGAGTTGAGTGCGGTACGGAGTAGGTTTGCTACTTCCGACGAACCACGCTCCAGCTCCCATCTAGTGCCGTTCCAAATCCATATCAATCGCCAAAGAACGAATTTCTTTGATGACCACGTTGAATGACTCTGGCATACCCGCATCAATTTTATGCTCGCCCTTAACGATGCTTTCATAGACCTTGGTACGTCCTGCCACGTCATCGGATTTCACTGTCAACATTTCTTGCAGTGTGTACGCCGCGCCGTAGGCTTCCAACGCCCAAACTTCCATTTCACCGAAACGCTGACCACCAAACTGCGCTTTACCGCCCAATGGCTGTTGCGTCACCAAGCTGTAAGGTCCCGTTGAACGGGCATGCATTTTGTCGTCCACCAAGTGATGCAGTTTCAACACATGCTTGTAACCCACGGTTACTGCACGCTCAAACGCTTCACCCGTACGACCATCATGCAAAATGGTTTGACCTGATTTAGGCAGACCCGCCAATTCCAACATGTACTTAATTTCAGCTTCAGATGCACCATCGAAAACTGGGGTTGCAAACGTCACACCCTTAGTCAGATTACGGCACAACTCGATAATTTCATCGTCGTTAAAGGCTTCTAAATCGACCGCTTGGCCGTTGTCATGGTTGTAAATCTTATTCAAGAATTTACGCATATCGGCAACTTTAGCGTGTGTTTGCAACATTTCGTCGATTTTCTTACCCAAACCTTTGGCAGCCCAACCCAAATGCGTTTCCAGAATCTGACCGATATTCATCCGTGATGGCACGCCCAATGGGTTCAACACGATGTCAACTGGCGTACCGTCTGCCATGTAAGGCATATCTTCAACCGCAACAATGCGTGAAACCACACCTTTATTACCATGACGACCCGCCATTTTGTCACCAGGCTGCAAGCGACGTTTAACCGCCACATAAACCTTAACCATTTTCTGTACGCCAGCTTGCAATTCATCGCCTTGCGTGAGTTTCTTTTTCTTCAACTCAAACGCCGCATCGAATTCCAAGCGTTTTTGCGCCAAACCTTCTTTAACTTGCTCCATTTGCGCTGCGATTTCATCATCCGCTACGCGAATATCGAACCACTGGTAATGCGCCACACTGTGCAAATATTCTTTGTTCAGTTTCGTGCCTTTAACCAGCTTATTCGGACCGCCGTTGGCAATTTTGTTATGCAACAATTTTTCCAAACGCGCATACACGTCGGCCTCAACGATACGCATTTGATCCGCCAGGTCTTTCTTGTAGCGATTCAATTCGTCGTCAACAATTTGTTGCGCGCGCGCATCACGTTGCAGACCTTCGCGAGTAAACACTTGTACGTCGATTACTGTACCCGTGCTACCTGCTGGCACACGCAAACTAGTGTCTTTCACATCAGAAGCTTTTTCACCAAAAATTGCGCGCAGCAATTTTTCTTCAGGTGTCAATTGCGTCTCGCCCTTAGGCGTTACTTTGCCGACCAACACGTCGCCAACAGTAACTTCCGCGCCGATATGCACAATCCCACACGCATCCAAACGCCCGAGTTGTTGCTCGCCTAAGTTAGGAATATCACGCGTAATCTCTTCTGAACCCAACTTGGTATCACGCGCCACCACAGTCAATTCTTCGATATGAATCGAGGTAAAGCGATCTTGTGCCGATACACGCTCCGAAATCAAAATCGAATCTTCGTAGTTGTAGCCGTTCCAAGGCATAAACGCGACCAGCATGTTTTGCCCTAAAGCCAACTCGCCCATGTCGGTTGATGCGCCGTCAGCAATCACGTCGCCGCGCGCCAACACATCGCCAACCTTAACCAACGGACGTTGATTGATGTTGGTGTTTTGGTTAGAACGGGTGTATTTGGTCAGATTGTAAATGTCCACGCCCGCTTCGCCCGGTGTGGTTTCATTATCATTAACACGCACGACGATACGCGCCGCATCAACGTAATCAACACGACCACCACGCCATGCTTGCACGGTTGTACCCGAATCGACCGCAACAGTGCGTTCGATGCCAGTACCCACTAACGGCTTTTCAGCACGCAAACACGGCACAGCTTGACGCGACATGTTCGCACCCATCAACGCGCGGTTCGCATCATCGTGTTCCAAGAATGGAATCAACGAAGCCGCAACCGACACCACTTGTGAAGGCGAAACGTCCATATAGTCGATTTTTTCTGGTTCAGCCAAAATAAATTCGTTACGTTGACGTGCGGATACGATTTCGTCAGTGAAACCGCCTTTTTTGTCCAACTCAGCATTCGCCTGCGCAATGGTGAAATTAGCTTCTTCAATGGCGGACAAATAATCAACTTTGTCGGTCGTTTTGCTGTTATTCACTTTCAAATAAGGCGTTTCGATAAAGCCGTATTCGTTCGTGCGCGCATACAACGCCAGCGAGTTAATCAGACCAATGTTCGGACCTTCTGGTGTTTCGATTGGACACATACGACCATAATGAGTCGCATGAACGTCGCGGACTTCAAAGCCCGCACGTTCGCGTGTCAAACCACCCGGTCCTAAAGCAGAAATACGACGCTTATGCGTTACCTCTGACAAAGGATTGGTTTGATCCATAAATTGCGACAACTGACTTGAACCGAAGAATTCTTTTACCGCAGCCGAAATCGGTTTAGCGTTAATCAAATCATGCGGCATGAGGTTGTCAGCTTCAGCTTGACCTAAACGTTCTTTGACCGCACGTTCAACACGCGCTAAACCCGTACGGAACTGATTTTCAGCCAGCTCGCCCACGGCACGAATACGACGGTTACCCAAGTGATCAATATCATCAATTTCGCCGCGACCATTACGCAACTCAACCAAAATTTTCACCACGGCAACAATGTCGTCGTTCGCCAAAATAGGCGCGCCCGTCAACTCTTCTCGACCCACACGACGGTTAAATTTCATCCGACCAACCACCGACAAATCATAGCGTTCGTCGCTAAAGAACAAGCCCTTGAATAAGCCTTGTACTGCATCTTCGGTCGGGGGTTCGCCAGGACGCATCATGCGATAAATCGCCACGCGTGCCGTCCATTCATCAACGGTTTCATCAATGCGCAGCGTTTGTGAAATGTACGCGCCCTGATCCAAATCATTGGTGTACAAAGTTTGAATTTTTGCGATGCCCGCAGCCTGAATTTTGCCCAATAACGCTTCGGTGATTTCTTCATTTGCCTGAGCAAGCACTTCACCACTTTCTTGGTCAATCAAATCCGTGGCTAACACGCGACCAAACAAGAACTCATCGGCAACTGCCAATTTTTTAATGTTGTCGGCTTCCATTTCGCGGATGTGACGCACGGTGATGCGCTTGTCTTGCGCGACGATGATGTCGCCAGCTTTGTTAAGAATATCGAACTTAGCGATTTCGCCGCGCAGACGTTCAGCCACCACTTCAAACTGCGTGCCTTTTTTACCGAAATGGAAGGTGTCAAACGAGAAGAACATCTTGAGGATCTCTTCGTTGTTATAGCCCAACGAGCGCAACAAAATTGTCGCAGGCATTTTGCGGCGACGATCAATACGGAAATAAACGTAATCTTTGGCATCGAATTCAAAGTCCAACCATGAACCACGGTAAGGAATGATACGAGCCGAGAACAACAACTTACCAGATGAGTGAGTCTTACCCTTATCATGCTCAAAGAACACACCAGGTGAGCGGTGCAATTGCGACACAATCACGCGCTCAGTGCCGTTAATCACAAACGAACCCGTGTTGGTCATCAAAGGCATTTCGCCCATGTAAACTTCTTGCTCTTTAACCTCTTTAACAGTCGGCTTAGATGCTTCTTTGTCCAAGATGGTCAAACGCACGCGCGCGCGCAACGGTGACGCATAAGTTAAGCCACGTTGTTGACATTCTTTCACGTCAAATGCGGGCATCCCTAAGGTGTAGCTGACGAAATCTAAGCGTGCAAATTTGTTATGGCTTTCAATCGGAAAAATTCCGTTGAAAGCAGCTTGCAAGCCTGTATTGCTACGCTTTTCGGGCGGAGTGTAAGCCTGTAAGAAGTCGGCAAAAGATTCGAGCTGAGTTGTCAACAAAAACGGAATAGGCAAAGCACCCACGCGTTTTGCAAAACTCTTGCGAATACGTTTTTTTTCGGTAAAAGAGTAGTTCATATAATCTCCACGGCTGAAGGAAAAACGATGATTAGAAGCTCACTCACGCAGCTGTTGAGTGTTTCTAGAAATCAGGGATTAGGCAGCGTTTTCACACTGACTAGTCGCTAAGCTCTTACAAGCGGCAAAAGGCTGACGGTTTGCCGTCAGCCTTTTTACTTCACAACAACTTACTTGATTTCAGCAGTTGCGCCAGCTTCGATCAGTTGTTTGGCAACTGCGTCAGCATCAGCTTTTGATACGCCTTCTTTAACCGCTTTAGGTGCGCCATCTACTAAGTCTTTAGCTTCTTTCAAGCCCAGACCTGTGATTGCACGAACCACTTTAATTACGTTCACTTTGCTGTCGCCAGCGCCAGTCAACATTACAGTGAATTCAGTTTGTTCAGCCGCAGCAGCAGCGCCACCAGCAGCAGGACCTGCAACAGCAACAGCCGCAGCAGACACGCCAAACTTTTCTTCCATTTCTTTAATCAAAGCAGACAATTCCAACACGGTCATCTTTGCAATTGCGTCCATCAAGTCAGCATTAGATACAGCCATTTTGTTCTCCTAAATACAGTACATTCAAAAAATTAAGCAGCGACAGCTTCTTTGCTCGCACTCACAGCAGCCAGCGTACGCACGAACTTCGCAGTCGTCGCATTCATAGTTGCCATCAATGTTGCAATCAGCTCGTCACGACTTGGTGTCGCAGCCAATACAGCAACTTGTGCAGCTGATAACAGCTCACCGTTCATTGCACCTGCTTTAATCACCAACTTGTTATTGGTTTTGGCAAAATCCGCCACAACTTTAGCCGCAGCAACGGCATCTTCACTCATGCTATACACGAGTGGGCCCGCCATTTGCTCAGCCAAAGCAGCGAAAGGTGTACCGGCTACAGCACGGCGCGCCAATGAGTTTTTCAACACATGGAAATACACGCCTGATTTACGCGCGTTAGCACGCAAAACAGTAATGTCAGCAACACCAATGCCACGGTACTCTGCCAAAACAATAGTTTGTGAAATCGCAACTTGCGCGGCGACTTCGGCTACTACTGCTTGTTTTTCTTGCAGATTAAGACTCATGTCTTCCCCTATTATCAAAGAGCAACTTACGCTGCTCTTATCGTTACAACTGCGACCTTGAGTCAGGAGAACAACGCTTTCCTGCTCGCGGACGCACCATCTGCGTGGGATTCAGGATTTAGGATTTAGGATTCAGGATTCAGGATTGAAAACCCCGAACCCAAAACCTGCATCCTCACCCTCAATTACGCTGCACCACCCGAATCCGACATCTTTACACCCGAATCCTGACTCTGCTAGCTCCTACGGTCTCGGATGCTGCATACCCGCCAGCACTCCAAAACTTTGCGCCGGCAAACTACACCAGCAAATTTTTTACTTAAGCAGCCATGCTTGCTTGATCAACGCGAATACCGGCACCCATGGTGCTAGAAAGCGAAACTTTTTTCAGGTAAACACCTTTTGAAGCCGCTGGCTTAGCTTTATTCAAAGCATCAATCAACGCCAACAAGTTTTCACGCAATGCTTCTGGCGCGAATGAAGCGCGACCAATCGTGCATTGAATAATCCCGTTCTTATCCGTACGGTATTGAACTTGACCCGCTTTAGCATTGCGCACCGCGCCCGCCACGTCAGCAGAAACCGTACCAACTTTAGGATTAGGCATCAAACCACGAGGACCCAGAATTTGACCCAACTGACCGACCAAACGCATCGCGTCTGGACTAGCAATCAACACGTCAAAGTCCATCTTGCCAGACTTGATGGTTTCAGCTAAATCTTCAAAGCCAACGATGTCAGCACCAGCAGCTTTAGCTTCTTCAGCCTTAGCACCTTGCGCGAATACCGCTACGCGCATGGTTTTACCTGTACCTTTAGGCAATACTACCGAACCGCGTACCAATTGGTCAGATTTACGTGCATCAATACCCAAATTTACTGCTACGTCGATAGACTCATCAAACTTAGCAACAGCGTTTTCTTTAACCATTTTCAGTGCATCTGCCAACAGATACAGCTTGTTGCGATCAATTTTTGCAACAATTGCGTTATAGCGTTTTGACATGTTAGATGCCCTCCACAATGATACCCATGCTGCGTGCGCTACCCGCGATAGTACGCACGGCAGCATCCATATCAGCAGCGGTCAAATCAGGCATCTTAGTTGTAGCAATTGCTTCAGCTTGCGCACGAGTCAATTTACCTACTTTTTCGGTGTGAGGTGTTTTAGAACCCTTAGAAATCCCCGCAGCCTTCTTAATCAAAATGGTCGCTGGAGGCGTTTTCATAATGAAAGTGAAGCTCTTATCTGCGAACGCAGTAATCACCACTGGAATTGGCAAGCCTGGCTCTACGCCCTGGGTTGCAGCGTTAAACGCTTTACAGAACTCCATGATGTTCAAACCACGTTGACCCAATGCAGGACCAATCGGGGGACTTGGGTTTGCTTTACCAGCTGGCACTTGCAGCTTGATATAGCCTATGACTTTTTTTGCCATGATGCTTACTCCTCTTAAACGGGTATAACGAAATCTAACGATTTCTCCCCAACATGAGAAACAACAATTGGGAAGCAGCAACTACAATTTGTAGCGCACGCTCCCCAACGGTATTTCTCGCTTTATTTAGGCTTTTTCTACTTGCCCAAAATCTAACTCAACTGGCGTAGAGCGACCAAAAATAGTCACCGCAACACGCAGCTTGTTCTTATCGTAATTAACTTCTTCGACCGCACCATTAAAGTCAGTAAACGGGCCTTCTTTAACACGCACCGATTCACCAACCTCAAACAACACTTTAGGCCTAGGTTTTTCAACCCCAGCTTGCATTTGCTGCATGATGTTATCCACTTCTTTTTGCGTAATCGGGGTCGGCTTCATCGCTGAACCTCCCAAGAAACCCGTCACTTTTGCGGTATTTTTTACCAAGTGCCAAGATTCATCGGTCATTTCCATCTCAACCAACACATAGCCTGGGAAAAACTTACGCTCACTAATACTCTTTTGACCGCCTTTAAGCTCAACCACTTCCTCAACAGGAACCAAGATTTGCCCAAATTGATCTTGCATACCATCACGCGCAATACGCTCAACTAAGGCGCGCTGCACGCTTTTCTCAAACTGCGAGTAGGTGTGCACTACATACCAATGCATAGCCATTATTCGCCCCGCCCCATCAGCTTATTAACCACCATCATTAAGCTCGCATCAACCGCCCACAAAAACAACGCCATCGTGATAGCGAAAACTATCACCACACCCGTAGTCTGCATCGTTTCTTTACGGCTCGGCCAGACAACACGCCTAGCCTCAGCAATCGAATCTTTTACAAAGGCAAAAAACTGCTTACCCGACACCGTCGTTAACGCCAAGCCACCCGCCATCACAATTGCGAGCAAAATCACCAACACCCGCACTACCGTCGGACTTTCGTGCAATGCGTAATAAATCGCAACACTCGCGACCACTAGCAAGAACGCAACCAGCAATTTAATTTTATCTGCCATGCGCAATGATTCCGATTAACTTAACAACATTATTTGGCAGGCCAGGAGGGTTTCGAACCCCCAACCCTCGGTTTTGGAGACCGATACTCTACCAATTGAGCTACTGGCCTAGAAAAACAGTAGCTAGCTTCTAATTATTAGCAATTAGGCAGCACGCTGCGCGCACTGAAACCAACCACAAACAACTATCCACTAGCAACCAGATTACTTATTACTCGATAATTTTAGCAACCACACCCGCACCAACCGTACGACCACCTTCACGAATCGCAAAGCGTAAGCCTTCTTCCATCGCAACGGGGTTAATCAGCGTAACGGTGATGCTGACGTTGTCGCCAGGCATGACCATTTCTGTTCCCGCTGGCAATTCAACTGCACCTGTTACGTCAGTCGTACGGAAGTAGAACTGCGGACGGTAACCTTGGAAGAATGGGGTATGACGACCACCTTCATCCTTACCCAATACGTAAATTTCCGCTGTAAATTTAGTGTGCGGTTTGATTGAAGCAGGCTTGCACAACACTTGACCGCGCTCTACGTCTTCACGTTTTGTACCGCGCAACAACACCCCGACGTTGTCACCCGCACGACCTTCGTCGAGCAGCTTGCGGAACATTTCCACGCCCGTACAAGTTGAAACTTGAGTTGGTTTGATACCAACGATTTCAATTGCTTCGCCAACTTTAATAATGCCGCGCTCAATACGACCGGTTACAACTGTACCGCGACCTGAAATCGAGAATACGTCTTCAACTGGCATCAGGAATGCGCCGTCAATTGCGCGTTCTGGTGTTGGGATGTAGTTATCCAATGCGTCAGCCAAACGGAAGATCGCAGGCTCGCCGATTTCTGATTGATCGCCTTTAACAGCCAATACCGCAGAACCTTTGATAATCGGCACGTCGTCGCCAGGGAAGTCGTACTTCGACAGCAATTCGCGAATTTCCATTTCAACGAGTTCGAGCAATTCTTCGTCGTCAACCATGTCGCATTTGTTCATAAACACGATGATGTAAGGAACACCAACTTGGCGCGCTAACAAGATGTGTTCACGCGTTTGCGGCATAGGGCCGTCAGCAGCCGAACAAACCAGAATTGCGCCGTCCATTTGCGCCGCACCGGTAATCATGTTTTTAACATAATCAGCATGGCCTGGGCAGTCAACGTGTGCGTAATGGCGGTTAGCCGTTTCGTATTCAACGTGCGCGGTGTTGATGGTAATACCGCGCGCTTTTTCTTCTGGTGCCGCGTCAATTTGGTCGTAAGCCTTAGCTTCGCCGCCGAACTTCTTCGACAGAACCATCGTAATCGCCGCTGTCAGGGTAGTTTTACCATGATCAACGTGACCAATCGTACCTACGTTTACGTGCGGTTTAGTGCGTTCAAATTTACTTTTTGCCATGATGCTTCCTTAATCAATGTCAAACGTTAATCACAAAAACAAACTGTGGTGCCCATGGCGAGAATCGGACTCGCGACCTCTCCCTTACCAAGGGAGTGCTCTACCACTGAGCCACATGGGCAAATGCTCAAATTGGAGCGGGTGAAGGGGATCGAACCCTCGTCGTAAGTTTGGAAAACTTCTGCTCTACCATTGAGCTACACCCGCAGCTTCCAGACTTAACGACCCTACAAGCCATTAAAATCAAGCCTGATTTACTACTAAAATTTGGTGGAGAGGGAAGGATTCGAACCTTCGTACTCTGAGAGAACGGATTTACAGTCCGTCGCCTTTAACCACTCGGCCACCTCTCCAAACTAAGCCCGCAATTATGCTGATAATTGATACTACTGTCAAACAGATTTCAAAAAATTTACGATTAAAAGTTGCTGGATAAGCACATTACTGACAAAAATGCTTATTCGGTTCTAAATAATGCTGATTGCGCGTGTGCTTGCAGCCCTTCGCCAAACGCTAAAGTCGCCGCAATCGCACCCAGCGTTTTTGCTCCCTTTGCGGAAACCTGTATCAAACTGCTGCGCTTCTGAAAGTCGTACACGCCCAACGGCGAAGAAAAGCGCGCCGTACCAGAAGTCGGCAACACATGATTTGGCCCTGCGCAATAATCACCCAGAGCTTCGGAAGTATATTTACCCATGAAAATCGCGCCCGCATGTTTTAACTTGGGCAAATAATCCTGCGGATTTTCTACCGACATTTCCAAATGCTCAGGCGCGATGCGGTTACTGATGACGCAAGCCTCATCCAAATCCGCAACATGTATCAGTGCACCACGATTCTCTAATGCCGTTTGGATAATTTCTCGGCGCGGCATTTGTTCCAATAATTTATTCGCACTCGCCGCTACTGCGTCAATAAACGCCGCATCGGGTGACAACAAAATGGCTTGCGCCAACTCGTCATGCTCGGCTTGCGAAAATAAATCCATCGCAATCCAATCGGGATTGGTTTTGCCATCGCAAATCACCAAAATTTCGGATGGCCCTGCAATCATGTCGATACCACACACACCGAAAACGCGCCGCTTCGCTGATGCCACATAGGCATTGCCAGGACCGACAATCTTATCCACCTTAGGGATGGTCGCGGTGCCGTAAGCCAAGGCCGCCACGGCTTGCGCGCCACCGATGGTGAACACGCGATCCACGCCAGACAAAAATGCTGCCGCTAATACCAATTGATTCTTCACACCATCGGGCGTAGGTACAACCATAATTAGCTCGGCAACGCCCGCAACTTTGGCGGGCAGCGCGTTCATCAACACCGACGAGGGATACGCCGCCTTACCGCCCGGCACATACAAACCCACGCGATCCAATGGCGTGACTTGCTGACCTAACAAAGTTCCATCCGCATCCGTGTAGCTCCAAGAGCTTTGCATTTGCTTTTGGTGATATTCCGTCACGCGCTGTGCCGCCGCTTCCAACGCCACACGTTGTTCGGCTGACAAGCCTTCAAAGGCCGCACGCAATTCATCACGCGGCAACTCCATCGCCTGCGCATTAGCTAGGGGCAAGCGATCAAACTTAGCGGTATATTCCAACACCGCCGCATCACCACGCTTACGCACATCTTTCAACACACTGGCGACAACCGCTTCGAGCGCGTCATCGGCAGTTTCTTCAAAAGCTAATAATTTCGTTAAATCGCTGGCAAAGTTCGCATCACGACTGGATAGTTTTCTAATTTTCATTTGGCTATCGCTCCAGCAAAAGCATCTAACATGGGTTGAATCAATGCTCGTTTCAATTTAAGGGCAGCCTGATTGACTACTAGGCGCGATGAAATATCGGCGATATGCTCGACCGCCTTAAGGTGATTGGCCTTTAAGGTATTGCCGCTACTCACCAAATCGACAATGGCATCGGACAGTCCCACCAGCGGACCGAGTTCCATAGAGCCGTATAACTTAATCAGATCGACATGCACGCCCTTGGCGGCGAAATGCTCGCGCGCGGTCTGCACATATTTGGTTGCCACGCGCAGCCGCGCGCCCTGCCGCACCGCCGCCTCGTAGTCGAAATCGTCACGCACCGCCACCATCATGCGGCACTTGGCGATGTTCAGATCGAGCGGTTGATACAGCCCTGCACCACCATGCTCGTGCAGTACATCCTTGCCCGCCACGCCGATGTCGGCTGCACCATATTGCACATAAGTCGGCACATCCGAGGCGCGCACGATGATGAGACGCACATCGGGACGATTGGTCGGCAAGATCAGTTTGCGTGAAGATTCTGGGTCTTCCAGCGCAGTGATGCCCGCCGCATTGAGCAGCGGCAATGTTTCTTCAAAAATGCGTCCCTTGGACAATGCGATTGTGATCATTTTTGCTAGCCTAGTTTTATTTGATACGGCGTATCTGCGCGCCGAGTGCGGACAGTTTCGCTTCGATATGTTCGTAGCCGCGATCCAGATGATAGATGCGATCCACTATCGTTTCACCCTGTGCCACCAGGCCCGCAATCACCAAGCAGGCCGAGGCGCGCAAGTCAGTTGCCATGATGGTTGCGCCTTCTAATTGCGCGCAACCTGTGACGATGGCGGTGTTACCTTCCACTTCAATTTGCGCACCTAAACGACGCAACTCTTGCACGTGCATAAAGCGATTTTCAAAAATAGTTTCGACCACTACCGCGCTGCCTGCCGCAATGGTGTTCAACGCCATAAATTGCGCTTGCATATCAGTTGGGAAAGCCGGATACGGCGCGGTGCGCAAACTGACCGCAGTGGGACGAGAGGTCATTTCTAAAGTGATGCGCGAACCATCCACCGTTATGTGCGCACCTGCTTCACGCAATTTATCCAACACGTTTTCCATAATGTCGGCGCGCGCTTCAGTGAGCGTAATTTTGCCGCCGGTTGCCGCAGCCGCCACTAAAAATGTACCGCTTTCGATGCGATCCGGCATCACACGATATTGCGCACCGTGCAAACTCTGCACACCTTCGATGACGATGGTATCGCTGCCCGCCCCCGTAATTTTTGCCCCCATCGCAAGCAAGCAGTTTGCCAAATCCACCACTTCTGGTTCGCGTGCCGCATTCTCTAAAGTGGTCACGCCGTTCGCCAAAGTCGCTGCCATCATCAAGTTTTCTGTGCCAGTCACACTGACCACATCAAAACAAATGCGCGCACCCTGCAAGCGTTTTGCGGTGGCATGAATGTAACCATGCTCAATATGAATTTCTGCGCCCATCGCCTGCAAGCCTTTGATATGCAGATCCACAGGGCGAGAGCCAATCGCGCAGCCACCCGGCAAAGACACGCGCGCCTCACCAAAGCGAGTCAACAATGGCCCCAACACTAAAATCGCGGCGCGCATGGTTTTGACCATTTCGTAGGGGGCTTCGAGCTTATTGACATGAGCCGCATTAAAAGTTGCGCCTTGCGCCACTTTATCCACGCGCACACCCATTTGTTGCAACAGCGCAGCCATGGTCGCCACATCATGCATGTCGGGCAGATTAGTTAAACGCAGCTCATCGGCACTCAATAGCGCGGCGCACATAATGGGCAATGCCGCATTTTTTGCACCCGAAATACGCACTTCGCCGTGCAGCTTTATGCCGCCTTGTATCGCTAATTTTTGCATGATTATTTTTGGCTCTGCCACTCTTGCGGCGTAAAAGTTTTCATCGACAATGCGTGGATTTCTGCACGCATTCGGTCGCCCAATGTTTGATAAACCAACTGGTGGCGTTGCACACGCGTTTTACCCTCGAACGCGATACTGACCACGACTGCTTCAAAATGCTGACCGTCACCGACCACAGTTAAATGCTCGGTCGCCATGTTTTGCGCGATATTGCTTTGGATACTTTCAGGAGTGACGTTCATGGCTTTAACTGGAAATGATGGCGGTACAAACAAAAAATGCGAGCTCTAAATAAGGGCGCGCATCATACTTAAATACTGCACTTAGCGTGGTCAGTTTTACGCAATCACTTGCGTAGGCAACATCTCATCCACGCCATATAAACTCGCCAAACTTAACAAACTGCTAGGTAAGCCCGACACGCTCAACTGGCAGTTTTTTGCTTGCGCAGCACGCAACCAAGCAAGTAACAATGCCACCGCCGATGAATCAGACGATTCGAGCTGCGCGCAATCCACTCGCCACTCGCCAGCACTGAGTGCTTGCAAGCCTTGCGTGTATATCGCGGGCGTATTCAGCATGGTCAAATGACCGCTCAAGGTGATAGTCTGTTGCGCTATGCTAATCACTTGCTTGCCGCTTTATTGTTAGCTGCGCCCGACGCATTTTTGCTGCTCAGCATTTTAATCAAACCGTCGATGCCGCCGTCGTCAATCTCTTTAGCAAAGGTGCCGCGATACGCCGACACCAAACCCGCGCCTTCAATCGACAAGTCGTAAACCTTCCAATCACTCGCGCCTTTGCGCAGCTCGTAGTTAATCGCTACCGACGGCGCGCCGGGCTTAGTCAGCAAGGTTTTCACCGTCACATCGGTATCTTCAGCGGCAAATTTCAGCGGTTTCACTTCGACGCTTTGATTTTGATAGCCAGTAAAAGCCTTGGTATAAGTGCGTAGCAACATGGCTTGAAACTCACGCGCCAAAGCTTGTTTTTGCTCAGCACTAGCCGTGCGCCAATACTTACCCACCGCCAACTGCGTCATGCGCGCAAAGTCAAAATGCGGCAAAATTTTCTCGGTTACCACCACTAAAGCGCGCGCCTGATCGCCTGCTTGTATGGCTTTATCTTGCTTGGCAATCGCGATGACTTCTTCCACGGTGGCTTTAATCATCGCGTCGGGTGCGACGATTTCGGCGTGCGCTGCCGTACAGCTCAAACTAAACGCCAATAAGGCTAAAATTAAACGGCTCATGTTGTTCTCCAGTTATTTAGCAGGCGTAGGCGCGTCAGCCTTGCTATAAATAAATTTACTAATCAGCTCTTCCATCACCACCGCCGACTGCGTGTGCTTGATTTGCTCACCCGCTTTAAGCATTTGCTCGTCGCCACCCGGAATCAGGCCGATGTATTGCTCGCCTAATAAACCAGAAGTCAAAATGTTGGCGTATGTATCGGTGGGAAATTGATAACGCTTATCCACGCTCATAGTCACTTTGGCTTCATAACGCTCAGCATCCAAACTGATGTCGGTCACGCGCCCTACTAACACACCCGCGCTTTTAATCGAAGCCTTAGGTTTTAAGCCACCGATATTGCTGAAATAAGCCTGTACCTGATAGGTTTCTGCCACATTGTAAGTGGATAAATTACCCACCTTCATTGCCAACATCACCAAGGCAGCAATGCCGCCCACTACAAACATACCTACCCATAAATCTACCGTTGTGCGTTCCATTTAATTTCCTCCAAACATCATTGCAGTTAATACAAAATCCAGCATCAAAATTGCCAGCGAAGCCGTCACGACGGTGCGCGTGGTCGCGCCAGACACACCTTCAGCCGTAGGTTGCGCGTCGAAGCCTTCAAACAAGGCGATGACCGTGACTGCAATACCGAACACAAAACTTTTTAATACACCGTTCAAAATATCGTGGCGGAAATCTACCGCCGCTTGCATCTGCGACCAGAACGAACCTTCGTCCACGCCGATTTGAATCACGCCAACAAAGTAGCCGCCGAATATGCCTGCGGCACTAAACATCGCGGCAAGCAGCGGCATAGAAATCACCCCCGCCCAAAAGCGCGGCGCAACAATGCGCGCAATGGGATTCACCGCCATCAATTCCATCGCAGCAATTTGCTCGGTGGCTTTCATCAAACCAATCTCCGCCGTCATCGCCGAGCCTGCGCGACTGGCAAACAGCAACGCCGCCACCACCGGTCCTAATTCGCGCACCAGCCCTAACGCCACCATCACGCCTAACGCTGATTCCGAGCCATAGCGTTTGAGCGTTTCATAGCCTTGCAGCCCCAACACCATACCGACGAACAAACCCGCCACAATGATGATAATCAACGACATCACACCCGTTGAAAACAACTCTTTAGTGATTAAATTAAAGCGGCGGAAACTGGTGGCGGAGTGCATCAGCGTCAAGGCGAAAAAACGACTCGCCAAGCCGATACGCCACACCGCATTGATGGTGCGGTGACCAATTTTTCGTATTACTTTTATGGCTGCCATAGTTACGCTCGTAAATTCAAATCTTGACGGTAATCACCGCTTGGATAATGGAACGGCACAGGGCCATCCATTTCGCCATGTACAAATTGATGCACAAATGCCTTGTCCGAGGCGCGGATTTCATCGGGTGTACCTTCCGCCACAATCACGCCGCCCGCCATAAAATAAACGTAATCGACAATTTTCAAAGACTCTTGCACGTCATGCGTAACAATGACCGAGGTCGCCCCCAGCGCGTCATTCAAACGACGTATCAAATCGCCCACCAAAGTCAGCGAAATCGGATCGAGCCCAGCAAACGGCTCGTCATACATAATGAGCATGGGATCAAGTGCCACGGTGCGCGCCAAAGCGACACGGCGCGCCATCCCACCCGACAGCTCTGACGGCATCAGGTTATGCGTGCCGCGCAAGCCCACCGCGTGCAACTTCATCAACACCAAATCATGAATTAAATCTTCAGGCAAGTCAGTATGTTCGCGCATTTGAAATGCCACATTATCGAACACCGTCATATCGGTAAACAACGCACCAAACTGAAACAACATGCCCATCTTGCGGCGCATCTCATACAGCTCGCCTTGCGCCAATTCGTGCATGATTTTGCCATCCACCTTTACATAGCCTTTAGTAGGCTTGAGCACGCCACCGATGTGACGCAGCAAAGTGGTCTTGCCGCAACCGCTAGAACCCATGATGGCAATCGACTTGCCACGATGAAAGGTCATGTTGATACCTTGCAAAATCGCGCGTTGCTCATAAGCAAAATTGAGATCGCGGATTTCGACTAATGGAGTAGTAGGCAAAATAAAATATCCAAAAATAAACTGCGCGCATTCTATACGAGTCGCTCAAACAATCTCAAGCTTCATCACCGTACGAAAAATAACTAGGTATTCGCGGCTATTGAGCAAAGCGGTGCTTGTCGTTATTCTCTACGCACTATTTAGCTTTTACGCACACACCCATGCCCCTTCCGAGCTTACTCATTGTTGACGACGACCCGCTGATACGCGAAGGTTTGGCGATTGCTTTGAGCGCGCACTTTAATGTCTATCAAGCGGAAACGCGTCCCGCAGCAATTACGCTATTGCGCGAATTAGCCAGTCCACCGCAACTCGCGCTCATAGATTTAGGCTTGCCACCGTTAGCACATCGCCCCGACGAAGGCTTTCAACTCATTGCTGAACTTTTAGCTCACTCCGCTCACATCAAAATTTTTACTTTATCGGGGCAAGACGAGCAAAGCAACGCGCGCCACGCTAGAGCATTGGGCGCAATCGATTTCATCGCAAAGCCCTGCGCCCCACAACTTATTCAGCAAAAATTAAGTGACGCACTCACACTCAGCCAAGCAGAACAATCGCCGACCAGAGGCGACGATGAATTATTAGGGCTGGTGGGGCAAAGCCCCGCTATACAAGGCTTGCGTAACCAGATTGTGATGTACGCTGCAATGCCTTTTCCTGTGCTCATTGAAGGCGAATCCGGTTGTGGCAAAGAACTTATCGCGAGTGCTTTACAAAAACTAGGCAGCGCAATTAACACGCCTTACAAAACCTTAAACTGCGCCGCCATTTCGCCGCATCTTTTGGAATCAACTTTGTTTGGTCACAGCAAAGGGGCTTTTACAGGCGCGATTAGTGCGCAATCAGGATTTTTTGCAGATGCCGCCAACGGTACTTTGTTTTTAGATGAAATCGGTGAATTGCCGCTGAGCTTGCAAGCTAATTTGCTACGCGTATTAGAAAATGGCGAATATCAACGCGTAGGCGAAACACAGACTCGTCACAGCAGCGCACGTATCATCGCCGCCACCAATCGAAATCTACGCGAGGCTATCAAAGCAAATGAGTTTCGTGCCGACCTCTACCATCGCTTAAATGTGTTTGCGATTAACGCGCCACCTTTGCGCGAACTAGGCGCGGACAAACTGCTACTGCTGCATCATTTTCGACAACTGTATAGCCAACAAATCAAACAAATGCCCTTTGAACTACACCCCGCCGCGCTCGCAGTATGGGAACAGTACAGCTTCCCTGGCAACATTCGTGAACTACGCAACATTGTGATTCGTTTAACCGCAAAATATCCTGCGCTCGCCGTGAGCGCGGCACAGCTCCAGGATGAGCTTGACCCCAGCGCGGCGATGATGGAGCACAGCCTGAGTAGCAGCATAAAAAATCAGTTGCAAGCGGGGGATTTCAACTTAGATCAAGCCTTGCGCGCGCAAGAAAGTCAGTACATCGACACCGCATTGACGCTTACGTCACGCAACATCAGCGAAGCCGCAAAATTGCTAGGCATAAATCGCACCACGCTTTATAGTCGCATGGACGCACATGAAAAATTGAGAATAGAAAACTAGCCATGTATTTAGAATATTTCGGTCTCAACGAACAACCTTTCAAAATTACCCCTGTGACGGAGTTCTTTTTCGACGGCGCGAATCGCAAAGACATCCTCGACGCACTCATCTATTCAATTAGCGAAGTAGAAGGCATCGTCAAAGTGAGTGGCGAAGTGGGCAGCGGCAAGACCATGTTATGCCGCATGTTGCTGGAAAAGCTGCCCAAGCATATCGAACCCATTTATCTCGCCAACCCCAGCTTGTCACGCGAAGAAATGCTCTACGCCGTCGCCGATGCACTCGGTCTCAATATCGAACATGAACGCGTCGGGGTCATCCTGCAAAACATTCAAAATGTATTGGAGAAAAAAGCCCGCGAAGGCAAGCGTGTGGTGGTGCTAGTGGATGAAGCACATGCTATGCCGCTAGATACTTTGGAAGAATTACGGCTCATTTACAACTTGCAAGTTGGTAGCTTCAAACTGATACAAATCGTGCTATTTGGGCAGCCCGAATTGAATGCCAAATTAGAGCAACCCAATATGCGTCAATTAAAAGATCGCATCGTGCATCACTTCAATATGCACCCTTTATCACGCGACATATTGGAAAATTATTTGATGTTTAGAATGCGCAAAGCGGGCTATCACGGACCTAATATTTTTTCCGCAAAGGCTGTCAAACTAATCGCCGATGCGTCGGCTGGACTGATGCGCCGCGCCAATGTCCTGGCGGATAAATCCTTACTCGCCGCTTTTGTCGCCGACACTCACAACATCGAAGTTTGCCATGTACAAGCCGCGCTACGCGATAGTGAACTCGAAGTCAGTCCCCCCTCACGCACTCCACCAACTTGGTTAATCGCCGCAGCCGCCTGCGCCGCAATACTGGCGGGTCTAGCCGTGGCAGTTTGGCCGACTCCCGCCCCCCTATCGGTCGCCACTGCCGCGAACATTAGTCCCGCAGCAATTAGCAGCGTTACAACAAGTAGCTCTATCGAGCAGCCTTTGAACGTGAGCAGCGTTGTTGCTGTTGTTGCCAGCGCACCCCTTGCAAGCTCTGCGCCAGCGAACACTGACAGCCTCGCCGCCAGCTCCATGACACCTATCGCCAGCAACTTATTCGAGCAACGACTCGCCGCAGGTCAGCAACTGTTAAGCGCGCATCAGGGCGAATTTAGCTTGCAGCTGTTCTACAACGACAGCGTGATTGAAGCTCGTTTAGAAGGTTTTTTACAGCGCGCCCAGCAGTTAGGCTGTTTAGAGCAAATTTATTTATTGCCGGCCACACTTAATCACAAACAAGGTATGCGTGTTCTATATGGCAACTATTCCAGCAGTGCGGCTGCCAATCTTGCCCGCGCAGAATTACCAGAACGCTACAAAAAAGCTTTTAGCAGCAGCATTTATGCCTTAACTTCACCGACGAGATAAAGCCGCAAAAATAATGCGGTGCTAGCGTTAGCCGCCGCACGCCAAGGAGAATCGCCATGTTGCACGCACCTAAAATTAGTCTCATGCTCAGCTGTTTGTTACTCGCCAGTTGTGGCACCAAGCCGATACAGCCGAATACACAACATTTGCAGCGTGATGCTGATGCCCCCGCTGCCAACAAAAATATCCCGCAAGCACTCAAAGGCGGCGTGGTGTTGCCCGCTCCCCAGCCGATTACCAAGACGGCGACCTATAGCGTGGTGGTTGCCAATGTGCCCGCACAAGAAATTTTGTTTGCCTTGGCACGCGATGCGAAAGTGAATTTGGATGTACACGGTGGCATCGAAGGTTACGTTACCTTAAACGCTATCAACCAAACCCTGCCGCAGATTCTTGACCGCGTCGCCAAACAAGTTGAAATGCGTTACGAACTCAGTAATGGCACGCTCACCGTGATGCCTGACTCGCCGTACTTGCACAGTTACAAAATTGATTATGTGAATATGAATCGCGATGCCGATGGTGGCATTTCTAATGCCACGCAAGTTGGAGGCGGAGCGGGTGGCGCAGCGGGAGCTGGGAATAATTCGCAACTATCCATTAAAAATTCCTCTAAAAATCATTTCTGGGACACCTTGGTCAAAAACCTCACCGACTTATTGCGCGAGACCGACAAAATTTTGCCCGATGGCTCTAGCGAAACCTCCACGCAACAAGTTAAATCCAGTAGCAGCACAGGTACCGGCGCGCCACTACCGACGGGGACTAAAAAATCTAGCCCTAAAATCGGCGTAGAGAACAGCCCTAATCCGGTTAGCGTCGAAGAGGGTGACATGACAGTGACCAAACGCAGCACCTTCCGCGAAGCAGCGTCCGTCATTGCCAATCCCGAAGCAGGCATTATTTCAGTGCGCGCCACTGCCAAACAACACGCCAAAATCGAAGAATTCATTAGCCGCGTGATGACCAATGCGCATCGCGAAGTGCTGATTGAAATGACCGTCGCGCAAGTCGAACTTAACGATACGTATCAACAGGGCATCAATTGGGGCAAGGTTATTCCTGCGGGCGGCAAAGGGATTTCATTTGGGCAGGCAGGGACGGCCGTGATGCCCACCTCACCTACCGTTACGCCCGCCACGCTAGTGCTCAATTACACCAACCTCACTTCAAAATTTGGCAGCTTGTTAGGCAGCGTGTCCTTACTGGAAACGTTTGGTAAAGTAAAAGTACTGTCCAGTCCAAAACTCAGTGTGGTGAACAATCAAACCGCCATGTTGCGCGTGGTCGAAAACTACGTTTACTTCACCATTAAAGCCGATACCACCTCCAACCAAACTACCACCACCACCACTTACACTACCACGCCCAACACCATCCCCGTCGGGCTGTCGATGAGCATCACGCCGCAAATTAGCGATCACGATACAGTGCTATTAAACGTGCGCCCGTCCATCACGCGCTTTATCAAAATGGTGGATGACCCCAACCCCACGCTGAAACTGGCAGGCGTAGTCAGCCAAATCCCGCAAACGCAAACGCGTGAAATGGAGTCCGTCATCAAAATTAATAATGACCAAGTCGCAGTGATGGGCGGCTTGATGGAAGACGAAATTAGCAAAACCACTAGCGGCATCCCTTTGCTGATGGATATTCCCTTGCTCGGCAATTTATTCAAGAACATTAGCGACACCACGCGCAAGACCGAACTAGTGATTTTCTTGCATCCCGTAGTGATTAAAAATCCCAGCCTAGACGGTGATTTCAGCGAATTCCGCGACAACTTGCCCGACCAAAAATTCTTTCAAGAATCTAACAACGGCAAAAACTAGGAGCACATCATGAGCTTGCTATTAGATGCACGAAAAAAATCGCAAGGCGGCGCAGCGGCGGATTTGGAATTGAGCCTAGAACCTAGCCCCTACTCCACCGCACCACCTTCACCTTATGCCGCCAATGCCAGCTCTGAAAGCACCGCGAATGCACGCAACGCAGGGCAAAATTTATTCAATGCTAAAACCGTGGCAAAAACTCATAGCGGCGGGGTGCATAAAAGTTTGCTATATGCCCTAGGTGCGACCTTGGTGTTGTTCGCGCTCGGCGCGGTCTATGTATGGAATGAAATATCCTCGCCCCCGCCACGCTACCGTGCGCCCGTGCGTAGCGCACCGATTACCGCCGCAGCGACGGCGATACCAATAGCACCCGCACCCGTAGTTGATCACACCGTTTTGGTCGCCGACATTGCACCGGTCGCGCCCCCCCCGCCAGCATCTGCCGTATCAACCGCTCACGCCGCCCCCGTAAGCAGCCCAGCTAAAACGCCGCACCGCGCGAATCACAGCAATGCGCCTAAGTTCGCCAGTACGCCTAGCAATGGCTTAGATGAATTACTCAATCAAGCGTATCAAGAATATCGCGCAGGCAGTTTTGATTTGGCACAACCGCATTACCAAGCGGTACTTGCCAAAGAGCCTAACAATACCGATGCGCTACTAGGTTTGGCAGCGATTGCACAACATCACCACGCCGACGCTGTGGCAGCGAACTACTATGCCAAAGTGTTGGCGCAAGACCCACGCAATGCCGTGGCTAATGCGGGCATGACGGCACTCACCACCGATGACAATCGCGAAAGTCGCTTGAAAACTTTGCTACACGAACAACCTAACGCCGCCAGCTTGCATTTCGCGCTGGCGAATTACTACGCCGATCAATCACGCTGGAGCGAAGCGCAACAAGCCTATTTCAACGCTTACAAATTAGAACCTAGTAATGCTGAATTGGCATTTAACTTGGCGGTGAGTTTAGAACGCTTAGGGCAAAAAAAACTGTCTGCGCAGTATTACCAACAAGCCATCGCACGCGATACAAACAACCGCGCGGGTTTTAACCACGATGAGATTGCGCAGCGCGCTCAACAACTCAATCAATAAACGCGGACAATAAGGACAAGCGAGTTCATGTCAGACAACCAACTACAACAACCTCTCGGCGCGATGTTGGTCGCCAAAGGTGTTATCAGCGAAGATCAGTTACGCCTTGCCATGCAAGAGCAAGGCAATACGCATCAACCGCTGGGACGCTTATTGGTGCGGCTGGGGTTTTTGTCGGAAGCGACCATACGCGACGTGTTGGCGGAGAATCTTGGCCAAGAAAGCGTCGATTTATCCGCCATTATCATTGACCCTGTCGCACTCGCCTTAATCCCTAAAGAAGTTGCGCGCCGCTATCAACTCTTGCCACTGTCAGTGGACAAAGCGGCGCGGCAACTGACAGTGGTGGTGTCCGACCCCGACAACATCATCGCGCTCGACCAACTGCGCGCCTTGCTCAAAGACGAATATCAGCTCATCACCCAGCTTGCCAGCGAGTCCGACATTCTGCGCGCCATCGACCAATACTATGGCTTTGAGCTGTCAATTGATGGGATTTTGCACGAGATAGAACCCGGCGAGATGGAGTACCAAACCCTGCAATCGGGGGTCAACGAATTCAGTCAACCGGTGGTGCGACTCATCGACGCGCTGCTCACCGAAGCGGTGCAACGCGGCGCGTCCGATATTCACTTCGAGCCAGAAAGCAGCTTCTTACGCATCCGCTATCGCATTGACGGCGTGTTGCGCCAAATGCGTAGCTTACATAAGAGTTTTTGGCCCGCCATGGTGGTGCGTATGAAGGTGATGAGCGGCATGAACATCGCTGAAACGCGTGCGCCACAAGATGGTCGGATTTCGCTGCGCTTGTCGGGTCGCCCGATTGATTTCCGGGTTGCATCTCATCCCACCACGCACGGCGAAAACTTAGTACTGCGTATTTTAGATAGGCAAAAAGGCATCGTGCCTTTATCCGAAACAGGGCTCTCCGAAGAAGCTCTCGATACATTGAAAACCATCATCGCCAAACCCGAAGGCATCATTTTGGTGACGGGGCCAACGGGGAGTGGTAAGACCACCACGCTGTATTCGGTGTTGAATCACATCAATACCGAATCCGTAAACATTATGACCTTGGAGGATCCAGTCGAATATCCGCTCAGCATGATACGGCAGACCTCAATTAACGAGGCCGCCAAGCTAGATTTTGCGGGCGGGATACGCTCCATGATGCGTCAAGATCCCGACATTATTTTGGTCGGCGAGATTCGCGACCACCCCACCGCTGAAATGGCATTTCGCGCCGCCATGACGGGACATCAAGTGTATTCAACCTTGCACACCAATTCGGCGATAGGTGCTGTGCCGCGTCTGCTCGACATCGGTATATTGCCTGACATCATGGCGGGCAATATCATCGGCATCGTCGCACAACGCCTAGTGCGCGTGCTATGCAAAGAATGCAAAATGCCTTACAGCCCTGATGCAGGTGAGCGCAAATTGTTAAGCATTCCGCTGCATCAAGACATCACCTTGTATCACGCGCAAGGCTGCGATGCCTGTAACCACCAAGGTTACAAAGGGCGTTTGGCAATTATGGAGTTGCTCAAAATGGATTACGACTTAGATGATTTAGTGTCGCGCCGTGCCAGCACCCGACAAATTCGCGATCTCGCTTTGGCAAAAGGCTTTAAGCCGCTATCTATGGACGGCATACGCCGCATCCAACAGGGCCTGACCTCGCTAGCAGAAGTCAGTCGCGTGGTCGATTTAAGCGATAGGGTGAGCTGACATGCCCATGTATTCTTATCGCGCCATTAACGCGCAAGGAAAATCGACTAAAGGCACCCAAGATGCCGCCAATGTCATCGACTTAGAAATGCGCTTAAAGCGTGGTGGGCTGGACTTAATTGACGCGCGTGAAGACAATAGTGCGCACGGTTTAGGGCGCAAAAAAGTTAAACGCAGCGAACTCATCACCTTCTTTTTTAACTTAGAGCAACTGACTCGCGCTGGCGTACCGCTCTTGGAGTGCTTAGCTGATTTACGCGACACCATGGGTGAGACGCGTTTTCGCGAGGTTATCGCTGGCATCGTTGAAGCGATTGAAGGCGGTAAAAAACTATCCCAAGCCATGGCAGAACATCCCGATGCCTTCGATAAAATTTTCATTAGCTTAATTCGCGCGGGTGAAGACAGCGGACGTTTACCCGAAGTATTCGCCTTCATCACCGAGTCGATTAAATGGCAAGATGAAATGGCATCACACACCAAAACTATCTTGATGTATCCAGCCTTTGTCGGCTCTATCGTCATCGCGATTACGTTTTTCTTAATGATTTACTTAGTGCCGCAACTGGTCAGCTTCATCAAAAGCATGGGGCAAGAGATTCCCATTCAGACGCGCATGTTGCTGGCAACCTCGTGGTTTTTCGTCAACTATTGGTATGTATTGTTAATCGTACCTATCGTGAGTCTCGTGGGCGGCACAACCTTACTCAAATCCAGCGCGGAAGCGCGCTTCAAATTCGATCAATTCAAATTAAAAATGTGGGTAGTCGGGCCCATTTTGCACAAAATTATTTTGGCGCGTTTCGCCAATACCTTTGCCATGATGTATGGCTCAGGCATCAGCATTCTCGATTGCATTGCGGCGGCGCGCGATGTAGTCAACAACCTCGCGGTGGCACGCTCGCTAGAACAAGTCGCCAGCGAAATCGAGGCGGGTAAAAACCTCACGCAAAGTTTCCAAAATACGGGCATGTTCCCGCCGCTGGTGATTCGGATGCTAAAAGTCGGCGAAACTACCGGCTCGTTGGACAAAGCCTTGCTCAATGTCAGTTATTTTTACGATAGAGATGTCAAAGAATCCATCAAAAAAGTACAAATTTTAATCGAGCCAACCATGACTATCGTATTAGGCGCGCTGTTGGGTTGGGTGATGTTGTCCGTGCTGTCGCCGATTTACGACATCATCGGCAAAGTGAAATTCTAAGGACTGCCATGAATAACTGCCTGCTGCTTTTATTAAGTGCCAACCACCTGCACGCACAACACATGGTGGGCGACAAAATTGCCGAGCAACGTGAATTTACCGACTCCGCCAATGACCGTGCGCAGTTTGCCGCCTTCTTAAAAGCGCATCACTGCCCGACTTATTTACTAGCTGATGTCATTGAGGAGGACTTTCGCTTAGAGTCCATCCCTTATCTAACGGGAAAAAGCCACACCGCTTTGGTGCAGCGTAAATTTGATCAATTTTATCGCGGTACGACCTTTCATCAAGCCACGGTATTACAACGCCAGACAGACGGACGACGTGATGTTGATATGCTGTTTTCAGCCCTCACCAATCCCGCGCTGCTAAACCCTTGGTTGGACGGGCTATGGCATGCCAAAACCCCTTTGGCGGGCATTTATTCGGTGCCACAAGTCAGTACGCCACTGATTAAAGACCACCCCTCCAGCCATCTGCTGCTGATTACTTGGAATAAATTTTCGGGCTTGCGCGAAACCTATTTCAAAAATCATCAATTACAAATTTCGCGCCTCACCCCCGTCAGTCGTGAACTGTCCTTCCAAGAAATTGTTGAGGCGGAACTGGCGCGCACCTATCAATACTTAAAAAGCTTGAGCTTGTTGCCCGCAGGGCAAATGCTGGATGTCAGCATCGTGGCACATAGCGATGATTTAATCGGTCTGCAAACACGCTTACCGCGCAGTAACGATATGCGCTACGAGTTTGTGGATATTGCCAGCTTAGCTCAGCAACTGCATTTGCCGACGCGTTTACTTGATTCGGATGCCAGCCAATTATTTTTACGTCAGCTCTCCCTAACGCGCCCCAAAAGCCAATATGGCAATGCACAACACACCCATTTTTATACGCTCTGGCAACTGCGGCGCGGATTCTTTTGGGGCGCAGCGGCTGTGCTGATTGGCAGTCTGTTATGGGCTGCACAATCCATCATCTGGCAAGACACCCCAGATGAAACTGCGGTTGCCTCAATTGAGCAACAAACCCAACAAGTGCAACAGCAAACGCGTGAGCTGCAACAAGCCCTGCCGAGCACCGCCATTCCACCGGCTGATTTACGCGCAGGGACGCTGGCCTTGCAGCAGCTACAACACCGCAGCAGCGCGCCACAAACTTTTCTCATTCCCTTAAGTTTAGTGATGAATCGCTTTAACAACATTCAACTCGATGAACTCGCTTGGCAGATGAACGCCAACGCAGCCGTCAGTGAAAATACCCAAGCGGATGTCGCTGCGCAAGAACTCACCTTCAAAGGACAACTCAATAATTTCGCAGGTAACTATCGCAGCGCACTTGAGTATTTAGAGCAATTCCAACAAGCCCTAATCACACAAGGCTATCAAACCACCATCACGGCGAAGCCCTTAGATGTCAGCCCTAGCAGCAACTTATCCGACCAGCAAAAATCCTCGTCACAAGGCTTGAGCTTTACCCTCACCTTAGTTTGGAGACCGCGCTTATGAAACTCAGCAAAAGTGATTGGACGCTCATGCAAGGCAGCGTCATCACCCTCAGTCTCGCCTTGATAGCCAGCGTGCTGCTGATTTACTTTAGTGAGCAATATGCTGCCCGCGCCATGAAAACTTGGCATCGTGCGCAACAACAACTGCGCGCCGCACAATCCAATTTGAACGAGATTCAGCAACAGCGCGACAACATCGCCACCTATTTGCGCCCTTACCAACAAGCGCAACAAGCGCATCTCATCGGCGTAGAACCCCGCCTAGATTGGCTGGAAAGCCTAGCCAAATTGCAACAACAAAATTTAGTAACGAGCTTTAGTTACAGCATCGAACCACAAAAATCCATCACCCCACAACCTGCTATCGACGCGGGTAATTTCGAGGTGCATTTCAGCGACATGAAATTGCAAATCGAATTGCTCCACGAAGCGCAGTTGCTCAATTTTTTTGACGCGCTACGCCGCCAAGTACCGGGCTGGTATCAGCTCGATAGCTGCACGCTCACCCGCGCTAATCCAACGGGTGCGGGAGTGAAAGCCGAATGCAAAGGCGGCTGGCTGACCTTGCAAAATAGGAGCGTGCCATGAAGAATTTTGCCCGCAATCTTTTCATCCTCGGCCTCAGTGTCAGTACCAGCGCATCTGCCGCCGAGTTAGGACGGTTATTTTTCACCCCCGAACAACGCGCCGAATTCGCCTTTGAGCAGTTGCAAACGAATACAGGCAATGCCAATAGCAACACCCTTAAAGTGAATGGCATCGTGCAACAACAAGGCGGACGGCGCACCGCTTGGATTAACGGCGTAGCACAACAAATGGGCAATAGCGACGCACCCGACCACGTTGCCCTGCCAGTCCCGGGTCAAGCCGCCCCCGTGAACGTCAAAGTAGGGCAGCAAATCAGCATTAAACCCGTGAGGTAAATCATGCGCATCGCTCGCCTAAAATCACAGCAACAGGGTGCGGCATTGATGGTCATGCTGCTCATCATGGTGGTCGGCATTGCGGCGGTGTTAGTCAGCTCACTGAATTCATCCGCACTCAAAAATGCGCGCCTAAACGATAGCTCGACAGCATTAGCACAAGCGAAAGAGGCGTTAATTGCGCGCGCGATTAACGATGGTTCGGTATTGGGCAGCTTGCCCTGTCCTGATAGTAATAATGATGGGGTTGCGGATTTATTAGTCGGCAATGAATGCCCCAGTTACATCGGGCGTTTACCTTGGAAAACTTTGGCAATTAGTGACTTGCGTGATGGACAGGGTGAACGCCTGTGGTATGCCGTATCGCGCAATTTTCGCGATGACAATTCCAGCCATATTCATAGCGACACGCTAGGCACTTTGAATTTGACGGGCAGCCAAACTGCCAATCAATTGATTGCAATTATTTTTGCTGCGGGAGCACCGCTTGCTGCGCAAAGCCGTTCCTCAAGCAATACCCTGCTATGCAACGGTGTCAGCGTAATCGAAAATTTATGCGTACAAAATTATTTGGAAGCCAGCAATGCCATGCCTAGCACGGCGGCTTTGCTTAACAATAATTATCAAATCAATACGCCCAGCAATACCTTTAACGATGGGGCAATCTACCTCACTCACGAACAACTTTTCCCCGTTATCGAGCAACGCATCGCGCGCGAAGTGAAAGCCTGCTTGGATGGTTATGCCGCTGGCTCAAATAATAAATATCCGTGGCCAGTGCCCGCTAATCTGCTAGCGACCAATCCCAGTGCTTTTATTAGCACGCCAGGCACGTTGTTTGGTCGCTTACCGAATCAACCCGTTACCGCCATTAACTCAGCAACGGGTTCACAAGCGAGTCTGATTGCAGGCCTCAGCAATGCAGGTAATGCCGTTATTCAACTGCGCAATTTAGTGCCTAGTGTCAGAATTCCTGTTGATACAGCGGGTGATTGGGCGGTGGAATTGAGTAATGGTCAACACACCCCAGCACAAGTGCAAGCCAAGCTGGATGCCGCCCTCGCCGCCGTCAATGCCTTGAGCAACTCAAGCAACAAGACCACTTTGCTTAACGCGCTCAATGCGCTGCAAAGCGCACTCAACGATTTCAATAACGGCACAGGTGCGGGCACGGTCGATAACACCATGCTGGGCAGTTGGGCGAGTATCCCCGCTTGCGCTGATTTAATGGGCGATGCGTATTGGCCAGATTGGCGAAATTTAGTGTTTTATCAAATATCGGCAGATTACAAGCCTGGTAGTGCTACGCCGAACGCATGTCCGAACGCCGCTAATCCCAACTGTCTCAAAATCAATGGCAAAGGTTCGTATCGCGCTACGGTGTTAGTCGCTCGCCAACTTATTAACCCGCAAAATCGCGCCATATTGAACGATCCACCGACGAGCTACTTAGAAGGCGGCAATGCCCATACCGCAGTTAATCCTGCCAACACCTTCAGCACAAATCGCACCAGCGAAGCTGGCTTTAGCACAATCAATGATTTAGTGCTGTGCTTAGACGGACAACAAACCTGTAAATAACTTGCCATGAAAACTGCGCGTAAAAAATTAGGATTCACTTTGATTGAAATGGCGATGGTGCTGATGATTATCGCCCTCGTATTAGGCGGCTTGCTGCCGACTATTTCGGCACAAATTGAGCAGCAGCGCAACGCCGAGACGCGCAAACAATTAGCCGAAATTCGTGAAGCATTATTGGGCTTTGCCGTGGCGAATAATCGCTTGCCTTGTCCCGCCGATGGCACGTTGAATACAGGCGTAGAAGCCACCACGAATGCGGGGGCGGCGTTAGTGTGCAGCTCGATTACCGCATTAACAGCCAGCGGTGGCGTGTTGCCTTGGGCGACCTTAGGGGTGAGTGAAACTGATGCGTGGGGACGACGCTTTACTTACCGCGTGACCAGCGCGTTTGCCGATGGTGCGGACGGAACGAATGATGCCGCCGCAGCGGCCTGTCCGACCTCAACAGGCGTGTCGTTCAAATTATGCTCACAAGCCAATCTCAACATTCTAGTCTCGGCAGCAGGGGCAAATATCGCCGCCAACTTACCTGTTATCGTGGTCTCGCATGGCAAGAATGGCTTGGGGGCTTATACACAACAAGGCGTGCAACTGACAGGCGCGACGGGCGATGAGTTAGAAAATGCCAACACCACTAACAGTTTTGTCAGCCACGAAACCACGCCAACCTTTGATGATTTACTGGTGTGGATACCGCCCAACCTACTCGTCAGCCGCCTGATTACGGCGGGAAAACTCCCTTAAGCGCGGCGCCACGTTGTCCCCGCCGCGCTGTCTTCCAACACAATTCCTGCCGCCAATAATTCTTTGCGAATCGCATCTGCGGCGGCGAAGTTTTTGGCTTGTTTCGCAGCGATACGCGCGGCAATTTGCGCTTCAATTGCCGCATCATCCAAACCACCCGCACTGGCATCGCCCTGCAAAAACGCTTGCGCATCGCGTTGCAACAATCCCAGCAGCGCGGCCAAGGTTTTGAGTTGCGCGGCGGCGGCCACAGCTTGAGTGCGATTCACTTCATTAGCCAATTCAAACAACACCGCAACCGCTTCGGGCGTATTGAAATCATCGTCCATCGCCGCTTTGAAACGGGCGGCGTAAGGTGTGTTCCAATTTATCCCTTCCCCCTTCTCCCTTCCCCCTTCCACAGTGGTTTTCAACGCCGTATAAAGCCGCGTCAGCGCGCCTTTTGCATCATCCAAATGCGCGTCGGAATAATTCAGCGGGCTGCGGTAATGCGCGCGCAAAATAAAGAATCGCACCACTTCCGCATCATATTTTTTCAGCACATCGCGGATGGTAAAAAAATTGCCCAAGCTCTTGGACATTTTTTCTTTATCGACGTTGATAAAGCCGTTGTGCATCCAGTAATTAACGTATTGGCACGAATGCGCGCCTTCACTTTGCGCGATTTCATTTTCGTGATGCGGAAACTGCAAATCCGCGCCGCCGCCATGAATATCAAACTGCTCGCCCAGAATATCGGTCGCCATCGCGGAACATTCGATATGCCAACCGGGGCGACCTTTACCCCATTTTGAATCCCATTGCACCTCGGCGGCTTCGTGTTCTTTAGCGTGTTTCCACAACACAAAATCGAGCGGATCGTGCTTGTCGGTGGTGACTTCCACGCGCTCGCCCGCGCGTAAATCCTCCAATGATTTACCCGATAACTTGCCATAACCGTCGAACTTACGCACCGCGTAATTCACATCGCCCTCGGCAGCTTGATACGCCAGCCCGTTCGCTTCTAATTGCGCAATCATCGCCAACATTTGCGGCACATATTGCGTCGCACGCGGCTCATGGTCAGGACGCTGCACGCCCAACGCATCGGCATCTTCGTGCATCGCGTCGATAAAACGCTGCGTCAGCGCGTGAATCGACTCCTTATTTTCCGCCGCGCGCTTGATGATTTTGTCGTCAATGTCAGTGATATTGCGCACATACGTAACGTCATAGCCGCTCGCCTTAAACCAGCGTTGCACCATATCGAACGCCACCATCACCCGCGCGTGGCCGAGATGACAATAGTCGTACACCGTCATGCCGCACACATACATACGGACTTTGTTGGCTTCGATAGGCTTGAAGTCCTGCTTATCGCGGGTGAGAGTGTTATAGATTTTTAGCATTTGAAAACCTGTTGTGTCGGCAGACTAGGTAAATTTACGCCGATTCAATCTGCGTAAATCGGTGCAATCTGCGGATAAATTTTGTCGTTAGGACTGTTCTTTAGTCCAAGAATCTTTCAGCGTCACGGTGCGATTGAACACCAGCTTGTCGCCCGCTTGATGGTCGCGGCGGTCGGTGACGAAATAGCCTAATCGTTCAAATTGATAGTGTGTTTCAGGCGCGGCATCTTTGACGGCGGCTTCGATCCAGCCTTGTACGACTTGCAAGGAATCGGCGTTCAGGTATTTGCAAAAATCGCCGTCTTTGTCCGCGTCAGGTTGCGCCACGGTAAACAGGCGATCGTACAAACGCATTTCGGCGGGCAAAGCGTGCGCGCGGGACAAGAAGTGAATCACGCCTTTGACTTTGCGTCCTTCGGGATTTTTGCCCAGCGTGGCGTGGTCGATACTGCATTTGAGTTCGATAATTTTGCCGTCCGCGTCTTTCACTGCTTCGTCGCAGCGCATCACATAACTATGGCGCAAGCGAATTTCGCCGCCCAAAGTTAAACGCTTCCAACCTGCGGGCGGAACTTCGGCGAAGTCGTCGGCTTCGATAAAAAGTTCGCTGCCAAACACCACTTCACGTTTGCCCAGTTCGGGCAAATTAGGGTGAAAGTCGGCTTCACGCGTCAACGCGCCATCAAAGTTAGTAATCGTAACTTTGAGCGGATTGATAATCGCCATGACACGCGGCGCGCGCAGCTCTAAATCTTCGCGGATTGCGCCTTCCATAATCGCCATATCCACGCTATTTTCGCTCTTGGACACGCCCACGCGTTTAGCGAATTCGCGTATCCCTGCGGCGGTGTAACCACGACGGCGCATCCCAGAAATAGTCGGCATACGTGGGTCGTCCCAGCCAGTCACTTTTTGCTCGTTAACCAGTTGCAACAGCTTGCGTTTGCTGGTGATGGTGTAATGCAATTCGAGGCGCGAAAACTCGTATTGGCGCGGATGACACGGAATGGTGATGTTGTCCAAAACCCAGTCGTACAAAGGGCGATGGTCTTCAAATTCGAGCGTACAAATCGAGTGGGTAATGCCTTCCAGCGCGTCAGAAATGCAATGCGTGTAGTCGTACATCGGGTAGATGCACCACTTATCGCCAGTGCGGATGTGATGCGCGCGACGAATGCGATAAATCGCAGGATCGCGCAGATTCATATTCGGCGAAGCCATGTCGATTTTGGCGCGCAACACCAATGCGCCATCCGGAAATTCGCCCGCTTTCATGCGCGTAAACAAATCTAAATTAGCCGCCACGGTGCGATCGCGACTCGGACTATTTTTACCCGCTTGCGTCAGCGTGCCGCGATATTCGCGCATTTTTTCAGGGCTTAAATCGTCCACATACGCCAAACCTTTTTGAATCAGTTCAACCGCGAAAGCATATAAAGCCTCGAAATAATCCGATGCCCAGCGCACTTCGCCGTTCCATGCAAAGCCCAACCAACGCACGTCTTCTTGAATAGACAGCGCGTATTCTTGGCTTTCTTTTTCGGGATTCGTATCGTCGAAACGCAAATTACATCGGCCGTGATAGTCGGCGGCCAAACCAAAATTCAGGCAGATAGATTTCGCGTGACCGACATGCAAATAGCCGTTCGGCTCAGGCGGAAAACGCGTCTGAATCGCGCTGTGTTTGCCCGACGCTAAGTCGTTGTCGATGATGGTGCGGATAAAATTGGAGGCGGGGGAAGTGCTAGTTGGCGCGCTGCTCATGCTGGGTTCTCAGTCAGTGGTGTTGCAAAAATTGGGCGCGGATTTTACCCGAAAAGCCTGCTTCAAAATGTCGCTGCCGATAAACCAATTATCATAAACTACAAATAAGTGGCGATTATTTGGTAGAATCCGCGCGCTTTTTACGGCGCACCTTAGTCTGTTGCCATCCTTAATTCTTAGGAACTCACCATGTTCAAATCAATTTACGCGCTGTTAATCAGCAGCCTAATCTGTAGCGTTGCCGTTGCCGACGACTTGTCGGATGCTAATCAGCTATTCAAACAAGGCCAGCAAGCCGCCGCACTCGCCAAGGTCGATAGCCATCTCGCCGCCAAGCCTAAAGATGCGCAAGGTCGCTTTTTGAAAGGCTTGATTTTGACCGAGCAAGGCAAGCCTAACGATGCGATTAAAATTTTCTCATCACTCACCACCGACTTTCCAGAGCTGCCCGAGCCGTATAACAACTTAGCCGTGCTGTATGCGGGACAAGGTCAATACGACAAGGCGAAACAGTCATTAGAAATGGCGATACGCACCCATCCTTCGTACGCAACGGCACACGAAAACTTAGGCGACATCTACGCCAAAATGGCGAGCCAAGCCTACGACCGCGCGCTGCAATTAGATAAAAGCAATGCGAGTACGCAAACCAAATTAGCCATGATTCAAGATATTTTTTCAGGCACGCCGCGCCCTAAAGCCAGCATCAATCAAAACGTCGCTAGCGGCGCAATTACCAGCAAAGCGGTTGCCGCACCCGTGGTCGTAGCCGCCGCACCCGTTGCTGCCAAGCCTGCTGCACTCACGCCTACACCTGTCGCCGCCGTTGCACCTGTCGCCGCCAAACCCGCTGCCAAACCTATGGTGGTAGCGACTGCGGCGAACGATGAAGAAGACATTCAAGCGGCGGTGCACGCTTGGGCGACTGCTTGGTCGGCACAAAATGCTAAGAAATACTTAGCCGCGTATGCCGATGATTTCCGTCCTGCTGATGGCGCGAGCCATAGCGACTGGGCACAAACCCGCCGTGAACGCCTCGCCGCGCCGAAGTTCATCAAGGTTTCTTTGAGCGAGCTATCAATTAAAGTGAGTGATAGCAATCACGCCAGCGCGCACTTTAGACAGGCGTATCACGCCAATACTTTGCAAACCTCTAGCCATAAAACTTTGCTGTTAGTGAAGGCGGATGGACGTTGGTTAATCCAAGAAGAGCGCACTAAGTAACCATGCGCACCGCTTTAATCTCCACTTTATTGCTCGCGCTGCTCTCTCACGCAGCCCTTGCTGCGCCTGACTTAGCCGCCAGCGAAGCTGGGTTAGGCAAGAGTCTCGAAGCCATCCGCAACAACCGTTTAGATGTCGCGCTTAACGAAGTCGATAGCGTGTTGCGCGTCAATCCCAATTTTCGTTTAGCGCAATTGATACGAGGCGATTTGTTGATGGCGCACGCGGGCGCGCTGAGTAATATCGGCAGCGGCGCAAATGCGCCACGCGACAAGTTGGACGATTTACGCGCTGAAGCGCGCGCGCGCTTGCAACGGATGCAAGCGCAACCCAATCAAAAAACTGCGCCGCGTTTTGTCTGGCAACTCGATGCAGCACAAAAATATGCTTTGGTGGTGGATACCAGCCGCTCGACGTTGTATGTGTATGAAAACGTAAATGGCGCGCCGCGCTATCTCGCCGATTACTACATCACCATCGGCAAGCTCGGCACAGAAAAGCGCGCGGAAGGCGATCAGCGCACCCCTATCGGCGTGTATTTCGTCAAGGCTGATTTACCCAAAGCGCAGCTCGCCGATATGTATGGCAGCGGCGCATTTCCCTTGAGTTATCCGAACGAATGGGACAAGAAAAATAATCGCACGGGACAAGGTATTTGGCTGCATGGCACGCCAAGCGACACTTACAGCCGTCCGCCGCGTGCCAGCAATGGTTGCGTGGTGTTGTCGAATGACAATTTAGAAAAACTACGTCCCTATCTACAAGTCGGCATTACGCCCGTAATTATTACCAATCACATGGAAACGCTCACGGCGAATGACAGCGATGACCGCGATGAGCTACGCGCCGCGATGGAGCAATGGCGCAAGGATTGGAGCAGCTTAAATACGCGCGCTTATTTGGCGCATTACTCGCCTGACTTTGCCAGCGACAGCCAAAACTACAGCGCGTGGGCGGCGCAAAAAACGCTGGTGAATGCGGGTAAGGAATGGGCAAAAGTGAATGTCTCCAATGTCAGCATGTTCACTTACCCTGAGCAGCCGGACATGGTGGTGGTAAATTTTGAACAGGACTACGCCAGCAGCAATTTGTCTAACCAAATGCACAAACGGCAGTATTGGATTAAGCAAAACAATCATTGGAAAATACTCTTTGAGGGGGCAGCATGAAAAAACTCATCACACTCATTTTTACCCTATTACTTTGCAGCATTTCACCTCTTTCTTACTCACTCGATAAAGGCAAACCTACCATGGTCAAACTTCACACCAATCACGGCATCATCACCATTCAACTCGATGCCGCCAAAGCCCCACAAACCGTCGCCAACTTTCTCGACTACGTGAACAGCGGCGCGTACAGCAACACCATTTTTCACCGCGTGATTCCTAATTTTATGATTCAAGGCGGCGGCTTTGAGCCGAGCATGAAACAAAAAGCCACCAAAACTCCGATTCAAAACGAAGCAGCAAATGGCTTGAAAAACGATAAGTACACGATTGCGATGGCGCGTACTGGCGATCCACATTCCGCCACCACTCAATTTTTCATCAACACCGGTAAAAACGATTTCCTGAATTATCCAGGTCAAGACGGCTGGGGTTATTGCGTATTCGGCAAAGTGACTGAAGGTATGGATGTCGTCGATGCAATCGGCAAAGTTAAAACAGCGAATCGCGGTGGTCACGGCGACGTGCCGACTGAGGATGTCATCATCGCCAAAGCAGAAGTTGTTAAATAGGATACAGGAGCAAGGATGCAGGATTCGGCAAAACCGATGCACTGCTTTAACTGAATCCCGCATCCTTAAATCCTGAATCCTAGATGCCCCACACTCTCTTCATTTCCGATTTACATCTAAGTGCCGCTCATGCTGACAGCATGGCGGCATTTCGACGTTTTATCAGTGCGTTTGCGCCGCATGCTGAGCGGCTTTATATCCTCGGCGACCTGTTTGAATACTGGGCGGGCGACGACGATAGTGACGACCCGTTTCATGCCGAAGTTATCAGTTTGTTGCGCGGGTTAAGCACGTCTCAAACACAAGTTTTTATTCTGCATGGCAACCGCGATTTGCTGATGGGCGCGGCACTTGCCGCCGCTTGTCACGCCAAGCTGATAGCTGAACCGACACTGATAGATTTATACGGCACGCCTACGCTGCTCAGTCACGGCGACACACTTTGCACCGACGATATTGAGTATCAAAAGTTTCGGGCACAGGTGCATAGCGCGGCATTTCAAAGCCAGTTTTTGGCGCAACCGCTCGCGGCGCGTAAAGCCTACATCCAACGAATTCGCACTCACAGCAGCCAAGAAAAGCAGCACAAAAGCATGGCGATTATGGATGTGAATGGCGATGCCGTTGCGGCCATACTGCGCGACTATCACTACCCGCAACTCATCCACGGCCACACCCATCGCCCCAATCGTCACGAACATCGGGGCGATGGCAAAACCTGCGTGCGTTGGGTGTTGGGGGATTGGGGGGTTGAAGGTAACGCGCTGAAATGCGATGCGAACGGCTGCGCAGTGCTAAAGATTTAAGCCAACTGTTTGTCACCGCCATCCCCGTGTAACACACTAATGCGGGAGCGCAATTTATTGCGCGATGACTCACTGAAATCGCGCAATGAATTGCGCTCCCACAAATTGCGATAAAGGCGATTAGCGGAACCGTTCCACCGCCTGCTCCACTCTATCCACCGCGATGATTTCCATCCCTTCTATCGGGTGTTTAGGCGCGTTGGCTTTAGGAATAATCGCGTGCGTAAAGCCTAATTTTGCCGCTTCGCGCAAACGTTCCTGACCGCGCTGCACGGGACGCACTTCACCCGCCAGACCCACCTCGCCGAACACGACTAATTTTTCAGGCAAAGGTCGATTGCGCAAGCTCGACACCATCGCCAATATCACCGCTAAATCCGCACCCGGTTCGGTGATTTTCACGCCGCCCACCGCGTTGATAAACACGTCTTGGTCATAGCACGCGATGCCCGCATGACGATGCAATACCGCCAGCAACATCGCCAGACGATTCTGCTCCAAGCCTAGCGATAAGCGTTTCACATTGGGCGAATGCGCCTCATCGAGCAGTGCTTGTATCTCCACCAGCAACGGGCGCGTGCCTTCCTGCGTGACCATCACACACGAGCCCGCCACTTGCTGCCCATGTTGCGAAAGGAACATCGCGGAGGGATTGCTCACCTCGCGCAAACCCTTTTCCGTCATGGCAAAAACGCCCAATTCGTTGACTGCGCCAAAGCGATTTTTGAACGCGCGTATCAACCGAAAACTGGAATGCGTATCGCCCTCGAAATACAACACCGTATCGACAATATGCTCCAGCACGCGCGGCCCCGCGAGCGCGCCTTCTTTGGTCACGTGACCAACCAAAATAATGGTGATGTTCTGACTCTTGGCGATGCGCGTCAGTTGCGCCGCACACTCACGCACCTGCGCCACCGAACCCGGCGCGGAGGTCAGCTGATCGGAATACACGGTTTGTATCGAATCAATCACCACCACGTCTGGCTTATTCGCAGCGATGGTTGCTTGGATTTTTTCTAGTTGAATTTCCGGCAGCAAACGCAAACTGCGCGCGTCCAGCGACAGCCGTTTAGCGCGCAACGCGATCTGCTGCGCGGACTCTTCGCCACTCACATACAAAGTATTTTTTTGTTGCGACAGATGCGCCAACACTTGCAGCAACAGCGTGGACTTACCGATGCCCGGATCGCCGCCGATCAGCACCACCGCACCCGACACCAAGCCGCCACCCAACACGCGATCAAACTCTGCGATGCCAGTCGGTGTACGCGGCACTTCCGCCGCCTCAACTTCCGACAACAACTGCACGCCGCCCGATGCCGCCAACGCGCTGTAGCGGTTTTTAACGCCCGCAGTAACGGCTTCCGCAACCGATTCAATCAGCGTGTTCCACTCCATGCAATGCGGACACTGCCCCTGCCACTTAGGCGTTTGCCCGCCGCATTCGGTGCAGGAATAAATTGATTTTGCTTTTGCCATACCAGCCCTTCCTTAATTTAGCAATCCGCTCTTGTAATTTAGACATTCTGCCCTAATCTTTGGCACTCGTTGATGGAGAGTGCTAAAATCCACAACCTTTTTTTAACCCCCAACCTAGGAGCTACACAATGAAAGTTCGTCCTTTACATGATCGCGTGATTGTTAAACGTATGGAAGAAGAACGTAAAACCGCGTCGGGTATTTTCATTCCTGACGCAGCTACAGAAAAGCCTGATCAAGGCAAAATCGTTGCAGTTGGCAACGGTAAGATGGGTGATGACGGCAAATTGCAAGCAATGAACGTCAAAGTGGGCGACACTGTGTTGTTCGGCAAATACGCTGGTCAATCTTTTAAGATGGACGGTGAAGAATACATGACAATGCGCGAAGATGACATTATCGGCATCGTAGAAGCATAATTATCAACACATTTAGGAGAATTAAACATGGCAGCTAAAGACGTAAAATTCCACGAGCAAGCTCGTGTAAAAATGGTGGCAGGCGTAAACATTTTGGCCGATGCAGTTAAAGTTACTTTGGGTCCTAAAGGTCGCAACGTCGTGTTGGATCGTTCATATGGCGCACCGCATATCACTAAAGACGGCGTTTCTGTGGCTAAAGAAATCGAATTGAAAGACAAGTTCGAAAACATGGGCGCACAAATGGTTAAAGAAGTCGCTTCTAAGACTTCTGATGTAGCTGGCGACGGCACAACCACGGCGACCGTGTTGGCACAAGCCATCGTGATGGAAGGCATGAAGTTTGTAACTGCGGGCATGAATCCTATGGATTTGAAACGCGGTATCGACAAAGCGGTTATCGCTGCGGTTGAAGAACTGAAAAAAATCTCTAAACCTTGCACCACCACCACAGAAATCGCTCAAGTTGCTTCAATTTCAGCTAACTCTGACGCAGCTATCGGCAAAATCATCGCTGATGCGATGGAGCGCGTAGGCAAAGACTCTTTGAAAGCAGGCAAGTTTGACGGCGTTATCACGGTAGAAGACGGTAAATCGTTGGATAATGAGTTGGACGTGGTCGAAGGTATGCAGTTTGATCGCGGCTACTTGTCGCCGTATTTCATCAACAACCAAGATCGTCAAATGGTGTCGATGGACAATCCGTTCATCTTATTGCATGACAAAAAAATCTCGAACATTCGTGATTTGCTGCCAACTTTGGAACAAGTGGCTAAATCAGGTCGTCCTTTATTGATTGTTGCTGAAGATGTCGATGGCGAAGCCTTGGCAACTTTGGTGGTCAACAACATTCGCGGCATCTTGAAAACCGTTGCGGTTAAAGCACCTGGTTTCGGCGACCGTCGTAAAGCCATGTTGGAAGACATCGCGATTTTGACAGGCGGTACAGTGATTGCTGAAGAAGTCGGTTTGACTTTGGAAAAAGTGACTTTGGAAAACTTAGGTCAAGCAAAGCGCATCGAAGTAGGCAAAGACAACACTATCATCATCGACGGCGCGGGCAAAGACGAAGCAATCCAAGCGCGTATCAGCCACATCAACAAACTGGCAGCAGAGTCAACCAGCGACTACGACAAAGAAAAAATGCAAGAACGCAAAGCGAAATTGGCTGGCGGCGTTGCAGTGATTAAAGTCGGTGCGGCAACTGAAGTTGAAATGAAAGAAAAGAAAGACCGCGTGGAAGATGCTTTACACGCAACTCGTGCCGCAGTTGAAGAAGGCATTGTTCCTGGCGGCGGCGTAGCGTTGCTGCGTGCCAAAGTGGCGGTTGCTAAAGTTAAAGGCGACAACACTGACCAAGACGCAGGTATCACGATTGTATTGCGCGCGATGGAAGCTCCGTTACGCGCTATCGTGTTCAATGCAGGCGAAGAAGCGGCTGTGGTCATCAACAAAGTGTTGGAAGGCAAAGGTAACTTTGGTTACAACGCCGCGACTGGCGTGTATGCCGACATGTTGGAAATGGGTGTAGTTGACCCAACCAAAGTGACGCGTACTGCCTTGCAAAATGCAGCGTCTATTGCAGGACTGATGCTGACCACCGCGTGCATGATTGCAGATACGCCTGATGACAAAGCTACCGCAGGTGGCGGTGGTGGTGACATGGGCGGTATGGGCGGCATGATGTAATTAAAGCGCGCGGCATGCTCTGTCGCGTGAGCCGAATAGAAAAACTCCGCTTTAAGCGGAGTTTTTTTACGCCTATCAATAGGCGCATAAAAATAAATAGCTATACGGTTTAGTCCTTGCATGAATAAGGACTTATAGCGTATATTCAATTTCTTTTTTAGACTAAAAAGAGCTACTCTCAGGGAAAATAATGAAAAATTTGTGCCTCGCTTTAACTTTATTGCTCAGTGTGCCGTTGGCTCAAGCTACTGAAATGCCCGAGTTGGCGAAAAAAAATCGTTGCAATGACTGCCATGCCATTGAGAAAAAAATTATTGGTCCGGCATGGTTGGAGGTATCTCTAAAATACCGTGGTCACCCTGAAGTTTTAGAACCCTTAATCGCCAAAGTATCCAAAGGCGGCGTGGGAGTGTGGGGCGACATGCCCATGCCAGCCAATGACCCAGGCGGTCGTAAGTACGACGACATCAAGGCATTGGTTCAATTTATCTTAGGTTTATCTAAATAATTGCATCGCTGCTTGCTGGACTGATGGCATGACTAAACCTGCATTTTTATCTATACAACACCAGAGGAAATTATGAATTCAATGATGAAGAGTTTGCTTGTTGCTGCTGGCTTAATCCTGACCAGTTCAGTGCTTGCGACAGAAATGCCCATGCTCGCCAAGAAAAATAATTGCACCGCGTGTCACGCTATCGACAAAAAAATAGTCGGTCCTGCTTGGCGAGATGTCGCGAAAAAATACCAAGGGCAAGATGTCGAGGCAAAGCTAATGAACAAAGTTTCTAAAGGCGGCGCAGGCGCGTGGGGCAGCACACCGATGCTTGCAAATGATAACGATGGAACTAAACAAGCCGACATCAAAGAACTGGTGAAATTTATTTTAGCGCTGTAGCTCGCAGCGGCGCATATGAGTAGTACGCCGTTATTTGCGCTGTAGTAACTGCAAATACTCCATACGTTCAGCATCACTTAATTGGCTAACGCCGCCAAAACTCACGCGAGCTTGCAAAGCATGGAATGCTGCGTCGCGCGAGGTCTGGGCAAACTTGCTTAACAAGCCCGCAAACTCCGCTGCCACATCAAATGTATCGCCCCAAGCGAGCATGTCAATTTGCGCTTGCGTAATAACTCTTGCGTGTGCGGTGCCCGCCAAAAGTTGCGTGATAGCCGCACTGCTGAGCTGAAAACGATGCTCCTGCAACAATGTCAGTAGCGCATGTATAGCTTGCGCCTCGGCACTCTCATCACCCTGATGAGCAGGCAGTTGTTGCGCTAACTCAGGTTGAGCTAATAAACATTGCAACATCAGCATTTGGCTAGAAGTCACCGCACCACGCTTGGGCTTTTGCAAAGCGGCGCGCGGCGCACGCGCCACCGGCGTAATCGCATACAAACTCTCTAGCTCGGCTTGACTCACCCCTGCCAATGCGGCGACTTCTTTACGCAGCAACAAAGCTGTTGTCGGTGCTGTAATCGCGGTAAGCAGCGGCTTGGCGTTTTGTAGCAACTCGTTGCGCCCTTCGGCTTGGCGTAAATCCAGTCCCGCGCTAATTTCACGCAACAGATAAGTTGAGAGCGGCATGGCATCGGCAACATTTAGCTCAAATTCAGCCTGACCAAATTCACGAATAAAACTATCGGGATCGTGCTCGGCGGGTAAAAATAAAAAGCTGATGCGCTTGCCATCTTGCAAGCTGGGCAAGGCATTTTCGAGGGCGCGCCAAGCGGCTTTTTGCCCTGCTTTATCGCCGTCAAAACTGAAAATAATGTGGTCGGAAAGACGTAGTAACTTTTGGATATGGAAAGACGTGGTTGCCGTGCCTAAGGTCGCAACCGCGTAATCCACGCCGTGTTGCGCGAGAGCCACTACATCCATATAGCCTTCGACGACTAACACTTGCTGGCGATTACGGATGGATTTTTGCGCTTGAAACAAGCCGTACAACTCGTGACCTTTTTCAAACAACGGCGTTTCGGGCGAGTTGAGATATTTGGGTTCGCCTTTGTCCAGAACCCGCCCGCCGAAGCCGATACATTGCCCGCGCACGTTGATGATGGGGAACATGATGCGGTCGCGAAACCGATCGTAGCGTTTGCCTTCATCGTTGCTAATCACCAAGCCAGTTTGCACCAGTGTTTCAGCTTGGTAATCGGGATAGGCACTCGCCAAACTTTGCCAGGCTTCGGGCGAATAACCGATGGCAAATTTCGCTGCGATTTCGCCACTCAAGCCGCGCCCTTTTAGATAATCAATGGCGCGCGGCGAGGCTTTGAGTTGCTCGCGGTAATAACGCACCGCGACTTGCATCACCTCATATAAATCGGGCGCGATTTTTTCGGGCATTTGACCCTGCGCATTGCGTTCGTGCGGCACGTCCAAGCCGATGCCGCGCGCCAGCTCTTCGATGGCATCGACGAAGCTCATGCCCGCATGTTCCATGACAAAACTAATTGCCGTGCCATGTACGCCACAACCGAAGCAATGATAAAACTGCTTAGTTTGACTAACCGTAAAAGAGGGAGATTTTTCGTTGTGGAACGGACAACAGGCAGAAAAATTTGCGCCTGCTTTTTTGAGCGGCACATAGCGTTCAACCACATCCACAATGTCGATGCGATTGAGCAAATCCTGAATAAAACTTTTGGGAATCATCGCCGCCGCGCCTTCCAGATAGAGAGGGAAAACTCAGCGTAGAAATTACTTGGTGAGCTGCGCCTTGATAAGAGCCGACACTTTGCCCATGTCAGCACGACCAGCTAATTGTGGTTTCACAATCGCCATCACTTTGCCCATGTCTTGCGCGCTTGCCGCCCCCGACGCGCTGATAGCGGTGGTGATCGCTTGCGCGATTTCGGCATCCGACAGTTGTTGCGGCATGTACTCAGCCAACACGCTCATCTCGAATTTTTCAATATCGGCCAACTCACTACGACCAGCGGCTTCATATTGCGTAATCGAATCGCGACGTTGCTTGTTCATCTTGTCGATGATGGCAATGATGTCGGCATCAGTCAGCTCGATACGCTCGTCCACTTCGCGCTGCTTCATCGCAGCGAGCAATAGGCGAATCGCCCCTAAACGCGCCGTTTCTTTGGCGCGCATCGCGGCTTTCATATCATCAGAGATTTTAATTTTGAGTGTCATAAAGCAAACGCCAGCCCATACCTAAATATGGACTGGCGCAAGTTCCGTAATAGCTTAAAACAGCTTAGGAGGAAGGGTCTGACCGATGATGCGTTTGTAATGACGCTTCACGGCAGCAGCCAATTTACGTTTACGTTCAGCAGTTGGCTTTTCGTAAAATTCGCGAGCGCGCAAATCGGTCAACAGACCTGTTTTTTCGACGGAACGTTTGAAGCGACGCATTGCAACTTCAAATGGTTCATTTTCTTTTACGCGTACTGTTGTCATGGAAAAAATACCTTCTACCAAAAAATTGAGGGCGCGATTATAGCGAAGCCTGTCCGTCCTCACAACTTTAATTTCAAAATTCGTACCAATCGGCTATTGATAGGCATCGTGCGCATGAAAAAACGCCACGGCTTCCGCTTCGACCCGCGTGCGTTTCATCGGCGGTAGGCTTTGCCAGATGCGCTTGCCGTAGGGTTTAGTGATGAGGCGCGGGTCGCAGATCATCAGTACACCTCGGTCATTTTCGTCGCGTATTAACCGTCCCGCACCTTGCTTCAAGGTGATGATAGTGCGCGGCAATTGATATTCCATAAACGCGTTGCGACCCTGCTTGGAGATTTGCGCGATGCGCGCGGCGAGTACCGGATCGTCGGGTGGCGCGAACGGTAGTTTGTCGATGATGACTAATGACAGCGCGTCGCCTCTTACGTCCACGCCTTCCCAGAAAGATTGACTGCCGAGCAGCACCGCGTTACCTAAGCTACGAAAGCGTTCCAGCAATTCGTTGCGCGAACCCTCGCCTTGCAACAGCAGCGGATATTTCCAGCTGCGCCTATCGAATTCCGCCAGTAAAATCTCGTGCGCGCGCTGCATGGCGCGCAAGCTAGTGAACAATAAAAACGCGCGTCCTTGGCTGGCTTCCAACATCGGCAAGGCAGCGCGCACCACCGCTTCGGTGTACTCGAAACTGTTCGGGTCGGGCAGATTACTCGGCACATACAACAGGCTTTGCTCGGCGTAGTTGAAGGGGCTGTCCCAATACGCGGTGGTGGCTTTGAGCAAGCCCATCTCGGTTTGGTAATGCGAGAAATCTTGTTTCACCGCCAGCGTCGCGGAAGTGAATATCCAAGCGCGTTGCGAGCCGCCGATTTGCTTCTCGAAAATTTCTGCGATGGACAACGGCGTGGTGTTGAGTTGCAGCGAGTGATGGAAAATTTCCAGCCAGCGCACTTGGTCAGGCTCTTCGCCACTTTGCCACTTACCGAATTGCAGCACCAACGCTTGCGCGCGCTGCCAGCAATTCTCCAAGCCTTCGCTGCGCTCCGCTTGTTTCTCCAATAAGTCGCATAGTTGCTTGAGCTGCTCGCCCAAATGTTTCGCCGCTTTTGGCCATTCGGCAAAATCAGCCAAGGCAGTAGCGGGCAAACGGCCTTCTTTTTTGAACACCAGGCGCAAGTCTTTTGCGGCTTTTTCTAGCGCATCACACGCCTTGGGCAGCGGTGCAAAATCTTTCGCTGAAGTCATCGCCTCGATGCGCGCATCTATGGTCAAGTCGAGTAATTGCGAGGTGGAAATATTCTCGCCGAAGAACAGACTGGCAGTCTCTGGTAGTTGATGCGCCTCGTCGAAAATCACCGTGTTGCAAGCAGGCAGCAACTCCGCCACGCCTTCGTCGCGCAGCATCACATCGGCAAAGAACAGATGATGGTTCACCACCACAATGTCCGCCTTCATTGCCTCGGTGCGCGCCTTCAGCACGAAGCATTCTTTGTGGTTGGGGCATTCCTGACCGAGACAACTGTCGCGCGTGGACGTGACGTGCATCCAAATCGGCGCGTTTTCCGGCACGTCTTTGACAAAACTTTTATCGCCGGAATCGCTGACCTTCGCGTATTTTTTTATCTTGTCCAGATGCTTGATGTCCTCGCGCGTGGCGAAGCGACCATCGCTCAACGCCCGTTCCAAATGGTAATGACACACATAGTTGGAACGACCTTTGAGCAGCGCGATGGACACCGGCGCTTTGAGCGCGTCGCGCACACGTGGCAAATCTTTTTGAAAAAGTTGGTCTTGCAGATTCTTCGTACCAGTCGAGATGATGACCTTGCCACCGTTGATGAGCGCAGGCACTAAGTAAGCAAAGGTCTTGCCCGTCCCCGTTCCCGCCTCCGCCACCAGTATCGAGTTATCGCGTATCGCCGCCGCCACCGCCAACGCCATTTCGCGCTGTTGCGCGCGCGGACGGAAGCTATCGACTTCGGTAGCGAGCGGGCTTTGTTCGGAGAAAAAACGTTCGACTTCTATGGACACGATGAGGTATTTGAGCGGTGGATGAAGGTGGATTTATAACAGCGGGGTCGCTATAGTGCGGCGCGGATTTTACGCGATGAGTGTTGTGATGATTGTAAAAATATTTGAATTGGTCCGAGGTGGGTAGTGTCCGTTCTAGTCGTTTGCGGTGTGGCGTTCTTTGCTGCGTGGTTGGCTTGGTTGATTTTCTACGTTTCCCCGAAAAAAACCAAGTCGCTTTATAAGTTTCCAGCTACGGTTGTTAAACATCCGCCTTTGCGGATTCCTTCGCGAAAATCATCGATTATTCAAGATAAACCGATTCCTACAGGGCGTGCAAAGCCTGGCAGCTCGGGCTTAAATCAAGATGGGTTTAATCAGCGTCAAGGTTCCGTCTGTGCCGCTGAAAAAAGGTTGCGCGGTGCCTGTTTGGGGGATTTTACTAAGTCGTCAGCTTTGATAGATTTTGAACTCAAAAAATCAATGGGGCTTTATACCCGCTCCGAAGCGGCACAGGCTGCCTTAGATAGGCTGTTTCTTGATAGAAGCCGTTAATTTTTAGCGCGGTAGGATGGGTTGAGCGTATCTGATACCCATCGTGCTTTCGGTAAATGAGTTTTTCCTGCTCACCCAGCACTGAATAAATACGCGATAGGTGAGAGGAGTCGTCAAGGTGCGCAGCGATACACAGTTTTTTTCACTCGCCACTTTCCGCATCATCCGCTTGGCACAATCCTCACTTCGGTTAGAATGCGCGCTCAAAATTTTTAGCCTATCTTTCACGCACTCACGAGGAATCTGCCATGTACCAAATTGCCCCTTCTATTCTTTCAGCCAATTTTGCCCGTCTCGGTGACGAAGTCGATGACGTGATTGCGTCTGGCGCGGACATCGTGCATTTCGACGTGATGGACAATCACTATGTGCCGAATCTGACTATCGGCCCCCTAGTCTGCGAAGCCTTGCGCAAACATGGTGTGACTGCTGCGATTGACGTGCATTTGATGGTTAAACCAGTGGATCGCATCATTCCTGATTTCGCCAAAGCGGGCGCGACTTACATCACCTTTCACCCAGAAGCGTCTGAGCATATCGACCGCACTATTGGTCTGATTAAAGAAAACGGTTGCAAGGTGGGTTTGGTGTTCAATCCTTCGACACCGTTGGAAATTTTGGAATACACGCTGCCTAAGCTGGACATGGTGTTGCTGATGTCGGTCAACCCTGGTTTTGGTGGACAAAAATTTATTCCGCATGTGCTGGATAAGGCTCGCAAAGTACGCAAAATGATAGACGCGGGCGGTCACACTTGCCGCTTGGAAATCGACGGCGGCGTAGGCCCTGCCAACATTCGTGAAGTGGCCGAAGCTGGTGTAGATACCTTCGTGGCAGGCTCGGCGGTGTTTAGCAAACGCAACACTCAAGATAAAAACCGTTACAACACCGTCATCGCTGAGTTGCGCGCTGAGTTAGCTAAGGTGAAAAAATAATGTCATTCACTCAACGTCCCCTCCCTGTCGCCGCCATTGTTATTGACCTTGACGGTACTTTGCTGCACACCGCGCCGCAGCTTTCTGAAGCAGCAAACCGTATGTTGCGCGACATGAATTACGCGCCCGTTTCGCAAACTTTATTGTCCAGCTATATCGGCAACGGTATTTCTTGGTTGGTAAAACGCGCGCTGACAGGCGACATGCACGCCACGCCTGACGCGGCTTTGTATGATCACGCGCTGCCGATTTTTGAGAAGCATTACACCGAACTGTTGCTCGATAGCAAAGTGTTTGATGGCGTAATCGAAGGCTTAGATGCGATGAAAGCAGCAGGGTATCGCTTAGGCTGCATCACCAATAAAGTTGAGCGATACACCACGCCATTGTTGGCAGGCATCGGTCTGGCGAAGTATTTTGAAATCGTCTTGGCGGGCGACACTTTGCCTGAAAAGAAACCGCATCCGATGCCGCTGCTGCATGCCGCGAAATTCTTTGGTGTGCCAATTGAAAACTTATTGTTGATTGGTGACTCACTGAATGACGCAGTCGCGGCGCGCGCCGCAGGTTGCCCAATCTTCTGCGTGCCTTACGGCTACAACCACGGCGAACCTGTCGAGACGTTGGATTTGGATGCGGTGATTGCCAATCTGGCTGCCGCATTGCCTTTGATGAAACGTATCTAAATATGAAACCGAACAACCTCCTTATTTGGCGATGGTGTTGATGCATTCGTAGGGTGGGCAAGTCTCAATGCCCACGTTGCTATTGAATGAATCGGTGGGCAATAAACCTTGCCCACCCTACAAAATACCGGAGGTTTTTCATGTTGCACCCTATCACCGAAGCAGCATTCAACGCTTTAGCCGCGCAAGGTTATAACCGCATTCCCTTAGTCGCAGAAACGTTCGCCGATCTCGACACGCCCTTATCGTTGTATCTCAAACTCGCTAACCAACCGTTCTCTTACTTGCTCGAATCTGTGCAAGGCGGTGAACGCTTTGGGCGTTACTCTTTTATCGGTTTGCCCGCCGACACGCGTATCACCGTGCGCGAAAAGTTTGTCACGCTGACCACACCTGCTGGCGACACCACGCAGCAAGTTGAAAATCCGCTGGACTTCATTGAAGCGTATCAAGCTCAATTCAAGGTCGCGCCGCTGTCTGGGCTGCCGCGTTTTACGGGCGGATTGGCGGGCTATTTTGGCTACGACACCATCCGTTATATCGAGCCGCGCCTCGCCAAAACGATCAAGCCCGACGCGATTAACACGCCCGATATTTTGCTCATGCTCACCGAGCAATTGGCGGTCATCGACAACCTATCTGGCAAGCTGACTTTCATCGTCTATGCCGACCCTGCGCAGGATGATGCCTATGCCATCGCGCGCGAACGCTTGCGCGAACTCATCAGCCTGTTGCGCTTGCCCGTGGACATTCCGTTTGCGCCTGCCGCACCGCGCATCGCGGCGCAATCCGAATTCGGCGAAGCTGCATTCAAAGCGGCGGTGGAAAAAGCCAAGCACTACATTTTTGACGGCGACATCATGCAAGTGGTTTTGTCGCAACGCATGTCGCAGCCTTTCCCCGCCGAACCGCTGTCGTTGTATCGCGCGCTGCGCAGCATCAACCCCTCGCCGTATATGTTTTATTACGACATGGGCGACCATCATGTAGTCGGCTCGTCGCCGGAAATTTTGGCGCGCGTGGAAGGCGATACGGTCACGGTTCGACCCATCGCAGGCACGCGTCCGCGCGGCAAAAATCCACAGCACGATATTGAGTTAGCAGCGGAATTATTGGCCGACCCCAAAGAACTCGCTGAGCATTTGATGCTGATAGATTTGGGTCGCAACGACATCGGTCGAGTAGCGCAAAACGGCACGGTAAAACTCACCGACAAAATGGTCATCGAGCGTTACTCGCACGTCATGCACATCGTTTCCAATGTCGAGGCAAAACTAAAAGAAAATCTCAGCGCGATGGATGTGCTCAAAGCCACCTTCCCCGCTGGCACTGTGAGCGGCGCAGCGAAAGTGCGCGCCATGGAAATCATCGACGAACTCGAACCTAGCAAACGCGGCATCTACGCAGGTGCGGTCGGTTATCTCGGTTTTAATGGCGACATGGATGTTGCCATCGCGTTGCGCACCGCTGTGATTAAAAATCAAACTCTGTATGTGCAAGCGGGTGCAGGCATCGTCGCCGACTCCGTCGCCGATAGCGAATGGATGGAGACGCAGAACAAAGCGCGTGCGGTGCTGCGCGCAGCGGAAATGGTTTTGGCGGGTCTGGATGCGCAAGCGCATCGTTAAATAAATATGTTACGTCTAACCGAAATAAAACTGCCCATCGCGCATAGCGAGAGCGAATTGCAAAACGCGATTTTAGCCAAGCTAGGCATCGCGGCTGACGAGCTGATTGGCCACGTCGTATATAAGCGCGGGGTGGATGCGCGCAAGAAAAATTGCATTTTATATAGCTACACCTTGGATGTGACGGTGCGCGATGAGGCGGCGATTTTGGCGCGTATCGGCACGAACCAGCACATACGCATCGCCCCCGACACGAGCTATCACTTTGTCACGCACGCGCCGCAAGATTTAGCCGCGCGTCCAGTCGTCATCGGTATGGGCCCCGCTGGTTTATTCGCCGGCTTGTTGCTGGCGCAGATGGGTTTTCGGCCGCTGATTCTGGAACGAGGCAAGGCGGTGCGCGAACGTACCCAAGACACGTGGGGCTTGTGGCGGAAAGGGGTCTTAAATCCCGAATCCAACGTGCAATTCGGCGAGGGCGGCGCAGGTACATTCTCGGACGGAAAACTGTATAGCCAGATTAAAGACTCGCGTTTTTTGAGCCGCAAGGTGCTGGACGAGTTCGTCAAGGCGGGCGCGCCAGCCGAGATTTTGTATGAGAGTCACCCGCACATCGGCACCTTCAAACTGGTCGGTATGGTAGAGAAAATGCGCGCCACGATTCAATCTCTAGGCGGCGAGATACGTTTTGAAAGTCGCGTCGATGACATTGAAATTATTGATGGTCAAGTAAGTAGCGTGGTGCTGGCGAACGGTGAACGCATCGCCACGAATCACCTCGTCTTGGCTATCGGTCACAGCGCGCGCGACACCTTCGAGATGATCCATAAACGCGGTATTTTCATCGAGGCCAAACCCTTCTCCATCGGCTTCCGCATTGAGCATCCGCAGACCGTCATCGACCGTGCGCGCTTGGGCGCGAATGCGGGCAATCCGCAGCTCGGTGCGGCGGATTACAAGCTGGTGTATCACGCCAGCAACGGTCGCTCGGTGTACAGCTTCTGCATGTGTCCCGGTGGCACGGTGGTGGCAGCCGCATCGGAGGTCGGGCGCGTGGTGACTAACGGCATGAGCCAGTATTCGCGCAACGAACGCAACGCGAATGCAGGCATTGTGGTGGGTATCACGCCTGAAGTGGACTATCCCGGCGACCCGCTAGCGGGTATGGAATTTCAACGTTGCTGGGAATCGCGCGCTTATGAATTGGGTGGTGCGACATATCAAGCGCCAGGGCAATTAGTGGGTGATTTTTTAGCCGGACGCGCTTCGACAAAATTCGGCAAAGTGCTGCCCTCCTACACACCCGGCGTGCATCTCACTGACCTCGCCAGTGCGCTGCCCGATTACGCTATCGCCGCGATCCGCGAAGCTTTGCCAGAATTCGCCAAACAGATTAACGGCTTCGATATGGCAGACGCGGTATTGACCGGTGTGGAGACGCGCACCTCGTCGCCGATACGCATCAAGCGTAATGCGGATGACATGCAAAGTATCAATACCCGCGGTCTGTATCCGACTGGCGAAGGCGCGGGTTATGCGGGCGGAATTTTATCGGCGGCGGTGGATGGTATTGAGATTGCCGAGGCGGTAGCGTTGAGCATGATGGGAAAATAGAATCAAAAACTATTAGCCACAGAGAACAACCGCTCACTTCACTAGGTGAATCAGGCATAAATGTACCCGCTTATTTTCTGTGTACTCTGTGCTCTCTGTGGCTAGATTTTAGCGGTTCGCTTCTAAGGTTTTTGCATCAAATAGATTGGAATAAAAAATGCTGTTAATGATCGACAACTACGACTCTTTCACTTACAACTTGGTGCAGTATTTCGCCGAGCTGGGCGCGGAGGTGGTGGTACATCGCAACGACGAAATTAGCGTTGAGCAAATCGCGCAATTAAATCCCTCGCACTTAGTCATTTCGCCCGGTCCTTGCACGCCTAATGAGGCGGGCATTTCGGTCGCGGCGATTAAGCAGTTCGCGGGCAAAATTCCGTTGTTGGGGGTGTGTCTGGGGCATCAAAGTATTGGTCAGGCGTTTGGCGGCAAAATTATTCATGCCAAAACGCTGATGCACGGCAAGACTTCGCTGATTCATCATCACAGCAACAGTGTGTTCACCGACTTACCCAATCCCTTCACCGCGACGCGCTATCACTCGCTGGTGATCGAAAAAGAATCGTTGCCTGATTGTTTGGAAATTACTGCTTGGACGGACGACGGCGAAATCATGGGCGTGCGCCACAAAACCCTTGCCGTGCATGGCGTGCAGTTCCACCCCGAATCTATTTTGACTGAGCATGGTCACGCCATGCTGAAGAATTTTTTGGACGGTAAACGATAAAATTTATCCGCAGATTACACAGATTCACGCAGATTTCTTAACCGCATTTTTTGGTTTTTAATCCATCTCATCTGCTTAATCTGCGGACAAATTTTTAAGGAAATACAGATGAATTTTGCTCTAACTCTCACGCAATTATTAGACCGCCGCGATTTAGCGCACGCCGATATGTTGGCGTTGATGCAGGATTTAATGAGCGGCGCGCTCACGCCCGTGCAAACTGCGGCGGTGTTAATCGCTTTGCGCAGCAAGGGCGAAAGCGTCACCGAAATCGCGGCGGCGGCAACCGTGATGCGCGAATTGTCCACGCGTGTGGCAATCAAAGATGACGCGCATTTAATCGACACGTGCGGCACGGGCGGCGACGGCGCGCAGACGTTTAACATTTCGACTGCGTCGGCGATTGTCGCGGCGGCAGCGGGCGCAAAAGTCGCTAAACATGGCGGGCGTTCGGTTTCATCAACCTGCGGCAGCGCGGATATTTTGGAAAAACTCGGCGTAAATGTGAATCTCACGCCCGCACAAGTCGCCGTCTGCGTGGCGCAAATTGGCGTGGGCTTTATGTTCGCGCCCAATCATCACAGCGCGATGAAATATGCCGCACCCGTGCGTCGCGAATTAGGCGTGCGTACGCTGTTTAATTTACTGGGCCCGCTGACCAATCCCGCAGGCGCGAAAAACCAAGTGATGGGTGTGTTTGCGCGTGAGCTGACGGGCAAGCTGGCGGCGGTGTTGCAGCAGCTCGGCAGCCAGCATGTGCTGGTGGTGCATGGCGCGGACGGCATGGACGAAATCACTTTGAGCGGCGTGACTTACATCGCCGAACTAAAAAATAATACCGTTCGCGAATACACCGTGCAGCCCGCCGATTTTGGTTTGGCGATTGCTATGCAAGACCAGATTCGCGTGGCGAATGCTGACGAAGCGCAAGCCATGTTGCTCGCGGTATTGGACAATCAAGCGGGTGCGGCGCGCGACATCGTGTTGATGAATGCGGGCGCGGCAATTTATGTGGCGGGCTTAAGTAACAGCTTGCACGACGGCGTAGTAAAAGCGCGCGAAGTTATCAATAGCGGCGCAGCAAAAGCAAAACTCGCAGAATTAGTCAACATCAGTCACCGCTCTTTGGCATAATCGCCAACTTATTTTTTCACCTAGGAGTCCTCACCATGCAAGCACCCATCCCTTTACGCGACGTACCTCACGCCAACATTTTTAAGAAGGGCGACGTGTTCGTATTGTTTGGTGAATTGTTTGGGCGCGGCTACGCCAATGGGCTGATTAACGAAGCGCGCAAAGCGGGCATGACCATCGTCGGTGTGACCGTCGGTCGCCGTGATGAACACAACGCGTTGCGCGCGTTGACCCCTGAGGAACATGCGATTGCTGAAGCCAATTTGGGCGGGCGCATCATCAACGTGCCGCTGATGGCAGGCTTTGATTTGGACGCGCCAGCCGACACGCCAACTCCGACCGAGTTGGTTAATGATTTCAACTTACGCGATTGGCAAGAACGCAAACTTGATTTCGTGCATATCGAGAAATGTCGCGAGGTGGGGGTTAAGCGTTTCAAAGACTCCGTCGCAAAAGTGATGAGCGAGTTAGACGGCATGATACCCACGGGTAGCAGCGCGTTTTTTGCGCACACCATGGCGGGCGGCATCCCTAAAGCGAAAGTATTTTTGGCGATTGCCAACCGCGTTTACAAAGGTCGCGGCGAGCGTTTCCAATCATCGAATGATTTGTTGCGCAGCGATTTGGGCAAGCTGATTTTGATGAACTTCGACGAAGTTACCGCCAACACTTTCCAGCATTTAATCGACGGCAGCGCGGCAATTCGTGCACGTTTAGAAAATGCAGGTGGTCAAGTGCGCTACAGCGCGTATGGCTACCATGGCACGGAAATTCTGATTGACGACCAATACCAATGGCAGACCTACACCAGCTATACGCAAGGCATCGCCAAAATGAAATTGGAGTCCATCGCAGAAGCCGCATGGAAAAATGGCATCAAAGCTACCGTGTATAACTGCCCAGAAATCCGCACCAACTCATCGGATATTTTTGTCGGCGTGGAATTGTCTTTATTCCCTTTGCTGAAAGCATTGAAAAAAGAAGGCGGCGGCGCGTGGGCAGAAGCGCAATGGCAAGCGTGTCGCGAGGTATTGCAAAGCGAATTTACACTGGAAGACTTACTGGCAAAAATAGACGCTTACAACGAAAGCGCAGTGATGAAAGGCTTTAGAAATTTCGCCGCTTGGCCGATGCCAAATTCTGCTGAGCTTGCCGATGTGATGATAGGTACGTCCGATGAAATCACCAAAATGCACACCAGCCGCGATGCCTTGGTTACAGATGTATTAAGTGCGTTGGTACTGGAAGGCACAGGCCCTTTGATGTTCCATGAAACCTCCAATCCAGCAGGTCCTGTGCTGTGGTTAAACCACGATGTGATTGCCAAACAATTGAACCAATTGCATCGCAAGTAAACAGCTAATCGCAACAATAAAAAAGCCTGCTGACTTTCATCAGCAGGCTTTTTTCGTCCAACAATTAACGCTTAATAATCGGTATAGCCTGTTTCACCTGGCGTATAAAAAGTGCTCATATCATAGGCGGTGAGTGCTGTGCCATTTTGTAATTTTTGCACTAGGTCGGGATTGGAAATAAAGGGGCGACCAAACGCTACCAAGTCGCCATGACTCGCTGCCAAATCTTCATTCGCGCGCGCCGTATCGTAACCGCCCGACATAATGTATGCACCCTTGAAAGTCTTGCGCAGTGTGGCTTTCAAGGTTTTGCTTACTTCAGGTGCGCCCATCGCTTGATGATCGACCACGTGGATGTAAGTCAGGCCAATGGCGTTTAATTCGACGATTAAACTTTCATACAACGCATCCATGTCCGCATCGGCAACAGTGCCGTTAAATGCGCCGTAAGGCGAGATGCGCATACCGATTTTGTCCGCGCCGATGGCGGCGGCCGCAGCTTTGGCAACTTCAACCGCAAAGCGAATTCGATTCTCAATTTTGCCGCCCCATTGGTCCGTGCGCTGATTAGTAGCCGTGTTGAAAAACTGGTCGATCAGATAACCATTTGCCCCGTGCAATTCCACGCCATCAAAGCCTGCGGCAATGGCGTTTTTACACGCAGTCGCATATTCGGCGATAGCCGTGGCGATGTCGGCTTCGGTCATCTCGCGCGGCACGGAATACGCTTGCATCGCCGCGCTATCCGTCCAAATTTCGCCGTCTAATTGCACCTCTGAAGGTGCTAAAACTTCGCTGTTGCTCGGCATGTTGATGGCTTGGCTAACGCGTCCGCAATGCATCAGTTGCACGAAAACTTTGCCACCTGCTTGATGCACCGCATCGGTGACTTGCTTCCAGCCTTGAATTTGCGCAGCGGAATAAATGCCCGGAATGCGCGCATAACCCAAACCGTTCGGCGACGGTGATGTGCCTTCGGTAATGATGAGTCCCGCGCTGGCGCGTTGGCGGTAATACTCAACCATCAGTTCGTTAGGCACATTGTTGGTGGCGCGCGAACGCGTCAGTGGTGCCATCACGATGTGATTTTTTAAGGGCAATTTGCCTAGCGTGGTAGCGGTAAAAAGTGTCATGTTATTTTCCTTGTTGTGAGGTTTAGGGCGGGTTAAAAATCTTGTGTGGGAGCTCGATTTATCGAGCGATATTTTTTTAGATGCAGCTATCACCCGATAAATCGACCTCCTACTTAAGCCAGTCGTCCGCTTCTAAAATCGTTAATGGCGTCTTGAATTTCTTGCTCGGTGTTCATCACAAACGGACCGTATTGCGCGATGGGTTCGTGCAGCGGTTTGCCCGCCACCAGAATTAAACGCGTGTCGGTTTGCGCCTGCAAAATTAGCCCGTCCGCGTTTAACTCATTGTGCAGAATCGCCATACGTTGCGCGGGAATTTGCGTATCTAAAATGCTTGCCGCACCTTGATAAACATAGACGAAGGCGTTATGCGTGTTGGGAATTGCGGTGGTGAATGTCGCGCCCGCTGGCAAATGAATATCCAAATATAGAGGCTCGGTCACTTCGCGCGACACCGCACCCGTTACGCCATGACTCATCCCCGCAATCACCCGCACTTTCACGCCGTTGTCGCTCACATATTCGGGGATTTCCGCGCTGGGAATATCGCGATACCAAGGCTCACATAGTTTGCGTTGTGACGGCAAATTCAGCCATAACTGAAAGCCTTCCATCACACCGTCTTTTTGTTCGGGAATTTCGGAGTGAATCACGCCGCGCCCTGCGGTCATCCACTGCACACCACCATCGCCCAATAAGCCTTCGTTGCCCGCGCTATCGCGATGGCGCATCCGTCCCGCCAGCATATAAGTAATGGTTTCAAAGCCGCGATGCGGATGGTCGGGGAAACCCGCAATGTAATCGTCAGGATTGTCGCTGCCGAACGCGTCCAGCATCAAAAACGGATCAAGGCGGCGTTGTAATTTTCCGGTTAACACGCGTGTAAGTTTTACCCCCGCACCGTCCGAGGTGGCGATACCGGTGATAAGTTGTTCGACGCGACGTGATTGTTGGATGGTCATGTTGCTCTCCTAAAGTTTGCCGACTAAGACATCGCTCAACATGGGGTAGCGCAAGCGAATTTTCAACTCCTGTTTCATGCGTTGATTACTCAAGCGGCGCGACTCATTCATAAACGACCAGAGCATAGGCGAGACTAAATTTTTAACCTCTGTACGCGGCAAACGCGGCGGGCGAGCTAAGTGATACGCATCGGCAACTGCATCGAAATAATCGCCCATTTTCATTTCGTCATCGTCGGTGGTGTGATAGACGCGATTGGCAGCGCCATAACGTAAGGTCGCCATTGCGATGCGCGCCAAATCGTCGGCGTGAATGTGGTTGCTGTAACTGTCTTCCTCGCGGCGAATCGCAGGTGTGCCCGCGCGCAATCTGTCCACGGGCAGTCTGTCATGCGCATAAATGCCTGGCACACGCAAAATGCTAGCGCGCACCTGATTGCGTCTCGCCCAAGCGCGCACTTGTTGCTCGGCATCGACGCGCCGCAAGGCACGCGGATTGGTCGCGTTAATCGGTGTGGTTTCGCTCACCCACTCCCCCGCGCAATCGCCATACACGCCGCTGGTGCTGATGTAAATCAGCTGCGTCGGTAAGCGTCCGCGCGCCAAAGCGGCGAGTAAATTTTGTGTGCGTGTGTCGCGATTTTCCGTATCCCTTCCCCCTCTCCAACTCTCCCCCGCAAGCCCTCCCTCACCCCAACCCTCTCCCAGAGGGCGAAGGGGCAATCGTCGCGGCGTTTGGTTTACAGGTGGCGGTGCGAAATGCAGCACGATGTCCGCAAGTCCTGCCAGTTTTTGCAGCGAGTGGCGCGTATCCAAGTCACCCAACACAGGCATCACACCCATGCTGCGCAAGGTTTGCGCGTGAGCAGGGTTGCGAATTAAAGCGAACACTTGGTAATGCGCGGTGAGCAGCGGAATGGTGCGCAAGGCGACATCGCCGCAGCCAATAATTAACAGTCTTTGCATGATGGGAGATTTTTTATGCGAGATAAAAGGCTCGCAATTATGCGGTAAAATCCGCGCCCTCGCGAAATCAGCTCAATCACCTATGTCATTCACCACTACCCTCACGCCTAGCGGCCATCAGTTCCCGACTGAATCCAACGAAACCATTTTAGAAGCCGCGCTCAAGCACGGTTACACCTTGCCGTATAGCTGTCGCGACGGCGTATGCGGCGCGTGCAAAGGCAAGGTTTTACAAGGCTCGGTGGCGCATGGCAAGTTTCAAGACAGCACGCTCACCGATGCCGAACAAGCCGCTGGCATGACGTTATTTTGCTGCGCAAAACCGCTGTCCGATTTGACGCTGGAATGTCGCGAAGTGAATGCAGTAAAAGATATTCCCGTTAAAACCATGCCGTGCCGTGTGCAAAAAATGACCAAGCGCGCCGACGATGTGATGGTGTTGGAATTGAAATTACCCGCTAACGAACGCCTGCAATTTTTGGCGGGGCAGTACATCGACATCCTGATTAAAGACCACAAGCCACGCAGCTTTTCGCTGGCAAACGCGCCGCACAACGACGAATTTTTAGAGCTGCATATCCGCAACATTGTCGGTGGCGAATTCACCAAGCACGTTTTTGAAGTGATGAAAGAACGCGACATTTTGCGTTTCAAAGGTCCGTTAGGGACGTTCTTTTTACGCGAAGATTCTGCGCAGCCGATTCTCTTTGTTGCCAGCGGCACGGGCTTTGCGCCCATCAAAGCCATCATCGAACACGCGCTCTACATCGGCATCAAACGCCCCATGCACTTCTACTGGGGCGCGCGCAAATTAGCGGATTTGTACATGCTAGACATGGCAAAACAATGGGAGCAAGCAGGCATTAAATTTACGCCGGTGTTGTCGGAAGCGTTGCCCGAAGACGCTTGGACGGGGCGCACAGGCTTCGTACATCACGCGGTAATGGCAGATTATGCCGACCTCTCACAACACGATATTTACGCTTGCGGTGCACCTGTGGTTGTCGAAGCGGCACATACCGATTTCACCGCTCAACGCGGCGCGCTCAACGAAAATTTTTATTCGGACGCGTTCACCTTCGCACCGAAAAACTAAGCTGGACAAACTCACTGCAACGCTAAAAATCAGTATGATGCGCACGGCTCGGTGAAAACTGAGCCGTTTTTTGTAAGCTCGATTTTTTAATTTCAATATCTACAGGAGAAAAAACATGAGTTTGTTTGACAGTATTTTGGGCGCGGTACAGGGCAAAGTGGCGGGCGGCGCGCAAGGCAATATGATGGCATCGGTAATGAGTATGCTCAACGATCCACAAGTGGGTGGCTTGCAAGGTTTGGTAGAAAAATTTACTCAGGGCGGCTTAGGCGAACAAGTGGCTTCATGGGTCAGCACGGGTAAAAATTTGCCAGTGTCTGCCGAGCAATTGCAAAGTGCAATGAGCTCATCTGGCTTGCAAGACATCGCGGCAAAGTTTGGTTTGCATACTGCGGATATGGGCAGCCAGTTATCGAGTGTGTTGCCGCAACTCATCGACCACTTAACACCAAATGGCCATGTGCCAGAAGGCGGTGCGGATATGTCGAAATTAGCAATGAGCGCGTTATCAGGGCTGTTCGGCAATAAGCAAGCGTAGTTTTTAGCTAAGATAAAAAAGGGCTGACAACCATGTCGGCCCTTTTTGTTTGCGCAAAATTTTTGTCAGTGATGCAATAATGCGACATGGTTGCAATTCAACACGCACACTCAACAAGACCCTCCGACACCGCCGCTTTGCTTAGCCAAATCGGCGGTGTTTTTACGCCTATCGAAATGGCAGCAATAGCCCGCGCGATAGCGTTTGCGCAGCCGTTGTATGCCGAGCAAATCGAGCTGACGGGTGAGCCCGTGCTACAACATGGACTGGGTGCGGCGAGCATTTTGCACGGCTTAAAAATGGATGCGGATACCCTCATCGCAGCCATTTTGCATAGTGTGCCTAGCTATCTTCCCGACTGGGCTGAGCGCGTTGAAGCCGAGTTTGGTAGCGCGGTATGTCTGTTGCTGCAAGGCTTGGCGCGTATGGAGCAGGTTTCAGCATTTAATGAAACAGGCGCGCCGATGCACGAGGTAGGGCAGCTAGAAAATCTGCGTAAGTTGGTGTTGGCGATGGTCGAAGATATCCGCGTGGTGCTGATTAAATTGGCGTTGCGCACCGACACCTTGCGCCATTTATCGGGTGCGACTGTGGTGCAGCAGCAGCGCATTGCGCATGAGACGCAAAGTATTTTCGCGCCGCTGGCAAATCGTCTCGGCGTGTGGCAAATCAAGTGGGAATTGGAAGATTTGTCGGTGCGTTATTTGCAGCCCGCACGTTACAAAAAAGTCGCGCTGTTATTGGCCGAAAAACGCATCGAGCGCGAGCAATACATCCGTGATTTTATCGCCACGTTACAAAAAAAATTGCACGAGGCGCATATCGTCGCGGAAGTCACCGGTCGCCCCAAACACATCTACAGCATCCTCAATAAAATGCAGCGCAAAGGCTTGGATTTTGAGCAACTGTATGACGTGCGCGCGGTGCGGATTTTGCTCGATAGCGTGTCCGATTGTTATGCCGCATTGGGTGTGGTGCAAGCCTTATGGACACCGATTGCAGGTGAGTTTGACGACTATATTGCGCGCCCAAAAAGTAACAACTATCGCTCGATACACACCGCTGTGCGGGGTGCGCGCGGGCTGGCGGTGGAGGTGCAAATTCGCACTCACGAGATGCACCAAACCTCTGAGCTGGGCGTGGCGGCGCATTGGCGTTACAAAGAAGGCAAGCAGGCCGACAGTCAGTTTGATGAGCAAATTGTGTGGCTGCGGCAGATTTTGGAATGGAAGTCCGAGCTGGTAAAACAACCCGATACCCAATTCAAAAACGCTAGTTTTGGCGAGCAAGTTTATGTGTTTACCCCGCAAGGCAAAGTGATTGCTTTGCCCTGCAACGCCACGCCAGTGGATTTTGCCTATCGCTTGCATACCGATTTAGGACACCGCACGCGCGGCGCAAAAATTAACGGGAAAATCGCACCGCTCAACACTAAATTGCAGAACGGTCAGCGCGTCGAAATTCTCACCATTAAACACGGCGCGCCCAGTCGCGACTGGCTCAATCCGCAGCTCGGCTTTTTGCACAGCACGGGCGCACGCGCCAAAGTGCGCGCTTGGTTTAACGCGCAAACCATTACCGATAGCATCGCGCAAGGACGTGCGCTATTAGATAAAGAGCTGCAACACTGGGGGGTCACCGAGCTCAATCAAGACAAGCTGGCGCAGCAATTAGGCTACAACCAGCTCGATGATTTGCTCGCCGCGCTAGGGCGCAGCACGCTCACCACGCGACGTGTAGCGCGCGCTTTGCAAAGCGCGTTTCCGCACAAAATTATCATCGCCGCAGCCGTGGCAAAAGTAGCGAGCCAGCGCACTGCCGCCGCGCAAATTAGCGTCGGCGGCGTGAATAATTTGCTCACTAAAAATGCTTTGTGCTGCAAACCTGAAGCGCACGACAACATCACCGCTTACATCACGGGTCATCACGGCATCACCATCCACAAAACAACGTGTGCTTACCTCATCAGACTAGCAGCAGCACGCCCTGAGCGCGTATTGACGGCGCAATGGGCAGCAACGGCTAAGGCAAAAAAATGAACACGCAGCACCTAGAAAAACTCGTCACTACGACCATGCCATTCGGCAAATATCAGGGACACTTAATCGCTGATTTACCAGGCCGATATTTGAATTGGTTCGCCAACCAAGGCTTTCCCAAAGGTGAAATCGGGCAGTTGTTAGCGTTGATGCAAGAGCTGGATCACAACGGGCTGTCAGACTTGCTCACGCCGCTGCGCCACAAGTGAAAATTTAGCGAGTAGGACTATTTCAACGCGACATCCACGATGGGCGGACGCGCTTGGTGCATCACGATTTTTGCCACAAACGCTATCGCCAAGGCATTTGCCGCCAGTGCAACATAGCCGACAATTTCGTAATGGATGATTTCACCGCTGGGACTTTGCGTGATGATGAAGCCCGCCAAGCTGCTGGCGAGTGCCATCGCTAACGATTGCACCGTGGCATTCAACGACATAAACGTGCCGCGTAATTTCGGCTCGGCGGCGGAGGTAATAATCGCCATGGCGGGAATCATGCGACCTGACACCAGCACGAAAAATACCGTGGTGTAAATCATCCATAACCACAATGGCGCGGCACTGATTTGCGTGACAATCAGCAGTGGCACGCTGGCGGCAAGTGCCACGGCGCGATACACCTGCACTTTGCCCCGCGCATCGGCGTAACGTCCAATCAACCTTGCCGTTATCAGCGTTGCCGCCCCGCCTGCCAAATAAATCAACGGGATTTGCATTTGGCTAATCGCCAGATTGTGTACCGCGAATAAGGTGATATACGGAATCACCGTGAAGCCCGAAAAAATAATCAGCGCGGAAAAGAGCAAAGCGCGACGATGGTTGGCAGCACGCAATACTTCAAACATCGGCACAAACGGATGAGCGCGTTTTTCCGCGCTGATGTGATGACGTAAAGTCGGCAGCACCTGCCGCCCCACCAATACAAATAACACCGTGAGCAAGGCGACCAACACAAACGGCGCGCGCCAGTTCAGCCAGTTCGCCAACCATAAAGAAATCGGCACGCCCGCAATGGTGGAAAGCGAAAACGCCGACATCACCACGCCATTGGCGGCGGCGCGGCGTTCAAATGGAATCACGTCGCCGATAATGGTTTGCACCATCGCACCCATCACCCCACCGAACGCGCCCGCCAAAGCGCGCGCAATCAGCAAGGTTACAAAACTCGGTGCGAAGGCGCAGGCTAAAGTTGCCACGCCGAACAAGCCGAACATCCACAACAGCAAACTTTTGCGCTCGAAGCGATCGACAAAGGTCGCGCCCAGCAAGCCCGAAAACGCCGCGCTAAAACTATACGACGCGACCAACAAGCCGAATTGGTGGGTGCTGATGCCTAAGCTGGAAATTAAAATCGGACCTAACGGCATCATGATCATAAAGTCGAGAATGTGGCTGAACTGAATGCCCGCGAGAGTCAGCAGCAAACGGCGTTCGTGAGTGGGGTTAAGCGTGGTTGACATGAGGGAAGTGAAAAATTGCGGAGGCGCATTCTAACAGCGCACGGAATGTGCTAAGGGTTTAAGGAGACGCTGAAGAATTCGTCGAGCGGGATAAAGTGCAAGGAGCACGGAACGGATCAACCGAGACATATCACCTAGATAGGCGAAGGTTGCGAGTACCGCGCGACGCGGCGATTTGCCCGCGCAGACAATTATTCAGCGTCTCCTTGGCGTGGAAACCTTTACACTGCCGCCCTCGCGCGCGATGCGCACTATTTTTTGAAAGTTTTTATGTACCCCGTTCACGATGCTGATGCCATTTTGTTGATGTCTTTATCTCTCGCCGCCAAGCGTCGCCCCGCCGATTTAGTTGAAATCTGCGCGGCGGCCGATTTGTTGCAAGGCGTGATTCCGAATCCCGCCAAAGTCTCCGACGCGTTCGCGCGCTTGTCTGCGTATGGCTTGATTTTAGAAGTGAACGGCGGCTATACGCTCAATGCCGACGCGCAACAAATGATGGAAGGGATGCGCAAGCGCGACACCATCGAACAGCGCATCCATATGCTGAAAGAATTGCTGGCGGAATATCATTTGCAAGGCGAACACGTCACGCTACAAGTCAGCGACGATGCGCTTTCCACTGCTGCTTTGGCGCATCGCGCCGCGCAAAATAGCATCGCGAAAAACATGCTGGTGCCTAAACCAAAACCTGTCGAAGACCCGCGTAAACGTCCCGCCAAATACCAATCTTTTTCCGCCAAACGTGCCGCTGCGCGCCGCAAGGATTAAGCCATGAGCAGCGAAAATAATTCCTTTGCGCAACTGCCTTTATCGCCTGCGCTGTTGGCGAATTTGCAGCAGCTCGGCTATTTAACGATGACGCCGATACAGGCCGCGAGTTTGCCGATTACTTTGGCAGGCAACGATTTACTCGCGCAAGCCAAAACGGGTAGCGGCAAAACCGCCGCGTTCGCCTTGTCGTTGTTGACGCGTTTGAATCCCAAACATTTTGGCGTGCAAGCGATGGTGTTATGCCCCACCCGCGAACTTGCAGACCAAGTCACGCAAGAGTTGCGTCGCCTGGCACGCGCGGCGGACAACATCAAAATTTTGACCTTGTGCGGCGGCTCGGTGATGCGCGCGCAAATCGCCAGTTTGGAACACGGCGCGCATATCGTCGTCGGTACGCCGGGGCGTTTGATGGATCACATCGAACGCGGCACGCTGAATTTAAGCGCGCTCAATACGCTGGTGTTAGATGAAGCCGATCGCATGTTGGATATGGGTTTTTATGACGACATCGCCTACGTTGCCAAGCGTTGTCCGGCAGCGCGTCAGACCTTGATGTTTTCCGCGACGTATCCCGACGGCATCGCGCGGTTGGCACGCCAATTTATGCACAATCCGCAGGAAGTAAAATTGCTGGAGCAGCATGAGGAAAGCAAAATCCGCCAACGCTTTTACAAGATCGACAACGAGCAACGCTTAGAAGCCGTCGCCATTTTGCTCAAGCACTATCGCCCGGTGAGCACACTGGCGTTTTGCAACACCAAACAGCAATGCCGTTCACTGCTTGAAGCCCTGCACGCGCAAGGCATCAAAGCCCTGACGCTGAATGGCGATTTGGAACAACGCGAACGCGACCAAGTGCTGATTCAATTTGCCAATCGCAGTTGCTCAGTGTTGGTGGCAACCGATGTCGCCGCGCGCGGGCTGGACATCACCCAACTCGAAGCCGTTATCAACGTCGATGTCACGCCCGACCCCGAAGTTCACATCCATCGCATTGGTCGCACTGGACGCGCCGATCAAGACGGTTGGGCGTTGAGTTTATGCGGCCCTACCGACCGCCATCGCATTATCACCATCGCGCAAATGATGCACATCGAACCCGAATGGCATGAGCTAAACGAACTGGAAAGTAGCGACGACACCCCGCTCATTGCGCCTATGGTTACGCTGCAAATTCTGGGCGGACGCAAAGAAAAAATCCGCGCGGGTGACGTGCTGGGCGCACTCACGGGTGACGCAGGTTACACGCGCGAACAAATCGGCAAAATCAACGTCACCGAGTTTTCCACTTATGTTGCCGTGGCGAGAAATATCGCATCGGAAGCGGTGCGTAAACTCAATGCGGGAAAAGTCAAAGGTAAGACGGTGAGAGTGCGCGCGCTGTAATAGAATTGATGATTAGTAAGTTATAATCTTCGCGGTATTTTTGTTGGGATACTTATCGTTAATTCGATAAATTTGGGGCTACTTACAGCCCTATTTTTAATAGTAGTTAATTAGGGAAAATATAATGAAATCTTCAAGATTAGTGCTGTTGTCGTTAGTCGTATTGTCACTTACTGGTTGTGCTTCTGTTCTGAAAGGAACAGACCAAGTATTAACTTTCACCAGTGACCAAGATGGTGCGCAAGTTCTCTTAGATGGTGTATCTGTTGGCGTGACCCCTTTGTCAATGAAGGTCAAGAAGAATTCAAAAAGCACTGTAATGGTTAAAAAAGACGGCTTCCGAACACAAACGATGCCATTAGATAAAAAGTATGACGGTGTTGCGCTGCTGAATATTTTTTGGGATTTCAGTACGACTGATTTGATAACAGGTGCTGCATATGAGTACGAGCCAAACACCTATTATTTCAAATTGCTGAAAGAAGATGCAGCCAAGTGAGCAAGTAATAATGGTCGGCTAGATAAACATTTGTCCGATGAGATTAGGGTTTTTGTACTGACTAAGTTTTATGTTATTAAAAGTACAAAGAATCATGAACTCATGGAGTCATTCAAAAAGTTGCTAGAAGACTATTTGCTTATTCAAAGCTCACAAGCCAGTTTACTAAGCGTGCAAATCCTTAATGACAGCAGCAGCCCGTTTGAATGTCTAAACAAGCTAGCCGCCATTAAGGACTCACCTAAGTAATAATAAAAATCCCGCTTTGTGCGGGTTTTTTATTATTCAAATTTCAGCCCAAACACAATAAGCGTTGCAAGCGAAGGCATGAATAAATTTTTTGTATTGACATTGAGCTTAATCATATCTGGCACATCATTAGCCGCCGATATACATCAAGCAAATAACTACTGGAACAAGCTGCTACATTTTGACGGCGAACATAGTCGCGTGAACTCGGTAGAGTTTTTTGTGGATGCGAATGGGGCGAATGATGCGATGGCGGAGCAACTAGAAACAATACGTTTGCTTAACGGGAGTGACGGGGCTCAAATTGCATGTAACTTCCCCGCTCGTTATCAATGGTTAAAGTCTCAAGGAAAAGCTATTCCCAGCTTTGATTTAATGAGCTGCACCGAATTACAAAACTTCCTTAACAGCTTTCAAAATCAAACGCTGAGCATCGTTTTTATATCCGAGTTTACAGATGTACCAGCATCCGCCTTTGGACATGTCATGCTAGCTTTCCGTAATTTAGATACGCCGCTTCCTTTAGCTGATACGATTCATTTCTCCGCCATAACCAAACCAGATAATTTTTTTCGCTATGCCTACAGTGGGCTGACAGGCAAGTACGATGGTTTTTACATGCGAGAGCCTTTTTTCGTAAAACAAAACGAATACAACATAAATGAACAACGCGCCTTGTATATCTACGAACTGGATATGACTAAGGAGGAGATTTCACGGATTACCCTGCATCTTTTTGAGTTACGCAAAGCGCGCTTTCAGTATTTTTTCATAAAAGAAAACTGCGCTTTTTATGTTGCCGACTTGCTTGATATGGCTTTTCTGAGTGAAGACCATAGCCTGAACTCACAACATGCAGTTTTACCTATAGATGTCGTTCGTCAATACCAGAATCAAATTAAGCAGCGCGTAATTCTTTCACCCTCATTATTTCAAGCTGAGGAAAGCCTAGAGCGACTCACAAAGAAAGAGTTAGTTACAGTCGAAGATGTTATTGCTCAACACGAAAAACCTAATAACCTGTTCGCCAACTCAGTCAAAGAAGTCCTCGCTTTACATTATCAATATACTTTCCGTAGGCAAAAAAAGGTGTACGACAATTATTCTGATGTTCAGGCACTTGAATATATTCCGACACCAAAATCAAAGCTATTAAAAGACCCGTTACTGGTTAATGATGCCAGCCAAATTTCGCTTGGATCTTTTCAAAATAAGGGGCAGTTAGGGTTGTTATTTGGATACGCAGCAATATCACGAAACATTTATTCTTTACAACAAAACGAGCTGCAAGAATCCGAAACTTCAATATTATTTTTACAAGCCCAACTGGCATCGCAAAGTGCGATATTAAAACGGTTAGATTTATTGAAAGTCGCCTCATCTCCTAAAAGCAATACATTGCGGCAAAATTTATCTTGGGCTTTTTATTCAGGGGTTAACCGTGAGAATCTGCAAGCTCAAGCGCGGCCTGAAGTTGAATTTGGTATGGGGAAAAGCTGGGGGGAGGAAAACTTCACATTCACAGCTCTAGCATCGGCGGGCATTCAAGCTAATGCTGGTGCGGTAAATCTTTACATGAAGCCTAACATTGCCGTCAGCGGTTATAGCTCTAGCAATACAAAGATTGGCATTCTAATTTCAGATAAATTATTTCAGTCGCAAGGTTACTTACAGAGCGAGTTTTTTCTCACTTATCAACTTAATCAATTCAATCTAAGTGGACGTTATTTACAAATGCCCAACAGCGCAGTGCAGACAAGCTTAGTTGTTGATTTCCACCTTTAGTGACTTTAGCTTCCGCCCAGCACCAACAAATTTTTTGCTTTCGCACCAGCAATCGCAGCGAGTGGAATACCTCTATCTAGCGTGACAAATCGTCCGCCTTGTTGGGTGGCGAGAGCGAGTAAATAAACATCGGTCAAATGGCGTGAGCTGAGAATTTTTTGCCAGTCCACTGTGTCACTCAATAAGCTGAACGAGTCCGACCAAAATTCATGCGCAGGATGTTGCGTCGCCGCTGTCAAACGTTCCGCAATTTGCGCCGCAGGAACGGCATTCGGGTAGCTGGGTTGCGACAAAATACGCAAGCAACCATTTTGCGTAATCGGGCAAGAAGCCCAGCCCGCCTTGAGATGCGCGCCTAACCAGTCGCTTACCAAGCCATGGTGTACATGATTGCTATCGAACAACGCAATCAGTACGTTAACATCGAGTAGCGCGCGCATCACACGCCTTCCGCATCACGCAAGCGATTGACCAAATCGTTGGTTGTGACACTTTTTCCTTTAGGCAAAGGATGAAATCCAGCTACGCCCGATGCGCGAATTTTGCCCGTCTTTAATTCGGCTTGCCCAGTCAGCACCAAGCGCAACATGCCCGACACCACTTGCCCTGCGGATAAATTTTGATGACGCGCCAGTTCTTTAGCGGCGGTTAGCAGGTCATCGTCTATGTCTAATGTCGTTCTCATCGCTAGCTCCTTCAAAAGATGATGCGCTGATGTTATCACATCAACCCAGTCAGTTCGTTTAGACTGAATGGCGATTCGCACGCAGCGTAATCGCCATCTGCCGCATCTCTTCATCTTTCAACGTGTCGTTGATTTCGCGTACCACACTGCGTATATCAACTTTGCTTTCGTCATGCTTAAACAATTTACATGCCGCAAAATAAAAAGCTCACCAATTCGGTGAGCTTTTTATTTTTAACATTAAGGTGAAGTCAGCCGTTAAGCCGGGTTCTGTCGTGGACAGTCATTCCTCTAGGCGTTTCGTTACCTGACGCTCAAGCAATCTACCCGCTGACGACGCGAGCCACGCCAAAGTCAGCCTATTTGATCTTGCTCCGAATGGGGTTTACCTTGCCACGAGTGTTACCACTCGCGCGGTGAGCTCTTACCTCGCCATTTCGCCCTTACCTGATCCAAACCCAATCCTTGCGGAAAAATTTAGCCATCGGCGGTATGTTTTCTGTGGCACTTTCCATCACCTCACGGTGTCCGGCCATTAACCGGCATTCTGCTCTGTGGAGCCCGGACTTTCCTCCCCGCCCTTACGGACGCGGCGACTGTCTAGCCAACTTCGATGTAGATTTTAACACAGGATTCAATAAGTTAGTCTGACTTTGCGAGAAGCGTAATGGTTTACGCGGCTGGGCTGATTTGTAGGCTGATGCCTAACGTTTTCCATTGCCGCGCTTCTTCTTGCAAAGCCGCTTGGGTGAGTGCATGTTGCGTTAGCCAGTCACTGGAAATCGCCAGATGAAATTTAGCACCCGTGAATTGGGCGCGGATGGCGGGCAGCAAGGTGTCACTGCGATTACGATAAAACAAACTGGCTAAACGTAAACTCATCAGCAGCAATAAATCAGCCGGTGCAGTCAGCGAGCCTTTGCACTTGTCCAGCCCACCACGGTGGGCAAGTGCGAACAAGCTCATGCGCGCCTGTTCTTTCTTGGAGAAACCTGGCATGTCGGCATGCGCCAAAATGTACGCGCTGTGTTTGTGATAACCGTTGTGCGCGATACGCGTGCCTATTTCATGCAGACGCGTTATCCAGCTTAAAAACTGTAACGATGCTTCGGCTTCGTCATCGCCCAAAAATTGCTCGGCCAATAGTTGCGCAAGCTGCCCAACGCGCTGCGCTTGTTTGCTATCGACTTGATAGCGGCGCATAAAATTTTGCACGGTGATGTCGCGCATATCGGCGTTGTGCGCACGCCCCCACAAATCATGCAGCACACCTTCACGCAACGCACCAAGTGCGGGTTGCATCTGCTGAATTTCTAGCTCGCAAAATGCCGCGTACATAATGGCAAATCCACCTGCAAATGCAGCGAGGCGATCAGCTTTTAAGCCATGCAGCTCCAGCTTTTGCACATCGCCAATCTTCAAAATATGGCTGCGTAATTTCTCTAATCCCGCACGCGTAATGCCGCTGTCGCTGTAACCGTTTTGCTCTAATACTTCACAGAGCATTTTTGCGGTGCCTGATGACCCCCACGCTTCTTGCCATTGCCCGCGATAAGCACTCACGATAGTTTGCAGCTCGCTACGCGCGGCAAGCTCCGCTTCGTGTAGCGCAGCTTTGGTGATTTTGCCGTGGGCAAAAAAGCGCGCACTAAAACTGACGCAGCCCATGTATAGGCTTTCCAATTTAATCGGCGTAAGACCACTGCCAATAATAAATTCGGTCGAACCGCCACCGATATCTATCACTAAACGCGGCACGCTAGCGGGTGGCAAACCATGCGCCACGCCTTGATAAATCAGCCGCGCTTCCTCGCGCCCCGCAATCACTTCAATGGGGAAGCCTAAAATTTTTTCAGCTTGAGGAATAAATTCGGCGGCGTTTTTTGCCACGCGTAAGGAGTTGGTGCCGACCGCGCGCACCGCCTCAATCGGCATACCGCGCAAGCGTTCTGCGAAGCGCGCTAAGGCCGTCAGCGCACGTTGTTGCGCGGCAGCGTCCAGATAATTATCGGCGGTTAAGCCCGCCGCCAGACGCACCGCTTCGCGCATCCCATCTTGCATGTAGAGCTGCTCTCCTTCGACGCGCGCGATTTGCAGCCGAAAGCTATTCGAGCCTAAATCGACGGCGGCGAGAAGAGGATGGGATTGCACGGGAATTACTGTTGAACTTCGCGTTCGATTTCGTCGGTGGTGATGTGACGGACATCGCGGCCTTTGACCATATAAATCACATATTCCGCCATGTTTTGCGCGTGATCGCCGATGCGTTCAATGGCTTTTGCCACGAATAAAATTTCCAACGAAGTCGAAATAGTGCGCGGATCTTCCATCATAAAAGTGATGAGATAACGCATGATGGAACGGAACTCTTCATCGACTTGATCGTCTTGACGCACCACTTGCGCCGCCATCATTACATCTAAGCGGGCAAAGGCATCCAAGGCTTTACGCAACATGTCCACGGCGATTTCGGAAGCGTTTTTAATTTCGTGATAACGCGGAAAAGCCAGTACGTTTTTTTGCGACAACATCTTCGCCATACGCGCGATTTTTTCCGCTTCATCACCGATGCGCTCCAAATCGGTAATCGTTTTCACCACGGTCATAATCAAACGTAAATCGCCTGCGGTGGGTTGGCGACGCGCAATCATTTGACTACACGCTTCGTCGATTTTGACTTCCATTGCATTGACGCGATGGTCTTCGGCAATGACGCGATTCATCAACGCCACATCGCCGCTAATCAGCGACTCAATAGCATTTTTAATTTGGCTTTCGACCAAGCCGCCCATCTGCAACACGCTGGCACGGATAGATTCGAGCTCGGTGTCAAACTGCTTGGAAATATGATCGTTATTCGGCATGGCCATTCCTTAAATTAAAACAATCGAACACTATGCAACAACTACATTAAAGTTTAATGACGACAGATTAAACAGTGTAAGTTTTCACACCTTCTGGTGTGCCTAACAACAACACATCCGCCGCGCGCCGCGCAAACAAACCATTGGTGACAACGCCTGCAATATGGTCTAACGCTGACTCTAGCTCGACGGGATTCATAATCTGCAAACCGTGTACATCTAAAATGATATTACCATTATCGGTAGTGAAACCTTCGCGCAACTTTGGCTGTCCGCCCAGTGCGATGAGCTGACGCGCTACACCGCTACGCGCCATTGGAATCACTTCAATCGGCAACGGGAATTTGCCCAGCACATCAACCAATTTAGACGAGTCGCACAAGCAGATAAATTTTTGGCTGCATGACGCAACAATTTTCTCGCGTGTCAACGCCCCGCCGCCGCCTTTAACCATATGCAAATGACGCGTAATTTCATCGGCACCATCCACATACACAGGCATTTCACCCGCATCGTTCAAGCTAAAAACTTCAATACCGTGGGCAGCTAAGCGTTTTGCCGAAGCCTCTGAACTCGCCACCGCGCCGCGAATTTTATTTTTAATTTTCGCCAATTCATCAATAAACATATTGGCAGTCGAACCCGTACCCACACCGACGATGCAATCATTCGGCACATAAGCGATGGCAGCCTGCGCCACCGCGCGTTTCAAATCATCTTGACTTAACATTTCACACACTCTCTCAAAAAATCAGCGGCGGATTATTGCAGGAATTGGCGCGCTTAGGAAACTCATCGCAATTTTATAATTTGCAGCACGGTCTGTTCGGCGAGATGGCTTAACAAAAAATACTGCTGTGGTAAGCTGCGCAGCCTTTTTAACGCTGCTCCCGTTCTGTTTATGTCGTCGATTCCTGCCTTAATCAACCAGCTTATCCGCCCCGAAATTTTGGCGTTAAATGCTTACCATGTCCCTGCCAGCGCGGGCATGGTCAAGCTCGATGCGATGGAAAATCCCTATCTTGTTCCCGCTGCTTTGCGCGCCGAAATTGCGGCGGCAGTAAGCGATGCAGCAATCAATCGTTATCCCGATCCAAGTGCGCAAGCGTTGCGCCAAAAAATTCGCGACTTGCTGCAATTAAACGATGACATGGAAGTGTTGCTGGGCAATGGTTCAGATGAGTTGATTCAGTTGTTGGCGATGGCGGTCAATCAACCCAATGCCACTTTGCTCAGTGTGGAGCCGTCGTTTGTGATGTACAAAATGATTGCGACATTTTTAGGGATGCGCTATGTCGGCGTGCCACTCGCCGCAGACTTTTCGCTGGATATGGGCGCAATGTTGGCAACGATTAAACGCGAACAACCTGCTTTGATTTTCTTGGCGTACCCGAATAATCCGACTGGCAATGCTTTTTCCGCCGCCGACATCAAGCAAATTTTGCACGCAGCGCAAGGTTTGGTGGTGGTCGATGAAGCCTATTACGCGTTTGCCGAAGACAGCTTTGTGCCACAGCTCGCCGACTATCCGAATTTGCTGGTGATGCGCACCTTTTCTAAGCTGGGTATGGCGGGCTTGCGCTTAGGTTTTTTGGTCGGCGATAAGCGTTGGTTGGAGCAGCTCGATAAGCTGCGCTTACCGTATAATGTCGGCGTTTTGCCGCAACTGGTCGCGACCAAGCTGTTGGAACATCACGATGTGTTGCTCACTCAAGCGGCACAAATCAAACAAGACCGTACTATTTTGGCGCAGCAGTTAAGTGCCATCACGGGCGTGCAAGTGTTTGCTAGCTCGGCGAATTTTTTATTGCTACGCGTGGCGCGCGCCAAGGAAATTTTTGACGGCTTAAAGCAGCGCGGCGTGTTGATTAAGAACCTGCACGGGGCTCATGCGATGTTAGAAAACTGTCTGCGCGTAACCATCGGTACGCCAGCAGAAAACGAGCGGTTCTTAGTGGCTTTCAAAGAATGTATTCAGCAAGGCTAGAGATTTTGTAAGTCTGGTGTGAGCTAGATAAATCGAGCTCACACACACAGGAGAGAATTATGCGTAGTGCAACCGTCACACGAAATACTTTAGAAACCCAAATCAGTGTCGCGCTCAACTTGGATGGCACGGGCAAGGCTAAGTTTGATACGGGCTTGCCATTTCTCGATCACATGCTCGACCAAATTGCGCGCCACGGCTTGCTTGATTTTGACATCGTGGCAAAAGGCGATTTGCATATCGACGCGCATCACACCGTGGAAGACATCGGTATCACGCTGGGGCAAGCGTTTAATCAGGCAGTCGGCGACAAGAAAGGGCTGCGTCGTTACGGTCACGCTTATGTTCCGCTTGATGAGGCCTTGTCGCGCGTGGTGTTGGACTTGTCGGGTCGTCCGGGTTTGGAATTTAATTGCGCATTTGTGCGCGGCAGTATCGGTAATTTTGATGTGGATTTATTTCATGAGTTTTTCCAAGGCTTCACCAATCACGCGCTGGTGACGTTGCACATTGACAACCTCGCGGGCAAAAATGCGCATCACCAAGCCGAAACAATTTTCAAAGCCTTCGGTCGCGCCCTGCGTATGGCGTTGGAACACGATCCGCGTATGGCGGGCATGATGCCTTCAACTAAGGGTTCGTTATAAAAATGATTGCAGTGGTTGATTACGGCATGGGTAATTTGCGCTCGGTGGAACAAGCCTTGCGCCATGTTGCACCCGATGCCGATGTTGTTGTGACCAGTGACGCTAGCGTAATTGCCAACGCCGTGCGCGTGGTGTTTCCAGGGCAGGGCGCGATGCCCGATTGTATGCGTGAGCTGGATAGTCGCAACTTGCGCGAGGCAGTGTTGCAAGCCGCACGCAGCAAGCCTTTTCTCGGTATTTGTATCGGGCTGCAAATGCTGTTTGAGCATAGTGCAGAAGGCGATGTGGCGGGTTTGGGATTGTTGGCAGGCCGTGTGTCGCGTTTCGCGCATGGTGTGCAAGATGCGCAAGGTAATCGTCTCAAAGTGCCACATATGGGTTGGAATCAAGTTCATCAAACTCACCCAGAACACGCACTGTGGAAGGGTATCGCACAAGACGCACGCTTTTATTATGTACACAGTTATTTTGTGCAGCCCGACGATGCGAGCTTGATACAAGCGACCAGCGATTATCCGCAGCCTTTTGTGTGTGCGGTGGCGCAAGAAAACTTATTTGCGGTGCAGTTTCATCCTGAAAAAAGCCATACCGCTGGCTTGCAGTTGTTACACAATTTTACAAAATGGAATCCTTAATTATTTAACTTCATATCATGCTAATTATTCCTGCGATTGACTTAAAAGACGGTAACTGTGTGCGCCTCAAACAAGGCGAGATGGAAGGCGCGACAGTATTTTCAGACGACCCCGCCGCGATGGCGAAACATTGGTTAGCGCAAGGTGCGCGACGTTTGCATTTGGTTGACTTGAATGGCGCATTTGCGGGCAAACCCAAAAATGAAGCGGCGGTGCGCAGCATTATCGAAGCGGTCGGGCAAGATGTGCCCGTGCAACTCGGTGGCGGCATACGCGATCTCGCGACCATCGAGCGTTACCTCGATTTGGGCATTACTTACATTATTGTCGGCACGGCAGCGGTTAAAGTGCCGGGCTTTTTGCATGAAGCCTGCGACGCGTTTCCGGGGCACATCATGGTCGGCTTGGATGCCAAAGACGGCAAAGTCGCGGTGGATGGTTGGTCAAAACTGACTGGGCATGACGTGGGCGATTTGGCGAAACGCTTTGAAGACTACGGCGTGGAAGCGATTATTTATACCGACATCGGCCGCGACGGCATGATGGGCGGCGTGAACATTCCTGCTACGGTTGAACTGGCGCGTCCCTTGCGCGTGCCAGTGATTGCCAGCGGCGGCGTGACCAATTTGGATGACGTGCGCGCCCTCGCGGCGGTGTATCAAGAAGGTATCACGGGTGTCATTACCGGTCGCGCGATTTACGAAGGCACGCTGGATTTGCGCGCCGCGCAAGCCTTGGCGGACGAACTCACGCCGATTAAACTTTCTACGCTGCGTTAATTTCCCATGCTCGCTAAACGTATCATTCCCTGTTTGGACGTGACCGCTGGACGCGTGGTAAAAGGCGTGAGTTTTGTTTCGCTGCGCGACGCGGGCGACCCCGTTGAAATCGCTAAACGCTATGACGCACAAGGCGCGGACGAACTGACTTTTTTGGACATCACCGCCAGCTCGGACGACCGAGGCATTATCTTTCGCATCATCGAACAAGTCGCTTCGCAAGTATTTATTCCGCTGACGGTCGGCGGTGGCGTGCGCGAAGTGAATGACGTGCGCAATTTGCTCAACGCGGGCGCGGATAAAGTCAGCATGAACACGCAAGCCGTGGTCAATCCGCAACTGGTTGCCGATGCAGCGGCGCGTTATGGTTCGCAGTGCATTGTGGTGGCGATTGATGCCAAACAAGTCGCGCCGAATCGCTGGGAGGTGTTTACCCACGGCGGTCGTAAGGCAACGGGTTTGGATGTGGTGGCGTGGGCAAAAAATATGCAGAGCTTGGGTGCGGGCGAAATTTTGCTTACCAGCATGGACTGCGACGGACAGAAAAAAGGCTTTGATTTAGCCCTCACCCGCGCCGTCACCGACGCACTGGAAATTCCCGTCATCGCCAGTGGTGGCGTAGGTAATTTGCAGCACCTCGCCGACGGCGTAAAGCTGGGCGGCGCGGATGCCGTATTGGCGGCGAGCATTTTCCACTTCGGTGAATACACCGTGCCAGAAGCGAAGCGTTTTATGGCAGAACAAGGTATTGAGGTAAGGCTGTAAAGTGTAAAAAAATGAGTCCGCAGATTACGTAGATGGGCACAGATTAAAAACTTAAACCGCAAAAAATCTGTGTGAATCTGCGTAATCTGCGGACAAAGATTCTGAAGTGAGCAACGATCTATGAATGACAAATGGTTGAACAAAATTAACTGGGCTGAGGACGGTTTAGTGCCTGCGATTGCACAAGATGCGGCGACGGGACGGGTGTTGATGGTGGCGTGGATGAACCGCGATGCTTTGCGTTTAACCGTTGAAAAAAATCAAGCCGTGTATTGGTCGCGCTCGCGCAAAAAGCTCTGGCACAAGGGCGAAGAGTCAGGGCATTTTCAAGTCGTCAAAGAAATCCGTATGGACTGCGATGCCGATGTAATTTTGTTGCAAATTGAGCCGCAAGGCGGCATCGCCTGTCATACCGGACGCGAGAGTTGCTTCTTTAGTAAATTAGCAAATGGCGCGTGGACTGAGGTCGATGCGGTGTTAAAAAATCCAGATGAGATTTACAAAAAATGAATGACACTTTGCAACGCTTAACCGCCACGCTAGAAGCGCGCAAAACTGCTGTGCCCGACAGCTCGTATGTGGCGAAATTATTCAGCAAAGGCGAAGACGCGATCCTGAAAAAAGTCATCGAAGAAGCGGGCGAAGTATTGCTGGCGAGCAAAGATAATGACGCGCAACATTTGGTTTATGAAGTCGCCGATTTATGGTTTCACAGCATGGTGTTATTGGCGCATCACGGCTTGAGCGCGCAAGATGTGTTAAGCGAATTAGCGCGCCGCGAAGGCTTGTCGGGCATTGTCGAAAAAGCCAATCGAGCCAAAGAATAAACTGGGGATAAACATGAGCGATTGCCTGTTTTGTAAAATTATTCGCGGCGAAATTCCTAGCCGTAAAATTTATGAAGATGATGACGTTTACGCGTTTCACGACATTCATCCCGCTGCGCCTGTGCACTTTATGTTGATACCGAAATTACATTTGGATTCACTGGCGCAAGCGGAACAACAACACGCAGCATTGCTGGGTAAGATGTTGCTGTTGGCTCCTCAGTTGGCATTAGCACAAGGCTTGGATAATGGCTTTCGCACTGTAATTAACACAGGCAAAGGCGGCGGGCAGGAAGTGTTTCATTTACACATACACATCATCGGCGGCGGGAATCTCCCGCCTATGGTTAAACGCAGTTAGTTATTTTTAAGGAGAGCGTCATGGGTTCATTCAGCATTTGGCATTGGTTGATTGTGTTGTTGGTAATCGTGCTGATTTTTGGTACGAAAAAACTGCGCAATATCGGTAGCGATTTAGGCGGAGCAGTGAAAGGTTTCAAAGAAGGCATGAAGTCTGAAACCGATGTGACTAAGCAAGTTGACAATCAACACGCTGCGACGATTGAAGGCGAAGTCAAAGACAAAAATTCTACGCACGGTTAAGTCACGATTTAGTTCGTGTTAGAACATGTTTGAATTTAGCTTTTCAGAGTTGATGGTGGTGATGGTGGTGGCTTTGGTCGTCATCGGGCCCGAACGTCTGCCCAAAGTTGCCCGCACGCTAGGGCTGCTGTGGGGACGCGCGCAACGCTATGTACATGGCGTGCGTGCCGACATCGAGCGCGATCTAGCCGTTGCCGAATTTCAACAGCTCAAAGCTAAAGTGCAAGCGGATGCCGATGCGGCGCAACAAGCTGTGCAGTTACTCGACAGCAATCTCACCGCGCAAGCGCAGCAGCTCCAGCAAGGCATCGCAGCACTTGAAAAGCCTGTCGCCCCACCTTCACCTAAGCCACCTGCCGCATGACCACTACCGAAAGTTTTATCGCACATTTGTTGGAATTGCGCACGCGTTTACTGCACTCGGTGGTGGCATTACTGTTGGTGTTTATCTGTCTGATGCCGTGGGCGGCAAATCTTTACACTTGGTTGGCGCATCCGCTGTTAGCCAAGCTGCCTAAAGGTGCGCAGATGATAGCCACCGATGTCACCACGCCGTTTTTTGTGCCGCTTAAAGTGGCGATGATGGCGGCATTTTTAATCGCGCTGCCCTACATCCTTTATCAAATCTGGCGATTCGTCGCACCAGGTTTATACGCCCACGAAAAGCGTTTGGTGTGGCCGCTGATTTTTGCTAGCACGCTGTTATTTTTCTGCGGCATGGCGTTCGCCTACTTTGCGGTATTCCCTGTCGTGTTCGGCTTCATCACCGCCAGCGCGCCCGAGGGCGTAGCGGTGATGACTGACATCGACAAGTATTTGAGCTTCGTGTTGGGTATGTTTATGGCGTTTGGCATCACTTTCCAAGTGCCCGTGGCAGTAGTGATTTTAGTGCGCATGGGCTTAGTCACGGTCGCCAAGCTGCGCGACATCCGCCGTTATGTCATCGTCGGCGCGTTCATCGTCGGCGCAATTTTCACCCCGCCTGATGTGGTGTCGCAATTCATGCTGGCAATGCCGTTATGGTTGCTCTACGAAGCGGGCATCGTGGTGGCGAGTTGGATGCAACCGAACCGCGACGCACGCTCAACAGCCGCTTAAGAGAGCATCAACACAGCACCATTTCGCCCCCTACCCTGGTGCTGCGGTAATTCCCTCCCCACCCCCATTACACGTCTAGCGGCGCGTTGCGGGTCTCTGGTAAAAATAGCAAACCCACCAGCGATGCCATGATCAGCAAGCCGACGGGATACCACAGTCCTGCGCTGGGATTGCCTGCATTGACACTTAACCAAGTAATCATAAACGGCGACATGCCGCCTATCCAGCCCGCGCTTAAATTGTGCGGCAAAGCCACAGCGGTGTAGCGGGTGCGGGCGGGGAATAGTTCGGCGAGCGTGGCAGTTTGCGGGCCTGTTATCAGCGCGACCGCCAGTAACGGGAATAACAGCAGCAAGAAAATCATAGGCGCGTTGACTTGTGCGGCATCCGCTTGTTCTATCCAGCCCGCTTGTTTGAGTTGCGCGGTGAGCAATCCCTCTGCTAATTCTGCGGTTTCTCTATTGATGCGAATTGAGGTCGTCGTCGCGTCTTGCAAGACGTAAGTCACGCCTAGTTTTGCGAGTAATTTTTGGCTGGTTTCGCAAGCGTTGCGTGGCTCAATAAAGGGGTTGTAGTCGCAATTGCTGCCTAGCAATACCACCGGTACTTCGCGATTAAAGCGTTCCAGTGCAGGGTTGCCGTAGTGCATCAAGCCTTGGAACACGGGCAAGATAGATACCGCGCCTAACAGCAAGCCCGCCAGCAACACGGGGCGGCGACCGATTTTGTCGGACAACCAGCCACACGCAATGGTGAGCGGAATCAGCAGCAAGGTACTCATCATCACCAACTGGCTGGCAGTTTGCGCGTTGAGTTTAACCACGGTTTTCAGATAGACGTTGGTGTAAATCTGCGACGAAAAAAACAGCAGCGAGCCGCCCGCCGAAATGCAAAAAAACAACAACGCCATGCGACCTAGCGTGTGGCGATTTTTTAACGCTTCGCGCAGCGGCGTTTTGCTTAAACCGTGCTGCGCGCGCAGCTCAGAAAATACTGGCGATTCGTGCATAGCGATGCGGCTTTTTAGCGAGATGGCGAGTAACACTGCCGAAAATAAAAATGGCACGCGCCAGCCCCATTCGTGGAATTGCGCGTCGCTCAAATAGGCTTGCAACAGCACCACTTGCAAGGTCGAAATCAGAATTCCCAACGGTCCCATGAGTTGCAATACGCTGGTGTATGCGCCGCGCTTGTTGGCGGGTGCGTGTTCGGTGAGATACACCGCCGCGCCGCCGATTTCACCACCGACCGCGAAGCCTTGCACCAAGCGCAGCAACACCAACAGCGCGGGAGCCCACAGTCCGATTTGCGCGTAAGTCGGCAACAGTCCCACGCAAAAAGTCGCCACGCCCATCAACACGATGGTGGCGATAAACACAGGGCGACGACCGTATTTGTCGCCTAGCGAACCAAACAACGCCGCACCCAACGGTCGCACCAACATCCCTACACCGAAGATTGCCAAACTGCTCAAGGTCGCGGCGACCGCATTGCCCGCTGGAAAAAATAACACGCCGAAATAGGTGGCGAGCGAGGCGAAGGTGAGGAAGTCGTACCACTCTAAAAACGTGCCGAAGCACGCCGCCAGGGCGACTTTACGTTGTATCGGTGTGACGGAAGAATTGCTCGACATGGCATGTACCGTGAATAAAAAAGCGCGCGATTATTGCATTAAATCCACGCGCCGCTCGTCACAAAAAAATCATCCTAGCGTCATTAAAAATGCTTATTCGCTGGCGACACTGCGCAGCATGAAAGCGTTGCTCAAAAACTGGCGTTGGCTGTTGCCCTTACTCTTGTGGAGTGCGGACGCGCACGCTTGGGGTTTGTACACGCACGTCTATTTTGCGCAACTGTTGTTGTGGGCGATTCCGCTATCTGATCCGCGTTATCAGCGCGCCATCAAAGCCTTTCCGCGACTGGTGTTGGCGGGGGCATGTCTGCCTGATTTAGCCTTACTGAGTGAACATGCTTGGGGCGCGCCTTTTTCCAGCACGCATCAATGGCAGCGCGCACGCAAACTATTGGACGAGGCAAACAGTGATGAGGAATATGCTTTATCACTTGGTTTTGCCAGCCATTTATTGGTCGATGTGATTGCGCATAATCACTTTGTCCCCGCTCACGAAAAACTGTGGGGCAACATTCCAGGGTTGACTCATGCGGCATGTGAGTGGGCGATGGACACGCATATTCGTCCGCATCTGTACGCCGAACCTGCCGAGTTGATGCGCGCCCATCGCGGCGAATTAGCTGAGTATGTCAGCCAACATTTTGCCTGTAGCCGTGGCATGGCGCAGCGCGGTATTGGTATTTTGGCGGGGGCGGAAAGCCTGCTGCGTAATAGTCGCTTGGCAAATTTTTGCTATCGCGGCGGGCGTAATTTTGATGAGGGAATGCAACGTCGTTTTAATTTTTATCTCAAGCAAACCAGCGTGCATCTAAGCCATATCGAGCGCGTGGCGCAAGGCGAGCAACCGTTGTGGGATGCCAATCCTGCCAGCCGTGATGCCAGCGTGCAATCGCGTATCGCGCTCATCACGCCGCTGCAATTACGTCATCGTGTGCCGCTGCCACAGGATGTGTTTAGCCTGAATCGTTAAGATAATTGAGGCGATTGCGAGATGCTTTTTAGGCTCGCTATCAGGCGATGTTTTTTGCTGCGGCAATCCGCTACAAACGCTTGCTAAAACTGCAACGAAGCCAATGCCAGCAAGCCGCCTAGTGCCGCACCTGCCAGCACGTCGCTGGGGTAATGCAAACCTAAGATGGGGCGCGACACCGCCACTAACAGCGCGAACGGGGCGACTAGCCAGATGAGCGCGGGGAAGTAGGACACCACGACGATGCTAAATGCCACAGCGTGCAAGGTGTGTCCTGAGGGGAAACTGAATTGGTCTAGCGTGTTGCCCGCACACACAATCGCGGGATAAACATTGAAAGGGCGCGGGCGCAACGTTTTGCCTTTGATGAATTTGTAAATCAGCGTGCCGATAGCGGCGACCGCCAACATGTGCAACACCGCAGGCAAAGCGGCAGTTTGATAGCGCAGCAGCAAACCTGCCATCAGCGCGTACCAAAAGATGCCATCGCCTAAGCGGCTCACACAGCGGAATAAATAGCGCAGCGTGAAGTTGCGGCTGCGGCGATTGCAGAACACGCATAACTCCATGTCCCAACGGTTAATCTGTTGTAGCGGATGCAATGAGCTTTTGAGATGAAACATGTTTTTCTCCCTGCGTGCGCACGGTGTCGAATAACACCGCTTCCATGTCGCCCATGATGTGTTGCCAAGTCAGTGCCGCCACCGTGTCGCGCGCCGCAACACGCATCCGTTGTACGCGTGCTGGATTAGCAATTAAGCCGGTCGCTTGCTTGATAAACGTGGCGGTATCGGCATACGGCGCGAGCAAGCCATTCACCTCGTGGCGGATGTGCTGATGCGCCGCAGCGTAGTCATAAGCCAAGGTTGCCAAGCCACTCGCCATCGCTTCTACGGTGACGTTGCCGTAAGTTTCGGTGAGGCTGGGGTATAAAAAAATATCGCCTGATGCGTAATGTTGTGCCAACGCTTCGCCCGTTTGCATCCCAGCAAAAATTACGTCTGGATGCAGGGCTTGTAACTCGGCACGCGCAGGGCCATCACCGACAATGACTAATTTCGCACGCGTATCAACAGGCTGCATGTTGGCAAATGCCTCGAACACCACAGGCAAGTTTTTTTCAGCGGCGAGGCGGCTCACCAACATCACCACCGGCGTGTTTTCGTCCGCGCCCCACGCGCTGCGTAAAGCGGCATCGCGCTTAGCAGGATTGAATAATGCGGTGTCCACGCCACGCACCACCACGCGCACATTTTGATAGCCGTCTTGCGTTAGTTCGTGATGCAGCGCGCGCGTTGGCACCAAGGTGCAAGCGGCTTTGTTATGAAAATAGCGCAAGTACGCCGCCATCGGTTTACGCAACCAAGCCATACCGTAATGCCCTGTGTAATTTTGAAAGTTGGTATGGAAATCGCTGCTGACAGGCAACTTCAATTTTCGCGCCGCCGCCAATGCCGACCAACCCAACGGCCCTTCCGTGGCGATATGCACAATGTCGGGGCGTTGCGTTGTCCACAGTTTGACCAAGCGCGCCTTGGCAGGCAGACCAATGTTGAGCGTGGCATAACCCGGTATCGCCATGCCGTTAAATAAGCTCTCCTGATAGTCATCGTGCTGCGCTGCGACATCCTGCGCATGTTGGCGCGGGCGCAGCAAATGAATGCGATGACCGCGCTGCAACAGCCCTTCGACCATGCGCGCGACAGTGATGGCAACGCCATTCACTTCGGGCAAATACGTTTCAGTGACCAGCGCGATGTTGAGTTGCGCTGAATTTTTTGGGATGGGATTTAGAGTATTCATCAGCGCATCGTGAGCCGCGCTGATGAACTTTTAATGAAGCATTTTTGAATAATTTTTTACGTCACAACAGACCCATAAAACCCATTCCATCCGCCCAGTTTTGAGAGAACACTAAACCTGTGGGAGCTCGAATTTAGCAATGACCAGTGGCTTGCCACTTGGTCAGTTGCTTATGCAAAGCGTGTCGAGCGATGGTTTTGGGTGCAGCTATCGCGCGATAAATCGCGCTCCCCCCCCTGCAAACACGGGGCTTCTACAAACTCCAGACGTAAAAAAACTGCCCGAACCAGTCGGGCAGTTTTTATTGACTGCCTCGTGCTAACGACTCATCAGCACCTCGCTAAACCTTACTGAATTTGGCGAATTCTAGTGCTGCGCGTATCCGCCACGAATAGTGTTGTTCCAACACTCAAGATACCCATAGGGGAGGTGAATGTTGCCGTCCCTGCTGCGCCATCCATTGCGCCTGCTAAGTTCGGCATATTTGCCACTCCCGTCACGCTAGTCACCACACCGGTGGCAATTACAATCTGGCGGATTTTATTGTTGGTCATATCTGTCACATACAGATTGAGGCCGTTGCGGGTGATGCCAGTAGGGTTCGAAAAACTCGCCGCCACACCCGTTGCATCGACCGCACCCGCAACGGGTGTGCCTGCCAGCGTGGTCACCACACCCGTGGCAATCACAATCTGGCGGATTTTATTGTTGCTGGTATCTGCCACATACAGATTGAACCGTCGCTGGTGATGCCGTATGGCGTGCTAAAACTCGCTGCCACAGCGGTTGCGTCGACCGCACCGCGAAAGCCTGTGCCTGCCAGCGTAGTCACCGCCCCCGTGGCAATCACAATCTGGCGGATTTTATGGTTGCTGCTATCTGCCACATACAGATTAACACCGTCGGTGGTGATGCCGAATGGTTGATTAAAACTCGCCGCAACACCGGTTGCATCGACCGCACCCGCAACGCCTGAGCCTGCCAGCGTGGTCACCACACCCGTGGCAATCACAATCTGGCGGATTTTATGGTTGAAGGCATCTGCCACATACAGATTGATACCGTCGCTGGTGATGCCGAATGGTTGATTAAAACTCGCCGCCACACCCGTTGCATCGACCGCACCCACAGCACCTGAGCCTGCCAAAGTGCTCACCACACCGGTGGCAATCACAATCTGGCGGATTTTATTGTTGGTGAGATCTGTCACATACAGATTGATACCGTCGCTGGCGATACCACCGGGATCCGAAAAACGCGCCGCAATGCCAGTTGCATCGACTGCACCGCGAGTCGCCGAGCCAGCCAAGGTGCTCACGGTTCCTAAAGGCACGACCACCTTAGCCGTCAAAATAACCGCAGGAGAGCTAATCGTGCCAGCGCTGGCACTGATGTTGCTAGTTCCTGCCGCCACACCCGTGGCTAAACCGCTGGTACTGATGGTGGCAGTGGCAGCCGTACTGGATGCCCAAGTGACTGTAGCCAGTTGCGCCACGCTTGCCGCCGTGCCATCGGTCATTACACCGCTGGCGGTAAATTGCGTGGTTTTGCCAACCGTCACTGACGCGGGGTTCGGTGCAATAGACAAGCTCGCCAATACCGCTGCGCTGACCGTGAAGGTCACCGTGCTAGACGGCACGCCCGCCATACTTGCCGTGATGGTAGTCGTACCCACCCCCACGCTGGATACGCCCCCTGCTGCATTCACCGTGGCAACCGCTAGGTTGCTCGATGTCCAAGTCACCGCACCCGAAACATCTGCGGTTGTGCCGTCTGAATACGTCGCGGTCGTGATGAACGTAGCGGGCAATCCTTTAGCGACCGATGCCGTCGTGCTAGATACAGTGAGCGAGACAACCACGGCAACGGTTACGTTTATTGCAGCCGTCGGTGAGGTGATACCCGCTAGGCTTGCCGTCACTGTCGTGTTACCCACCAGCAGACCTGTTGCAACGCCCGTAGCGGCAATGCTCGCTGTCGCTGGGGTTGCCGCTGTCCAAGTTACTTGAGTGGTGAGGTCGGCTGTTGTGGCATCGGTGTAAGTACCTGTCGCTATAAATTGCGTCGTCAGTCCTTTGGCAACCGAAGCACTCGCAGGCGTGATGGCGAGGGCAGTCAATGCCTTCGCAGTCACGGTCAAGACGATGCTATTGGAGCTAATGCCCGCCAATGTCGCTTGAATACTGCTCGTGCCGATTGCCAAACTGGTGGCAATACCGCTGGCGTTCACGGTGGCAGTCGCAGCTGTAGCAGACGACCAAGCCGCGGTTGCGGACACGTCACCTGTTGTGCCGTCCGAATAAGTTGCCGTTGCCGTGAAGGTCACGGGTGAGCCTTTGGGTGTGCTGGTTGCGCTTGACGTGATTTTGATGGCAGTGACGACTGCCTTGGTGACGGTCACATTGACTGCGGCTGATTTCACGCCAGCCAAGGCTGCGCTAATGGTCGTGGTACCCAGTGCCAGTGCGTTGGCAACGCCCGTGCTGGCGTTAATGCTTGCCACGGCTGGAGTGGCAGATGTCCAAGTGACTTGGCTGGTGATGTTCGCGGTGCTGGCATCGGAGTAAGTCCCCGTTGCGGTAAAGCTGGCCGATTGCCCTTTAGCAAAAGTTGCCGATGTCGGGGTAATGGCGATACTGCTTAAAGTGGCAGGAGCGGCAGGGGCAGCCGTAGGCGCGCCTCCTTTAATGGCATCTAGCCCCCCCCCCGCAAGCAGCGATAAAAAGCGCGGCAAGAGGTGCTGCGCTGCGTAACAACTTAATAAAACTAATGTTCATAAAATCCCAATCAATTAAAACAACCAAAAAAAACAGCGGCGAGATTTTAAGTATCCCGCCGCTACACTAGAAAAGCTCGCGCACCATACTCCAAATTCATTGTTTAAGTTAGCGTGAAAAATAACTAGATAATTTTAGGACTGAGGGAGCTCGATTTATCGAGCGATGGTTTGGGTGCAGCTATCGCGCGATAAATCCCGCTCCCACACAGCGTTTCATCCGCCAAATTTTGAAGGGACATCGAGCCTGAATTAAGCATTCTTGAATTGTTAGCAACAGCAGTTTGCCCGCATCATAGCCATAAAAAAACGCGCACCAAACCGCGTGCGCGCCAAAGGGGAAAACCAGTTTTTGCTTAACGTGTGGCAGGCATAAAACGCTGTGCGTATTTAGGATTCATGCGCGCTACGGGCAACAAAATAAACACGTCGGCGCAATTAAAATCAGGATCCCAAGCAGGCTCACCAGCAATATATGCGCCTAAGCGCAGATAGCCTTTAATCAGCGGTGGAATGCTCACTTCTAAGTCTTGATTCAACGCCGCCAAGGGTAGCGGGCAATGCGGGAAGACGCGATATTCAGCGGGAGCTTGATGCAGTTTATAAATTTTATTGAACACGCTGGCAGCGTAATGCCCACCGTCCGCCATGCTAATCGACGCACAGCCAATCATGTAATCGTGACCATGTTGCGTGATGTAATTCGCCAAGCCGCTCCACAATTGCATAATGGTCGCGCCGTCGCGAAAGTCTTCGTGCACACAGGAGCGACCCACTTCTGCCATGCGACTACGCAAATGTTCTAGGCGGCTCATGTCGAACTCGGTTTCGGAATAATAGCCGCCTGCGGTGACCGCTTTTTCGGGCGGCAAGATGCGATAAGTCCCGACTACTTTTTGACTTTCACCATCGCGCACCAGCAAGTGATCGCAATGCTGATCGAAGCGGTCGATGTCTAGACCGATTTGTGCATTGGGCAAATTCGCGCCCATTTCTTCCGCGAACACTTTGAAGCGGATGCGTTGCGCTTCTTGTACCTCGGCGGCGTTACGCGCAATGCTGTAGCCTAATTTGCTGGCTACGACAGGACTGGTAGGACGATTTAAGTTAAGCATGAGCGGACTCCTAGTGTTGAGGTGTGCGCAGATTAAGCAAGACTTATTGCATCGCTGTGACAAACAGGTGAAAGTTTGGTGACGGGCGCAGCGGCTTCCATTTGTTGCAAGGCGTACGCAATGCCTTGCTGCGCAGTCTGCGCGAGGGCACGACGATCACTACGATGCTCGGCAATCACGGCGGTGGCATGGACGCGCACGCGCAAGGTATCGCTACACAAAATTTGCCAAAGCGATGCGCCAAACGACAAGTCGTCTATGTAAGCGGCAACCGTGCTGCGTTGCCCCTCCGCCGTTTCATAACGCAACGCAAACGGATGTAGCGGCACGTCTGCATCAATCGCAGGCTGCAACAGCGACGCATGGAAGTGTGCTAACTGCGTACCATCGGTGGTCGTGCCTTCAGGAAACACGGCGAGACATTCGCCGCACTTGAGTAACGCCGCCATCTGCGCATTCATGCGCGCCGCTGCGCGCGCGTTACCGCGTTCGATAAACAACGTTTGTGCGCGCGCGCATAACCAGCCAAACACTGGCCATGCGCGCACTTCAGCTTTCGCCACGAAGCGCATCGGCACTAAAGCATTCAGCACGAACACGTCCAGCCAAGAAATATGATTGCTGACGATTAAGCCCTGCACGACTTGGTTAAGTGGGGTGTCGGCGTGAATGCGTACCGCCAAAATATCCAACAACTCGGCTGACCAACGACGTAAGACGCGTTGCCGAAAAGATAAGCGTAGATAGGGATAGCTCACCGCCAAAGCCAAGCCGTACAGCAGATGTAAGGCAAAGCGCAGCGCACGCCACAAGGCAACACTACGGCGCAAAAAATAATCACCGCGCATCATTGAGCAGACAACAATGAGAAGGCAGCGATGCTGCAAAAATAATTCAGCGTAGGCGCAAAGCCTTGTGCCAGAAGGCGTTGCAGGATGCTGCTAGGTGGCGAGCTGGGTTTGCTAAAGCGGGGGGTGTGGCGCATGGCAGCTTCCTTTAAGGTCTAGGGAAGCACACCTTAATGCGGCAATGTTACCAATCCATGACGGGGTTAATGCGCCTTAAATTGCTGCATGATTTTCAGCAACGCCGCCGCTTTATCCCACGTTTCTTGATACTCCGCCGCGCAGTTTGAATCTGCCACGATGCCCCCGCCGACATGCGCTTGAATCACGCCGTCGTGATACACCAAAGTACGAATGACGATATTGCTGTCCATGTTGCCATCAAAGCCGATGTAGCCGATTACGCCGCAATACACCCCGCGCGCATTAGGTTCGAGTTCATCAATAATTTGCATGGCACGTTGCTTGGGCGCGCCAGTAATCGAGCCGCCGGGGAAACTATCGCGCAACACGTCTAGTGCGTCGCGTCCCACTGCCAGCTTGCCTTGCACGGTACTGACGAGATGATGCACATTGGCATAACTTTCCAGCGCAAAAAGTTTCGGTACGCTGACGCTACCCGCCACACAATGTTTGCCTAAATCGTTGCGCAATAAATCCACAATCATCAAATTTTCGGCGCGATCTTTAGGGTGATGCAATAACTCATCGGCAAGCGCGGCATCTTGTGTTTTATCGGCATGGCGCGGGCGCGTGCCTTTGATGGGTTTGGTTTCTACCCAACCATTTTGGACACTTAAAAAACGTTCGGGCGAGGCGCATAAAATTTGTAAATTAGGCAAATTCATAAACGCTGAAAATGGCGCAGGACTGAGCTCTCGCAAGGCTAAATACGCACAGTAAGCATCACCTGTGGCAGGTGCACTCAAGCGTTGCGCAAGATTGATTTGATAGCAGTCGCCCGCTTGCAAATAAGCATGTACTTGCTTGAACGCGGCTTGATAACTGTCGGCAGAAAAGTTGCTCGTCATCTCGCCATGCACGACAAAATCATTCAGCAGCTCAGGCACATCGCCGCGCAAACGCTGCTCAATTTCCAATAACAAGGTCGGCGTGTCGGCGTAGCGCAAATGCGACACTAAACGACAACGTTTTAATTCATGGTCGATGACCAACGCCCAGTCGTAAATCGACACGGACATCAAGGGAATCACATGCTGAGCGTGCGCATCTAAACCAAAATTTTGCCGCACTAAATCATATGACCAATAGCCCAATGCACCGCCCGCAAACGGAATATCGGCAATGGTCGCAAGTGGTTCGCCTAGCGCGGCGCGCAGTTGCGTAAACGGTTCGGTGGCGTTGCTATCTAGCGTGTGATGAGGTGCAGCACACACGATGTCGTAGCGCGCCAGCCCCGCGCTATCCAGCCAAACCGCGTGCGGCAAGCCACGCAGCCGCGCAAAATACTGCGCCGCTGCGTTTTTCGTATAAGGGAATTCCAACGAATAAAAACTCACCGTATAGGCTTTCTGATTGGCACACTAGACATATAAATCTTTCTCGTGGGCGATGCCGTGCGGCTGAAAAATATCACCCTAAAAAACAAAAAACTCCCAAACATAATTTGCGAGTTTAATCGTTATTGCTGGTGCAACTGACTTACTGTGAGCCCCCAAAGCCTAAGCATTAGGGGCTGACACCACAGCCCTGCTTAGTTTGGCTTACCAATCCCTGGTGTCGGAAAAGGCCAAGTTGCGGCCGGTCGCACAGGCGCGGGAGAAGATGGCGCAACAATTGATGGCTTAGCAATGACGCTCGCAGCTTTAGCAATCACGGGTTTCGCTGCCACGACTTTTTTAGCAACGGGTTTCTTAGCAGCGACGATTTTTTTCGCTACTGGCTTTTTCGCTGCCACGACTTTTTTAGCAACGGGTTTCTTAGCCGCGACAACTTTCTTCGCTACCGGCTTTTTCGCCGCCACGACTTTTTTAGCAACGGGTTTCTTAGCAGCGACGACTTTCTTCGCTACCGGCTTTTTCGCTGCCACTACTTTTTTAGCAACGGGTTTCTTAGCCGCGACAACTTTCTTCGCTACCAGCTTTTTCGCTGCCACTACTTTTTTAGCAACGGGTTTCTTAGCAGCGACAACTTTCTTCGCTACTGGCTTTTTCGCTGCAACGACTTTTTTAGCAACGGGTTTCTTAGCAGCGACGACTTTCTTCGCTACTGGCTTTTTCGCTGCAACGACTTTTTTAGCAACGGGTTTCTTAGCAGCGACAACTTTCTTCGCTACCGGCTTTTTCGCTGCAACGACTTTTTTAGCAACGGGTTTCTTAGCAGCGACAACTTTCTTCGCTACCGGCTTTTTCGCGGCGACCACCTTCTTCGCTGCTGGTTTAGCTTTCTTTACTGCTGCCATTTCGTTCTCCTTCTGATGAGATTAAATAAAATACAACACCTACGATTACTACCCCCTCAGCCCGTGTATTAAGAAAATCACGACCCAAAAGCCAGCACCTAAAATCAATTTAACTTACAGTTAACTGATACGCGTCGATCACAACGCGGGTTAATTTTTCAAACGCGACTTAGTCCCAAGACAATGCGCCACCTGTTTGATATTCAGTTACGCGAGTCTCAAAAAAGTTTTTCTCTTTTTTCAGATCTATCATTTCCGCCATCCATGGAAAAGGATTGGTCGCACCTTGATACAAAATATCCACGCCAATTTGTTGGCAACGACGATTCGCAATAAAACGTAAATACTCTTTGAACATCGACGCATTCAAGCCCAGTACGCCGCGCGGCATGGTGTCTTCAGCGTAAGCATATTCCAGCTCTACGCCTTTTTGGAACAGCACGCGGATTTCTTCGCGGAATTCTGCCGTCCACAGATGGGGGTTTTCCATTTTGATTTGGTTAATCACATCCACGCCAAAATTCAAATGCATCGATTCGTCGCGCAAAATATATTGATATTGCTCCGCCGCACCCGTCATTTTATTTTGACGACCGAGTGCCAAAATTTGCACGAAGCCCACATAGAAAAACAGCCCTTCCATGATGCAAGCGAACACGATCAAGCTGCGCAATAAGTCTTGATCTGCTTTAGGTGTGCCTGTTTTGAATTCTGGATTAGTGAGTACGTCAATGAAGGGCAGCAGGAACTCATCCTTGGCGCGGATGCTTTCCACTTCGTGATACATATTAAAAATTTCGCCGTCATCCAAGCCCAAACTTTCCACAATGTATTGGTAGGCGTGCGTATGGATAGCCTCTTCAAAAGCTTGACGCAACAGGTATTGGCGACATTCAGGATTGCTGATATGACGGTAAGTGCCGAGCACAATATTATTCGCGGCGAGACTATCTGCGGTACTAAAGAAACCCAAATTGCGTTTGATTAAACGGCGTTCGTCATCGCTGAGTTTGTCGCTTTTCCACAACGCGATGTCAGCGGTCATATTGACTTCTTGCGGCATCCAATGATTCGCGCAAGCTGCCAAATACTTTTCCCACGCCCATTTATATTTGAAAGGGACAAGCTGATTCACGTCAGCATTGCAATTGATAATGCGCTTGTCTTCGACGCGGATACGACCCGTAGGCACTTTATTTGCGAGTGCCGATGAGGATGAAACTGGAGTCGTTTTTACCGCTTGCAAGTGCATTGAAGTTGTGCCATCTAAGTTCGATGCGCGCATCATACCTAAAGCATTTTCATTGCCTAGCGTTTTCTCTTCAAAAGTCAACATTATTTTTTCTCCACTAAATTTTTCATTACTGACATGCCTCGCATTCGGGATTGTCAATCGAACAGAATTGCGTTTCGGGTAGCGCGTCTGAACCACTGGAAACCGCGTTTAATGCCCCTGCTTTACCCGTCGATTTTTCTGCTGAGGTCGCGCCCAAAGTACGCAAATAATAAGTCGTCTTCAAACCACGCAACCAAGCCAGCTTATAAGTTTCATCGAGTTTTCGTCCCGACACACCCGACATATAAATGTTCAACGATTGCGCTTGGTCTATCCACTTTTGACGACGTGATGCGGCTTCAATAATCCAGCTCGGCTCAACTTCAAATGCGGTCGAATACAGGCTGCGCAATTCAGCAGGAATTCGATCAATTTTTGCCAAACTGCCATCAAAATATTTCAAGTCTGCAATCATCACTTCGTCCCACAACCCTAACGCTTTTAGGTCAGCGACTAAGTAATCATTCATCACGGTGAACTCACCTGACAAATTCGATTTCACAAAAATGTTTTGGTAAGTCGGCTCGATACACGCCGATACGCCAATGATGTTAGAGATGGTCGCCGTCGGCGCAATCGCCACGCAATTGGAGTTGCGCATCCCGTGTTGTTTGATGCGTGCGCGCAACGCGCTCCAATCCATACTCACTGACGTATCCACTTCAACATAGCCGCCACGCTCTTCGCGCAGCATGTCTAGCGTGTCTTGCGGCAAGATGCCGCGATCCCACAAACTGCCGCGATAGGTCGCGTAACGACCACGCTGCTCAGCTAATTCGGTCGAGGCCAAATAGGCGAAATAACACACCGCTTCCATCGAACAATCAGCAAATTCCACCGCCGCTGGCGACGCATACGGAATGCGCAAACTATGCAAACAATCTTGGAAACCCATGATGCCCAAACCGACTGGGCGATGCTTCATATTGGAATTGCGCGCCTTATCCACCGCGTAGTAATTGATGTCGATAACGTTATCCAACATACGCATGGCGGTACTGATAGTGCGCTGCAATTTCTCGTGGTCGAGCTGACCAAATTTCTCATGTCCACGCGGATATAAATGTGCAGCCAAATTCACCGAGCCTAAATTACATACTGCGATTTCGCTATCGTTGGTGTTGAGGGTAATTTCGGTACACAAATTCGAGCTATGCACCACGCCAACGTGTTGCTGCGGGCTGCGGATGTTGCAAGGGTCTTTGAACGTAATCCACGGATGACCTGTTTCAAACAACATGGTCAGCATCTTGCGCCACAGGCTCGCCGCTTGAACGGTCTTGAACACTTTGAGTTTACCGCTCGCCGCGAGGGCTTCATAAGCGGTGTAAGCGAGTTCAAATTCGCGACCAAATTTATCGTGTAAATCGACCGTGTCATTCGGTGAAAATAGCGTCCAATCGCCGCCTTCCATGACGCGTTTCATAAACAAATCGGGTATCCAGTTAGCGGTATTCATGTCATGGGTGCGACGACGATCATCGCCGGTGTTTTTGCGCAAATCCAGAAACTCTTCGATGTCCAAATGCCATGTTTCCAAATACGCGCACACCGCGCCTTTACGCTTACCGCCTTGATTCACGGCGACAGCCGTATCGTTGACCACTTTGAGGAATGGCACCACGCCTTGCGACTGACCATTCGTGCCTTTGATGCGTGCGCCGAGTGCGCGCACGGGTGTCCAATCATTACCCAAACCTCCTGCGAACTTTGACAGCAAAGCGTTTTCTTTAATCGCATCGTAGATGCCTTCTAAGTCATCCGAAACTGTCGTCAAATAGCAGGAAGAGAGTTGCGAACGACGCGTGCCTGCATTAAACAAAGTTGGGGTCGAGCTCATAAAATCGAAGCTCGACAGCAAGCGATAAAACTCAATCGCACGTTCGTTTGGATTCGCTTCATTGAGCGATAAACCCATCGCCACGCGCATAAAAAAGGCTTGTGGCAACTCAATACGTTTTTCATTGATGTGTAAGAAATAGCGATCGAACAAGGTTTGCAAGCCCAAATAACCAAACTGCAAATCACGATTCGCATCCAGCTCTTTACCCAAACGCGGCAAGTCGAATTGCGCCATTTTCACATCTAACAATTCCGCTTCGATCGCTTGCTTGATATAGCCTGGGAAGTAATCGGCGTAACGCGTTGCCATATCGGCTTGCGTCACTTCTACGCCCAACACCAAGCTGCAAAAATCATTCAGCAACAAACGCGCGGTGACAAAGTTATAAGCAGGGTCAGTTTCAATCAAGGCGCGCGCCGACAGCACCAAACATTTGCTGACTTCATGTTGCGGCACACCGTCGTACAAATCTTTCAGCGTGGCTTTAATAATCAACTCAGGATTAACCGCATCACCTAAGCCCACGCAAGCCGATACCACCAAGGCATTGAGGCGAATCAGGTCAAGCGGGTGCAACACACCGTTCAATCCCACCACGTTAATCGCCACCGCAGGTTCAATCGCTTTAAGTGCAGCACGGCTACGCGAGCGTTCTTCGCGATACAACACATAGGCGCGCGCCACATCGTGTTCGCCCGAACGCATCAAGCCGAGCTCAACTTGATCTTGAATATCTTCGATATGCAGCGTGCCGCCATGCGGCATACGGCGCGTTATCGCACCGACTAAATTTTGCGTGAGCTGCTCCACCATGTCGCGCACGCGCGCCGATGCAGCAGCTTGCGCACCGCCTACCGCGATAAAGGCTTTAGTTAAAGCGATGGCAATTTTGCTAGGCTCAAATGCCACCACCGAACCATTGCGGCGGATGACTTTGTATTGATCGAAGTGTGTTGAGTTGGCAGATTGATTAGGCATATTAAATTGGGGGGAAACAGAGGAAACGGCATTGATGGCAAGTGCTTGCGGCATGAACTTCTCCCTGATAAATGAACAACGAAAGGAATCTCGCTACCACTACATCTAGTGTTTTTTAGTAGCCGACTTACTAATTGTAGTGGCTGATAACGAAAAGACCAAGCAATAAAACAAAAAAAACGGCCTAGATAATTAGGCCGAGCCGCCATTCCTTATCCCGCCAATAAGTTAGCGATTGCTAATGCTTGTTAGGTAACGTAACCAGTCAAAAAATTCGCCTGGATCGGTTTTGCGTTGCGGGGCAATATCGCAATGTCCGGCGATGCCCGCGATTGGATATTGCTCGCGCAAGACACGCGTGAGCTGTTGCAAGGAAGCATATTGGGCATCGCTAAACGGTGTGCTGTCCGAGCCTTCCAGCTCTACGCCGAGCGAGTTGTCATTGCAGCGCGCCACCCCTTGCCAAGACGATACGCCCGCGTGCCAAGCCCTATCTAGGCACGACACAAACTGAATAATCTGCCCATCGCGGCGAATAAAAAAATGCGCCGAGACTTTCAGCTCGGCGATGGTTTGATAGTAGGGGTGGGCGTTCACATCTAAACTATTGGTGAACAAACGCTGCACGCCATCGCCGCCAAACTCATCGGGCGGCAAGCTGATGTTGTGTATCACTAACAAGTTAATCGCCGCGCTAGGGCGCGCATCGCAATTCGGTGAGGCGATATGTTGACAGCCAGTCAGCCAGCCTTCTGCATCAACTTTCATCATCCGTCCCTTCAGGCGCAGTGATGCCTAAGCGTTCCATGCGATAGCGGATAGTGCGTAAATTTAAGCCCAATAATTTTGCCGCAGCAGTGCGATTGAAATAGGTTTGCGTCAAGGTCGCCAACAAAGCGCGTCGCTCCACATCATCCAAATAACTTTGCAGCACATATTTTCCCGTAGGTAAATCCGTCGCAACATCTAACGATAAAGACTCAGGCGCAGCATGGATTTGCAAATCCTCAGGGGTAATCAGCCCATCGCTACACAATGCCAGCGCGCGCTCGATGATGTTTTCCAATTCGCGCACGTTGCCGGGGAAATCGTAGTCTTGCAGGGTGCGCAACGCGACCTCCGAAAAAGCCACGTCTGCGCCCATGCTCAAGCGCGTCAACGTGTGTTGCGCGATGTCCGCCACGTCCTCACGCAACTCACGCAGTGCGGGCATTTGCAGCGGGATAACATTTAAGCGGTAATACAAATCCTGACGGAACTTGCCTTGTTTAACGCGCTCGGCAAGACTGTTATGCGTGGCACTAATGATGCGCACATCTATCGCCTCTTCCGCTGTCGCGCCGACTTTACGCACCTTTTTTTCTTGTATCACGCGCAGCAATTTCACTTGCATCGCCAGCGGTAAATCGGCGACTTCGTCTAAAAATAAAGTCCCGCCGTGCGCGGCTTGAAAAAAGCCATCGCGATCTTTTTCCGCGCCAGTGAACGCGCCTTTTTTGTAACCGAAAAATTCGCTTTCCATTAAATTTTCAGGAATCGCACCGCAGTTCACCGCAATCAGCGCGCCATCGGCGCGCGCGCCTTGCGACACAATCAAGCGCGAGGCCAGCTCTTTACCGCTACCTGATTCGCCAGTGATATGCACGGGGGCTTGGCTTTTCGCCACGCGCGTAATCAGGTCGCGCACCTTGTGCATGGCGGGCGCGCGGCCCAGTAAAAGCTGCTCGCTCGGCTGACTGTCGCTAGACAAACGCAGTGCGGCTTTCACCAAGCTGCGCAGTTGCTCTAAAGACACAGGCTTACTCAAATAATCAAACGCACCCGCTTTAAGCACCGTCACAGCGTTGTCCATATTGCCGTGGGCGGTAATCACCGCGACGGGCGTTGCAAGATTTTTTTGCGCGATATATTCGACGATTTGCAAACCTTCGCCATCGGGCATCCGCATATCGGTGAGACATAAGTCGTAAGGCTGGCGGCTCAACTTTTGTAAGGCTTGCGTGACATTGCTCGCCTTATCGACTTGCAAGCCCATTTTGAGCAAGGCCATTTCGAGCAACTCTAAAATATCAGCCTCGTCATCGACGATGAGCACGCGCGAATTTTTATTAAGCGAATTCATTTCCATCGTAGTGTGACACTCCAAAAATAATGCCGAACGATGCGCCTATTTGACTCACGCGGGGTTGATAAATCAATTGCGCACCATTTGCGGCGCACAGTTCTTTGGCGATATACAAGCCTAAGCCCGTGCCTTGTTCAGCAGTGGTAAAAAAGGGTTCAAATAATTTAGACTGATTGGCAATCGGCACCCCCTCGCCATCATCTTCGACAAACACAGCGAGCTGTTGGGCGATATTTTCACAACGCAACAACAAACTGCCCGACTCGCAATGACCGTGACGCAAACCATTCTTGAGCAAATTCCACAGCACTTGGCGTAACTGACCGCGATCGAACTGCACCACCCGTGGTGTGTTTATCTCCAGCACCAGCACGCCGTTCCCCAGGTGTTCGGCTTGATTAAATTCATCGACCAAGGCCGCTAAAAAATCCGCCAGCACAATCTCCTCGCGGCGCACCCGATCACGCCGATTAAGCTGCATCACCTCAGTGACAATTTGATTGATGCGCTGAGTGTTATCCAACACCATTTGCAACAAGCGTTGCTGCGCGGCGTTCAAATCATCTTCTTGCAACAGCTCGGTGGCATAGCTAATCGCCGAAAGCGGATTGCGCACTTCGTGCGCGATATTGGCGGTGAGCCTGCCCAACGCTGCCAATTTAATTTGCTGCGCTTGCGCTTGCACCCGCTGCATATCTTCTAAAAAAATCACCACACCGTGTTCGGCATCGCGCTCAACCGCCACTAAACGCAAGCGCACTTGCACGCCAACATCCAGCAACAAGGTTTCGTTACTGACTTGCCCGCTATATTTCCACAGCGCGTATTGACCAAACAACATCGGAAACACTTCCGACAACAGCGCGCCTGATGCAGCACTGCGTTGCAACATGCGCACCGCATTGGGGTTCATCTGCCCAATCGCACCTTGCGCATCTATCAGCAAAACGCCATCTTGCATATCGCGCATCACCAGCCGGCTGGCTTCCGACAAACTGACTAAATCCAAGCCACGGCGTGCCGCCAACTGCTGGCTGTCCACGGCATGTTTTGCCAAATTTTGCGCCATCCATGCCACGGCAAAATACGCCATGCACAACAAACCCACTTGCACGAATTTGCTTTCATCGGCGTTGCTATACAACACACCAAAGGTATGCACAAACAAGGTTGCAAGACTGGCAAGTGCGGCAAACAACAAGGTGATTTTGCCGCGACTAACCAAGCCTGCCGCCGCCAATGAAATTAACAGCAGTAAGCCGATGTTGCTTTGGATGCCGCCATATAAATAGGAGAACAACGACACCGCCAGAATATCGCCGCCGACTTGCCAACTCAGTTGCCAAATAAAACGATGGCGATCTAAGCGCAGAAAAATAAACGACAACAACACTGAGGATAAATAGATAACTGCGGCAGAAAAAAACAGCAGCAGTTGGTCGGCACTGAGCGACAGCTTGCTACCGAACGCACCACCCAACACCATGAACAGCGTGGCTTGTAGCAGACGATAAAAATTGTAGTAGCGCAGCGAACGCCAAAAATCTAAGGGGGGTTTTTCGGATGGGTAAGAAAACTTCATCGACAGCTGTTGAGCTGAAATTTAGGCGCGGTAAACATCGCGATGTGCCGCGCAGCAAAAATTTTCGCCGTGCGCGATTACCACTTCACTACTTGGCACATGCACGCCGCATTGCTTGCAGCGCAACATGCTTTGCGGCTCAACTGGCGGCGTTGCAGCTTGATTCAGCGAGTTATTACGATAACGGCGCAGCAGCACATAAATCACGCCGACAATCGCGAGAATAAAAATTAAACGGCTCATGGCAATCTCCTGATTAGAACTCGCGATTCGCGGCGAACTGGGCTAAATCCAACAAACATTGTTTATATTGGCTGTCAGGCAAAACCGCTAATGCCGTGCACGCCGCCGCCGTTTCCGCTTGCCCCACGCTACGCGTATAAGCCAACGCCCCCGTGGCGTGAATAATCGCCAACACCTCGGCAAATTTCTCTACATCGCCGGTTTCAATCGCTGCGCGCACCAGCGCGGCTTGTGCGGCTGTGCCGTGCTGCATGGCGTAAATCAACGGCAAGGTCGGCTTGCCTTCCGCCAAATCGTCACCTAAATGTTTGCCTGTTTTAGCTTCTTCAGCCGAATAATCCAACACATCATCGACCAACTGAAACGCCGTGCCGAGGTGCATCCCGTAAGCCGCTACCGCCGCTTCTTGCGCCGCATCCGCGCCGCCCAAAATCGCACCGAGGCGCATCGCCGCTTCAAATAATTTCGCGGTTTTGCAATGAATCACGCGCATGTAATTAGCCGCATCGACATCGGCATCGTGGCAATTTAACAGTTGCAACACTTCGCCTTCGGCAATCAAATTAGTCGCGTCCGCCAAAGTTTGCATCACGCGCATCTCGCCCACTTCAACCATCATTTGGAACGCGCGCGAATATAAAAAATCGCCCACCAACACGCTGGGCGCGTTGCCAAACAGCGCACTCGCGGTGGCTTGCCCGCGCCGTAGCTCAGACTCATCGACCACGTCATCATGCAGCAAAGTCGCGGTATGAATAAATTCCACCACCGCCGCCAAGTCGTGATGCTGCGCGCCTTGATAGCCAAACGCTTGCGCTGACAACACCACCAGCGCGGGACGCAAACGCTTGCCGCCGCTACCAACAATGTAGTCGCCGATTTGATTAACCAGCGCGACTTCGGAATGCAGCCGCGTGCGGATCACCGCGTCCACCGCCGCCATATCGGCTGCGAGTAATTTTTTGAAAGTAGCTAGAAACACGTTTTTTCCTGAATGAATACGCCCCCAATACACTGCAAGGGCTAATTTTTGCGGCGCACATTGTCGCATAAATTATCTAGGCAACAGGCTCGGTGTCGCCTCAAAATTTGGACAGATGAAATCGCCTCCGCCAAAAGCCCACTATCCACTCTAAATTCTTCACTTCCTCTATAATCGCGCCTCTTTTTTAGCCTCAAACAGCGGAGCGAACGATGATTTTAGTCACAGGTGGAGCGGGTTTTATTGGCGGGAATTTTGTGTTGGATTGGTGCGCGCAGCACGATGAAACCGTGATTAACCTAGACAATCTCACCTATGCGGGCAATCTCGAAACGCTCGCCAGCTTGCAAAACAATCCGCGTCATATCTTCGTCAAAGGCGACATCGGCGATGCCAAGTTAGTTGCCGAATTACTCGCTAAATATCAGCCGCGCGCGGTGATTAACTTCGCCGCCGAAAGCCATGTTGATCGGTCTATACACGGCCCAGAAGATTTTATTCAAACCAACATCGTCGGCACGTTTCATCTGCTCGAAGCGGTACGCGCGTATTGGGGCGGCTTGGCGGCTGAGGCAAAAACCGAGTTCCGTTTTCTGCACGTTTCCACCGACGAAGTGTATGGCTCGTTAGCGAAAGACGAGCCCGCGTTTACCGAAACGCATCGCTACGAACCGAATAGTCCGTACTCGGCGAGCAAGGCCGCCAGCGACCACTTGGTGCGCGCGTATCACCACACTTACGGTTTGCCCGTGTTGACGACTAACTGTTCGAACAACTACGGCCCGTATCATTTTCCTGAGAAGTTAATTCCACTGATGATCGTCAATGCGTTGGCGGGTAAAAACTTACCCGTGTATGGCGACGGTCAGCAAATCCGCGACTGGCTGTACGTTAAAGATCATTGCAGCGCGATACGTCGCGTGTTGGAGCAGGGTCGTTTGGGCGAGGTTTACAACGTCGGTGGTTGGAATGAAAAAGCTAATCTAGAAATTGTGCATACGGTTTGCGCGCTGCTTGATGAGCTGCGTCCTAAAGCGGATGGCACGTCGTATTCCACACAAATTTCTTTCGTCACCGATCGCCCTGGCCACGACCGCCGCTATGCGATTGATGCGCGCAAATTAGAGCGCGAATTGGGCTGGAAACCTGCTGAAACGTTTGAAACGGGCATCCGCAAAACTGTGCAATGGTATTTGGACAACCAGCCGTGGGCGAACAATGTTTTGTCAGGCGAATATCGCCAGTGGGTGGACAAAAATTACTCAACACGCAGCTAAATGAAAATCCTCCTATTCGGCAAAAATGGTCAAGTTGGCTGGGAGTTGCAGCGCAGCTTGGCTCCATTAGGCGAAGTCATCGCGCTAGATCGACATAACGGTGGCGATTTGAGCGACTTGTCCGCGCTGGCTGAATCGGTGCAGCGCATCGCCCCTAACGTCATCGTCAATGCCGCCGCGCACACCGCTGTGGATAAAGCCGAAAGCGAAGTGGAGTTGGCGATGACGCTGAATGCCTATGCGCCGCAAGTGTTAGCGCAACAAGCAAAAAAACTCAATGCTTGCTTAATTCATTATTCGACCGATTATGTTTTCGATGGCAGCGGCGACATTGCATGGCGCGAAGACGATGCTCCCGCGCCGTTAAATGTGTACGGCAAAAGCAAGTTGGCGGGCGAGCAATTCATTCAGCAATCTGGTTGCCGACATTTAATTTTTCGCACCAGCTGGGTGTATGGCGCGCGCGGCGGCAACTTCGCTAAAACTATGCTACGACTGGCGGGCGAGCGCGACAGCTTAAGCGTGATTAACGACCAATTCGGCGCACCGACGGGCGCAGATTTAATCGCCGATGTCAGCGCGCACGCGCTACGTACCCTGCAGACCCGCCCTGATGTGTCAGGGCTGTATCACTTAGTCGCCGCAGGTGTGACGACTTGGCACGACTACGCCAGCTTGGTGATTGCTGTTGCGCGTGAGCGCGGCGTGGCAATTAAAGTGGCGCAAGAGGCGATTCATGCTGTACCAACGAGCGCGTTTGCAACGCCCGCACAGCGTCCGCACAACTCGCGTTTGAATACGCAAAAATTGCAAGATACTTTCAACTTAACCCTGCCTGATTGGCAGCTAGGCGTGCAACGCATGCTCAGCGAAGTGCTGGAAAGTCGTCATTCGTAAGTGGTAAGTGGAGGCGTAGATGAGCAAGCCGCATGAACAATTAGATGCCTGGAAATATGCGATGCAATTGGTGCGGATGGTCTATCAATTAAGCGCGGATTTCCCCAGTGAAGAACGCTATGGTTTAGCGCAACAAATGCGTCGCGCGGCAGTTTCTATCCCCAGCAATTTGGCGGAAGGTGCGGGACGCAATGGCGCAAATGAGTTGATTTATTTTATTGGCATCGCGCGCGGCTCGCTGGCAGAGCTGGATACACAATTACAAATCGCGGTAATGCTAGGCTTTCTCAATCAAGAACATCCTGCTTTCGCAATCAGTGATCGCGTTGGAAAATTATTAACTGGTTTACATAAAAAATGGAGCGCAGCATGACACTCACCACTCACCCTTCCCCACTCACCGCTGTTAAACGTAAAGGCATTATTTTGGCGGGCGGTTCGGGTACGCGTTTGCATCCCGTTACTTTGGCGGTATCTAAGCAACTGCTGCCTGTCTATGACAAGCCGATGATTTACTACCCGCTTTCGACGTTGATGTTGGCGGGCATACAAGACATTTTGATTATTTCTACGCCGCAAGACACGCCGCGCTTTCAGCAACTATTAGGCGACGGCAGCGCGTGGGGTTTGAATTTGCAATACGCGATTCAACCCTCACCCGATGGTCTCGCGCAGGCATTTATTATTGGCAAAGATTTTGTTGGTAACGACCCGTCAGCGTTAGTGTTGGGCGACAATCTTTTTTACGGTCACGGCTTCCAAGAGCAGTTGCGCAACGCGTCTAAACAGCCTTCAGGCGCATCGGTTTTTGCCTATCATGTCAGCGACCCTGAACGCTTTGGCGTGGTCGAATTCGATAAGGCAGGCAAAGCAATTTCCTTAGAAGAAAAGCCGCTCAAACCGAAATCGAATTACGCCGTAACGGGTTTGTATTTTTATGACAATCAAGTCATCGACATCGCCCGCGACTTGAAGCCTTCGCCACGCGGCGAGTTGGAAATCACCGATGTGAACAGTGTGTATTTAGAGCGCGGACAGTTGTCGGTCGAGATGATGGGACGCGGCTACGCTTGGCTGGATACCGGCACGCACGAATCACTGTTGGAAGCGGGGCAATTTATCCAAACCGTGGAACGCCGCCAAGGCTTGAAAATCGCTTGCCCCGAAGAAATAGCCTTCCACAATGGCTTCATCGACGCAGCGCAATTAGAGAAGCTCGCGCAGCCTTTAATCAAGAGCGGTTACGGCGCATATTTGCTGCAAGTATTGAAAGATACAGGGAAATAATATGCACGCCACGCCGACCAAAATTGCCGATGTACTGATCATCGAACCTAAAGTGTTTGGCGATGCACGCGGCTTTTTTTACGAGAGTTTTAACCAGCAAAAATTTAATCAGCTGCTCGGCTATGAAGTCAATTTCGTGCAAGACAATCACTCGCGCTCAGTCAAAAATGTGTTGCGCGGCTTGCATTACCAAATCCAGCATCCACAAGGCAAATTAGTGCGCGCCACGCACGGTGCGGTGCTGGATGTAGTGGTCGATATGCGCAAAAGTTCGGCTACGTTTGGGCAACATGTCAGCGTGGAATTGTCGGCGGAAAATAAACGTATGCTGTGGATTCCGCCTGGTTTTGCGCATGGCTTTGTGGTGCTATCCGAGAGTGCGGAATTTCTCTACAAAACCACCGACTATTGGTATCCCGAACACGAGCGGAGCTTGTTGTGGAACGATGCGACAGTGGCAATAGACTGGGCTTTACAAGCCGAACCCACCGTTTCGGCAAAAGACGCGCAGGGTAAAATTTGGGCGGAAGCGGAATTTTTCGCTTAATTTAATTCACACTACCAATCAGCAGTCGAACTAGCTGAAAAAACTGCGGCGCGGGTGTTAAAATCCGCGCCGCAATTTTTTCGTATCCCACCATGTCCTCTCCCGCTTTCGTCCATCTGCGTTTACACAGCGAATACTCCATTGCCGACGGTATGGTGCGCCTTGATGCGGCTGTCGCGGCGGCACATGCAGACGGAATGCCCGCGCTTGCTTTGACCGATTTGAGCAACACATTTGGGCTGATTAAATTTTACAAGGCGGCGCGCGGCAAGGGTTTGAAGCCGGTCATCGGCTGCGATGTGTTTATCACCAACGACAGCGATCGCGATCGTCCACAACGGCTGTTATTACTGTGTCAGTCCAACGCAGGCTATTTGCTGCTGTGCCGTTTGCTGTCGCGCGCCTATTTAGAAAATCAATATCGCAACCGCGCAGAGCTGCGTCGCGAATGGTTTCAGCAAGAAGGCACGGACGGCTTAATCGCCTTGTCGGGCGCGCATTTAGGCGATGTCGGTAACGCTTTATTGGCGGGCAATGCGAACTTGGCGAAGCAGCACGCGAGTGATTGGGCGGCGTTATTTCCGCAACGCTATTACCTCGAAATTCAACGCGTCGGACACGCCGATGAAGAGCCGTATATCGCGGCGGCATTGGCTTTGGCAGGCGAACTGGATTTGCCTGTGGTCGCCACGCACCCCGTGCAGTTTTTAAGTGGCGCGGATTTTAAGGCGCACGAAGCGCGCGTGTGCATCGCCGAAGGCTATGTGTTGAACGACAAACGCCGCGCCAAAGCCTTTACCGAGCAGCAGTATTTCAAAACCCAAGCCGAAATGGCGGCACTGTTTGCCGACGTGCCCGAAGCCTTGCAAAACAGCGTGGCAATTGCGCGCCGCTGCAATTTGTCGCTGACCTTGGGCAAACCCAGCTTGCCTGATTTTCCTACGCCAAACGGCATGGGCTTGGACGACTTTATGCGTAGCGAGTCGCAGCTCGGTTTGCAGCAGCGCATGGAATTTCTCTATCCCGATAACGACATTCGCGCCGCCAAATTTCCTGAATATCAAGCACGTTTAGATTTCGAGAACGACACCATCATCAAGATGGGCTTCCCCGGTTATTTTTTGATTGTTGCCGACTTTATTCGCTGGGCAAAAGGCAACGGCGTACCCGTCGGTCCTGGTCGCGGCTCGGGTGCGGGCTCGCTGGTCGCGTATTCATTGGGCATTACCGATCTTGATCCGCTCAAATACGAATTGCTGTTCGAGCGTTTTTTGAATCCTGAACGCGTCTCGATGCCTGACTTTGACGTGGATTTTTGTCCCGAAGGACGCGATCGCGTGATTGATTACGTTAAGCAAAAATACGGCGCACAGTGCGTCTCGCAAATCGCCACGTTTGGCACGATGGCATCCAAAGCGGTGATCCGCGACGTGGGGCGCGTGATGGATTTTCCGTACGGCTTGTGCGACCGCTTATCCAAACTGATTCCTATCGAAGGCGTGAAACCCGTGTCGCTGGAAAAAGCGCGCGCCACCGAACCCGAAATCAATGTCATCGCCGAAAATGAAGAAGGCGTTGACGAACTATTAGAGCTGGCGGGACGCTTAGAAGATTTGGTACGTAACGTCGGAATGCACGCGGGCGGCGTGCTGATAGCACCGGGCAAACTGACCGATTTTTGCTCACTGTACAGCGCGGAAAATATCGTCGCGGGCAATGACGGCAAAGCGGTCAGCCAGTATGACAAAGACGACGTGGAAGCCATCGGCTTGGTCAAGTTCGACTTTTTAGGCTTGCGCACGCTGACAATTATTGATTGGGCAGTGCAGCATGTGAATCGAATGCTGGAGAAAGGATTCGGGAGCAAGGATTCAGGCTTAAAAAGCCCGGCGCGCGTTGAACAGAGCGCGGCAGAATCCAGCATCCCGAATCCTGAATCCTTTTCCATAGCGACCATTCCGCTCGACGACCCCGCATCATACGATTTACTGAAAAAATGCAACACCACCGCCGTGTTCCAGCTCGAATCGCGCGGTATGAAAGACCTGATTAAACGCCTGCAACCGAGCACCTTTGAGGACATCGTCGCGCTGGTGGCGTTGTTCCGTCCGGGCCCGCTGGAGTCGGGCATGGTGGAAGATTTTATTAACCGTAAACACGGCCGCGCCGAAGCGGATTATTTTCATCCTGAATTAGAAGCCTCGCTCAAGCCGACTTACGGGGTGATTGTTTATCAAGAGCAGGTGATGCAGATTTCGCAAATCATCGGCTGCTACACGCTAGGCGGCGCGGATATGTTGCGTCGCGCGATGGGTAAAAAAGATCCTGAAGAAATGGCGCGCCAACGCGGCATTTTTGTCGCGGGCGCGACCAATCGCGGCATCGAAGAAAAACTTTCCACGCGCTTATTTGACTTGATGGAAATGTTCGCGGGCTATGGTTTTAACAAATCCCATTCCGCCGCTTACGCCCTGGTTGCTTATCAAACTGCCTATCTCAAAGCGCATTTCCCTGCCGCGTTTATGGCGGCGACCTTGTCTAGCGATTTGGACAATACCGAAAAAGTCAGCACTTTTTACGCCGACACGCTGCAACAAAATGTGCGCGTGTTGCTGCCCGATGTGAACAGCTCTGGCTATCGCTTTGCGCCCGTCGATGAACAAACGATTGCGTATGGTTTGGGGGCGATTAAAGGCACTGGCGAAGCGGCGATTAACTGCTTAGTCGCGGCGCGTGAAAAAGGCGGGGCATTCAAAGATTTATTCGATTTTTGTCGCCGCGTGGATAAGCGCGTGCTAAATCGTCGCACCGTCGAAGCGCTGATTAAAGCGGGCGCGTTCGACAGTATTAACGACAACCGCGCCGCACTGATGGCGAGTGTGGACGCGGCGTTGGCGAGTGCTGACCAGCAAGCGCGCGCGGTCAATCAAAACAGTTTATTCGGCGACGACGAAGCCGATGCGGTGCTGATAGTGCAAACGGCCGACGTGCCGCGTTGGAGTTTGCGCGAGCAATTAGTGCAAGAAAAAATCAGCCTAGGCATTTATTTGGGCGGCCATCCTTACCAAGAATACGCCGACGAATTAAGCAACTTTATCAAGCTGAAATTAAGCGACCTCACCCCGCAATTAGTTGGCAAAAACAATAGCGGCTATGGTGGCGGACAAGGCAAATCACGCGGCGTGGCGGTGCTGATTGCGGGCATCGTGGCGGCGATACGCATCCAGCAAACGCGACGCGGACGCATGGCGGTGATTACTTTAGATGACGGCGCGGGGCAAACTGAGCTAACCGTATTCAACGAAATTTACGAAGCCAATCGGCCGTGGATTATCGAAGACGAATTATTGGTGGTGCGCGGCAAAGCCACGCTAGACGAGTATTCAGGCAACATCCGCGTGAGTGGCGAAGAGCTATTTGACTTAGCCCAAGCGCGTTCCAATTTCGCGCAACAATTATCGCTACGCTGCGACGGCTTCGTTACCATCGCGCAACTGAAAAAAGTCCTCACTCCCTATCGCGAAGGCAAATGCGCCGTGCAGCTCTACTACCGCACCCCCACCGCCGCCTGCCAACTGCGCCTCAATGAAAGCTGGCAAGTCACCTTGTCCAACGACCTACTGCGCGATTTGCACGGCTTGCTACAAGTTGAAAATGTGCAGGTGGTTTATAGCTAGGCAGAGGCTTGCAGAACTGCGTCATCCCGCATGTGATCCCAAACGATTCGCGCCACTCAGCAAGGCTTTCAGCGAAGCCGTGACGATGTTGCTGTCTAGGCCCACGCCATAGCATTGCGCGCCACCATCAGCATGAGTGACTTCGATAAAAGCACAGGCTGGTGCATCGGCGTTGCGGTGGCTATTGGCGGTAGCGCGCTCTTCAAAGCCGCGCACTTTGAGGCGGATGCCTAAGCCGCTTAACGCATCCACTGCCGCATCTATCGGGCCGTTGCCTTGCCCCGTCAACTGATGCGTTACACCGTTTTGACTGATGCTTAAACGGATGCCTTGCACCGTGTCGCTGGCTTCAAATAAATGATGTTCGACATAGCCTAGCGACGCTCTCGGCGCGCAATAAGTTTGTGCGAACAACGTCCAAATATCTGCCGCGCTCATCTCGCCGTGATAAGTATCGACGTGCTGTTGTACCACGCTGGCGAATTCCACTTGCAAACGGCGCGGCATAACGATGCCGTATTCGGCTTCCAACAAATATGCCACGCCACCTTTGCCAGACTGGCTGTTGACGCGTATCACCGAGTCGTAATTGCGCCCGACATCTTTCGGGTCGATGGGCAAATACGGCACCTTCCAAAACGCATTCTCGGCTTGCGCGGCAAAGCCTTTTTTAATCGCATCTTGATGCGAACCTGAGAAGGCGGTGAACACCAAATCGCCGACATAAGGATGGCGCGGATGGATGGGGAGTTGTGTGCAGTATTCGACGGTGCGGGCGATGGCGTGTATATCGGAAAAGTCCAACTGCGGCGACACGCCTTGAGTGTAAAGATTTAAGGCGAGCGTGACCAAATCGACATTGCCCGTGCGCTCGCCATTGCCAAACAAACAGCCCTCAACACGATCTGCGCCCGCCATGACTCCGAGCTCTGCCGCTGCCACCGCCGTGCCTCTATCGTTGTGCGTGTGCAAACTCAAAATAACACTGTCGCGGCGCGCCAAATGTGTGTGCATCCATTCAATTTGATCGGCATAAATGTTGGGCGTGGACACCTCGACGGTGCTGGGTAAATTCAGAATGACTTTATTCGTCGGCGACGCGCCCCAAGCAAGGGTTACGGCATCGCAAATCTCCAAGGCGAAATCGAGTTCGGTCGCACTAAAAGTTTCGGGGCTGTACTCTAAAATCCATTCGGTTTCGGGCTGTGCGGCGGCGAGTTTTTTAATCAACTTAACCGCGTCCACCGCCATCGCAATTACCTCGTTTTTGCTCAAGCCAAACACGCTGTCACGGAACGGTTGCGAGGTGGCGTTATACACATGCACGATGGCGCGGCGCGCGCCTTCCAAGGATTGCATGGTGCGAATAATCAAGTGCTCGCGAGCCTGCGTGAGCACGGCGATGGTGACATCGTCGGGAATATGTCGCTCGCTAATGAGGCTGCGCACAAAGTCAAAATCCGTCGCCGATGCGGACGGAAAAGCCACTTCGATTTCCTTCAAACCGATGTCGCACAACATCTTGAACATGCGCATTTTTCGCTCGGCATTCATCGGCTCAAACAACGCCTGATTACCATCGCGCAAATCGGTGCTCTGCCAAATCGGCGCAGCCGTGATGGTGCGATTCGGCCAGGCACGGTCGGGCAAATGAACGGAAGGAAAGGCGCGGTATTTGGTGTGGGGATGTTGCAACATGACGACTCCTCAAGGCATTTAAGAGGCAGTCATATTAAGTAAAACCTCAGCGCAACTTATTGCGTAATCAGCTTTATAATCAGAGATTATGGCAATAAAATTGCGTATTCATAACAAATCAATATAATTTAATGCCGACAAAAACGCTTACAAGGAATGATATGCAACTCGATGACTACGATGTACAGATCTTGCGGGCTTTGCAACAAGACGGGCGCATCAGCAATCAAGATTTAGCCGAGCAAATTAGCTTGTCGCCTTCACCGTGTTTACGCCGCGTGCGCGCGCTGGAAGAGGCGGGCTTAATCGTCGGCTACCGCGCTATTTTGGATGCCAAAGCCATCGGCTTATCGCTGATGGCTTTGATTTTAATTTCCATGGATCAACACACGCCCGAACGCTTGAGCCATTTTGAAGCGCAAATTATCAAGTGTCCCGAGGTGTTGGAATGCCTGTTGATTACAGGTCAAGATGCCGATTACCAACTCAAGGTGCTGGTGCGCGATATGGATGCGTATCAAGAGCTGCTGCTCAATCGCATCACCCGCATCAAAGGCGTAACGGGCGTGCGCTCCAGCTTTGTGTTGCGCCGCGCGGTGGATAGCACTGCCCTGCCGCTGTAATCGCTAGGCATAATTTCGTCCTTCAGTATTTTCCACTCAGGCACGCCGTGCCACTTTCGCTATAATGCCGCGCTATGAAAAAACCACTCCCTGCCACCTCGCGCGCGCTAGACCTAGCTCGTGAAGTTCTCACTATCGAAGCCGATGCGATTAAACAATTAGCCCTCCGCTTAGACGCGGATTTTTTACGCGCATTAGATTTAATTTTGGCGTGCCAAGGTCGCGTGATTGTCAGCGGCATGGGCAAGTCGGGACACATCGCGCGGAAAATTGCCGCGACCATGGCGAGCACCGGTACGCCAGCTTATTTTGTCCATCCGGGCGAAGCCAGTCATGGCGATTTGGGCATGATTATGGCGGACGACGTGATTATCGCGCTGTCGTATTCGGGCGAAAGTTCCGAGCTGATGACCATCGTGCCAGTGATTAAACGCCTAGGCGCGAAGCTGATTAGCATGACGGGATTTAATCAATCTAGCCTCGCCCTAGCCGCCGATGTGCATCTGAATGCGGCAATCGAAAAAGAAGCCTGCCCGATGGGGCTGGCACCTACTGCCAGTACCACCGCCGCGTTGGCATTGGGCGACGCGCTCGCCGTGGCGTTATTGGATGCGAAAGGATTTGCCGCAGAAGACTTTGCGCGCTCGCATCCTGGCGGCAGTTTGGGACGTAAATTATTGACCCATGTACGCGACATTATGCGCAGCGGCGATGCCGTTCCTAGCGTTGCAGAAGGCGCAATGTTGAGTGCCGCACTGCTGGAGATTTCTAAAAAAGGTGTGGGCATGACAGCGGTGGTGGATGCAAATCAGCGCGTGTTGGGCATTTATACCGACGGCGATTTGCGCCGCAATTTAGAAAAACAAATCAACTTCGCGACTACGCCTGTGCAAACGGTGATGTCAAAAAATCCTAGCAGCATTGCGCCTGAAGCCTTGGCGGTGGACGCGGTGAGCTTGATGGAAGCGCGCAACATCAATCAACTGTTGGTGGTGGATAGCGAACAGCGTTTAGTTGGCGCATTGAATATGCATGATCTATTGCGCGCCAAAGTTATTTGAGTTGTTGAAAAAAGTGCCTCGCGTCTTAGGGTGTCTCTAGAAATTCAAAGCTCTAAGCAAGACTAGGCGCGAACAAAAAATTGCGACGACGCATAGTTCACTATGTGAGGAGTAATTTTTTGTGAGCAACAACGTATTGCGACGAGATTTGGATTTATAGAGATACCTTAAAAATTTTTGGAGAAAATTATGTTATTGAACCGTGCCAAGTTAATCAAATTAGTTGCCTTCGATGTCGATGGCGTAATGACCGATGGCGGCTTGTATTTGTCGGACTCTGGCAACGAGTTCAAACGCTTTAATACCTTGGATGGCTTAGGCGTGAAGCTGCTCAAAGCATCGGGGGTAGAAGTCGCCATCATCACCGGTCGTCAATCTAAATGCGTCGAATATCGCGCCAAAAACTTAGGCATCACGCATGTCTATCAAGGCGTGGAACACAAGTTGAGCGCGATGAATGATTTGCTCGATCGCTTGAAATTAACGCGCGATGCCGCAGCCTATATGGGCGACGACGTGGTCGATTTAACTGTGCTGCGCAATGTGGGGCTAGCCATCAGCGTGCCTGACGCGCCGCAACTGGTACGCGAACATGCCAACTACATTACCCAACGGCGTGGTGGGCATGGTGCGGTACGCGAAGCGTGCGAACTCATCATGCACGCGCAAGGCACCTTGGATGGTCAGCTCGCGCAATACTTAAAATGAAACTGCTCGCACGCGCACGCTACTGGTGGCATGTCGCGCCACTACTCGCCGTGTTAGCGGGCGTATATTGGTTGAATCACCCCGCCGCGCCGATTAAACCTGCCGTGCTGCGCGATGCACATTTGGCAGATGCCTTGGTATATGGCATTAGCGCGCAGGCTTACGACCTACAAGGTAAGCCGCACTTCTTAATCACCGCCAAGCAACTCACGCATTACCCAGATGACGACAGCTCGCAACTCATTCATCCCGATGTCACCATGCTCACGCCTAGCGGAGCTGATTTGCATTTGACCGGCGCGCGTGGGGTGCTGAGTCAGCGCGGCGACTTGGTTGAATTGATGGGCGAGGTGCAAGTCACGCGTGCCGCAGTTGCCCTGCAAAGTGAGTTAGTCGTGCGTAGCGACTATCTAAAATTTTTACCTAAATTAGACCGCGTCAGTAGCAATCGTGCGGTCACCTTTAGCGATGCCTACAACACCATTAACGCGCACGGTTTTGAGTTGGATAATCGCGCGCAAACCCTAGCGTTTCTCTCGCAAGTAAAGGCGGTTCATGTTGTTAAGCAAAATTAAAATCGTCGCCTGTCTGCTGCTCATCGCACCGCTCGCTCACGCCGAATTAGCCGACCGCGAACAGCCGCTGCAAATCGAAGCCGACCAAGTGTGGCTCGACCAAGCCAAGCAAATCAGCACCTTCACGGGACACGTTAAATTCGACCAAGGCACGCTGCAATTACGCGGCACAAAAGTGGTGGTGAGCCAAGATGCGCAAGGCTACAAGCTGGGGCAGGTAACAGGTGACACGGCAAGTTTTCGGCAAAAGCGCGAAGGGCTCAATGAGTATGTAGAAGGCTATGCGCAGCGCATCGAGTACGACACGCACACGCAAATTTTGGATTTATATGGGCAAGCGCGACTGAAACGCGAAGGCGATTTTATTCATGGCGAACATATCAATTACAACTCGCAAACTGAGATTTTTGTCGTCAACGATGGCGGGCAAGTTGGTAATGTGCCGACCAAACGCGTGCGCGCCGTGTTGCAACCGCGTAGCCAAGTCCCAGCGGTAAATCCCGTTCCCGCTACTTCTTTACAGGTCGTCAAATGAGTGAACTTCGCGCCACAGGCTTACAAAAAAAATATGGCGCACGCACCGTGGTGCGTGATGCGTCCTTGACGGTTAAAAGCGGTGAAGTGGTCGGGCTACTCGGACCCAATGGTGCGGGCAAAACCACTTCGTTTTATATGATCGTCGGCTTAGTCGCGGCGGACGCGGGCAACATCACCATCGACGATAAAGATATTACTCATTTCCCCATACACAAACGCGCACGCTTAGGCTTGGGCTATTTGCCGCAAGAAGCCTCGATTTTCCGTCGCCTCAGCGTGACCGAAAACATCCAAGCGGTGCTGGAATTGCAAGGCTTAAAAGATGACGAGTTGCACGCGCGACTAGAAAGTTTGTTGGAAGATTTGCACATCACCCATATCCGCAATAATTCGGCGGTGAGTTTGTCGGGCGGCGAGCGTCGCCGCGTTGAAATTGCGCGCGCACTGGCGACCAATCCACGTTTTATTTTGCTCGATGAGCCCTTCGCAGGCGTTGATCCGATTGCCGTAATTGATATTCAAAAAATTATTCATTTCTTAAAGCAACGCGACATCGGCGTGTTGATTACCGACCACAACGTGCGTGAGACGCTAGGCATTTGCGATCGGGCTTACATCATCAATGCAGGCGCGGTAATGGCGGAGGGCAAACCAGAGGAAATTATTTACAACGAAGGCGTGCGCAAAGTCTATTTGGGCGAGAATTTTAAGCTGTGAGGGCGACGCTGCAACTACGTCAGTCGCAACACCTCACCCTGACACCACAACTACAACAAGCCATTCGTTTGTTGCAACTCTCCACACAAGACATGCAGCAAGAAGTGGCGCGCATGTTGGACGAAAATCCCTTGCTCGAAGTCGCTGAAGGCACGCCGCTCGTGCCATTCACGGGTGAGGCACAAACGCCAGAGAGCATCCAGTTAGCCACCGCTGACACCCCCAGCGCACCCGCCGAATCAAGCAACGAACGTGACTCCGAGCCAGCTTTAGATGAGGCCATGGATTGGCAATCAAGCGCAACCGGTGCGGCGAACCATGACGAGGACGACGATAAATTTCCTGAGCAAGCCGCTGGCGGCATCACGCTGCGTGAGCATTTGCAGCAGCAGTTACTGCTCACACAACTTTCCGCTCTCGACCAAAAAATCATTGCCTTGTTGATTGATGCGCTGGATGAAAATGGCTATCTCACCCAGACACTAGAGGAAATTCTGGCGTTGTTGCCCGCCGAGTTGGACATCAGCCTAGACGATTTAGAAACTGCTTTAGTGCAGTTACAACACTTGGATTTAGCGGGGCTTGCCGCACGCAACTTAGCGGAATGTTTGGCTTTGCAACTCAAAGCGATGCCCAGTGACACACCGCAGCGTGCGCTGGCGATACGCTTAGTGTCTGAGCATTTAGCATTGTTGGGCGCGCACGATTTTGCCAAAATCAAACGCTTGCTGCGCTGCAATGACGAGCAATTGCGCGGCGCGCAAGCCTTGATTGCCACCTTAAACCCTAAGCCCGGCAACGCGTTTGACGACAGCATTGCCGATCGCGTGATTCCTGATGTGTTGGTGGAAAAGCATCAAGGCGTATGGCGGGTGCGCCTCAATGGCGAGGCCTTGCCTAAGTTACGCGTCAATCAACTGTATGCAAATATTTTGCAACAACGCGGTGAAAAAACGGGCTCGCAATTGGGTGCGCAACTGCAAGAAGCGCATTGGCTGATTAAAAATTTGCAGCAACGCTTCGATACCATTTTGCGGGTCGCACAAGCCATCGTGATACATCAAGAACAGTTTTTAGAGCACGGTGCGATTGCCATGCGACCGCTGGTGTTGCGCGAAATTGCTGACGAATTAGAGCTGCACGAATCCACCGTATCACGCGCTACCACGCAAAAATTTATGCTCACACCGCGTGGCATTTATGAATTTAAGTATTTTTTTGGCAGCGCGTTAAGCACAGATGGCGGCGGTAATTGCTCATCTACCGCAATTCGCGAATTGATTAAGCAATTAGTTGGCGCAGAGGATAAAATGAAGCCGCTGACTGACAGCCGTATGTCAGAAATTTTGGCACAGCAGGGCGTAGTGATTGCCCGCCGTACCATCGCAAAGTATCGAGAAGAGTTGCATATCCTCCCGGTACACCTCCGTAAATCACTCTAACCTTAGGAGCTCACCATGAACTTGAATATCACTGGTCACCACGTTGAAATCACCCCTGCCATTCGTGAATATGCCACCAGCAAAATCGGCAAAATCAAGCGTCATTTTGAAAACGTAATCGACGTGCAAATTATTTTGTCGGTTGAAAAGCTCAAGCAAAAAGCTGAAGCGACGGTGCATATGAGTGGCAAAGACGTGTTTGTCGAATGCGAAGATGAAAATCTGTACGCTGCGATTGATACGCTGATAGACAAACTGGATCGCCAAGTGATGAAGCACAAAGAAAAACTGGCTGACCGCCGTCACGATGTATCGGGTCAACACCCCGTCGCCGCCGAGTAAGCCTAAGTAAGTCCACAAGCGGCAGCAATGCCGCTTTTGTTTGTCTGAGACTCTGCAATTTTTGAGATACCCGTCGTAATTTTGAAACTCTCGCTGCACTTGAACAGTTAATTTTATGAATTTAATTAGCAAAATTTTGCACCCCGATAATGTGTTGTTGGATACCGAATCCAGCAGCAAAAAACGCGTGTTTGAACGCGTTGGTTTATTGTTTGAGAACAACCAACAAATCGCGCGCAGCGTAGTGTTCGATAGCTTGTTCGCGCGTGAAAAGCTCGGCTCGACGGGCTTAGGTGAGGGCGTGGCGATTCCACACGGACGCATCGCTAAGCTGCGCGACGCGACGGCTGCCTTTGTGAAAACCAGCCACCCCATTCCTTTTGATGCGCCTGATGGCGCGCCTGTCGAGCTGATTTTTGTGCTGCTCGTACCTGAGCGCGCCACCGATTTGCATTTGCAAATTTTGGGCGAGTTGGCGCAAATGTTTAGTGATCCAGAATTCCGCCGTCAGCTGAATGCCTGCCCCGATGCCGCCAGCATTCACGCTTTGTTTGTGAATTGGGAAATAAACGAATGAGCGTGGTCAACATCCGCCAACTGTTTGAGGACAAGCAAGAACGCTTGCAACTGACTCGCGTGGCGGGTGCGGATGGCGAAAACTATATTATCGACAGCGATGAGGTGGAGGCTTCTAACAAGGGCTTGATTGGGCATCTCAACTTAATTCATCCCAATTGGATACAGGTGTTGAGCGACACCGAGCTGGCGTATTTTGCGAGTTTGAGTTCGGCAAAACGCGATGCAGCCTTTGCCAAAATTGTGGTGCAAGGTACGACCTGTTTAATTGTGGCAGGCGCAGCAGAGATTCCCGATGCTTTGTTGGCATTCGCCCATGATTCAGATATTCCGCTGTTCGCGTCGCCCAAGCCTAGCGTGCATTTGATGTGGCTCATCCGCCATTATTTGGCCAAAGAATTAGCCGATTCGACCACGCGTCACGGCGTATTTCTTGATGTGCTGGGTGTAGGTGTGATGATTACGGGCGAGAGCGCGGTGGGTAAAAGCGAATTGGGCTTAGAGCTGATTACGCGTGGCAACGGCTTGGTCGCGGACGACATTGTTGAGCTGCATCGCATCGCGCCCGACACGCTAGAAGGCCGCTGTCCTGAGCTGTTGCGTGACTTTCTCGAAGTGCGCGGCTTAGGCATTTTGAACATTCGCACCATGTTCGGCGAGACCGCTGTGCGCCGCAAAAAAAGCCTCAAACTCATCGTGCATTTGCAACGTCCCGTTGGTGGCGATTTATCGCAAGTGGATAGATTGCCGAGCAACGATTTGCATCAAGAAATTTTGGGTGTGAATATCAGCACGGTGAACATTCCCGTGGTGGCGGGACGCAATTTGGCGGTGTTGGTCGAGGCGGCGGCGCGCAATTTTGTGTTGCAACAGCGCGGCATTAACAGCATGGACGAATTCGTCGCGCGCCACGAACAAATGATGGCGCGCTGACATGCAATTATTTCTCATCAGCGGGCTATCTGGCTCTGGCAAAAGTGTTGCACTCAAGGTGTTAGAAGACAGCGGCTATTACTGCGTGGACAATTTACCCGCCGAATTACTCGCCACTTTAGTCGCGCATTTACAGGCTTCGGGCTACAGCAAAATCGCGGTCAGCATTGACGTGCGCAGTGCCAACAGCGCGCCACATGTGCCGCTGTTATTAGAAGAATTAAAAGCGCGCGGCGTGCAAGTACATGTGATTTTTCTCGATGCGCAAAGCGATACTTTAGTGAAACGCTTTTCCGAAAGTCGTCGCCTGCATCCACTTAATGACGGCGTGCTGACTTTGCCTGAATGCGTGCAGCGCGAACGCGATTTATTAGCCAATATCAGCGACATCGGGCATCGTATCGACACCAGTGATATTTCCGCCAACGCCTTACGCGCTTGGATAAAACAATTCGTCGCTGTGGATCACGCCAACCTCACCGTGCTGTTTGAGTCGTTCGGTTTTAAGCATGGCATTCCGCTCGATGCCGACTTCGTATTTGACGTGCGCTGCTTGCCCAATCCGCATTACAACCCCGCGCTGCAAGCCTTGACCGGACGGGATTTGCCAGTCATCAAGTTCTTGGACGAAACCCCCGATGCGCAAGCGATGGCGAGCGATATTCAAATTTTTATTACGCGTTGGTTGCCCAATTTTATTGCCGACAATCGCAGCTATTTCACCGTCGCAATTGGTTGCACTGGCGGACAACATCGCTCGGTGTATCTAGTCGAAAAACTCGCCAAACATTTCGCCGCGACACAGCAAGTGTTAATCCGCCATCGCGAACTCAACACCTAATCGCACCTCATGCAGCACTTCAAATTCGGCGACATTTTGCTTATTTTTTTCGCCGCATTGGGTGTGGCGATTTTGAGCCTGAAAATTTGGAGCGGTGCCGCCGCCGAACGCGCCATTATTCGCAGCGGCGGCAAGATTTTCCTAGCAGTAAGTTTATCTAAAGACCAGCAAATCAGCGTGCCAGGACATCTCGGTATCAGCATCATTAGCATCGCTAAGCATCGCGTGCGCATCAGTTCCGACCCCAGCCCCAGACAATACTGCGTGCGCCAAGGCTGGTTAGAGCAAGCGGGCGAAATCGCCCTATGCTTACCCAATCAAGTCAGCGTCGAATTAGTTGGGCGCGACAAAAAATATGACAGTCTTAATTACTGAAAAGCAGGATGCAGGATGCAGGATGCAGGGTGCAGACACGCAGTTGCATCCTGAGCGGAGTGATGCCCCGCATCCCGCATCCTGCATCCCGAATCCTAGTTTTAGAATTCTGCATCCCGATGCGAGCGACCATCACGTCGCGCGTATGGCGGCAGTGGCATTAGGGTTGACGCTGATTGAAAACGCCATTCCTTCGCCCTTGCCTGGCGTAAAACCGGGTTTGGCAAATATCGTGACGTTGATTGTGTTGCAGCGATTTGGCTGGCGCGTGGCAGCGTGGGTGTCGCTGTTGCGCGTGGTTGCAGGGAGTTTGTTATTCGGTAATTTTTTAACGCCAGGGTTCTTCCTCGGTTTGGCGGGGGCGTTGTGCAGCCTAGTGGTCTTGGCTATCGCGCAACATTTACCTAAGCGCGCTTTTGGTGCAATCAGTCACAGCATCCTCGCCGCCTTCGCCCATATTGCAGGGCAACTGGCCATCGTCTATGTGTGGCTGATTCCGCATGATGGTATCGTCTATCTCATCCCGATTTTCGCTGCCGCCGCACTAGTTTTTGGCATCGTCAACGGGCTCATTGCCACAAGATTTTTACTGCGATTCGAGCCAAACAATCCAGCCGCAAAAAATTAGCCTACTGAGCTGAAACCTTAAACAGTCTTAGTGGTTTTTATGGATGCTGATTTTGCCAGCTTGCTGTGGCGTATCGAATAGGTGAAGTAAAAAATCAGACCTATCGTTAACCAAACACTAAAACGTAGCCAAGTTTGTGCGGGTAAAAATGCCATCAGCCCGCCACAGGAAATCATGCCCAACACAGGGAATAAGGGATTCAAAGGGTTTTTGAAGGGGCGCGGCAAATGCGGCATACGGATACGCAATACGATGACACCTAAACACACCAACACAAACGCCGCCAAGGTGCCGATATTCACCAATTCAGCCAGCACGCCCAAAGGAAACAAACCCGCCGCCAAAGACATGATGATGCCAACGATGACGATGACCCGTACCGGGGTTTGCGTTTTTGCATTGACCTTGGATAGAAAGGGCGACACCAGACCATCACGCGACATCGACAAAATGATGCGGGTCAAGGCGTAATACAACACCAGCATCACCGTCGTGAGTCCCGCAATCACACCCGTGGCAACCAAGGCAGAAGCCCAGTTGTAGCCGAGTAATTGCAGCGCGTGTGCGACGGGTGACGACACACCCAGCTCGCTGTACGGCACGATGCCCGTCAACAAGCCCGACACGATAATGTAAATCACCGTACAAAAAGCCAAGGAAGCAATGATGCCAATCGGTACATCGCGCTGTGGATTTTTTGCCTCCTCCACTGCGGTAGATACCGCATCAAAGCCCACATAGGCAAAGAACACCAACGATGCGCCCGCCAGCACGCCCGTGGTCGAACCATCGGGCAAAGTATTAAACCAACCGAACGGCATAAACGGATGCCAGTTTTCAGGATTCACGTTGAACACCGCAATGCCAATAAAAATAATAATCGCCAACACTTTGATAAACACCATCGCGGTATTGAGTTGCGCGCTTTGCTTCACCCCCGCAATCAACATGCCCATCAGCAATAAAATAATCGACGCGGCGGGCAAGTTGATGATGCCGCCTAAAGCGGGCGATTTAGTGAGCATGTCGGGCAAGCCCATGCCCATCGCCGTCAATGCGTTATTAAAATAACCTGACCAGCCATTCGCCACCGCCGCCACCGACACGCTATATTCCAACAGCAAAATCCAACCGATCATCCACGCCACCACCTCGCCCAAAGCAACGTAACTGTATCCGTACGCGCTGCCGCAACCGCCCACCGCCGCTGCTAATTCGGCATACGCCAACGCCGCAAACGCACACGCGATGCCTGATATAACGAAAGACAACACCACCGCAGGCCCTGCCTGATGCGCGGCGGCAATCCCCGTCAAGACAAAAATCCCCGTCCCAATAATCGCGCCTACACCCAATAAAGTCAGGTCGGTTGCGGTCAAACATTTGTTGAGCTCAGTGCCGTGCTGCGTATCGTCTAGCACCGCTTTGGTACGAAATAATTTCTTGAACATGGGACGCTCCTAGCAAAATAATTGTGCCGAATTATGCCCGATTCACTCACGGCTTATGGTGTTATCGCCATGCTGCGCTGTAAAAATTCTAATAGCTGTTGCTGCACGGCTGGAATAGACAAGGCTTGAATATGCTCTGCTTCAGGGATGAGCAAAAGCTGCTTAGGCTTGCGCGCCCGATTAAATAAGCGTTGCGCGTGCTGGCTGTTCACGACGCTGTCGCGCGTACCGTGAATAATCAACAAGGGAATCGGGCTAATTTCTGCCACCGCATCCAGTGGCGCGTAGTCGTTGTCTATCACCAGCCACGGCAACCATTGCAGCGGCCAAGTCAGCCAAAATTTCGTCAATCCTTCGCGCGCCACCACGCGGTAATCACTAAACGCACTGTCGCTTACAACTGCGCGTATCTGCTCGCGATACGCGCTGTGCGCGCTGTAAAAAATTGCCAATGCGCCACCTAAGCTCTGTCCCATGATAACCACGCGTTGCGCATCTACATTACGGTGCGTGACTAAATGTCGCATCGCCGCGTCGATGTCTTGTTGCACCCCCGCCAAAGTCGGCACGCCATCCGATGCGCCATAGCCGCGATAATCCAACGCCAACACGTTATAGCCCGCTGCGGGCAGCCAAGCGACGCTGCGAAAATGCGTGCTGATGTTTTCCGCGTTGCCATGCAAAAACAAAATCGTGCCGCGTGGCGCACCCACAGCGGGCAAAAACCAAGCGTTCAGTGCGGTGCCATCTGCTGCGGTGAGATATTCATTTTGGAAGGCGATGCCGAACTGCGTCGGCGTGTTGACGAGCTGGTGATGAGGCTGAAAAAACACCTGCGTGCAACCGCTCAAGCCTAGCAACAGAAGAATTATTATCAGGCTGCGCATGTTAGAAATACACCAGCACAGCCGCACTCGCGGTATTGCTCAACATTTGTAATTCGCGCTGGCGCAACAGCTCGACGCGTACCGCTAAATCACGCTGCAAGGCAACACTATGTTGCAGCCCTAACCGCCACACACTGTCTTGCTGCCCCGCCGCGTAACGCAGCACTTGCGCATACGGATGCGCGCGCCACGCCGCATTCACATCGACATAACTGCCCACACTCGCCCCCAGCCCCAGCGCGTAACCGTGTTGCAAATCGCCATGCCGACGCGCGCTCACATTCAGCAAGCTGTAACTCAACAGGCTCTTTGCCTGATTGCTCCAAGCACCGCCCATGCCGCCGTCCAATACCAAAGCCAGCGGTTCACCGCCACCTATGGCTTTGACGCGTTGCCAACCGCCCGCAATCTGCCAAGATGGCGCACTGAAAAATTCATCGCGCGGCGCGAGCGACACGATGCTGACGGGCATCAGCCGCTCAACCCGCGTCGTCGCAGCATCGTGGCGCACCGCTAGGCTAAAAAACTCAATCGCCGCACCACGCACAAAGCCCGCATCTTGATCGAGCAAATCGTGATAAGTGGCGCGCACTGCTAGCTGTTGGAATGCCTGTTGGTCGCGCTGCCCCGCCGCCATACTGACCCGCGACGAGGCGTGCCCTAACTCAGGCTGAGTGCGCGGTGCAGGGCTCACTAACACAGGCGTAATAAAATCTAAACGGCTGCGCTGCATTTGCAATTGGCGCGCCCAATGGCCCGCATCCGCGACATCCGCCTTGCCGCTGGCGCGACGATAATTGACGTAATCCAAGCTGGTTTCCAACACAGCCGCGCGCCGCACCAGCGCGAAATTTTCTAACGCTTGCTCATGTAATTCACCCTGACTAATCCGCGCCACCTGCCCCCGCTCATCGCGATTCATCGCGGCTAATTGCTGACGCAGCAACGTGGCTTGCGCGGGACGATACACAGGCGGCTGAGCTAAGTTGGGATAGCGAATAATGCTGCGCACAGTATCGGCAGGAATCGCGCCCCAACGAAACGCATCGGTGAAAGCAAACTCTGGACGCGCCACTTGCAGCAAGCCTAATAAATGGTATGAACAGTTTTCATCGAAGAAAAAATAATCGAAATAATGCGGCCCTAATTCCCAGGCGTGCATCAACACGCGGTTAAGTTCAGCATCACTTAGATTCAAGCGATATTCCCAAATATCGCGATTTTCCGCATCGCTGTATTCGCGCACTTTGGCGTAATACGGCAACATAGAAAACGCCCCTGCATAGCCGCCAAACAAGCCATTCACGGCAAACGCTAAGCCATTCGTCTCTTGCGTATTCGCCGCAAAATTCACCGCGTATGCCAATAAACGCGTGCGCTCATCTTGGTCTTTGGCATCCACTCGCAATAAGGTGTGCCCGTACATCGAGGACGGACTATTCAAATACGCCGAGGCAAAAATTAAGGTCAACCCCGCCGGGTTTAAGGTGGCGCGCCACTGCTCAAAGCGTGGGCAAGTACGCGGCGGTAAACGCGTCGCGTCAAAATTTAATTGGCTGTTTAGCCAAGCATAACGCGCCACCCACGCACATTGCGGATGCTGGATTTCATTGCTTTCCAAAGTGTCGGCATAAAAGCTCGCCAAGGTCGCGTCCAACTCGGCTTGCGCATCACCCTTGCCTGTGGCGGCCAAATAAAAGCCAGAGCTATCAATCAGGCCTTGCTCGCCCGCCGCAAATACACGCGGCACATGATGCAATAACTTGCGCCACTCGACCCGCTGCGCCAGCTTCATTTGACGTGACTGCGCCTGTAACTCAGCGAGATAAATCGTATCAACGACCGCCTGCGCGCCGAAGGGAAAAGCGCAGCACAGCAAAATTAAAATGGAGCGCATAATCAGAAATTTGGGATAGAAAAAGCCCCAGTAGTTCGACTACTGGGGCTAGCTTAAACCGCTAAAAAATTACAGCGCGGTTTGATAATGCGACAACTGTGTATCAGCGGCTAAGGCTGCGCGCAATGAAGCCACGACTTGCTCGGTTGCCACGCTGTCCGAGCTAAAAATGCTCGCCATATTGTCTTTGGCAACACGATTAAACGCTGCTTGGTCTTGGCTTTCGATGCCGATTAAGTGCGACAAAGAAGCCAGTGTTTCGCCGCTACCCACCGACATATCGCGCGCCAGTTGCTGTTTATTGGTTTCAATAAACAAAGCAGTTTTCATCGCCGAACGCACCGTACCGTCTTGCGTACAACCTAACGTGCCTGTCGAAATGCCGAAGGTTTGATTGCCGAATGAACCATTCGTTGTTACCGCCAACACTTGCGGTGCAACCCCTGATTGACCTTTGAATACCATCGAACCTACGCCACAACCGCCGACGTTATCTTGCCCTGCGAATGCTGCGGTCGGTAAAGCTAAAACTAAAGAAATGACAGTGATAATCTTTTTCATGTTTGCTCCCAGAATAGTTAAAAGGTTGTGCATTTCTACGACGACAATGCAGTTCGGTTTATACAGGCTGACTTTCAAAGTTGTCAAATAAAAAAGGGGGATCGTAATCTCCCCTATGTTTAATTTAGCACCGTGATTTGATGAGTATCGCTTACATTCAACCCATCTACGCGGGCTGCATTTCTGCCAACAAAGTTTCAGGGGCTATATCTTGCTCATTGGGCCACGTCAGTGCGCCAAACAAAATACTCACACGCTTAAAATAATTTTCATCTTGCAGCTCACGAAACACACCGTGCTGCAAATAGGGCTTCACATCAAATATGCCTTTGCGCCCATCCGCAATTTCAACGTATAAGCAAAAATTTGCCAGCGGTTTGACCAGCTTCACATCCGAATACATATCACGTTCATCGTTAGAAAATACTACAAACCCAATTCGCTATGTGAGCCTAGACGGACGAGCTGCAAAACTTCGTTGGATGGCTGGCGATAAATCAACACCAAATCAGGTTTGATATGGCAATCTCGATGGTCAATTTTGTCGCCTGACAAAGCATGGTCGTAATACTTTTCTGGCAACGATTGATTGTTAATGAGCAGCTGCAATACCGTCATCAAGTCGTCCGCCACAGTGTTGCGATGCCGCCCTTTCGCTTCACGCTTGAAATCGCGCTTAAACTGCCCCGTATGCTCAATCGTCCGCATTCAAATCAGCCATCAATGCGTCGATATTATTGAATGACGGCAACTTACCCGCGCGCGCTTCTTTCATTGCCGCAAGCGTGTCCGCATTCGGGATGAGCGGCTCAAATGGCAAAGCCTTATCTTGAGCGATACGCATCAGCATCATCCTAAATGCGTCAGACACCGTCATTCCCATTGCCGCTAACACAATCGCCGCCTCCTCTTTAATACTCTCGTTGATGCGAGCTCTAACCACCGCGTTGGCTGACATGACACTCTCCTTAAGTAATTTGAGCCACATCGTAGCACAAATAATTTTCACGAACGCAAAAAAACAAGGGGAACCGAATAACCAGCCACTTAGCGCATGTTTCACCGCGCATAGTGGAATGGCTAGCTGCTTCATCAGTCTCTCTTGTTTGATTTACGACGGTTGTTTGATGGGTATCGGTATGCTCCAACCATCCGACACGGAATAAATGCACCCTCACGAGCAAATAGCAAAGTCAAATCGTGCGACGCGCCGCTATTACATAGACAGCCATTTTTTGCAACTGGGCGTACATCTGGTCAGGTGCTAAATCAAGCTCTCCCGGCCAAGTGACTGCACCGTGTTCAACAAAGACCGCATTAAACAACTCGACATCACGCAAAGGCTGAAACACGCCACAGTCGCCCGCTAGAAATAGCGACATATCCACCACGCCTGAGCTCGCATCGGCAAACTCGACCGAAAAGCGATAGTCAGGCAACGCGCTAACCGCACGAACTCGCCAAGGGTTAAACGTTTTTAGTCGAGCGGCATAATTTTCTTCGGTGCCTGTAACTGTTCGCATAGCATCCAATCCTCCATTAACTCATTACGATGCTGCATCGCCCATTCCTTAACCAGTAAATTTGCACCATGCGGCAACTTACCTTGAATCACTTTCAGTGTGGCAATCTCAATCACAGCCTCCATGCCCGCATACTCAGCATGAAAATGGGGCGGGGCATGGTCATCCCAATACATCTTGATAAAAATCCCATAAAACATTGAGATGGTTGGCATAATTTTCTCTCTCAATACAGGCTAGGCAATATAGCGACAAGCGGGGGTTATCGCAATCCGCAAGCGCAAAAAACAGGGGAGACCTAATAACCAGCCACTTAGCGCATGTTTCACCGCGCATAGTGGAATGGCTAGTTGCTTCATCAGTCTCCCTTGTTTTATTTACGACGACTACGTACTAAAAAAACGCTTTCAGAATCAAGGCGGCGACTCCGCCGAGTAACACCCCCATCATCCACTTAATCAGCTTGAACTCACCGTCATGCTCAGTCAGCTTTAGCTCCAAGCGAGAGACATCCTGTTTGCTCGCCAGTCGATGCATATAGGCGGATGCAAAAAACACCTTACGCATGCCGTCCTTGTTCATAGATTAGGTTTTTGTTCATGGCTTGCGTTGAACGCCAATAATAACGCCAGCAAGCCAAATAGCAGAACCGCTCCCATACCGATAAGTGCCGCAGTTTCTAAGCTCATGTTCACTCTCCAGAACCAACCATTAACGCTTCACCACCGCCGTAAAATCAGACCACTGCTCAATGCGGAAGGCACGAATATCGCGTACTGATTTTGGAAACCATACTTGGGCGCGTAAGGCTTGGATGACCAAAAACATGTTCGCCATATCTTCATTTTCGGTTAAATACAGACTGCCTTGTACACGCCGAAAACCATGCTGATTCAGAATTGCGCCAATTTCAGAATAAGCCTGCGCAACGCCTTTAGGGTGATACAGCTCAGTATCCGCCACCACCAAATCAAACGACACGGCGTACATTAGCTTGCCTCTGGGTCGTTCATCAGGTGCGAGTAGCGATATTCAGCTTGCTCGCCTGAATCCAACAATTTAATGCTCACCATCCACTCGCCACTCGCCAACTGCCGCAACGGGTTGCCCACTTCATATTTCGGACCGAAGTCACCAAACGATTTAATTTTTCCCTGTGCCAACACGGGTGGCTCTCTCAGCGCAAGTGACATTTGAACACTCCTTTCAATAACATAGGGCAGCATTGTTACTGATAGCACGCCATGCCGCAAGCGTAAAAAAGCAGGGCAGACCTAAATCTGCCCTGCTTGCTTTACCAGTGTTATTACTGATTACGCTAGGTGCTAGCCGCCCTACGCACGTTCAAGCTCGCCGCGCGGGCTGCATCTTAAACCAGTCATGGCATTGCATCACTTTTAACCTCCCCCCATATTCAAATCCATCATCAGCGCATTGATGCTGCTGAATGAATCTAATGCGCCAGAACGCGCTGGGTCTAGTGCGGCAAGTGTCGTGTCATTTGCAGTCAAGGTACTATCCGCGTGCTTATTTTGCATATCCCAAATTATTGTATCCGCACTAAAGTCCTGCTCATTCGGCCAGCGAATGCCGTGATGCGCGGGACGCACTAAACGAAAATAGTTTTCATCACACAAGTCTTTGAACGCCCCGCCGCCCAAGTAAGGTTTCACATCAAAAATGCCGCGCACCCCACCACTCGTCACAATATCTATTCGGAAATCATCTGACGGAATCGCTTGGATTATCGTATCCATAAATCACCTCTTTACTTAAGTGGGTCAATCTTGAAGACTGGCTCACCCGCCACTGCCAATTTCCAGTCAGTCATCAGACTCTCTCTATGAATTTCTATCCATGCTTGCACCAACTTCATCTTGGCGGGCGGCAAGCTGCCGTTCAACACCTCGCCATCATCAATGGCGATATTCCGCATGCAGATGCGGACGGTTGTGTTGTTTGTTATCGTAGAAATACATCAAAATCAGAATCCCATAAAACATCGAGATGGTTGGCATGTTTCTCTCCCTCAATACAAGTGGGGCAATATAGCGGCAAGCGGTGCTTATCGCAATCCGCAAGCGCAAAAAACAGGGGAGACCGAAGTCTCCCCTGTTTGATTTACCACTGTTGTGAGGTGAATTTTGCTTACGCTAGATGCACCTTACACAAGTTGAAAGTTGCCTGTTCTTAGAACAATGCTTCCATCATCAAGCCAGTTTCTGTTTTGCCTGCTGGTGCAACACCACCGACAGGAGTAGCCCAAGCTGCACCTGAGTTGCGAGTGTGAGTCAGTGACAACTCGATGTTTTGTGCCAACTCGTAAGTTGCACCCAACATCAAACCATTGTCTGAATCGTTAGCACCAGGAACAGGAACAGCTGCTGCGCTACCACCCAACTTAGCCATACGCACACCAGCGATTACTGTAGCGATATGAGGAATCACACCGATTTCGCCAACCAAGTTTAATGAAGAGCGAGTAGCCGTACCTGCATTAAATGTGTTTGTTGTACCTAAAGCCGCAACTGGTGCACGACCGTATGAAGCATAGAAACCTGCTGGCAAATCAGCAACTTCGCCTTGCAATTGCGCATCGATAATGTTGGCACGAGCTGAAATAGCAGTCGCTGCGTCAGTACCGCCAAAGCTTTGAATACCAAAACCTGCATCAAAACCAGCCAAATCCACGTTACCTGCTACGCGAACGTAACTCAGAGGCAATGAACCTGCTGAAGCCAAACCAACTGAATTGTATTTGCCGATATTGACGAAACCCATGCTATTGTTGGCAACAAAAGAAACACCCGTTGCCGCAGTGTTTGTTGCTAAGTATTGAGAAGCTGAAGTTACGTTAACGTGGTTACCTGCGCCGCCCCCAGTGATGGTTTTAGAACCATTGTAGAACGAAGTTTTGTGCGTGTTGGCTGCACCGGTGTTTTGTGTTTCAAAGCTGTACGCCACGCCTTGAACACCGCTGCTGTGTACCACGAAACCTACGCGTGCATCAGCTACTGGAAACAACATTGCGATTTTTGCAGAACCGCCAAGCTCTGACAAGAAACCCGCAAATTCTGAAATACGACCACCATAGAACAATGCAGCTTCGCCACCAGCCAAAGGCGCGTTAAAACGTTTAGGAACGCCACCAGCATTGCCAGAAATAGTTTCGTAACGCGCTGTAGTCAAAACACCCCAGTTCAAACGGTCAGGAATATCCAAATGTTCGCCTTCAACTTTACCTTGCGCGCCCATCATAGTGAAGCCTGCAGACTTAAATGCGCGACCAAAACCATTCAACAATGGGAAATGTTGGAAGTGACAAGCCGAACAAGCCATGCCTGTTTGACGTGCAAAAACGGGAACAGCAGATGCTTCTGGTGCAAATGCCACAGCAGCCATCACGCCTGCCAGTGAGAGAACGATTTTCTTCATTTTGAAATCCTCGAAATTAAAAAAGTTTATGTGTTACTCGATTTATAAATAGCACCAACAGAACCTCCCTGCCAGAACTGGGGCGCAATTTATAGAAATTTGCAAAACCGTGTGAACTTAATTTTGCGTAGTGTGGTTTTTTTGCAACAAGCGGTATAAAGGTTAATCGATGAGTTGTTAGAGGGTGTTATCGCTTGCGCCAATAAAAAACCCTCCGAAGAGGGTTTGCTTGAAGTTTGCAGCGTGATGCTTAAAAGAAGGTTTTCATCACCAGCGCAAAAATTCCGCCCATCACGAGACCCGTCATCCATTTAAGCACTTGCAACTCGGTTTTGATGGGGGCGAGCTCTAACTGTAAATCTTTTTTCGTGAGTAACTCTTGCTCGCTGGACGCATCTCGATAAGCCGTGGCAATCGCTTCTGCCTGTTTAGCTTCAAAACCACTGGCTTCAAGCGTCTTAACAAATTTTAATGTATCAAAAGCGATGGTACTCATGGCAATTCCCCTAACGTGACGCAGCAGATTAAATGATTGCACTGGTTTTAGCAATTTTCAGTGCTATGACGGCACATTATGACTCGCTAACGTTAATGAACGATGCGCGCACTTAAACCTAGCCGCGTACTTTCTGCTAATAAGCGTTTGTCGCGCGTCCACAGCAACACACCCGGATTCAAGCGCAGCGCGGCTAATAGCCCTGCATCAACATAGCCGATACCTTTGCCGAACAACGATTGAGTTTCGATGAAAAGCAAGGTCTCCGCCGCACTAGCAGGGCTGAGTTGCGCTAGGTTTTGCAAGGCACCTAATACAGCGGGGCGATTTTTCAAATTTCCTAACGCCAACTCGCCGATAACCGCCTCGTGCGTGACTACCTGCCCCTCTGCCAGCAAATGCGCGAGTGTTGCATCGCCTTGGCGTAAGTGGTCTATCCAGACCGAGGTATCAACCAAAATCATGTTGGCTTGGTTTGGCGACGTGGCACGGCAATTAAGTTGGGCTCTGTGCCGCCCAGCAAGGCTAAACGTTTGGCACTTTCGCGTTGAATTAACGCCTTGAGTGCCTCGCGCACCAAAGCGGTTTTATCCAGCCCGCCCGTCAAAGCGAAAGCTTTTTCCAGTAAGTCATCATCTAGTGCAAGCGTGGTACGCATGTTTTTTCTCCTATTTATTCAGTATTTAACGCGTTAATTTTAGCATCAAACAATGCTGTTTTTGATGACTTTGCAGAAGGCACAGTTTTACGCGTGTTATGGTGTGCAATGCGTATAACGCTTGAGGAGATTTTAATGCGCAAACGAATGACCATTAGCCTCAGCGAAGAGGTGTATGACGGCTTGTATCGCACCATCGGTAAACGCCGCATGAGTAAATTTATTGAGGACTTGCTCAAGCCACATGTCTTAGGCTCGGCGTTAGAAAACGGCTATCGCGCCATGGCGCAAGACCAAGCGCGTGAAGCCGATGCGAGTGAATTGAAATTTAACGGCGACCTTCCCGCCGCCACAACAGCGCCCCGATTCCCACGCCGAGCACACTCAACACCGCCACATAATGTGCGGGCGCGAGTGGGTCTAGGGGGAGGGCAAGGCTGATTAAAATCGGCGTGAGTCCACCAAAAATCGCATAGGCAACATTGTAGGAAAACGATAAACCAGAAAAGCGCACCACCGGCGGAAAGGCTTGCACCGCAACGCTGGGCACGATGCCGATTACGCCGACAAAAAATCCGCACAAGGCATACAGCAAGTAAAGATTTTCGGGCGCGACACCCATCTGCTGATACAACAACAACGAAGTAAAGCCCAACATCACGCAGCCCAGCATCAACACGCGTCCTGCACCGAAGCGATCTGCTAACGCGCCGAATACCACACAGCCGATGCTCAAAAATACAATCGCCACGCTGTTGGCTTGCAAGGCGATTGCGGCGGGAATGGCGAACAGTTTTTGCAGCAGCGTCGGGGTCATTAAAATCATCACCACAATCGCCGCCGAGAGCAGCCAAGTCAGCAACATCGTCAGCGCAATGGCAGGGCGATGCGCGCGGATGACTTGTTTCAATGGCAGCTCTGCCGCGAGTGCCGCTCTGGCTTGCAACTCTTTGAACACGGGCGTTTCGTGCAGATATTGGCGCAACCACACTGACACGAAGCCGAAGATTCCGCCGATGATGAACGGCACGCGCCAACCTTCACTCAACAATTCGGCGGGGCTGTAGCTGCGATTCACCGCCGTTGCCACCAAGGAGCCCAACAAAATTCCGCCCGTTAAGCCCGCCGTCAAAGTGCCACAGGCGAAGCCAACATGACGCGACGGCACATGCTCAGAAACGAACACCCATGCGCCTGGCACTTCGCCGCCGATAGCCGCACCCTGCATGACGCGCAACGCCAATAATAAAATCGGCGCCCAGATGCCGATCACCGCGTAAGTCGGTAACAAACCAATCGCGAAAGTCGGTACGGACATCAGCAAAATGCTCAAGGTAAACATTTTTTTGCGCCCCAATAAATCGCCAAAATGTGCCATCACGATGCCGCCTAACGGTCGCGCTAAATAGCCCGCCGCGAAGATGCCGAAAGTCTGCAATTGGCGTAACCATTCAGGCATGTCGGCAGGGAAAAACAACTTGCCGATGACCACCGCGAAAAACACAAAAATAATGAAATCGTAAAACTCCAACGCCCCGCCTAAAGCAGCAAGGGCGAGGGTGCGAAAATCGCGGCGGGTTAAGTTAGACATAAGAACTCCTTGCTGAAATTAACGGGTATCTCGAAAAATTCAAATCTCGAAGCGAGGCTAGGCGCGAACAAAAAATTACGACGACGCATAGTTACCTATGTAAGAAGTAATTTTTTGTGAGCAACAACGCATCGCGATGAAATTTGGATTTTGCGAGATGCCCTAAACGCGAGTGAAGACTAAATCCCACACGCCGTGTCCCAAATTCAAACCACGTTTTTCAAACTTAGTCAGCGGGCGATAGTCGGGACGCGGGGCGTAGTCGGCAACGCTATTTTGCAACAACAGTTCGTCACTCAAAACTTGCAACACTTGCTCTGCATAATTTTGCCAATCGGTGGCGACGTGAATATAACCGCCGACTTTTATTTTTTGCACCAAGGCGGCGATGAAAGGCGATTGAATCAAGCGACGTTTGTTGTGCCGCGCCTTGTGCCACGGGTCGGGAAAGAAAATATGCACGCCATCTAAGGCACCGTCCGCCAACATGTCGCGCATCACTTCGACTGCGTCGTGTTGGATGATGCGAATGTTGGCGATGCCTTGCGCATCAATCAGTTTAAGCAGATTACCCACGCCCGGCGTATGCACTTCTAGGCACAAATAATCGTTAGCGGGATTGTCCAGCGCGATGGTCGCGGTACTGTCGCCCATGCCAAAACCAATCTCCAAAATTTTCGGTGCAGTGCGCGCAAAAGCCGCTGGCAAATCCAGCGGTTGCGCGGTGTACTCAATGCCAAAGCGCGGCAACAAAGTATCGACCGCGCGATGTTGCGCCACCGACAAGCGACCTTGGCGACGCACAAAACTGCGGATATGGCGATTAACTTGACCGTCGCGTAGCGATTCGTTTGCCCCCTCGCCCTCTGGAAGATAACCAGCGACTTGCCCGCTTGCGGGCTTAGTCGAATGGCTAGTTGTTTCATCAGGGTTGGGGTGAGGGAGTTTCGTGAGTTCATTCATAGCAATTTCCAAAGCTCGTTCAAAAAATAACAACGGCGGGAAAGCCCGCCGTTGTTGATGTCGCAGATGGGCTAATTTTAACCTGTCTGCGCGCTGGATGTAGCTTGCTTAGAAACGGAAGCCTGTTTGCAAACTAATCGCAGCTTCTTTTTTACTCGCCGCCGCAAACGACAAATCAGCATGTATGCCAAAAGGCGATAAGCCTAAGCCGATTGAAGGCAGACCAGGGTAGTTGCCTTTGATGTCATGGCGATAGCCGATGCGAATTTGCGCCCAACGCCATGCGTCAAATTCCGCCCCTAAACGCAAGTATTGCGCGTCTTTATTAAAGCCGGTCATCAAGGCTTTGTTCGGGGTTAAATCCAAATCAATGCCAGAGCTGGTTTTCGCGGTTTCGTAACTCACGCCCACGGTCGCCAACGGCTTGGCTTCGATGCGATTACCCAATGCAGTTGTGCCGCTGCTCGGAATCAAATTTTTAATCGCTAAACCTGCTTTGATTTGGGTACGGCTTCACGCTGAAAAGTCTTTGCCGCGCCCACGTCCATGCTGAACGCGCTGAAATCTTTTTTGCCTTGATTCAAAGAAATTTGCGTGTTGCCTTGTGCACCTTGCTTGAAATCGTAACTGCTGTACTGAGTGAATTTCGGCACGATACCAATATCCAAACCATAAAAATCATCAAAGTGACGCGCGGCGGCGATACCGATGTCTTTAGCGATGACACCGCGTACCGACATGGTTGACGCTAAGTTCACTTGACCGCCTGGTGCTGCATTATTAGCCGCAGTACAAGCACCAGCATTACCGCCTGAACATAGAGTCAAATTAGCTGCCAAAGCACTAATCGTGGCTTGGTCGCCCGCTGCGTAATTAAATTGCGCACCCAGTTCAGCGCGACCATCCACATACAAAGAGAAGGCATAACGGTTGCTAGGAATTGACAACACCATGCCAGCCAGCGCATTGCCCGACAAGGTTTTAGCATTGACTGCGACCAAGCTAGTATTGAAGTTTGCTAAAGCAGTACCTGCAACGCCTGCATTGACAGCATTGGGGGCGGCATTAAAAGCATTGAGTGCATTCGTCAAAGCATTAGCGTTAGTACTCAAAGTTGTCGTGTCGTTTTGCAAACTTTGTGGGTCTAATACACGCACTGCCAAAATCGGAGCTTCCAAAGAAAAACTGTCGTCGTGTTTGCTCGAAGCTAGCATCGCCGCGTTATGGAATACCGCATTGCTATTGTCCGAGCTGGTCACGCCCGTGCCGCCCATCGCCAACGCGCGAGGGTCAAAAGTACCATCTTGTGCGTACGCCGCCGCACTGACCAAAGTCAGCGCAGTAAGGCTCAATTTGAATATAGATTTCATGTGATAGCTCCTTGAGGTTGTAAGTGATAAAGACTTTAGATTCGGATAATAACGCGCTGCGGCAGTGCGCATTATAGACAAACCGTAGCTTTGCTGCGCACCTTGAATAGCTAGGCACTCAAGGTGATTGACGGGTTGAAATTTTTAGGCTTTGCCTATCATGCCGCTAGTGGGTGAGCTCGGAGTCGCGCTGTATAACTTCTTCGGCATCCGCCCTGCCAGATACGCTTCGCGTCCCGCTTGCACCGCTTTGTTCATCGCACTCGCCATCAGCACCGGATTTTTTGCGCCCGCAATCGCGGTGTTCATCAACACACCCGCGCAGCCCAGTTCCATTGCAATTGCCGCGTCCGATGCCGTACCGACACCCGCATCGACGATGACGGGAACGCTTACCCTGTCCATGATGAGTTGCAGATTCCACGGATTCAAAATGCCCATGCCCGAACCAATTAACGATGCCAGCGGCATGATTGCCACGCAACCGATATCTTCTAATTGTTTAGCGATGATGGGATCGTCCGAGGTATAGACCATCACTTGAAAGCCTTCTGCTACCAAGGTTTTCGCGGCTGCAATGGTTTCAATCACATTGGGGTACAGCGATTGTGGGTCGCCCAATACTTCGAGTTTCACCAGCGAGTGTCCATCCAATAATTCACGCGCCAAACGCAAGGTGCGCACCGCGTCGTCGGCGGTGTAGCAACCTGCCGTATTCGGTAAATAAGTGAATTTCGACATCGGCACGGCATCGAGCAGATTCGGCTCGTTAGCGTTTTGTCCGAGGTTGGTGCGGCGGATTGCCACCGTCACAATCTCCGCGCCGCTGGCATCCAATGCCGCGCGCGTCTCGGTGAAATCTTTGTATTTTCCCGTACCAACCAACAAGCGAGATTGATAGGTTTTGCCCGCGATAACTAAAGTGTCGTTCATGTTTTTCAGGATTTATTTATTGATGATGTAAGTCGGATAAGCCACGTTATCCGACCCGCTTTTCTGGTGTGTTCGAGCGGCGTTTGTTAGTTAGTCAGCTATCAGCCACCGCCCACCGCAACCACCAGTTCGAGCTGATCGCCATTGACTAATGACACATTCGCATAACTGCTGCGCGGCACGATTTCGCCGTTGCGTTCTAACGCGATGCGCTTGCCGGTATAGCCTAAGTGCGCGATGAGTTCGGCAAGGTTTAGCGCAGAAGGAAAGGTTTGGCTTGCGCCATTTATGGTTAAGGTAATCACTGCGAGAGGGGTCCGTGTTAGAATGCGCGCCGCATTTTACACGCGGGTGTAGTTCAATGGTAGAACGGCAGCTTCCCAAGCTGCATACGAGGGTTCGATCCCCTTCACCCGCTCCATATTCCAATAGCATCTTCACTTCAACCGTCAAGACCGCTCCCATGCGACTCACGCCCCCGCAAATTTTAGCCATCCGCAACATTGTGCAACTCGTTGCCAGCGCGCATAAAACTGTGCGCGTGTTTGGTTCGCGTTTGGATGATGCGGCGCGTGGGGGGGATTTAGATTTGCTGGTGGAGTTCACCGCGCCCGTCGAAAATCCCGCCTTGTTAGCCGCGCAAATTTCCGCAAAAATCTCGCGTGTGATGCACGGACGCAAAGTAGATGTGTTGTTAAGTGCGCCAAATTTGCTGCATTTGCCAATACACGACATCGCCTTTCAAGAAGGACAAGTACTATGAATATCGACGCTAAACTCGCGGCGCGCTTGCAATTTCTAGCACGCGTCATCGCCAAAGAATCACACCATTTAGCCAGCACCGACCAACGACTTTTTACTGGCACGACAGCAATTAAAAGTTTTGCCAATCTCGAAACGGATGTCGATTTGGCCGAGCGCGTCGAGGCTTTTGTGGGCAGATTTAGCCGCTTGCAAGACACCTTAGGCGACAAATTATTACCCGCCTTGTTGAGCGCGCTAGGTGAAAAAACCGCATCCGTGATGGACAACTTGGATCGAGCTGAACGCTTAGGTTTGATTGTCTCCGCAGAGCAGTGGCTCATCATGCGCAGCCTCAGAAATCAGATGGTGCACGAGTATGTTGAAGATACCGCCATCCTAGAAAATGCGCTGCGCAGCGGACATCAATTTGTGGCAGAGCTGATTGCGGCGGGCGAAAAAATGACGGCGGAAATTACCCGCCATGACTGGCTATAGGCTAACGACCAATAGCGTTTAAGCAAACACGCGCGCCAATTCCGTACCTGGATTATCCGCGCGCATAAAAGCTTCGCCGACCAAGAATGTCTGCACCTTTTGAGCGCGCATTTGTTGCACGTCGGCGGCGGTGAAAATACCGCTTTCGGTAACGACAATGCGGTCAGCGGGGATGCTTGCCAGCAAGTCCAGCGTGGTTTGCAAGCTCACTTCAAAAGTGCGCAAGTTGCGATTGTTGATGCCGATGAGCGGGGTTTTAAGTTGCAGCGCAACTTCCAGTTCGGAGGCGTTATGCACTTCGACTAATACCGCCATACCAAGCTGCTGCGCGACCGTCTCCAATGCTTTCATTTCATCCAATAACAAGGCGGCGGCAATCAGCAAAATTGCATCCGCACCCATCGCGCGCGCTTGATAAATTTGATACTCATCGACGATAAAATCTTTGCGCAACACGGGCAGCGCACACGCGGCGCGCGCCTGTTGCAAATACGTCGCACTGCCCTGAAAAAACTGCTCGTCGGTCAACACTGACAAACACGCCGCGCCATGTTCTGCATAGCTTGCCGCGATGTCGGCGGGATTAAAATTTTCACGAATGATGCCTTTGCTGGGACTGGCTTTTTTAATTTCGGCAATAACGGCGGGTTTGCCAGCGGCAATTTTGGCGCGTATCGCAGCAACAAAATCACGCGTGGGTTCAGCTTGCAGCGCGTCTAAACGCATCACAGCCAGTGGGTTTTGCAGCTTAGCAGCAGCGACTTCTTGCGCCTTAACGGCAAGGATTTTATTCAGGATGTCAGACATTGCAGTGCGCGGATTTTTCGAGGGCGCGCATTCTAGCACTTGAGGTAAAATGCGCGCTTTGCCAAATCAGCCCTCCCTTTTATGAGCGATATAAAAGCCTATATGCAGCAAGTCGGTATCAACGCGCGCGCCGCGTCGCGCCTGATGGCGATGGCGGACACCGCGACTAAAAATCGCGCGCTGCTCGCTATCGCTGAGGCGATTTTGTCTAGCCGCGCGCAGCTCATCGCAGAGAACGCGAAAGATGTCGCGGCGGCAAAAAACAACGGCTTGGATGCCGCGTCTTTAGACCGTTTAACCATCAACGACAAAACCATTAACGAGATTGCCGAGGGCTTGCAACAACTCGCCGCTTTGCCTGATTTAATCGGCGCGATTAGTGATTTGAGCTATCGCCCATCGGGCATACAAGTGGGCAAAATGCGCGTGCCGTTGGGTGTGATAGGCATCATTTACGAGTCGCGTCCTGACGTGACCGCCGATGCCGCAGGGCTGTGTTTGAAGTCGGGCAACGCGGCGATTTTGCGCGGCGGTTCGGAAGCGATTCATTCCAATCAAGCCATTGCCGCCTGCGTTCATGCGGGGCTGCGCGCGGCGGGACTGCCTGAAACGGCGGTGCAAGTGATCAATACCACTGACCGTGCGGCAGTAGGCGAACTTATCACTATGCAAGAGTACGTCGATGTCATCGTGCCGCGCGGCGGCAAAAGTTTGATTGCGCGCATCAGTGCGGAGGCCAAAGTGCCAGTCATCAAACATCTCGATGGTATTTGCCATGTTTATATCGATGCTGAAGCGGACATCGCCAAAGCCATCGTCGTTGCCGACAACGCCAAGACGCATCGCTACGGCGTGTGCAACGCGATGGAAACATTGTTGGTACATGTAGATGTCGCCGGAGCAGTATTGCCTAAGCTGTGCCAAATTTATGTGGATAAAGGCGTGGAACTGCGCGGCGATACAGCGGCTCGCAAACTAATTCCTGCCATGAAAATTGCTACTGAAGATGATTGGCGTACCGAATATCTCGCGCCGATTTTGAGCGTGCGCATCGTCGCCAATTTGGATGAAGCGATAGACCACATCAACACTTACAGCTCGCAGCACACCGACAGCATCATCACGGAAAATTACACTAAGGCGATGCGTTTTTTGCGCGAAGTCGATTCCAGCAGCGTGATGGTGAACGCTTCAACACGTTTCGCCGACGGCTTTGAATATGGCTTGGGCGCGGAGATTGGTATTTCCACCGACAAAATCCACGCGCGTGGCCCGGTCGGATTGGAAGGTTTGACCTCGCAAAAATATATCGTGCTGGGTAACGGGCAAATAAGAACATAACCACTTTTTACATCCGCAGATTACGCAGATGAACACAGATTAAAACTGGATTCTAATCGGCGTGAATCTGTGCAATCTGCGGATAAAAAAACACCTAAACTAAGGAAAAATATGAGTTCAATTATCGAAGTTAAAGTCCCCGCCATTGGCGATTTCAAAGGCGTGGCGGTCATCGAATTATTCGTTAAAGTCGGCGACTCCGTCGCGGCTGAACAATCTTTGCTCACGCTGGAAACAGACAAAGCCGCGATGGAAGTTCCCGCGCCGTTTGCTGGCGTGGTGAAAGAACTGAAAGTTAAACTCGGCGACAAGGTTTCTGAAGGCTCGCTGATTTTGCTGTTGGAAGCAGCACAGGATTCAGGAGCAAGGATTCAGGATTCAGCAAAAACCGCAGCATCCGCCATTCCTGCTGCATCCACCCTTAATCCTGAATCCTTGCTCCCGAATCCCGCCCCCCGAATCCTTAATCCCACATCCTCAGACATCCAAGCACAAGTGGTGGTGCTCGGCGCGGGTCCTGGCGGCTACACCGCCGCTTTCCGCGCGGCAGATTTAGGCAAACAAGTGGTGCTCATTGAAAAGCACGCGAGCTTGGGCGGGGTGTGTTTGAACGTCGGCTGCATTCCTTCCAAAGCCTTGCTGCATGTGGCAAAAGTCATCACCGAAGCGGAAGAAGTTTCGCATCACGGCGTAGTTTTTGGCGCGCCAGCCATCGACATCAACGCGATACGCGCATGGAAAGAAAGCGTCATCAATAAATCCACTGGCGGCCTCGCGGCACTGGCGAAACAACGCAAAGTGCAAGTGGTGCAAGGCGTGGCGAAATTCACTTCTGCCAATACGCTGTCAGTGCAAACCGCCGAGGGTGAAAAAGTTGTTCGTTTTGAGCAAGCCATCGTGGCGGCGGGTTCTAGCGTGGCGCGCATCCCTGGCTTTCCTTACGACGATCCGCGCATTATTGATTCGACGGGCGCGCTCAAATTACAAGATGTGCCCAAGCGTATGTTGGTCATTGGTGGCGGCATTATCGGTTTGGAAATGGCGACCGTGTATGACGCGTTAGGCACAAAAATTTCGGTGGTGGAACTCGCCGACGGACTAATGCCGGGCGCGGATAGAGACATGGTCAAACCGCTGCACACCCGCATCGCCAAACGCTATCAAGCGATTTATCTCAAAACCAAAGTCACCAAAATCGAAGCTCTCGCAGAAGGTTTACGCGTCACTTTCGAGGGCGAACAAGCTCCCGAACCACAACTGTATGACCGCGTGCTGATGGCAGTGGGTCGTCGTCCCAATGGTCGTGAAATCGCGGCGGAAGCGGCGGGTCTGGTGGTGAATGAACGCGGCTTTATTCTGGTCGATAAACAGCAACGCACCAACGTGCCGCATATTTTTGCGATAGGCGACATCGTGGGCGACCCAATGCTGGCGCACAAAGCGGTGCATGAAGGCAAAGTTGCGGCGGAAAATTGCGCGGGGCACAAAGCCTTCTTCGAGCCGATGACGATTCCTTCCGTGGCCTACACCGACCCTGAAATCGCGTGGATGGGACTGACCGAAACGCAAGCGAAAATTGACAACATCGAATATGAAAAAGCCAGCTTCCCTTGGGTGGCTTCGGGTCGCGCGGGCGCGGTCGGGCGTACCGAAGGCGCAACCAAAGTGCTGCTCGACCCTAAAACACGCCGCATCTTGGGCGCATCTATCGTCGGTGTAAATGCGGGCGAACTGATCGCCGAAGCGGTGCTGGCATTGGAAATGGGCGCAGATATGGAAGACATCGGTCTGACCATTCATGCCCATCCGACTTTATCGGAAACCCTATGCTTCGCCGCCGAAATGGCGGAAGGCACGATTACCGACATCATGCCGCCGAAAAAACGCTAACGGGCATATCGCAAAAATCCATCAACGAGGAAATTACCATGCTGAAAAAATCTACCGTTTTACTCGCGGTACTTTGCGCGACATCTGCTTATGCGTTCAATCTAGATGACCTCAAAGGTCAATTGCAGCAAGCGATTCCACAGGCTGCACCCGCGCAAGCAGCACCTAACGGTCAGCCAGCGGGTAATCCACTGGCGAACTTTAGCAATCAAGATCAAATCACCAGTTTGAAGCAAGCTCTCACCCAAGGCGCGCAAACGGCGGTGGCGAGTTTGGCTAAACCTGATGGTTATTTTGGCAACGCTAAAGTGCGCATTCCGCTGCCTGAAAATTTGCAAAAAATTGATGGCGGCTTGCGTCGTTTTGGCATGGGTAAATATGCTGACGAATTGCAGTTGAGCATGAATCGTGCAGCCGAAGCTGCCGCGCCCGAAGCGCAAGCATTATTGGTCGGTGCGGTGAAAAACATGAGCGTCACCGATGCGAAAAATATCTTGTTGGGTGGCGATGATTCCGCCACGCAATACTTTCGCAAAAATACCGAAACAGCCTTGGGCAGCAAGTTCCAACCCATTGTCGTGAATGCCATGCAAAAGGTTCAGTTGGCGCAAAAATACGACCAGTTCGCGAGCAAAGGGGTGCAGCTCGGTTTAGTCGATGCGAAGAATGCCAATTTAGAAAATTACGTCACGCAAAAAGCCTTGGACGGTTTGTTTGTGATGGTTGCCGAGCAAGAAAAATCTATCCGCGCCAACCCGCTGCAAGCCACCGGCAATCTAGCGAAAAAGATTTTTGGCGCGCTTAAGTTTTAAGCGCATTGGTGTAATTTAGGCTGATGAGGGCGTAAATAATTACGCCCTTTTTATTGTCCGCGAGTGTGCTTGCCGCCCGCATCGAATCCCCAAAAAATGACTGAATCAGCCAGCCTCTTTTCATTATTCTTGAGCAGCCTGCTCGGTGCGACGCTGCTGCCAGGTGGTTCGGAACTGGTGCTGTTCGCGCTGCTAAAAAATTATCCCGATGCACTCTATTTAGCCGTGCTGCTCGCCACGCTGGGCAACACCATCGGCGGGATGATTTCATTCGCGATGGGGCGCATGTTGCCGCCCAATAAATCGCTTAAATATATCGACCAAGTGCGGCGTTACGGCACGCCTGTATTGTTGCTGGCGTGGACTCCACTACTGGGAGACGCGCTGTGTGTGGCGGCGGGTTGGCTGCGTTTGAGTTGGTGGCAAGCTGCGCTGTTTATGGCGATCGGCAAGTTCGCGCGTTACGCTGTTATTGCCTTGTTCATGCACACATAAAAAAAGCCGTCCTAAGACGGCCTTTTATTGAGCTTAACAACCACGAGTTTTAGGGTGCGGGTTGTGTCACAGCATTACTTTGCAAGGTCACCGCTGTTTGTGCCAATAAACGACTATTAGCCGATGCGCCCGTTTTCAAGGTAATCGAGGTTTGCGACAAAATTACACCTTCCATGTGTGCTGTGGTACCGACCGACACCGCACCAAAGGTTTGCCAAAATACGTTTTTAGGCAATGCACCACCCGTTAAAATCACTTTCGCGGCATTGGCTTGAGTAATACCCCCAGCGATTTGGAAAATCCACACATCGTTAGCTCCACCATTCAAGGTGACATCTGTTGGAATCAACACATTGCTGCTCCATTTGTAAGTACCTGGAACAATCGTCATACCGCCGATATTACCTGCACCCAACTCGGTGTAATCCGCTGCACGTCCTGCCGCATCGGTATAAGCCGTCCCCATATTGAGCACCGCTGTACCTAAGTTACTAGGGGTAGGCACAGCGTAGTCCGCTGCAAACACCTGTCCAGTTACTTGTGTAGAAGTTGAAAACACATTGGTCGGATCAGCCACCAAGGTGAAGCCCGTAATGAAGCTAGCAGCGGCTGGACTCAAGCCTAAATTACCCGTGATGGCGGAAGTAGGAACGGTAGAGATAGCTGACTTTGCCAGAATGACATAATTTCCTGCCGCGCCTAACAGCACAGGTGCAGGTCCTTTACCTAAGCCACCCAGCCCAGTACCCGCACCAGGAACGGTTGGCGCGATCACCACGGGTTGAGTATTGGCAGCCGGGGCGACACTACTGCTACTGCCACCGCATCCTGCAAAAGTTGCGACTAATAATGCCGCCGTGATACCGAGTACTGGTTTAAGTATATTTTTTGTTGAGGTTTTCATTTTGTTGCTCCTGAATAGAAATCTCTATTGAGATTTAGGTAGTCGCCAACGAGTATTTACTAGCGACTAATCTTGATGTGTTGCACCAAGGCAAGACGGAGTTTCGGCGCAACGCAGTCTTTGTTCGGTGCGCTAACGCACATAGCGCAAAATTTTTTACGGCCTTGCACCACCATGTTTTTTTTGAGGGGGTGAAGTCTTATCCAACACACTCGGCATAAGGTGTTATAAGCATGAACGCAGGGCGTTATCGCAATTGATTGCTTCCCTTAACGCTTATCCAAAGGTCGATAAATGCAGTGTTCCAACATCGACGCTCCTCAAAAAAATCATTTACTGGCCGCGCTGCCAGCGGAGATTTTTGCCCGTCTTGCACTGCATTTGGAACACGTTGCGATGCCGCTCGGCGAGGCACTGTGCGCATCGGGCGCGCAGTTGCGGTATGTCTATTTCCCCAGCAGCGCAATCGTTTCGCTGCACTACGTGATGGCCGATGGCGCATCCGCAGAAATCGCCGGCGTGGGCAATGAAGGCGTGTTGGGTACGGCAATTTTTATGGGCGGCAACACCACGCCCAGTCTCGCCACGGTGCAAACGGGCGGCTATGGTTATCGGCTGCCGATTAAAGCGTTGATGGATGAATTTAATCGCGCCGGGGAGTTGATGCGTTTGTTGTTGCGTTATACCCAAGCCTTGATGACGCAGATGGCACAAACCGCTGTATGCAATCGGCATCATTCCATCGAGCAACAACTGTGTCGCTGGCTATTGTTAACGCTAGATCGTGTACCCGCTTTGGAATTGACTATGACGCAAGAGCTGATCGCCAGCATGTTGGGCGTGCGTCGCGAAGGGATTACGCAAGCCGCCAGTAATCTGCAACGCATGGGCTTGATTCGTTATCGCCGAGGACACATCACGGTGCTGAATCGAGCTGGTTTGGAGGCGCAAGTGTGTGAATGTTATCTCGTGGTCAAAAAAGAATTTCAGCGTTTATTAAGTGATGCACCGGCTGCCCAATAAGCGGCTTACACCCAAGGAAAATCATGCCTAATAAAATTCGTGACAGTGTTAATTTGAATGCCACAACGCTGGAAGGCACGCCGGAAGATCGTCGCCAAAAAGCCATTTTGAAAACAGGCGCGCTACAGACGGCGATACTCAATAGTGCCAATTTTTCCAGCATCGCCACCGATGCGAAAGGGGTGATACAAATTTTCAACGTAGGTGCGGAGCGCATGTTGGGTTACGCCGCTGTGGATGTCATTAACAAAATTACCCCAGCCGATATTTCCGATCCGCAAGAGATGGTTGCGCGCGCAGAAGCCTTGAGTGTCGAGCTTGCCACGCCGATTACGCCGGGCTTTGAAGCCTTGGTATTTAAGGCGATGCGCGGCATTGAAGATATTTATGAGCTGACCTATATCCGCCAAGATGGCAGCCGTTTTCCGGCGGTCGTGTCGGTCACCGCTTTGCGTGACGCGCAAGGCGCGGTAATCGGATATTTGTTGATAGGCACGGATAACACCGCGCGCAAGCAAGTGGAAACGGAGCGCGCGCAGCTCTATGAAGCCCTACAGGAAAAAAACGTCGAGTTGCAAAGTGCCAAATCTGTGGCAGAAAAAGCTAATCTCGCCAAGTCAGTTTTTTTGTCGCGGATGAGTCACGAATTACGCACACCGCTGAACGCTATTTTGGGGTTTGCGCAGTTGCTCGAAGTTGGCTCTCCCGCGCCTACTCCTACGCAAGTTTTGCGCTTGCAACAGATTATTAAAGCGGGCTGGTATTTGCTCGAATTGATTAACGAGATTTTGGATTTGGCAGTCATTGAATCGGGAAAATTATCCTTGTCGCATGAACCGGTGGCGATGCAAGAAGTGCTGCACGAATGTCATGAAATGATTGAGTCGCAAGCACAACAACACGGCATCCATGTGCGCTTTTTGCCGATAGATAAAGATTGTTTTGCTTATGCCGATCGCACGCGCGTCAAACAAGTCATCATCAATTTGCTGTCGAATGCGATTAAATATAACCGCGAACACGGCACGGTCACGGTCGAATGTCGGGTGCTGAATGCCGCTTATTTGCGCATCAGTATCAAAGACAGCGGCACAGGTTTGAGTGCGGAACAATTGGCGCAATTATTTCAGCCGTTCAACCGTCTGGGGCAAGAAAGTGGTAGCGAAGAAGGAACGGGTATTGGTTTGGTGGTGACCAAACAATTAGTAGAGCTGATGGGCGGCACAATAGGGGTGTCCAGCGTGGTCGGAGTGGGCAGTGAGTTCTGGATAGAGCTAAAGCGCGATGTCACGCCGGTGTTAAATGCCGAGGTTACGCTGGCGGCGGCAAGAGTGCCGTTCACTCCTTCCAACGCCGCACCGCGCACCTTGCTGTATGTCGAAGATAATCCGGCTAACTTGATGTTGGTCGAGCAAATTATTGAAGGTCATCCGCAGCTACGTTTACTCAGCGCGCGCGACGGTAAATTGGGGATAGCCCTCGCGCGCGCCGAGCTGCCCGATGTGATTTTGATGGACATCAATTTGCCCGGGATGAGCGGCGTGCAAGCCATGCAAATTCTGCATGAAGACCCTACCACTCAGCATATTCCAGTGATTGCATTGAGTGCCAATGCGATGCTGCGCGACATTGAAAAAGGCTTGGAGCAAGGCTTTTTTCGCTATCTCACCAAGCCTATAAAAATCGCTGAATTTATGTTTGCACTAGACCAAGCGCTACAGCTTGTCAGTCAAACTAAAAAGGGCGAAATTCCATCGGAGCCACACCATGATTAGCCAAACAGAAATTCTCAATGCCAGCATTTTGATTGTGGATGACCAGCCCGCAAACGTGCTGTTGTTAGCTGAAATGTTGCGGGATGTCGGCTATGCCTGCATCGCTTCGACCACCGATCCTTATGCAGTTTGCGAGTTGCATCGCCGTTACCATTACGATCTTATTTTGTTGGATTTGTTGATGCCTGGTATGGATGGTTTTCAGGTAATGCAAGGACTTAAAGAAATCGAAACCGACGCGTATTTACCGGTCTTGGTGATTACCGCGCAACCCGATCACAAGCTGCGTGCCTTGGCGGCGGGCGCAAAAGATTTCATTGCCAAGCCCTTTGATTTGGTCGAGGTCAAAACGCGCATACACAATATGTTGGAGGTGCGTTTATTGTACAAAAAACTCGAACAGCATAATCGCGAGTTAGAACAAACGGTGCGTGAGCGTACGGCGGAATTGAGCATCAGCGAAGCGCGTTTTCGCCGTCTCACCGAACTCTCTTCGGACTGGTATTGGGAGCAAGATGAGCAGGGGCAATTTACTAAAATGTTTGGTCCCGTTATGGAAATGCTAGGCATACAAGTCGATGAAACCGAGGGGAAAACACATTTCGTCGCGGGTGCGCATTGGAATGAGGCGGAGCGCGCTGTACTCGATGCGCATTTGGCGGCTCGCCGTCCGTTTTTGGATTTTGTTTATAGCCGTACCCTGAGCAATGGCGTACAGCAATATTTGATGGTGAGTGGTGAGCCGATGTTTGATATGCAGGGCTGTTTTACAGGGTATCGCGGTATAGGCAAAGAGGTAACAGAAGCCCTGTCAAAACAGCCTCATTTCAATAAATAATGCACATCATGAAAAATTAACTTGACGATACTATTCCAGCACGCGTATAAAGCCAGTCGGTATTTGATTCAAAGTGTTTGCAGTCCTGGTTTTGCCATGAGCAATCTTAGATTCAAATATTCTGCGGGAATGTTCCCGTTTTTTTATAAGGAAGTAGTCACATGGCAGCTGGTACAGTTAAATGGTTTAACGATGCAAAAGGTTTCGGTTTTGTAACTCCTGATGATGGTAGCGAAGATTTGTTCGCACATTTCTCAGCGATCAACATGAACGGTTTCAAATCACTCAAAGAAGGCCAAAAAGTAACGTTTGAAATTACTCAAGGTCCTAAGGGTAAGCAAGCATCAAACATCCAAGCAGCGTAATAGCTAATTGATGTTGAAAAGGCTCGATACGTAAGTATCGAGCCTTTTTTATTTATTTCCCCACTACGAACTTATCGCTATGACCGAACCCATCCGCCTCGCTAAACGCCTTGTTGAAATGACCGCTTGCTCACGCCGCGAGGCGGAACTGTTGATTACGGGCGGTTGGGTTAGCGTCGCGGGCGTGCTGGTTGAAGAACCGCAATTTATGGTGGATGAGGAATTGGTCGAATTACATCCCGATGCGGTTGCCCTGCCCTTAGAACCCGTCACCTTGTTAGTGCATCAAGCCGCAGCAGCCCCCGATTTACCGATTAACGCCGCTACGCGCGCAGCAGAGGATGTATCGGGGATTCGTTTGCTTAAACAACACAGCGCGCATCTGACCGCCTGTTTGCCCTTAGAGCGCAACGCCAGTGGCTTGGTCGTGGCGACGCAAGACTGGCGCGTGGCACGCAAGCTAAACGACGATGCCGCGCTGATTGAGCAGGAATACATCGTCGAAGTAGTAGGCACGCTGTCGGCAGAAGGTTTGCGCTTACTCAACCACGGTTTGAAATTTAACGGTCGCGCGCTCGCACCAATTAAGGTGAGTTGGCAAAACGAAACCAAGCTGCGCTTTGCAGTAAAAGGTTTGGTCGCGGGGCAAATCACTCACGCGTGTATCACTGTTGGCTTGCAAGTCGTCGCACTCAAACGTATCCGTATCGGCCGCGTCGCACTGGCAAAATTGCCGATTGCAACGTGGCGATATTTGGAATCACACGAGAAATTTTAAGCGCATGAAAACACCGAAAAGAATCCTGCCGCTGATTGAAGACGGCTTAGTCGATGAAGTGATGCGCCAACTGATGAGCGGCAAAGAAGCCACGGTATATGTGGTGCGCTGCGGGACGGAGATTCGCTGCGCCAAGGTTTACAAAGAAGCCGACAAGCGCAGTTTTCACCAAAGCACCGATTACACCGAAGGGCGAAAAGTCAAAAATAGTCGCCGTGCGCGCGCGATGGAAAAAGGCACGAATTACGGTCGTAAAGCGCAAGAAGAAGCCTGGCAAAACGCCGAGGTCGATGCGCTCTATCAGCTTGCCGCAACGGGCGTGCGCGTGCCCAAACCCTATAACTTTCACGAAGGTGTGTTGCTGATGGAGCTCGTTACCGATGCGGACGGCAACGCTGCACCGCGCCTCAACGACCTCACTTTAAGTGCCGAAACCTCACGCGACTATCACCAACAATTGATACGCCAAGTGGTGCGTATGTTGTGCGCGGGCATCGTGCATGGCGACTTGTCTGAGTACAACGTGCTGGTTGATAGTGACGGCCCCGTCATCATCGACTTGCCACAAGCCATCGACGCGGCAGCCAATAATCAAGCCAAAAAAATGCTGCTGCGCGACGTAGCAAATCTCGCCAGCTACTTCGGACAATTTGCGCCAGAACTAAACGCCACGGATTACGGCAACGAGATTTGGTCGCTGTATCAGCGCAGCGAATTAAGCGTGGACAGCGTGCTAACAGGACGTTTTAAGCATGACGAAAGCAAAGTTGATATACGCAGTGTGGTGCGCGAAATCAACGACACGTTGAAAGATGAAGAGATGCGACAGATGGCGATTGCGCTGCGTCAGCAACCTTAAATTCTAAGCATCGTCTAGACGTAAAAAAGCCCCGCTGGTTAATCAGCGGGGCTTTTTTTACTTCCAAAAAACAGCGTTAAGGCTAGTGATCGTAAGTGTGGATGTCGCGATGTTTAGTTTCTTTAACAAACAACATACCGACCACAAAAGTAATCAGCGCGAAGGTAACGGGATACCACAGACCGTAGTAAATATCGCCTTTCCACGCCACCATCGCAAACGCTACGGTTGGCAAGAAACCACCGAACCAGCCGTTACCAATGTGGTAAGGCAGCGACATGGAGGTGTAGCGAATTCGCGTCGGGAAGAACTCCACCAGCATCGCCGCAATCGGACCGTAAACCATAGTCACATAAATCACCAGTATCACCAGCAACAACAAGACCATAGCGTGATTGATGCCATTCGGGTCAGCTTTGTCAGGATAGCCAGCGGTTTTAATTGCGCCCCCTAAAGCCGTTGCAAATGCGGCACTTTGTGCCTTCATTGCCGCTGCATCTAAGCCTGCCCCTTCAAAACTTGCCACCACCGTTTCGCCGACTTTAACGCTTGCCACTGTGCCGGCTGGTGCGTCTTCGTTGGCGTAAGAAATGCCTTTCTTAACCAATGCGCCTTTAGCAATATCGCATGAGCTTAAGAACTTGGCTTTGCCGACTGGGTCGAACTGGAAGCTACACGTTGCAGGGTCAGCCACCACGCGTATCGGTGCAGAAACTTGCGCCGCTTCCAAGGCTGGGTTGGCGTAATGCGTCAACGCTTGGAAGATGGGGAAGTAGGTCAGCGCAGCGATTAAGCAACCCGCCATGATGATAGGTTTGCGGCCGATTTTGTCGGACAACTTACCAAACACGATGAAGAACGGCGTAGCAATAATCAGCGACGCAGCAATCAACAAGTTGGCTGTTTGTGCGTCAACTGTCAGCACTTTGGTCATAAAGAACAAAGCGTAAAACTGACCTGTGTACCACACCACTGCTTGTCCCATCGTCAAACCGAACAAGGCGATGATGACGAATTTCAAATTGCGCCATTGCCCAAACGATTCCGTCACAGGAGCTTTAGAAGCTGTGCCTTCTGCTTTCATTTTGATAAAGGCGGGTGATTCGTTCAGTGACAAACGTATCCACATCGACACACCCAACAGCGCAATCGACACTAAGAACGGAATGCGCCAACCCCACACGTCAAAATCTGCACCAGTAAAATTACGCGTCAGCATAATTACGATGAGCGATAAAAACAGACCGAGTGTCGCGGTGGTTTGGATCCACGCGGTGTATTCGCCGCGACGATTATGCGGCGCATGTTCAGCCACATAAGTTGCCGCGCCGCCGTATTCACCGCCCAATGCCAAGCCTTGCAGCAAGCGTAAGCACACCAAAATAATCGGTGCGGCTACACCTATGGTGGCGTAATTGGGGAGTAAACCGACTATGAAAGTCGAGATACCCATAATCAAAATGGTAATCAGGAAAGTGTATTTACGACCAATCATGTCGCCTAAGCGACCAAACACCACCGCGCCAAAGGGACGCACGGCAAAGCCAGCGGCAAACGCCATCAACGCGAAAATAAAGCCCGTGGTTTCATTTACGCCAGAGAAGAATTGTTTGCTGATAACGGCGGCGAGTGAGCCGTATAAATAGAAGTCATACCATTCAAAAACAGTGCCCAAAGAAGAAGCAAAAATCACTTTCTTTTCTTCTTTAGTCATGCGATGCGTCGTGGCAGTTGTGGCTGTCATGTCGTTTCTCCTGAGGATTTAAGTTGCAAGATAAAAGTGGCGCGCTACTAAAACGAAACAAGACGTTTAGTAGGCGGGGCAATGTAGCAGATTTGAGTTTTATTAGGGACAAAAACTCACCAAAATTCGCCCACCTAAAACCCTACTAAGCTAATGTAAATAAGGATTGCGGCCGATTACCAAACCCCCGCCAGGCTAAATAAATTTACTTGGGTTCATTAAGCCAGCGGGATCTAGCACCGCTTTAATGCGCTGCATCAACTCCAGTTCCAACGCGCTTTTGTAATGATGAATCTCATCGCGCTTGAGTTGACCTAAACCGTGTTCGGCACTGATGCTGCCATTTAATTCGGCGACAATTTGATACACGCAATGATTGATTGCCGCTTCATGCGTAGCGATGAAAGCCTGATTTTGCAAGGCATCGTGGTGCGAAATGTTGTAATGAATGTTGCCGTCGCCGATATGCCCAAACGCAACAATGCGGCTCTCGGCATATTGCTCACGCAAGGTCTGATTGGCGCGTGCGATAAATTCCGCCACGCGTGAAATCGGCACAGACACATCGTGTTTGATGCTGATGCCCTCACGCTTTTGCGCTTCGCTGATGTTGCGTCGCAGCGTCCACCAACGTTCAGCTTGCACCTTATCAGCAGTGACTTGCGCCGCTAAAATTTCGCCCGAGAAACTGGCTAAAGCGGCACGCAACGGCGCGTCCAAAGGCGTGTCCAACACATGCGCTAATTGCGTTAGAACCACCCATTCATAAGGCCGCTCAAACGGCTCGTGCGTATCGGGAATGTGCTGAAACACCAGCTCCAAACAACTGCGCGAGATGATTTCAAAGCTGCTGATATTGTCGCCGCAGCTGGCGCGTAAATGCGCCAACAACGCCACCGCTGTGGCGGGATTAGGCACTGCGATGCAGCCATGCGCGACTGCTTGGGGACGCGGAAACAGTTTGAGCACGGCGGCGGTCACAATGCCTAGCGTGCCTTCCGCGCCGATAAATAAATGTTTAAGGTCGTAGCCAGTATTGTCTTTACGCAAGCTGCGCAAACCATGCCAGATGCGCCCGTCAGGCAGCACCACTTCCACGCCCAACACTAAATCGCGCATGTTGCCGTAACGCAACACGCCGATGCCTCCCGCATTGGTAGAAAGATTGCCACCGATTTCGCAGTGCGGCGCGATAGCCGTCAGTCCTAATGGGAACAAGCGATTGGCGGCATCGGCAGCGGCGTACAGCGTCGCCAATTTACAACCCGCTTCAACGGTCACGGTGTAATTGAGCGCGTCTAATTCGCGAATTTGATTCAGCCGCGACACGTTCACCACCACTTGCGCGCCGTCAGGCAACGGCACGCTGCCGCCGCACAAACTGGTGTTGCCGCCTTGCGGCACGATGCTGATATTTTTTGTCGCACACAGTTGCACGACGGCGGCGACTTGCTCCGTGTTGCTTGGAAAAACCACCGCCAAGGCTGTGCCCGCATAACGTCCGCGCCAATCGCGGCAATACGGTAGCGCGTGCTCGCCAGTCAGCACATGGTCTGCGCCGACGATTTTTACCAGCGCGTCTATCATTTCAAAGGAGGATGTAACTCAGGATGGGATGGAGCTTTAAGCAGCCAGATTTGGTACAGCGAAATTAAAATTTGCGCCGCCATCGAGAAGCCCAACAGCGCGCCTGCGACGATGACCACCACGGCGTAATGCGCATCCCATTTGGTCAAAAACCACGCCAGCACATCGACGAACACTGCAATCATCGGCGACACCACCAAAAAGCGTTTGAAGTGCACGTTGACTTCGCTTTGAATAAAAATAAAACCCAAAATGAATAGCAAAATGCTGATGCCAAATAAATGTATGTGCGACAGTTTGAGCAAGCTCGCCATCGACATGCCGGTATCAACCTCGGCGTATTTATGCAGCCCCGCGTAGCTAGAAAAATCGGGTAGATTTTGCCCCGAACTCGCCACATGACAATTCAAACAAGTCTTGCTTAAAATCGGTTTGATGTCGCTGTCAAAAGTTTTTTCAGGCGCGCCACTTTTTAGCCAAGCCACCACCGTACCGCGATCGTCCTCCTCGATAAACCCCGCCATCGGCCCGCGTATCGCCGCCTCCAAACGCGTGCCGCTGCGATTGCCGTAATAACTATTCGCCACGTCCGCCACCGACAGCCCTGGCTTGTTGTCATTCATTTCGTGCGTGACATACAAGTACGCCGTCGCCATCAAATAGCCCAATCCCACCAGCAACAGAAATGAGGTGTAGAGCAATTTTTCGCTCAAAGTCAGCGTGTAATAACGGTGGATAGCCATGTGATTTCCTTGGTGGGTTTGACGACGAGCTAAAAATTCAACCTTCTAAGCGAGGCTAGGCGCGAACAAAAAATTACGACGCAGCATAGGGATGCTATGTAAGGAGTAATTTTTTGCTTGTCCTCAGGCGTTGTAGCTGGGGGTGAGCAACAACGCATCGCAACGAAGGTTGAATTTTTTAGGAGCGGCACTTTAGAACTCTAGGGGGTCGATGTCCAGCGCGCAGCGCAATTTGTGATGCGGAATCGCATCTAAATCAAACTGCCAGTCGCGTAAAAAAGTTTGCAGGGCGCGACGCGTGCTGGCTTGAATCAGCAAATGCGCGCGCACATGATTGGCGCGACGTGCCAGCGCGGCGGGTACTACGCCCAACACTTCCACCGCATGACCCAACGCCGTCGCCGCCGCGCGCGCTTGATTTAAGTAAGCATAAACCTCGCTTTCGACTTTGCCTTCAGCACGCAAAATCGCCTGAAAATGAAACGGTGGAAAGCCCGCCATGTCACGTTCGGCAAGCTGTTCAGCGGCAAAGCCGTTGAAGTCGTGACGTTGCAAAGCGCGATACAAAGGATGGTCGGGAAACTCGGTTTGAATAATCACCTCACCCGCTTTATCGGCGCGCCCCGCCCGTCCAGAGACCTGAGCTAACTGTGCATATAGTTTTTCCGTGGCGCGAAAATCGCTGCTGTACAACGCGCTATCAGGATTAAGTACGCCGACCAAAGTGAGTGCGGGGAAATCATGTCCCTTCGCCAACATTTGCGTACCCACCAAAATATCCACCTCGTTGGCATGAATCTGTTCACGCATGGTTTGCCAAGCGCGCTTGTTGCGTGTGCTGTCGCGGTCAACGCGCAGAATCCGCGCAGTGGGAAAGCGTTCCTGCAAAACTTCCTCAATGCGTTGTGTGCCGCTGCCGATCGGATGCAAGTCATTACTGGCACAGTCGGGACACACTTTAGGTGGGCGAATTTGATAGCCGCAATGATGGCAACGCAGCCGCTGATCTTGCAGATGCAGCACCATTTTTCCTGCGCAGTTTTTGCAATCTGACAACCAGCCACAACCGCCGCACATCAGCACGGGCGCGTAACCGCGTCGATTGATAAACAGCAAACTTTGCTCGCCGCGCACGATGCGTAATTCAATCTCGCGCAGCAAAATCTCGCTGATGCCGTCCTTCATTAAATTTTGTTTGGTATGAATGCAGCGCACCGTCGGCAGGCGCGCACTGGCATTAGCGCGTTGCTGCAAAGTGAGCATTTGATAACGCCCCGTTTGCGCATTGTGAAAGCTCTCTAAGCTAGGCGTGGCCGAGCCTAAAACAATAGGCACGCCGCGCTCTTTGCCCCGGAAAATCGCCACATCGCGCGCCGAATATCGCAAGCCATCTTGTTGCTTGAACGACGCGTCGTGTTCTTCATCGACGATGATGAGTGCGAGTTTTGGCAGCTCGGCGAACACCGACAAACGCGTGCCTAAAATAATTTTGGCGCGTCCCTGTTGCGCATCCAACCAATTTTCCAGCCGCGCTTTTTCACTCAAGCCGCTATGCAAACTGGTGATGTCCACATCGGGAAAACGACTGCGGAAATAGTCCTCCAACTGCGGCGTGAGATTGATTTCGGGAACAAGTAACAACACCTGCCCGCCCAACTGCAAAGCATGGTGCATCAGATGCACATACACCTCGGTTTTGCCACTACCCGTAATGCCGTGCAGCAAAAAACACTGAAAGTTTTGCGCCTGCGTCACCGCATCCACAGCCACTTGTTGCTCGCTAGTTAAAGTGTGTGCCCCATTAAATAAATGGCACTTCTCGTTTGCCTCCTCGCCCGCCTGCGGGAGAGGATTGAGGTGAGGGTTTTGCGTAACGTCAAATTCCTCCACCCACCCCTCGCTCACTAACAATTTCAGAGCAACGCTTGTAGTCGTCGCTACCGCCTTCAGCTCCGCCTTGCTATGCGCACGCACTGATAGTAAATTCAAAATCCGCAATTGCACTTTTTTATTCTTAGGCAACGCGCTTAAATCCAACGCCGCACCCAGCGCGCTCAAGCGATAACTGACGATGGGTTTCACAACAATAGGTTCATCCGAACGCAAGCGCGTGGGCAGCGCAGGCAACACGGTTTGCCCGATCGGATAACGGTAATACTCACTGCAAAAATTCAGCAGCCGCAACAACTCATCCGACAAAGGTGCGCAATCGTGCAAGGCACGCGTGAGCGGTTTTATTTTTGCCGCATCCATGTCCGAATTGGTAACGCATTCCATCACCACACCCAGCATCTGCCGCGTACCAAACGGCACAATCACGCGCTGCCCAACCACGATTTCCATAGCCGCATCCACCGTGTAATCAAACAAAGTGGCGAGCGGAATATCGAGGGCGACGCGGATGATGGGCATTATTTTTTACTTAACTTTTTCTGCGTGCTGGGCGGTAAATAACTTTCACCGCTCACCACTTTTTTGCCTGTTTTACTTTCCAATTCTTGACGGGCTTTCTTGGCGATACCTCCGCCCGTTTTAGCTGCTGATTTATTCTCCGGCATCCCCGTCGCATCCATACTTTCTGCGATTTGGCGCGTCGATAATTCCGCCAGCGCAGTAAAAATCAGCTCCGCCTCGCTCATGTGATCGCGCAAATTTTGCGTCTGCAAACCTTTCATATTTTTGTGCGCTTTGACATCCACCTCAGCCCATTCCTGATGAATGATATTGGTGAGAATCGCGTACTCCTCGCCCGCCTTAATGTCGTGCTCGCGCCAATAATCGGTCAGCTTGTTGCGGGTTTCCTGACCGGTCATGCGCTGCTGTATCCACTTCTCGCTGCGTCCATGTTTTTGCCAAGTCTCACGCGCGCGGTCGAGCGAACGCGCCGGGTCAGCCAACTCCTGCATCCGCTCATAGCCCACCTTCGCCAGCCACAACTTAATCGGCTCGGCTTGTGGGCTAGGCACGGATTGAACGAGGCGTAACAAAGTTTCAGCGGTAGCGACATCGGTGAGGCGTTGCTTGCCATCTTCCGCCGTCATTTTCAACTGGTGACAGTTTGTCACCAGTTGACTGCCCTCCTTATCCAATCGTTCTTTCAGCTTGTTCCAATACTTGCGGGCAGTTTGATAATCAGCCTGCTGCGTCAAGGCTTGCACGATGTCGATAACCGAAAAAAACCATGTTTCGCTGGGCTCGTCATACACGCGCCGAATCGCGTGTTGCTCAAAAAATGCAGGTTGGGGATTCATGTTTTTTCTCCTGACAAAATTTAATTATATAGCGAGCAAAAGCAGCTCTATAAAAGCCGTTTTAATGCGTCCACCCCCAAAAATTTGATAGCATCAAAAGTTAACTCGATGCCTTTTGTTTTAGCTGTCGATTTAATTGACTCCCAAATTGATGTTGAACGCATAGTGTCCAGCAGGTCGTGTCCTAACATTGTCAATCGAGGATTATGTAAACCATAAGAAAACATTCCATCAACACTGCGTCGAATATCTATACCCTGTACATAGTCATTATCAACAAGCAACTCTAGGTGTCCGAACACTATGGATTCATTAGCATTAAAATCACCTAGCAACTGTTCGTATTCTTCCCTTGGTTGATTGAGCTTCCACTCTGGACAGATTGGTAATTCCGATAAAAAATCTATTTCGGCTTCAATATCGCTTAACTGTTTACGCAACAAATCCCAATCACGTTTCATTTGCAATTTCCCATGTTAAAAAATTAGATGTGTAGGGTGGACAGGTTTTATATGCCCACCGTGCGCCCTCATCGAAGGAATCCCAACTCAAAAACCTGCGGCTGGAGTTTTTCGCTCAAGGTTTTGTACGCGCTTTCAAACGGGGTGAAATCGACGGGCGCGGTGTCGCCGCTTTCATTACGTTTTTTCAGTGCGTTGCGAATTTGATACCAGCCGACATCGGGGCGATTGAGTTTTAATTCGTCGCGCACGGTGCGCACATCGGTGTGCGCGAAATAGGCTTGCCATAAGGTGCGACCCGCATCGAGCACGGCTTGCGCTTCGGCGGACAAGGCAGAATTGCGTAGGGTGGGCAAGTTTTTTTGCCCACGCGGGGCGGAGTCAGATTCAGCTTGCGTAACCGCGTGGGCAGCTTCTGCCCTCCCTACCAACGGCGGTAAATCCGCCAAATAATTCACCATAAAATCCGATTCAAAACGCTCTGGTGCGCCGACTTCGGCTTCCGTAAATGGAATGAAATGATTTACCAGCGACCATTTTTTGTCGTTCCATTCCAGCTCGTTTGCGCCAGCGGTGAGGTTGCTGCCGTTGAACAACATCCAGATTAAACAATCGGCTTTGAATTCGTCGGAGAGCGGTTGCGACGGTTGTAAAAATTGGTCGCGGTCGTTAAGCCACGTGGGTTTCACCAAGCGACGCACAGCAAAAATCACCGACGCTTGCCAGAGATTTTCAGCCGTTACAAAAAATCCGCCTTTGTGTCCGATGCTATGCACCGAAGAAAATAACGCGGTCGCTTGTCCTGAATTTTGCAAATCATTGCTGTCAGAAAGCATGTGTCCAATTGCACCCTCCGACCACTGTGTGCGCCGCACCCCTTTGGTTTTTGTGGTGGGTGTGACGGCGTTGATAAGTGGCAACACCTCTATTTCATTGGGCTTCTGACGACCTATCCAATTCGTGAGCATTTGACTATTCGGCAAATTGAAAAAAGATTTTTCGCCCACTGCTTCGCTATTTTTATTCAAAACCTCAACGCTAATTTCGGTAATTGGCGTAGGTCGGAAAAGCGGCTTTGTCGCGCCTTCCGACGGCACACTGTCGGATAACGCTGCGCTCATCCGACCTACGTTTTGATTGGTTTGCCACACTAAAAACCCAATCGGGAAATCGCCTTTTAAGCCATCAAAGGCTTTGCTGTGAACTACAAAACCACCGAGATATTTGGCATTCCATAGCTGCCTAAATTTTTCAAAATTGGGCGCGTTGACATACTTCATTGTGCTAAACATCGCCAAGGTTGCTGTCGGCATTTCTTGTGCAATGCGCGCCACAAACTGGGTAAATAATTCGCGTGAGGCGTAGCCGTAATCACCCATGCTGGCAGCGGTGCGCGTGGTTGCCACATCGGTTTTACTTTCATTGCCTAAAGTATTTGCCGCCTCCGCATACGGCGGGTTAATCAGCACCAAAATCTTCTTCCCCTCAGCAATCGCTTTGCGCAATCCCAGCGGCATTTTGTTGGTCAGGCTGTAGTCAATACTGCCCACCGTTCGCCCTGAGCTTGCCGAAGGGTGGGGTTCGACAGGCTCACCACGAACGGTATTCGGGATTTCAGGGCGAACTGACTTGAGCGGGGCTTCCGCTGTGGGCGCGGCGGCGAACAGTTCCGCGCTCATAGTGGACGCATCGACAATGTCGTCATTCAAATAATCGTATTGAAACCTGGTCGCGGCGACGCAGGTTTTGGTGGCTTTCATTACGTCCACGTCCGCCCCATCCAGCGTGCTCATGTAGATGTTGCGCGGGTTGCTGTGTTTGACTTCGAGGTTGCCCACGCCGCAGCACATATCCCAAACGATATATTCCCTTTGCCAATTTTTGCCCAAGGTTTCGGTGAGCTTTTCGTAGGCTTTATCGACCACCGCAAGCGGCGTGTAATACGCGCCCTTAAAGCTGCGTTCGTCCAGTGGAATCAAGCTGTCGCGGCGTTCTAATAAATAATCGCGATGTTCGGCTTTGGGCGGTTTGTGGTAAATCGCCCAGAAGCGGCGGTAGCCTTCTTTGTTGCCGAGTTCGAAAATTTGCGATTGCTTTTCACGTTCGCCCCTTCCCCCTCCGGGGGAAGGTTGGGATGAGGGAGCCAGCGTGTAATTGGCGCGGGCGATATTGAGACTGAAGACCGGCGCGCCGTTTTTATGCAGTAATTCGGCGGGTAAATTGTCGTGCGTGGACACCGTGCCGTCGTGCATGATGTCGGCAAAAAACAGCAGCGCGTAATCTTCTTCTGCCACGCCAACAATCTCGCGCCCGATCATTTCCACCCATTTATCAAACACCTGTTTCAGGTTGTCGGGCGTAATCGGTGTGCGAATAATATCGCCCGATAAAATCGCGGCTTTGACGGTGCTGATGAACTCGTCTTCGTGCGTGGCAATTTTGAACGAGACAAAATGCGCGCCGATATAAGCGGAGATTTTCGCCAAGGCATCAGGCGTGTATTGGCTGGCAGACTTGCCCCATTTGATGTCGTTTTTCTTGTCGGTTAAAAACTCCTTCACGTCGGAAGTCTTCATCAGCGCGGCTTTTTCAGTGTCGATGACGGCTAAAAATGGCGGGACTTCTTCGCCTTTTTTGAGCGCGTCATGGACGTAATGCAAGAGCTGGGTAAACATCGCGTAACTGGAAGTCTTGCCCGTGTCTTTGGCTTCAAACCAAATTTCTTTAGTGCGAATATCAATCAGACCTTTGGTGAAGCCTTTGAGACTTAAGGCTTTGATGTACGCGTCTTTAACGTCTTCTTCGCTTTTGGCGGCTTGCAGTTGGGTGTAAAGAGACATGCTATCCAATCAGAAAATGGCTACAAAAAAAGCCGCAGGATTAACTGCGGCTTTTGCGAGGCTGATTACTTAATGATATTTGCGACTGAGTTCATGCACCGCTTGCACCAAGGCCGCTGCGTGATCGGGGTTGGTGTGTTGCGAAATGCCGTGACCCAAATTAAACACATGACCGCTGCCGAAGCCGTAGCTGCTCAACACTTTTTCAACCTCGCCGCGTATCGCATCGGGTGAGGCGAACAACACCACAGGGTCAAGATTGCCTTGCAGCGCGACTTTATGACCAACCTTTTGACGCGCGATGCCGATGTCCATCGTCCAATCCAGCCCCACCGCGTCGCAGCCGATGTTGGCGATGCTGTCGATCCAGATGCCGCCGCCTTTGGTGAACACGATGTTAGGAATTTTCACGCCGTCTTTTTCTTTAATCAGACCGTCAATAATGCGTTGTGTGTAAGGCAGCGAAAATTCGTGGAACGCTGCGTGCGACAACACGCCGCCCCATGAATCGAAAATCATCACGGCTTGCGCGCCCGCTTCAATTTGCGCGTTCAAATAATTGATAACCGATTGCGTGGTGACTTCGAGGATGTGGTGCATCAGTTTGGGATCGTTGTACATCAAGGTTTTCACCTTGGCGTAATCATCAGAACCACCGCCTTCAACCATGTAGCACGACAGCGTAAACGGGCTGCCCGAAAAACCAATCAGCGGCACGCTGCCATTCAACGCGCCGCGAATTTGGCTGACCGCGTCAGTGACATAACGTAAGTCTTTGTCGATGTCGGCGGGGCGCAACGCCATGATGTCAGCAGCCGTGCGCAACGGGCGTTCAAACTTAGGGCCTTCGCCATCGGAAAAATATAAACCCAAACCCATTGCATCGGGAATGGTCAAAATATCTGAGAACAAAATTGCCGCGTCCAACGGAAAACGCTCCAGCGGTTGCAGTGTCACTTCGGTGGCGTAGTTGGGATTTTTGCACAGACCTAAAAAGCTGCCCGCTTCTTTGCGCGTGGCGCGATATTCAGGCAAATAACGACCCGCTTGACGCATCATCCACAACGGCGTGTATTCGGTGGGTTGACGCAACAGCGCGCGCAAAAAAGTGTCGTTTTTAAGTTTGAAGTTCATGGTTTTCCTAGTAGAAGTTTGTCCACTGATTACAAAGATTCACGCAGATTTTTTGCTTGCTTTTAATCTGTGCAAATCTGCGGACAAAAAAGTTTTTTGTTAGCGTGGCAACAGCGAGCTGCCCATCAAGAATTCATCCACTGCGCGGGCGCATTGGCGACCTTCGCGGATTGCCCAGACTATCAATGATTGACCGCGACGCATGTCGCCTGCGGCGAAGATTTTAGCTTTGCTGGTGTAGTAAGCGCGCGCACCTTCTGTCGTCGCTTTGATGTTGCCGCGCGCATCTTTTTCTACGCTAAATGCGTCCAAGATTTTTTGCACGGGCGAGACAAAACCCATCGCGAATAACACCAAGTCGGCTTTGATTTCAAACTCGCTGCCCGCCACCTCAACCATCTTGCCGTCCTTGAATTCGACGCGCACGCACAGCAGTTTTTCCACCTTGCCGTCGCTGCCCAAAAACGCTTTAGTCGAAACCGACCAATCGCGATTCGCACCTTCTTCATGCGAACTCGACGTGCGCATTTTCAGCGGCCAATTCGGCCACACCAACGATTTATTTTCTTGCTCAGGCGGACGCGGCATCACTTCAAATTGCGTGATGGAGGCGGCACCATGACGATTCGATGTGCCGACGCAATCCGAGCCCGTATCGCCACCGCCTATCACCACAACGTGTTTGCCCGTAGCTTTGATTTGCTCAGGCAACACGTCGCCCGCGTTGACGCGATTTTGTTGCGGCAAAAAATCCATCGCAGGATAAATGCCACTCAACTCGCGACCCGTCACAGGCAAATCGCGTGGCGTTTCAGCACCCCCCGCCAGAATCACCGCATCAAAATCTGCTTGCAATTGCGCAGGTGAAATCGTTTGCGTCGCCATATTGTTCACGCCGATGTCGCTGTCCGTGCCAATAAACACAGAGGTTACGAAGGTCACGCCTTCCGCTTCCATTTGCGCGACGCGACGGTCAATGTGGAATTTTTCCATTTTGAAATCAGGAATGCCGTAGCGCATCAAGCCGCCGATGCGACTATTTTTCTCAAACACGGTCACGTCGTGTCCTGCACGCGCCAGTTGTTGCGCACTCGCGAGCCCTGCGGGGCCGCTGCCAACAATCGCGATTTTTTTACCGGTTTTTTGCGCCGCAACATGAGGAGCTACCCAACCGTTTTCCCAACCTTTATCAATAATCGCGTGTTCAATCGACTTGATGCCAACCGCGTCGTTATTGATGTTCAGCGTGCAAGCGGACTCGCACGGTGCGGGGCAAACACGCCCGGTAAATTCAGGGAAATTATTGGTCGAATGCAAAACATTCAGCGCGTTTTGCCAATCGCCGCGATACACCAAATCGTTCCAATCTGGAATGATGTTGTTAATCGGGCAACCGCTGGTGCAAAACGGAATGCCGCAATCCATACAGCGCGCCCCTTGCGTTTTGGCTTGGTCGTCACTCAGATGCAGCACGAACTCCTGATAATTTTTAACGCGTTCAACGACAGGCAGATTGGCTTCTGACAAGCGTTCAAACTCCATGAAACCTGTGGGCTTACCCATTATGCAACCTCCATTGCGGTGGCCTTTTGTGCCGCCATTTCTTGTAAAGCACGACGATATTCAGTCGGCATCACTTTGACGAATTTAGGCAAGAATGCAGACCAGTTATCCAAAATTTGCTTAGCGCGCGCACTGTTGGTATAGCGCAAATGCTTTTCAATTTTGCTGCGCAATACCGCTTCGTCAGCGCGATTCAAATGATTGAAATGCACTCGGCCGTGTGATTCGACTTCGCCTGTTTCGCTCGCCGCCGCTTCTTCGGGCACGGCTTCGAGCGCGACCATAGACAGATTGCAACGCTGTTCAAACTGACCGTCTTCATCCAACACGAATGCCACGCCGCCCGACATTCCCGCTGCGAAGTTGCGCCCAGTTTGACCCAACACCACGACTAAACCGCCCGTCATGTATTCGCAACCGTGATCGCCCAAACCTTCGACGACCGCAATCGCGCCAGAGTTACGCACCGCAAAACGCTCACCGACCACGCCGTTGAAATAACATTCGCCCGACGTTGCGCCATACATCAGCGTGTTACCCGCGATGATATTTTCATGCGAAATGAGTTTCGAGTCGCTAGCCGGCATGATGGCGATACGCCCGCCGCACAAGCCTTTTGCGACGTAGTCATTGCCTTCGCCGCGCAAGCTAAAAGAAATTCCTTTAGACAAGAATGCGCCAAAACTTTGCCCCGCTGTCCCCGTGAAACTCACTTGGATAGTGTCGTCCGCCAAGCCCGCTTGACCGTAACGCTTCGCCACTTCGTGCGACAACATCGTGCCGACGGTACGGTTCACGTTGGTGATAGCACTCGCGATGACCACTGGCTTTTTATCGTTCAACGCGGCTTGCGCTTGCGCAATTAAACTGTTGTCCAACGCCTTTTCCAACTCATGATCTTGACCGCTGTTGTGGCGGCGCGACACGCTAGCTGGCATAGCAGGTTGATGGAACACTTTGGAGAAATCCAAACCTTGCGATTTCCAATGTGCGATGCCGTTTTTCACATCCAGCAAATCGCTGCGACCGATCAAATCATCAAACTTACGCACCCCCATTTGCGCCATCAATTCGCGCACTTCTTCAGCAACGAAGAAGAAGTAATTAACCACGTGTTCAGGTTGACCCGTGAATTTTTTACGCAGTTCAGGATCTTGTGTGGCAACGCCGACTGGGCAGGTATTGAGGTGACACTTACGCATCATGATGCAGCCCTCAACCACCAACGGCGCAGTCGCAAAACCGAATTCATCCGCACCCAGCAACGCGCCGATTAGCACGTCGCGACCTGTTTTTAATTGACCATCAACTTGTAGCGCGATGCGGCCGCGCAATTGGTTCAATACCAGCGTTTGCTGCGCTTCCGCCAGACCTAATTCCCACGGTGTACCCGCGTGTTTAATTGAGGACACAGGCGACGCGCCCGTACCGCCATCAAAGCCTGACACCACAATGTGATCGGCTTTAGCTTTAGACACCCCCGCTGCCACTGTACCCACGCCCACTTCGGAAACTAATTTCACCGAAATCGACGCAGTGGGATTGGAATTTTTCAAATCGTGGATGAGCTGCGCCAAATCCTCAATCGAATAAATATCGTGATGCGGAGGCGGTGAAATCAAGCCCACGCCCGGCACTGAGAAACGCAATTTAGCGATGTACTCGGACACTTTGCCGCCCGGTAATTGACCGCCTTCACCGGGCTTCGCACCTTGCGCCATCTTGATTTGAATCTGATCGGCACTCGCCAAGTATTCGGCTGTGACACCAAAACGTCCCGACGCAACTTGCTTAATGCGTGAACGCAAAGAATCGCCAGGCAACATTTTCCGGTCGGCTTCAATACGATTTTTGCCGATGATGTCGGACAACATTTCACCACCCTTGAACACGCCAAAACGTGCCGCATCTTCGCCGCCTTCGCCCGTGTTCGATTTGCCGCCGATACGATTCATGGCTATCGCCAGCGTGGTGTGCGCTTCGGTAGAAATCGAACCCAAGGACATCGCGCCCGTAACAAAACGCTTGACGATTTCTTTTGCGGAATCAACTTCAGCCAAAGGTACAGCCGCACCGACAGGCTTGATTTCAAACAGACCGCGCAACGTTTTCAGCTTGGTCGCTTGATCGTTAATCAGGCTGGCGTACTCTTTGTAAGTCGCGGCATTATTGGTGCGCGTGGCGAGTTGCAATTTCGCAATCGAGTCAGGTGTCCACATGTGTTCTTCGCCGCGCACGCGGTAAGCGTATTCGCCGCCTGCTTCCAACATGCTCGCCAACACAGGGTCGTTGCCGAACGCGCTGCGATGGGTGCGTGCGGTTTCTTCGGCAACTTCTGGGAGCGAAATACCTTCGATTTGCGTCGCCGTGCCAGTGAAAAATTCCGCAACAAAACTTGCGTTCAAGCCTATTGCTTCAAAAATTTGCGCGCCGCAATACGATTGATAAGTCGAAATACCCATCTTGGACATGACTTTCATCAAGCCTTTGTTGATGGCTTTGATAAAGCGTTTTTTGGCTTCTTTCGCATCGACATTGGCGGGTAATTTCATCGCCATGATGGTTTCATAAGCCAACCACGGACACACCGCTTCCGCGCCATAGCCCGCCAACAAAGCGAAGTGATGCACCTCGCGTGCAGAACCTGTATCCACCACCAAGCCCGTGCTAGTGCGCGAACCTGCGCGCACTAAATGCAAATGAACTTTTGAAGTCGCGACCAAAGCAGGAATCGCAATGCGCGTCGCTGACATAGCGCGATCCGACAAAATCAATACGTTGTAACCACTTGCCACCGCCTGATCCGCCGCGTCGCACAAGGCTTGCACGGCTTGCGCACAACCTGCCGCGCCTTGTTCAGCAGGGTAGGTCATATCCAACACGAGGCTGCGATATTGCCCGTCGGTCACGCTGTCGATGTTGCGCAATTTGGCGATGTCGTCATTCGACAATACCGGCTGATGCACTTCTAAACGCAAGGTCGGATTGACTTCGTTGATGCCCAATAAATTTGGCTTAGGGCCAATGAAGGAAGTCAGCGACATGACGATTTCTTCGCGAATCGGGTCAATCGGCGGATTGGTCACTTGCGCAAAAAGTTGTTGGAAGTAATCGTAGAAGGAGCGATTTTTATTCGACAACACCGCCAACGCAGCATCTGTTCCCATCGAGCCAGTTGGCTCTTCGCCCGCTGCCACCATAGGTGCCAAGATAAATTTCACATCCTCTTGCGAGTAGCCAAACGCTTGCTGCGTATCGAGCAAGGACGCGTTTAATTTTTGCGGAGCATCCACAGCAGGCAAATCAGCCAAGAAGTAGCGCGATTTTTCTAACCAATGACGATACGGTTTCGCCGTGGCGATTTTTTGTTTCAGTTCGCTGTCATCGACGATGCGACCTTCATCCATATTGATGAGGAACATTTTGCCTGGTTGCAAACGCCATTTTTTAACCACTTTGCTAGCAGGAATCGGCAACACGCCCATCTCGGAAGCCAGCAACACTACGTCATCGTCGGTAATTAAATAACGTGCAGGACGCAGACCGTTACGATCCAGCGTCGCACCTATCATGCGACCATCGGTAAACGCCACGGCGGCGGGGCCGTCCCACGGCTCCATCAGCGCGGCGTGGTATTCGTAGAAGGCGCGACGTTCTTCATCCATCAGCGGATTGCCCGCCCATGCTTCAGGAATCAAAATCATCATCGCGTGCGGCAGCGAATAACCACCCGCTACCAGTAGCTCTAAAGCGTTATCGAAACAAGCTGAATCGGACTGACCATCGACGATGAGCGGCCACAATTTTTCTAAATCTTCACCCAACAACGGCGACGACATGGCGGCATGGCGCGCTGCCATCCAGTTGACGTTACCGCGCACGGTATTGATTTCTCCGTTGTGCGCAATCATGCGGAACGGATGCGCCAAATCCCAGGTTGGGAAGGTGTTAGTGGAGAAACGTTGATGCACCAGAGCTAACGCGCTAATCAGCGTTGGGTCTTGTAAATCGAGGTAATACTGACCGACTTGATCCGCCAGCAACATGCCTTTGTAAACGATGGTGCGCGACGACAGCGACGGGCAGTAAAAACCTTTGCCTAGCGCGTTTGCCAAACCACGAATAGCGTGTTCCATGGTCTTACGAATCACGAACAATTTGCGTTCAAACGCATCTTGGTCGGCGCAGTTAGCACCCTTGGCGATAAACACTTGGCGGACCACCGGCTCAACCAATTTCACGCTCTCGCCCAAAATTGTGCTGTCCACAGGCACATCGCGCCATGCCAATAAAGACTGACCTTCAGCGGCGATTTTTGCCGCGATGACTTGCTCACACGCGGCGCGCGCAGCGGCATCGCGTGGCAAAAATAGCATCGCCACGCCGTAGCTGCCCACCGCAGGCAATTCAACTTTTAATGCGGCGCATTTCGCGCGCAAAAATGCGTCTGGCACTTGCAACAAAATTCCCGCGCCATCACCTGCTAATGGGTCGGCTCCTACCGCACCGCGATGCGTCAGATTTTCTAAAATCTTCAGCCCTTGACTGACCATGTCATGGCTTTTTTTGCCCTTAATGTGAGCGACAAACCCCACTCCACAGGCATCGCGCTCTTGGCGCGGATCGTACAAACCTTGCTGCATCGGCAAAGAAGAATTGCTCACGGCATTACTCCAGTAAATTCACGAAATCTAAAGTGTTTGAGCAAAATAAAGGCGGCACGCGCCGCACAATAACAACCATTGCAAAAACGAAAGGGCGGGGATATTACCTTGTTAGCCCCGCTTGGGCAACCGCCGCGCGGCTTATCTGATAAAGCCAGTCATGCGCTTAGGCAAGTGCGCGCTTATCCATTAAAATCGCGCGCTTTTCCAGCACCCAACTCACAACGAAAAAACTATGTCCTTCCAAAATCCCAGCTCTGATGCCATACGCAGCCTCTTGCAATCCATCAAAACTATCGCCGTGGTGGGACTGTCGCCCAATCCTGATCGTCCCAGTTTTCGTGTCGCGCAAGGGCTGCAAAGTCGCGGCTATCAAATTATTCCCGTGCGCCCGCTGGTGGATGAGGTGTTAGGACAGCTTGCTTATCGCGATTTGGCGAGTCTGCCGCAGCGTCCCGACATCGTAGAGGTGTTTCGTGCCTCGGAATTTGTCGCGGAGATTGTTGAAAGCTGCATCGCACTCGGCATTAAAAATTTATGGTTGCAAGACGACGTAATCGACGAAGCCGCCGCGCTGCGCGCACAAGCGGCGGGCATCACGGTGGTAATGAATCGCTGCATGTGGCGCGACTGCGTGCAACTGTGCGACGGCTTTGAGCCCAATGATTAACAAGCGTTGCGCATGGGCGGGCGATGATGCGCTGTATCAGCGTTATCACGATGAAGAATGGGGCGTGCCGCTGCACGATGATCAAAAGCTTTTTGAGTTGTTGATTTTGGAAGGCGCGCAAGCGGGCTTGAGCTGGATTACCATTTTGCGTAAACGCGAAAATTATCGCGCCGCTTTAGATAACTTTGACGCACACAAAATCGCTCGCTACACACCCGAAAAAATCGAATCACTAATGCAAAATTCAGGCATTGTGCGCAACCGTTTGAAACTCAACTCTGTGGTGATTAACGCGCAACAATTTTTAGCCGTGCAAGCCGAGTTCGGCAGCTTTAATCAATTTATTTGGCAGTTCGTCGGTGGCGCGCCGGTGCAGAATGCGCGCCGCGCGATGTCGGATGTACCTGCCAGTACGGCTGCGTCGGATGCGATGAGTAAAACGTTAAAGAAACGCGGCTTTAAGTTTGTCGGCAGCACGATTTGTTATGCGTTTATGCAGGCAACAGGCATGGTCAATGACCATACGACGGATTGTTTTAGGCATTTAGAAATCAGCAAAGGATAGCGATGAAATTTTCAAAAATGCATGGCGCAGGCAATGACTTTGTGGTGATTGATGGCGTGCGCCAAGACATAGACCTTAGCCCAGAACAGTTACGCTTATTGGCGGACAGGAATTTTGGCGTGGGTTGCGATCAAATTTTGCTGGTGGAAAAAGCGCACAGTAAAGAAGCTGATTTTCGTTATCGTATTTTTAATGCGGATGGCGGCGAGGTCGAGCAATGCGGCAATGGTGCGCGCTGTTTTGTACGCTTTGTGCATGAGCAAAAACTCACCAGTAAGCGCGAGATTATTGTCGAAACTAAAAACGGTCTCATCGTGCCGCGCTTGGAAGCCGATGGGCGGGTTACGGTGAATATGGGCGCGCCCGTATTTGACCCTGAACGCATCGCGTTTACCGACGGCACGGGCGCGATTAGCGAGCCGCTGCAAGTCGGCACGACCACGCTGCAAATTAGCGCGGTGTCGATGGGCAATCCACACGCGGTGCAAGTGGTGGACGATGTTGAGACGGCGGATGTCGCCACCATCGGCCCGCTGATTGAACGCCACGCTCGCTTCACCCAACGCGTTAACGCGGGCTTTATGCAAATCGTCGATGCGCACAGCATCAAGCTGCGCGTCTATGAACGCGGTTCGGGCGAGACCTTGGCGTGCGGCACGGGCGCGTGCGCAGCCGTGGTGGCGGGCATTCGACGCGGCTTATTGCAAAGTCCAGTGCAGGTTGCGACACGCGGCGGCATGTTAAGCATCGCATGGGGAAACGAGGGTGCACCCGTGTTGCTGACAGGCCCAGCCATCACGGTCTTCAGCGGCGAAATCAATTTATAACAATCACCACGGAGTCCGTATGAGAGCCGAAGACGTTGCGCAGTATTTAGCAGACAACCCGAAATTTTTTGAAGCACACCTCGACACCTTGGCGCGCATTATTTTGCCGCACCCGCATGGCGGTCGCACCATCTCGTTGGGTGAGCGACAACTGTTGGCAGTGCGTGAAAAAAATAAAGAGTTAGAAAAAAAATTGCACGATTTATTGCTGTTTGCGAAAGAAAATGACGCGTTACAAATCAAGGTGCAAGAGTTTGTCGTGACGCTATTTGCGGCGCGCGATTTAGCAACCTTGCAAGACATGATTCCGCATTTGTTGAGCGATATTTTTAGCGTACCGCATAGTGTGTTACGCCTCTGGCAAGTCAACGCGCCGAGCGCGGAAGTATTGGCCTTTGCCGATGCGCAAACGCACCCCGTGTGCTTGCATCACGCCGCGCACGACAGTGCAACTTGGTTTGGTTTCAATGCCACGAGTTTGCATTCCTACGCCTATTTACCGCTGCACGCGGGCGCGGAAACGGTCGGCATGTTGGTGCTTGCTAGCGAAGATAAGCAACGCTTTTATCCCGAAATGGGCACGGTGTTTTTGCAGCGCATCGCCGAAGCCGTTGCCGCTGCCCTACATCCTTATCTCACCCATTAAATGTCCCTCGCGCCACCGCTTGAAACTTATTTGCAAGGCTATTTGGCGTGGCTGCGTTTTGAAAAACGCTATTCCGAACTGACCGCGCAAAGTTACGCGCGCGACCTGCATTATTTATTCGAGTTGCTCGGCGAAAAATCCTTAAACACGCTGAATGCAGCACAGATTCGCGGCTTTATTAAAATTATGCATGGCAAGGGCTTGAGTGCGCGTTCTTTGGCGCGCTTACTGTCCGCCTGGCGCGGATTTTTTAATTATTTAATCCGCGATTACGGCTACACCGCCAACCCTTGCATCGGCATCCGCGCACCCAAAATGGACAAGGCTTTGCCGCAAGCTTTGTCGGTCGAGCAGGCTATGCGTTTGATGGAAATCAGCCACGACACCCTCGCCGCGATTCGCGATCAAGCGATGTTGGAGCTGCTCTATACATCGGGAATACGCTTGGCGGAAATGGTCAATCTCGATGTCACACAAGTTCTGCCCGCGCTGACTTCGGGCGAAATTACCGTGACGGGCAAGGGTCAGAAACAGCGCGTTGTACCGCTAGGGAAATTTGCCATTGCCGCGTTACAGGCTTGGCTGGCAGTGCGCGAGCAACTGGCGCGACCTGATGAAACCGCCTTGTTTGTCGGCGCGCGTGGGCAACGCATTGCGCATCGCGTGGTGCAATTGCGCTTAAAGCAATGGGGCATCACGCAAGGCATTACCAGCAATGTGCATCCGCATTTATTGCGCCACAGCTTTGCCACGCATGTACTGCAATCGTCAGGCGACTTGCGCGCCGTGCAAGAAATGTTAGGACATAGCAGCATCAGCAGCACCCAGATTTACACCCATTTAGATTTTCAATACTTGAGCAAAATTTACGACACGGCTCACCCTAGAGCTAAACGAAAAACATAAAAAATATGACTGATAAAAAACCAAACCCTGCCCGCAACGCCTCATCAGGCAAACGCGATTTTCGTAAACGCACCCGCGAGCAAACCCCCGCAAGTACGCCGCGTGCGGCAAGCCTGCCGCGCACCGGCGATGCGCACGCCGCACCAACTATCGTGCTGGCGGCAGGGCGTGAAAAATCTTTGCAACGTCGTCATCCGTGGATTTTTTCAGGCGCAATTGAGCGCGTCGATGGCGCACCCAAGAATGGACAAAGCGTCGCGGTAAAAAGTGCCGACGGTGAATTTTTGGCGTGGGCGGCTTACAACGCCGCCTCACAAATCAGCGGTCGGGTGTGGTCATGGCGTGCTGACGAAACCATAGACGCAGATTTTTTTGCACGCAAAATCGCCTACGCTTTGGCGGCGCGCAACACCTTACGCTTAGCTGATGACAGCAGCGGAATGCGTTTAATTCACGCCGAATCGGATGGCTTGCCAGGGCTTATCGTTGATCAATACGGCAGCGTATTAGTGATGCAAATTGGCAGTGCGGGTGCGGAATTTTGGCGCGACACGATAGCCGATGTGCTGCAAAAATTATGCAATCCCGTGTGCATTTACGAGCGTTCCGATTCCGATTCGCGCGGTTTGGAAGGTTTGCCCGAACGCAACGGCGTGTTGCGCGGCGCGTTGCCCGAACAGGTCGAAGTGGTTGAGCATGGTTTGCGTTTTAACGTCGATGTGGCGGATGGGCAGAAGACTGGATTTTATTTAGATCAACGCGACAATCGCCAGCTTACCGAAACTATCGCGCGCGATAAAACCGTGCTGAATTGTTTTTGCTACACCGGCGGCTTCTCGCTGTATGCCTTACGCGGCGGGGCGAAGTCGGTGTTGTCGATAGATGCTTCCCAAGATGCCTTGCGCATCGCCGAGGGCAATTTAATCGCCAATGGTTTGGACGCGAATGCTGCCGAATGGCAATGCGACGATGTGTTTTTAGCGTTGCGCAAGCTGCGCGATCAAGGGCGAAAATTCGATGTGATTATTCTTGACCCGCCTAAATTTGCCCCCACCGCTGCCTTCGCTGAAAAAGCCGCGCGCGGTTACAAAGACATCAATTTGCTCGGCTTCAAATTGCTTAATCCAGGCGGCTTGCTCGCCACTTATTCTTGTTCGGGCGGTATCAGCGAAGACTTGTTCCAAAAAATTATCGCGGGGGCGGCGTTGGATGCGGGCGTAGATGCGCAAATCGTCCGGCATCTGCACGCCAGTGCCGATCATCCGGTATTGCTGAGCTTCCCCGAAGGCGCGTATTTGAAAGGGCTGCTGCTGCGCGTAGCTGGATGAAGTGCTGTTGTAGGAAGCCGTTTACCCACAAAACTTTTCGGTCTCCTAGCGTTGTTTGCGTTGCGCCGTTGTAACAAAACTGCGCTTTATTAAACTTTTGTTAAATCTGCATGACGGCTATTGCCAGTAATTTTCTGCTCGGCATAATGCGCGCCAGAAATTCTCAGCCGAGGATTCTCTTAACCAACTCGTAGCGTGTGCTGCGGGTACGAATGACAAACTTAGGAGTTTTACATGCAAAAGAAATTGATCGCATTGGCTGTTGCAGCTGCTTTGGCTGCCCCTGCTTTGGCTTTGGCTGATAGCGCAAACGTGTCTGTGTACGGCGTAGCAGATGCTGACGTTGAACTGGTTAAATCTGACAAAGTTGCCGCAACTGCTCCTGGCAGCCGTGGTCGCGTTACTTCAAACGCATCGCGTTTGGGTTTTAAGGGCGAAGAAAACGTAGGTAATGGTTTGACTGCATTTTTCCAAGCTGAAACTCGCCTGAACATTGCTGGCAATGAAACTGGCGGCGGCGGCGGTATTTTCAGCGGTTTGCGTAACAGCAATCTGGGCTTAAAAGGTGATTTCGGTACTGCATTTGTTGGTCACTGGGATACACCATTTAAGGCATCACACAACAAAGTAGAGTTGTTCGATAACACTACTATCGCAACTAACACAGCTTTGTTGGGTAACTACCAAGCTGTTGCTGGTGGTACAGCATTCAACAGTTTCAACTTGCGTCAAAACAGCTCAGTTCAATACTGGTCTCCAGTGATGTCAGGCTTCCAAGTTAAAGGTGCTTACAGCACAGCAAACGCTGGCGCAATTGCACCAACAGGTAACAACTTTGATACACCTAGCTTGTTGTCTTTGTCAGCTGCTTATGACCAAGATGGTATTTACGTTGCTTTGGCAAACGAACAGCACAAAAACTTTACTACTGCTGCTACCGCAGCAGGTTCAGCTAAAGATAGCGCGACTCGTTTGGTTGCGGCTTACAACTTAGACGCGATGCAAGTTGGTTTTACCTACGAAACAATGTCGTTGAAAACCATTGCTGGCGTTGACACCAAGAAAAATACTTTCGCTTTGTCAGGCAAGTACGCAATGGGTGCAAACAACTTCGGTTTGTCATACACACAAGCTGCTGATGCATCAGTTGGTGGCGTAACAGCAACTAACACAGGCGCAAAACAAATCTCATTGCGTTACGGTTATGCAATGACGAAGCGTTCAGAAGTTTATGGTATGTACTCACAGTTGGCTAACAAAGCAGCAGGTACTTACAACTTCGCTGACGTTGCACCTTTGGCATCAAACGCTGGCGCAACATTGTCAGGTTTCGGTGTAGGTGTACGTCACTCATTCTGATAACTTAAGCTAGCCCGCAACGGCTAGTGGCAGTTGAGTTAGCAAACTAAAACGAGTCTCTTTGGAGGCTCGTTTTTTATTTGTGCTGGGGAAAAAACAGGGTATGTCGTAAAAAAACCACACGAGTAGGTTTAATCCTTGCTGCGCTTGTTGGTATCGGCATAATCCGCGCCTGAAATTCTCAACCGAGAGTTTTGAAATCGTTACTGGCATGTGCCGCTAACGCTTACCTAAGGAGTTTTATATGCAAAAGAAACTAATCGTATTGGCTGTTGCTGCTGCTTTAACTGCACCTACTTTGGCTTTGGCGGATAACGCGAATATCACTTTCTACGGCAAAGCGCACTTGTCTTTAGACAGCAACAACGGCAATGCTGGCACGACTGCAACAGGCACTAAAAATGGTTTGAACCTGACCAGCAACTCGTCACGTTTTGGCTTGAAAGGTTCGGAAGATTTGGGTGGCGGGTTAAACGCTCTGTACCAATACGAAACTGAAGTGTTGGCACAAGGCGGTAATAGCTTGGTCGGCGCGCAACGCGACACCTATCTTGGCTTAAAGGGTAGTTTCGGTACGGTGGTGGCAGGTCGTTTGCCGTTGGCGAATATGTACGCCAATGATGCCAATTTCTTGGGCGACAAAGTGGGCGATGCGGGCAATATGACCGCTGGCGGTTTCGGTGGGAATGGTTCGATTGCTGTGCCTAGCCGTGCAGGTCGTGCCATGGCTTATGTATCGCCCGCCTTTAGCGGCATGACATTTACCGCTGGTTTTGTACCGAACTCAGCGCAATCATTGAGCGGTTCAGCCGCGACTCCAGCTACAACAGTACAAAATGCCGCGAATAAAGATTCTAGCTTTGCCTTGCGTGCGGTGTATGACCAAGACGGTATTTTTGGTGCATTCAACTATCTGAACTTAGGCGTAGCGGGTGTTGTGTTGGGTACTGCCACACCTGGAACTGTTGCTAATTTGGGTGCAGGCGGTGCTGCATCAGGTGCAAAAGTAACCGTGACTTCATTCGCAGGTGGTTATAACTTTGGCGTGGCGCAAGTGCGTGCGCAGTACGTTTTAACTGATGCCAATGCGGCGGCAGCCGCGAACGTTGTTGCACTGCGTACAGGCATGAAGCAAGGTGTGTTCACTTTGGGTGGTCAATACAATCTGACTGAAACCAGCGCAATCAAAGCGCAAGTCGCTAAAGCGGGTGATATGACTGTTAGTGGTGCATCACAGGCTAACTCAGGTGCAACTTTGATGGCATTGGACTACGACTACAGCCTGTCTAAACGCACCACCGTTTATGCTGCTTATGCAAAAGTCAGCAACAAAACTAATGCCGCTTTCTCGGCAACAGGCTATGCACATGGTGGTTTAACCACTCCAGGCGCCGGTAACAGCCCAAGCGCATTGTCAGTTGGCGTGATTCACAACTTCTAAAACCTCGCTGGCGTAAGCCAGTGTGTGGCAGAAAGTAGCAAAGCAAACGAGCCTCTCACGAGGCTCGTTTGTTTATGGGCTATTGATTGCCGAATATCCCCTAATCGGGCACTATTCGCTGCTTAATAAACGGTGCAAGCGACCATGCCTACCATCCTGCGATTACTCAATTGGCGATTTCACTTCTATTCAGATGAAGGAGTTGAGCCGCCGCACATTCATGTTGATACTGGTGATGGTGAGTGTAAATTTTGGTTAGAGCCGATTCGTTTGGCGCGTAGTCGCAATGTCAGCCCTGTTGTGTTGCGGCGTATCGAGAATGTGGTTTTTGAACGTCAAGCGTTTTTCAAGGAGCAATGGTATGAATTCTTCCAGCACTGAAATAGACTATTGCGCTCTCCGCGCTTGGGCTGTGGCGCGCACGGTTTTTATTGAGCTCACCGATGGTCGCCAGATTGGTTTTCCTGCTGCGCGATTTAGGTTGTTACGCGATGCGAGTGATGCGCAACTGCAAAAAGTCTCGCTGCGTGTAAATGGCACAGCGTTACGCTGGGAGGAGCTAGATGAAGATATTTCTGTGGCAGGGATTGCAAATGGATATTTCCAATTACCTATGCCGTTAGCGGCATAAAACGTACTCCTTATGCTGGTGGGAGAAAGAGCTAAATCCACCTCTCGTTAGAACCATGCTTAGCTTGTAGGAGCCCAATTTATTGCGCGATTATTATCAACAATCGCTCGATAAATCGAGCTCCTACAAGAGAGTGTGAAAAACCCTCGCACTCAGAGAAAGGAATCCCCCATGTTTAATGTAGATCGCGTCATTGTTGAGTTTGATAAAGGCTTGCGCACTTTGTTTAGTCAGGCGCACAGCGCGCGCGCGTATCCCGATGCCGATGTTGCTGAAGGTGCGTTGGATGCCGCAGAAAAGCAGCATGCGCAGGGCTTGATGCGGGTGAATCACACGGGCGAAATTTGTGCGCAAGCCTTGTATCAAGGTCAGGCACTCACCGCACGCTCGGTCGAAGTGCAACAAAAATTGCAGCACGCGGCAGCGGAAGAAACCGAACATTTGGCGTGGACGGCGCAGCGCGTGCATGAGCTGGGCGGTCATTTGAGTGTATTGAATCCGCTCTGGTACAGCGGTTCGCTGGCGATGGGCGCGGTGGCGGGCTTGCTCGGCGACAAATGGAATTTAGGTTTTTTAGCCGAAACCGAACGCCAAGTCGGCGCGCATTTGCAAAGTCATTTGCAAAACTTGCCCGCCCAAGATGCCAAGAGCCGCGCCATCGTCACGCAAATGGCGACAGATGAAGCGGCTCATGCGGCAATGGCGGTGGAGCTAGGCGGCGCGCCCCTGCCAGCACCCGTGCAATGGGCGATGCAACTTAACGGCAAGCTGATGACCCAGACTAGCTATTGGATTTAATGCAGGAAGTGGTGAGTGGGAAAACCAGTGCATCGTCTTTTCCACTCACCACTTAGGCACGCAGTGCCGTTCTACTCACCACTTTGCCGCACCTCAAAATCATGCGTCATCGCCGCCGTTGCGCCTAACATAATCGAGGCGGAGCAGTATTTTTCGGCAGATAACTTAATCGCTTTTTCGACTACTTCGGGTTTGATGTCGCGCCCAGTAATCACGAAGTGCATGTGGATGCTGGTGAACACTTTAGGGTCGGTCTCGGCGCGCTCCGCGCTCATTTCCACATAACAATCGGTCACCGCTTGACGGCTTTTTTTCAAAATTGTTATCACGTCATAGCTCGTACAGCCGCCTGCGCCTATCAGCAACATTTCCATCGGGCGCGGGCCTAAGTTGCGACCGCCACCCGCAGGCGCACCGTCCATCAATACCGCATGACCACTTTCGGTTTCACCTAAAAAGGCGACTTGTTCTACCCATTTGATGCGTGCTTTCATAACGATTCCTTAGCTAAAAATTAAGTGGGCAATTTTATGCGATACCAAGCCAAACCGATTAGCTCGTGCATAAAAATTTTGCTGGCGTATAAACTTTTGGCGCGCGGCACAAAGCGCATCACGCCAAAAATGTCGGGATTGCTAAAAGCGGTGGGCGCGGCGATAACCTCAAAGCCCGCTTGCGTGAAAACCTGTGCCGCGCGCGGCATGTGGCTGGCACTGGTGACCAAATAAATTTTATGGATGCCTTGCGGATGCAGCAGCGCGTAACTGTTGCGCGCATTTTCTAGGGTGTTATCGGAATGCTCTTCTAGCCAGCGCACTGGAATTAAAAAATCTTGCTCTAGTACGTCGCGCATTTGCGCCGCTTCACTGCTTTGCCCGCCTTGCCCCCCTGAAACTAAAATTGGCTTGTTAGTGGCTCGATATAGATGTGCGCCGTAACGCACGCGCGGCAACGCAGCCTCACTCACGGTGTTTTGTCCGTCATATTCGGGTGCGTTGAAATAACTGCCGCCACCTAAAATGACAATCGCATCGGCTGCGGGCAAGGGTGCGTGCAGTGCCGCGTGCTGTTGCTCTAATTGCGCTAAGGCACCATCGACAAAAAATGGCGTGGCGGCGAGATAAAGCAGCGCGGTTGTGCCTATCAAGATGACGCGTGCGACACGCGGGCGGCGTTTGAAATAGAAAATTGCCGCCAGTAGCAACGGTAAAAAACACAGCGGGGGTAACAAAAAGGCGGCGATAAAGTTAATTAGGAAAAAAGACATGAGGATGAGTAAGTGTTGAATGGGGAAATAGCAAGCCGCTAGGGGTTGATGGCTCGGCATGGTACTGGGTTTTACGTGCAATGACGCATGGCGCAATCGCTAACTAAATGAATAAAGTGAGAAAGTGTTTGACACGATTTGTGTGCTGCGACTAGAATGCGCGCCCTTCGAGGTTTACTTACAGAATTTTTAGGATTTGTGGCTATGAAAACATTTTCCGCTAAAGCCGAAGAAGTCCAGCATGACTGGCTTCTGGTAGATGCAGCAGACCAAGTGCTAGGCCGTTTGGCTGCACAAATTGCTTCGCGTTTGCGCGGCAAACATAAAGCGATTTACACACCGCACGTTGATACTGGCGACTTCGTTGTCATTATCAATGCGGACAAAGTTCGCGTGACAGGCAACAAGGCGGAAGCTAAGTTGTACCACCGCCACACAGGTTACCCTGGCGGTCTGTACACGACTAACTTCAAAAAGATGCAAAACCGTCATCCTAGCCGCGTGTTTGAAAAAGCCGTTAAAGGGATGTTGCCTAAAGGCCCATTGGGTTACGCAATGTTGCGCAAAATGAAGGTGTATGCAGGTGCTGCACACCCTCACGAAGCACAACAACCTAAACTTGTTAACTTGTTGAAAGCATAATCATGAGCGTTTCTTACAACTACGGAACGGGTCGTCGCAAAAGCGCGGTTGCTCGTGTATTTATCAAAGCTGGCAAGGGCGACATCATTGTGAATGACAAGCCTATCGACTTGTTTTTCTCACGCGAAACAGGTCGTATGATTGCTCGTCAACCTTTGGTTTTGACTGAAATGATCGGCAAGTTCGACATTATGGTTAACGTCATCGGTGGCGGTGAATCAGGTCAAGCAGGTGCGGTGCGTCACGGCATCACCCGTGCGCTGATTGACTACAATCCAGAACTGAAACCCGTTCTGAAAGCGGCTGGTTTGGTAACACGCGATGCGCGTGAAGTTGAACGTAAGAAAGTCGGTTTGCGTAAAGCTCGTCGCAGGAAACAATTCTCAAAACGCTAAGCGTTTTGGATGCTACAAAAACCGCCTTCGGGCGGTTTTTGCATTGGGCTTTCGGGTATGATGCGCAACGTTTTTGGCGCAGCTTAAACATTGCAACTTCGCGAACTAATTAAAGAGTTTTTAACATGATAAAAGTAGGCATCGTTGGCGGCACGGGCTACACAGGCGTGGAATTATTGCGCTTATTGGCTTTGCATCCACAGGTAGATTTGCAAGTGATTACCTCGCGCGCCGATGCGGGCACGCTGGTGAGCCAGATGTTTCCAAGTTTGCGCGGCTTTGTTGATTTACCTTTTACGCATCCTGATGAGGCGAACTTGGCGCGATGTGACGTGGTATTTTTTGCCACGCCCAATGGTATTGCCATGCAGCAAACGCGCGAACTGCTAGACGCTGGCGTAAAAGTCATCGACCTCGCTGCTGATTTTCGTTTGCAAGATATTAGCGTGTGGGAAAAGTGGTACGGCATGACGCACGCGTGCGCGGATTTGGTCGCCGAAGCAGTGTACGGTTTGCCCGAAGTGAATCGTGCGCAGATTAAAACCGCGCGCTTGGTGGCAAATCCGGGTTGCTACCCAACCGCAGTCCAACTCGGCTTTATTCCTTTGCTAGAAGCAGGTGTAATTGATGCAAACAGCTTGATTGCCGATGCGAAATCGGGTATTTCGGGCGCGGGACGTAAAGCCGAAATTGGCGCGTTATTCGCCGAATCTGCCGATAGTTTCAAAGCCTATGGCGTGGCGGGTCATCGTCACTTGCCTGAGATTAAACAAGGCTTGGCGCGGGTAAAAAATAGCGCAGTTGGGCTGACTTTTGTGCCGCATTTAACCCCGTTGATACGCGGTATTCATGCCACTTTGTACGGCAAGCTGAATCGCGATGTGGATTTGCAAGCCTTGTTTGAAGCGCGTTATAAAGATGAAGCCTGTGTCGATGTCATGCCTGCGGGCAGCCATCCCGAAACACGCTCGGTACGTGGCTCGAATAAATGTCGTATTGCCGTACATAGACCACAAGGCGGCGACACGGTGGTGGTGTTGTCGGTGATTGATAATTTAGTTAAAGGCGCGGCAGGACAAGCGGTGCAGAACATGAATATCATGTTTGGCTGTGCCGAAAATACCGCGCTTAATTTGGTGCCGCTACTACCATGATATTCAAAAAAACACGTCGCAAATTTAACATGGATGCCACGCAACTGTGGATACGTCCGCATGTCGCTTGGTATGTGCGTTGGGCTATGCGCGCCCCATTTGTCATCATCGCTGTTGCCGCTTCATGGTGGGCTTATGACTATGGCTTACAACTGGCGGGCTTTCATCGCGGCAAATCCGAACAAGAATTAACCCAGCTACACGAACAAGTTGATACCTTAAGTGCGGACAATGTTCAGCTCAGTCGCAAAGTCGCCGAATATGAGCAGCAATTGCAAATTGATCATGCCAGCGGACAAGAAACCACTAAGCAGCTGAAAAACTTGGCTGACGAAAACGCGCGCTTGCAAGAGGACTTAAGTTTCTTTCAAAACTTAACCGCTAGCACGGGCAAAGAAGGCGAATTAGCCATGCACCGTCTGAAGCTGGAGCACGATGCGGTGCCTGGCGAATTCCATGTAAAAATGTTGTTGGTACAAAGCGGGCAACGCGCCAAACAATTTGTCGGTCATTATCAGTTGATGGCCAATTTTGTCCAAAACGGACAAAAATCAACCTTAACTTTTCCCACTAGCAGCGCATCTGCGGGAGAGTTTAAGTTGAACTTTAAGTATTACCATCGGGTCGATCAGGTGTTACATATCCCTGCCGATGCCAAGTTAGAAAATGTACAAGTACGCGTATTTGAGCAAAATGCCAGCGAGCCTAAAATCAGGCAAAATGTTGAACTCAGCTAACCCAGAAAGGCCCCCCCATGTTTAGTAAAAAACCTAGCAAACCACAAAACCGTATTGACTCTTTAATCGGTGCGGGCACCATCATTACAGGTGACTTAAACTTCAGCGGCGGAATGCGCATTGATGGGCAAGTTAAAGGCAATGTCATTGCAACGCCAGGCAAACCTAGCACCTTAGTACTGAGTGAATTGTCAGTGATTGATGGCGACGTACATGTGACTCACTTGGTCGCCAATGGCGTAGTGAATGGTGCTGTCACCGCCAGCGAATACTTAGAATTACAAAGCAAGGCGCGGATTATTGGTGACGTTAATTATCAAACCATGGAAATTCAATTGGGCGCAGTCATCGACGGGCGTTTGCTGCACAATCCCATGAGTAACCAAGAAAAAGTCGTGCTCCTCAGCGCGGCAAAAGCTAACTAATTTAAGGAGCAATACCATGAATGCAATGACCGAAGTGCAAGACCCACTAGTGTTCACCGACAACGCGGCGAACAAAGTAAAAGAACTGATTTCCGAAGAGGGTAATCAAGATTTGAAACTGCGCGTGTTTGTCAGCGGCGGCGGCTGCTCTGGCTTTCAATACGGCTTCACCTTCGATGAAGTAACTAACGAAGACGATACTGTGTTGGACAAAAACGGCGTGCAACTGCTGATTGATCCGATGAGCTTTCAGTATTTGGTCGGCGCAGAAATCGACTACCAAGAAGGCTTGGAAGGTTCGCAGTTCGTGATTAAAAATCCCAATGCCACCACTACCTGCGGTTGTGGTTCATCGTTCTCTGTTTAAGCCATAAACTTGTAGCAAGCAAAAGGGACGCTAACTGCGTCCCTTTTTTATTGACTAACAAATTTTACAGTCGGAATTTATTCAGCCATCGCGAAAAATTCCGCTCCTACTCTAAGCGCGGTGAATCGCGCCCAGAATGCAAGCGTGCCTCGCTCCTGTGACGATGGGAAGATTAGCAGTTTGATTCAGCAGAGCTTGTTCGGCTAACCAAGCGAAGGCAATCGCTTCGAGATAGTCAGGGCTAACACCGAGATCGGCCGTCGTGGCGATTTTGAGTGTTGACAAATGCGACTGTAGTCCACGCATCAGTGTGTTGTTATGCGCGCCGCCACCACATACATAAATTTCCCTCGCACCTAGACAATCTTTTTGAATGGCTTGCGCGATAGTAAGCGCGGTTAATTCCAACAAAGTTGCTTGTATGTCCTCAGCACGTTCATCGCCGCGCAGATAGCTACGCAGCCAAGTCATATTGAATAAATCGCGTCCTGTGCTTTTGGGGGCTGGCTGTGCGAAGTATGGCTCACTCAACAGCTGCGCGAGTAAGTCAGGCAACACTTTTCCCGTCGCAGCCCATGCACCACCTTGGTCGTAAGGTTGCCCACGATGTTCGCTACACCACGCATCCATGAGTAAATTGCCAGGGCCACAATCGAAGCCTGAGGTTGCGCCATTTGGCGGCAAGTTGGTGAGATTGCTGATGCCGCCGATGTTGACGATAACGCGATGGACGGTTTTGTCGCGCAAGACGCGATGATGAAAAGCGGGTACCAGCGGCGCACCCTGCCCGCCTGCGGCGATGTCGCGACTGCGAAAATCATTGATGACGGTAATGCCCGCCAGCTCAGCAAGCAGCGTGCCGTTACCCAGTTGCACGGTATAACCGTGCTCTGGACAATGACGGATGGTTTGACCATGGCAGCCGATGGCGCGTACTTGCTGCGGACTAACGTGCGCCGTACTTAACAGCTGCTCGATGCTGGTAGCGTAAAGTTTGGCTAGGTGATTGCCCATCACAAAACTGCGATGCAGCTCATTCGCTGAGGGCGTATGCAAAGCCAATAGTTCAGCTTTGATTGCCGCATCGAGAGGTGCGAAATGCTGCGCGAGTAGCTGCGTATTGCTCTCGCTAAAACGAACAAGGACGGCATCAATACCGTCCAAGCTCGTACCCGACATTAAACCGATATAAAGTTCTGTCACGCCAGACTATTCAACCTTAGCTAAATTGGTGTTACGCAACAATTCTAAACGTGCCAAAAAGTTATCGGCAATCGGGCGAAATGCGGCGATTTGTGCGGCTTTAACAGGTTGAGCATCGGGCAACGCCACACGCAAAGGATCGCGCTGCTCACCACCCACTTTGAACTCGTAATGCAGATGCGGGCCCGTTGATAAACCTGTTGTTCCCACATAAGCAATCGTCTCGCCTTGCACCACGCGCTGACCTTTATGCAAGCCCGTGGCAAAGCGCGACAAATGCCCATACACCGTGGTGTAGCGGCCTTGGTGAGTGAGGTTAATCACATTGCCATAACCGTTTTGCTTGCCCACTAGCGACACCACGCCATCGGCGGGTGCACGCACTTTCGTGCCAGTAGGTGCAGCAAAATCAGTGCCTTTGTGCGCGCCCCACTTATTCAAAATAGGATGAAAACGTGCGGTCGTAAAGCCAGAACTCACGCGTGAGTACTCTATCGGCGAGCGTAAAAACGCTTTGCGCATACTCTTGCCTTCAGGCGTGTAGTAGTCACCGTGTTCCGCATCGCTTTGGAAATAAACGGCGCGATAGGCTGTACCACGATTGATAAATTCTGCGGCCTGAATGCGCCCAGAACGCACCAGAGCACCATTACTAAAGGTCATTTCATAGACCACGGTAAATTTATCACCACGGCGTAAATCGTGATGAAAATCTATATCGCCGCCAAACAATTCGGTGAGTTGATTCGCGGCAGCATCAGGCATTCCGACCGCATCAGTTGCCGCATACAAACTGGTCTTGATTTCACCCGTACGCACAAACAAACGCTTTTCTAATTGCGCAGGCAAAACTTTGCTGGTGAAAATTGCACCTTGTTTCTCGATCACCACTTGCGCACCCGCGTCATTCAAATAACGCAAAGAAATTAAGCCACCCGATGCGCTGGTTTCGGCTTGCACTTCTTTACCTACGCCTAATTTGCGCAAAGATTCTGCGGCAGCGTTGGTGCGTAAAAACTCACTCGCGGCAACGTCCTCTACACTCATGCGGCGCAATAATTCTGCGACCGTATCACCGCGTAGCACACGCTCATTGCGCCAATAGCTGCTTTCAGTAACGTTATTTACGCTCACACTCAAGGGAATTTCTTGCACGCTGAGTTGCTTCGCATCCAACCCAATTTCACTTTGCGGCACCAACCCAAACGCCGTGACCACCCCCAACAAAGGCATGGTGGATAAGGTGACAAACCAACGCAATTTCATTTTGCGTTCTTGGCTCATAGATTTTTGGGGTAACATTCGCGCCTCCTAAAATTGGCTAGTCGTGCTGTAACAAGGGCTTACCTAGTTACGAAGGACGCGCACTTTACCAGAAACAGGCTATTCCCTTTAACCAAACCGATACGCGGTTAGCAGCTGCACTAAACAGCTGCTTCAACCCGACAAACGGCAATAATTGACAGACAAGCGGTAGAAGCCGCCCTAAAACCACATGACTCATCCTGCCCCAACCAGCCTCAATCCCATCCAACAAAAAGCTTTAAGCCTCATCAAACGTGGCGCAGATGAATTACTCATCGAAGCTGAACTGATTAAAAAGCTCGCCGAAAATCGCCCCTTACGCATCAAGGCAGGCTTCGACCCGACCGCGCCTGATTTGCACTTAGGTCACACCGTGTTGCTCAACAAAATGCGCCAGCTACAAGATCTGGGACATCACGCTTTGTTTTTAATTGGCGATTTCACTGGCATGATAGGCGACCCAACGGGTAAAAATGCCACGCGTCCGCCGCTCACCCGCGAGCAAGTGCTCGCCAATGCGCAGTCGTATAAAGAGCAAGTGTTCAAAGTGCTAGATCCCGCCAAAACCGAAGTGGTGTTTAACTCGACTTGGATGGACGCGTTCAGCGCGGTGGATTTAATCAAGCTGGCGGCGACCCATACCGTGGCGCAAATGTTGGAGCGCGATGATTTTTCTAAACGCTACAAAGGCAATCAACCCATCGCCATCCATGAATTTATTTACCCCTTGGTGCAAGGCTACGATTCAGTCGCATTAAAAGCCGATATTGAGCTGGGAGGCACTGACCAAAAATTTAATTTGCTAATGGGGCGCGAGTTGCAAAAGCATCATGGTCAAGCACCGCAATGCGTGTTGACCATGCCGCTGCTGGAAGGCTTGGACGGCGTGAATAAAATGTCCAAGTCCCTAGGGAACTACATCGGTATTACCGATACGCCGCAAGACATGTTCGGCAAACTCATGTCGATTTCGGACACGCTGATGTGGCGTTACTTTGAGCTGCTGTCGTTTCGTGACATGGATGAAATTAAAGCGTTACAAGCTGAGACCGTGGCAGGACGTAATCCACGCGACGCCAAAGTTATGCTGGCGCAAGAAATCGTGGCGCGCTTCCATAGTCAAGACGCAGCGGTTGCCGCATTGAGCGAATTTGAAGCGCGCTTCCAAAAAGGCGTATTGCCTGACGATATGCCTGAAGTAACGGTAGCGGCGACGAGTGGTGTTATCGGCGTACCACAACTGTTGAAAGCCGCGAATTTGGTCGATAGCACCTCGGAAGCGATGCGCATGATGGCGGCGGGTGCGGTGAAAATTGATGGCGAAAAAGTGAGTGAAAAATCTGCCACGGTCGCGGCAGGAAAAGTCTTGGTAGCACAAGTAGGCAAGCGTAAATTTGCGCGGATTACCGTGCACTAAAAACACCTCGTGCGCGCTTTTATTTTCGTATCGTCCGCGCCACCACCCAAGTTTGTATTTCAGCCGCACCGCGCTTTTGTACGGCACGCGCCAAGGCGTTCAGCGTCGCGCCACTGGTTAATACATCATCTACCAGCGCGACTTTTTTGCCGCTTAAATCGGCATGGCAGATAAACGCATTACGCATGTTTTTGCCGCGCTGTTTGAACGGCAAGGTTGATTGCGGGGCGGTATCTACCACCCGTTCGCAGGCGTGAACCAATAGTTCTATATGCAGTTCATGCGCTAAAAATTGGGCAATCAATAAGGCTTGGTTATAAGCGCGCCGCTTGAGTTTATTGCGATGTAAAGGCATGGCGATGATGACATCAGGCAAATCGTCACGCGCAATGGCCGCCAACAAAGGGGCGGCGAGTGCGCGTGCTAAGGCGAGTTGTTCGCCGTACTTGAATTGTTGGACGAGTTTGTTGACGGGCAAAGTATAAGCAAACGCGGCGGTGCTGCGCGTGAACAGGGGTGGGTGGGAGAGGCAATGTCCGCAGATTTTGCCGCTGCTAATCGGCAAAGCACACTGCTCGCACAAGTTGCCACGCAAATACGGTAAATCTGCATCGCACGCCTCACACCACAAGCCCCGCGCGCTCATCGCGCCACACAACACGCAAGGCTGCTTGAGCGCGATGCGCTTAAAAACTGCGCGTAGGTTCAGTAATGCTGTTTTGAAAATTGACAAGGGGAAGTCCTTTCAGGATGATGCCGCGCTCGCAAGAAACAGGGAGCGCAGTTTGCGACCATGTTTCTTGGCGAAGACCCTTGCGGTCTTTCTATCTATCTAAATTGCCTGCTGCAATAGCACTCACACTATATTTTACCTTTGCCACTCGAATCCCATGAACACTCAAACCATAGAATTTATCCGCCCGATTAAACGCAGCACTACACCGCAACGCTGGGCAGTAGCAGACGTAGAAGCGTTGTTCCGTCTGCCTTTCGCGGACTTGATGTTTCAAGCGCAACAAATTCATCGCGAAAATTTTGATGCAAATGCGGTGCAACTGTCCACGCTGCTGTCGATTAAAACGGGCGGCTGTTCGGAAGATTGCGGCTATTGCCCGCAGTCGGCGTTCCATTCCACTGGCGTAGAAAATCGCAAAATGTTGGAAGTGGAAGAAGTGGTGCGAGCCGCCAAAGCCGCGCAAGACAACGGCGCGAATCGTTTTTGCATGGGCGCGGCATGGCGCGAACCGTCTGAAGGCGACATGGAAGCGGTGGTGGAAATGGTCAAGGCGGTGCGCGGTCTGGGTATGGAGACATGCGCCACCTTGGGCATGTTGAACGACGCGCAAACGCAACAATTAAGCGACGCGGGACTGGATTACTACAACCACAACATCGACACCGCGCCAGAATTTTACGGCGACATCATCAGCACCCGCGATTATCAAGATCGTCTGGACACCTTGGAGCGCGTGCGCCGTGCGGGGATGCATGTGTGCAGCGGTGGGATTGTCGGCTTGGGCGAAAATCTCACCCAACGTGCTGGCTTGGTCGCGCAACTCGCCAATATGGAACCGTATCCCGAAAGCGTGCCGATTAACAATTTGGTGAAAGTTGAAGGTACACCGTTAGCCGATACGCCTGATTTAGATCCACTGGATTTCGTGCGCACCATCGCCGTCGCGCGCATCACCATGCCTAAAGCGCGCGTGCGCTTGTCGGCAGGTCGTCAAGAAATGTCCGATGCCGTGCAAGCCTTGTGTTTCTTGGCAGGCGCGAACTCGATTTTCTACGGCGAGCAACTGCTCACCACTGGCAATCCCGAAGCGCAACGCGACCGTGCTTTGCTGGATAAATTGGGCATGTATCCGTTTGCGGATAAACACTAAAAACATTTAGCCACAGAGAGCACAGAGTACACAGAGTACACAGAGTACACAGAGCAAGACAAACGCAGCGGTAATAGCTCTGTGGTCTTCTGTGTACTCTGTGGCAAATATGCCTTTTTCCCAATTACAAACCGAACTCGATGAACGTGCCGCGCTAGGTTTATTGCGCGCGCGTCGCACTTTGGACACGCCGCAATCGCCGCATATCATCGTCGATGAAAAACCGTATTTGGCGTTTTGCAGCAACGATTATTTGGGGCTGGCGAATCATCCGCAGCTCATATCTGCGTTGCAAAATGGCGCGCAACAATGGGGCGTGGGTTCGGGGGCGGCGCATTTGGTGAGCGGACATTTCGCGCCGCATCATCAACTCGAAATTCAGCTTGCGGAATTCGTAGGCAAGCCTGCCGCGCTGCTTTTTTCGACAGGTTATATGGCGAATATGGGCGTGGTGCAAGCCTTAGTGGGCAAGGCCGATACGGTATTTGCCGACAAGCTCAATCATGCTTCATTGAACGATGCGATGTTGTTGTCGCGCGCGCAAATCAAACGCTATCGCCACGGCGATATGGCGCAGTTGGCAGAACAATTAGCGCAAACCAAAACAGGCAGAAAACTCATCATCACCGACGCGGTGTTCAGCATGGATGGCGACATAGCACCGCTGCCAGAATTGCTGGCGTTATGCGAACAGTTTGACGCGTGGTTGCTGCTCGATGACGCGCATGGTTTTGGCGTGTTAGGTGAGCAAGGGCGCGGAGTGTTGTTTGAAGACGTGAAGGGTGAAGAGACAATAGGGAAGGGTGAAGAGGGAAGGGGGAAGGGAAAAACCGCCAAGCCGCAGTTGCCCTTCTCCCTTCCCCCTTCCCCCTTCTCAAGCAACCCGCGCATCATTTACATGGCAACCCTAGGCAAAGCCGCTGGTGTATCGGGTGCATTCGTTGCCGCAGAGCAAGTGGTAATAGACACATTGGTCAATCAAGCGCGCAGTTATGTCTATACCACCGCCACGCCGCCCGCCTTATCGGTTGCGCTGTTAGAGAGTTTGCAACTGATTAAAAATGGCGACGACAGGCGCGCGCATTTGCAAAAACTCATCGCGCAATTACGTGCAGGACTAGCCGATTTACCTTGGACGTTGATGCCCTCTGACACCGCGATACAACCTTTGCTGATAGGCGAAAATCAAGCTGCATTGAAATTAAGCGAAGGGCTGCGCGAACGCGGTATCTGGGTCGCGGCGATACGCCCACCCACCGTGCCGCAAGGCACAGCGCGCTTGCGTATTACTTTGTCGGCGGCGCATAGCGCAGCGGACGTGCAACAACTCATAGGAGCATTACATGAGCTTGCACCTGAGTCAGATAAGGCGCGTAGCGCGGCGGTTGCTTCCTCTCCCTATGGGAGAGGATTGAGGTGAGGGAGTTCTGTCATGCACGTTGAGACTTTCGGCAGCGGCGCACCGCTGTTGCTCATCCACGGCTGGGGGATGCACGGCGGCATGTGGGGCGAAATGGTTGCTAGTCTCGCGCAAGATTTTTGCGTGCAGGTGGTGGACTTGCCGGGACACGGAAAATCCGGGAAGGGAGCAGGGAGCAGGGAGAAGGGTGGCGCACCGGTTTTACCCTTATCCCTTCCCTCTTCACCCTTCCCCATTGATAACATAGTCGCTGAGTTATCTGCAAAATTTGAAGAACCACTCACCGTCTGCGGCTGGTCGCTAGGCGGGCAAATCGCGTTGCGTTGGGCGCAGTTAGAGCCGCACAAAATTCAACGCTTGATTTTAGTTTCGAGTACGCCGTGTTTTGCGCAGCGCGCCGATTGGTTGGAGGCAATGCCGCTCGCCACGCTGGCAGAATTCGCCGCTGCATTGACTGACAACCCCACGCAGACATTGCGTCGCTTTGTGGCGTTGCAAACCCGTGGCAGCGACAACGAGCGCGCCCTCTTGACGCGTTTACGCAACGAGCTTTTTGCCCAAGGCGAACCTGATTGGTCAGCCTTGCAAAGCGGTTTGGGCATTTTGCGTGATTGCGACTTACGCGACGCATTGCCTAACATCACGCAGCCCAGCTTAGTCATCGCAGGTGAGCGTGATACCCTCACGCCCCCGCAAGCCTCTGAATATATGGCGGCAGCGTTGCCTGATGCGCAATTAGTAACCATCGTAGGCGCGGCACACGCGCCATTTTTATCGCATCCCGAACAATTTATCGCACACCTAAAAAGATTTCTGCATGAACGAATTTGAAATAAATAAACGCCAAATGCGCCGTGCTTTTAGCCGTGCGGCGACGAATTACGACGCGACTGCGGTGCTGCAACGCGAAGTTTGCACGCGCATGTTGGAACGCTTGGATTACATCAAGTTGCAACCGCAACGCATTCTCGATGTCGGCAGCGGCACGGGTTGGGGCACGCGCCAGCTCATCGCCAAATATCCTTCCGCGCAGATGATTTCTTTGGACATCGCCATCGGTATGTTGCAAGCGGCGCGGGGTACATCGAGCTGGTGGCAAAAGATGTTCAGCAGCCAAAAAACCGCGATGGTATGCGCCGATGTGGAAGCTTTGCCGATTGCATCAAATAGTTTGGACATGGTGTGGTCGAATCTGGCAGTGCAATGGTGTAACGACTTGCCCGCCACCATCGTTGATTTGCATCGCGTGTTGAAGGTCGAAGGCTTGTTGATGTTCAGCACGTTTGGGCCTGATACTTTGAAGGAATTACGTCAGGCTTTTCATGGGGTCGATGCACACAATCACCTGAATCGTTTTGCCGACATGCACGACATCGGCGATATGTTGTCGCACGGCGGTTTTGCCGAACCGGTGATGGATATGGAATATCTCACCCTGACTTATGACGATGTGCGCGCTGTGCTGCATGACCTAAAAGCCATCGGCGCGAACAACGCGACAGCGGGGCGCGGTCAGGGATTGATGGGAAAGCAGGCGTGGAAATTATTGGTGGAAAATTACGAAGCCTTGCGCCGCGACGGAAAATTGCCCGCGACCTATGAGGTGATTTATGGTCACGCCTGGAAGCCACAGCCTAAAAAATTAGCGGATGGTCGCGCGATTATCAAGACGGATTTCAAGCTTTGAAAAACTTTTGCCACCGAGGACACAGAGACCACAGAGATAAAGGCGCGCTGGTTTATTCTTTCTGTGGCTGATTCTAAAATGAGCTATTTCGTCACTGGCACAGATACCAATGTGGGTAAGACGCTGATTAGTTGTGCACTGCTTGAATGCTTTGCTGCGCAAGGGTTGCGTGTCATTGGTATGAAACCTATAGCCGCTGGTGTGGATGAATCTGGCTTGCATGAAGACGTGAAATTTTTGAATGCGGCGAGCAATGTGCAAGCTGAAAATTCGCTTACCAATCCCTATCATTTTGCGTCAGCCATCGCGCCGCATCTCGCCGCACAACAAGAAAATGTCCGCATAGATTTAGTGCATATCGTCGCGTCATTTAATGCCTTGCAAGCACTCGCGGATGTCGTCATCGTCGAAGGTGCGGGCGGTTTTATCGTGCCGCTTAACGACACGCAAGACAGTGGCGACTTGGCGGTGCAACTCGGTTTGCCGATTATTTTGGTGGTGGGTATGCGCTTGGGTTGTTTGAATCACGCATTACTCACCGTGCAAGCGATAGCCGCGCGTGGCTTGACTTTAGCGGGTTGGGTGGCGAATGGCGTGGACGAGCACATGGCGATGCGTGATGAGAACATCGTGGCTTTGCAGCAACGCATTGCCGCACCGCTGCTCGGCATTATTCCGTTTCAAGCGCAGCCCGATGCGCGCCATGTCGCAACCTGTTTGAGTGTGGCATCATGCGCCGCCCGAATTTAGTCGTGTGTAGGAGGCCGACTTGTCGGGCGATTGCTACACCCAAAACATCGCTCGACAAGTCGAGCTCCCACAAACGCCTCAACTAACCATTCACCACTCACTCTTGCTAAAACCATGACCGATTTCAGCATCATCGCGGTATTTTTTGTTGGTCTGCTAGGCGGCGTGCATTGCCTCGGCATGTGCGGCAGCATCGTTGGCCTTCTCACCACGCAGCTACCCAACAACAAAAACCTACTGCCCTTCCATCTCGCTTACAGCACGGGACGCGTGGCGAGCTATAGCGTGGCGGGGGCATTGGTCGGCAGCGTGGGCGCGGCGGGATTGTTGTGGCGCGACCAAGTGCCGATTCAGCATTTACTGTTCGCCTTATCTAGTTTGATGCTGATTGCGCTGGGGCTGTATTTAGCGGGCTTGGGCAATTTGGTGCGACGCATCGAAGGCGTGGGACGCGGCTTGTGGCAACGCTTGCAACCGTTTACCGCGCGACTGTTTCCTGTCGTCACGCCTAGCCGCGCTTTTCAACTCGGCGTGGTGTGGGGCTGGTTGCCGTGCGGCTTGGTGTACAGCGTGTTACTCACAGCCTTGGCGAGTGGCAGTGCGCGCAGCGGCGCGCTCATCATGTTGGCTTTCGGCTTAGGCACTTTGCCGAATTTGTTGCTGATAGGCTTGTTTTGGCAACGCGTGAAAAGCTGGGTGCAGCATCCGCGTGTGCGCCTCATGGCAGGTTTATTGGTCGCGGCATTGGGTGTGTATGGTTTGATAAAAGTCGGCTATACCTTTTACATCAACGGCTGGACAGGAGCGTGTCATGTTCCCGCATAAAATTCAAAACCCCGTCGCCATACGGCGTTGCGCTCAAAAAATTTTGCTTGCATATAAAGCATATGCGGCGCGGCGATTTCTTTCGCGCGCCTTCACACGAAGCAAGGAGCGAATGCGACTATGTTTCATGGGGAAGCCCCTTGCGGCCTTGTCTGGCTTAGTGGTTTTGAATTTTTTAATGTTCGGCACGACAGCCTGCGAAGAACCCAAACTCCCCTCTCCGTTTCACGCCAGCGAGGTCGCGGGCAAATTCGCGCCAGCGGATTTCAAGCTCACCGATCATCACGGCAAGCCGCGCACGCTGGCGGATTTTCGCGGCAAGGTGGTGCTGCTATTTTTTGGCTATGTGCATTGCCCCGATGTCTGTCCGACCACGCTGGCAGACCTGGCGCAGGCCATGCAGCTATTGGGCGACGATGCTAAACGCGTGCAAGTGTTATTCGTCACGGTCGATCCCGAACGCGATAGCACGGAATTATTGGCAAACTTTATTCCCGCGTTTAACCCAGATTTTTTAGGCTTATCGGGCGACGCAAAAGCCACGGCGGACGTGACGCGTGCGTTTGCGGTGAGCTATCAAAAGCAGCCGAGTAACACGGGCTACAACGTCGATCACAGTGCAGGAACGTATTTAATCGACGTGCACGGTCAGGTGCGCTTGTTAGCTCCCTATGGACAAACTGCGGCGCAGTTTGCGCAAGACATTCGCTTACTTTTAGCGCTGACACGATGAAAACTTTTTTCCAAACAACCGGGAAATTTGCCAGCACGCAACTCTCGCCTGAACTCATCACCCCCGATAATTTTGCAGTGCGCGCCGCACAACTACGCGCGCGACTATATGACTATCCGCTGATGCTGATTGCCGCCCCTGCCAGCATCGCCTGCTTGCTAGTGGTGGTGCTGTGGGACCTGGTAGCGCATCACACCCTCCTGAGCTGGCTCACCATCATGGTCGTCGCGCAAGCGGTCGAATTATTTTTCTGGTGGCGCGCCAGCCATACCACGCACACTTTTGCGCAGACGCGCTTATGGCATCGTCGCTTAGCCGCGATGGCGATGTTGGCGGGGCTCATTTGGGGTACGGCGGGCGTACTGTTTTTTGTGCCGCACAACCTCGCCTACCAAGCCTTATTGACCGCGATTGAGGTCGGGGTTGCGTGCGGCGCGGCAATGGTACATCCCTTGCACACGCCGTCTTGGCGGTTTTCACTGGGATTGTTATTGCTGCCGCTAATGGGCAGTCATCTGCGCGAATTCGATTTAACGCATGGCGCAATCGTCGTAATGTTGATTTTGTATTACGCCTATTTATGGCGCGGCGGCTCAAGCTGGAGTCGCTTGTTAGAAAATCTTTGGCAGCGCGATATGGAAAATCAGCAGCTCGTCGAGCAACTACAATCAGCCAAGCTGCGCGCGGAAAATGCCACGCAACAAAAGTCGCGTTTTTTAGCTTCTGCCAGCCATGATTTACGCCAGCCCATGCAAGCACTCACGCTATTTGTTGAAGTGTTAAAAATGCACCAACACGCACCACAAACGCACACCATCGTCGAACAAATTGCCACCTCAGTTGATGTTTTAGGTGATATGTTTAACAGCTTATTGGAGCTGTCAAAACTCGACTCTGGCGGGGTGCAGGCTTACTTTACGGAGTTTGAATTAGAGCCTTTGATGCAGCGTATGCAAGCAGAATTTAGCGTGCTGGCAGAGCAAAAAAAGCTACGTTTCAACTTAAGCTGCACTGCCGCCTATGTGTATAGCGACGCGCAATTGGTCGAACGTGTGTTGCGCAATTTATTGAGTAACGCGCTGCGTTATACCGAGATGGGCGAAGTTAATTTGATGTGTAGCCGCGAAGCGAGCGGTGTGCGTATCGTGATTCGCGACACGGGCATTGGCATTGCGCCCGAACATCTCACGCATATTTTTGAGGAATACTATCAAGCCGAAAATGCGCATCGCCAGCGTAGCAATGGACTGGGATTAGGCTTGGCGATTGTGCAGCGGTTGGATAATTTGTTGGACTTGCATTTGCAGGTGAAATCAGTCGAAGGACGCGGCAGTGAGTTTGCTTTTGTTGTGCCTTATGCCTAAAGGAGTGCGTTGATGTTAGCCAGTTTAGCAAAACAATTATCGCTCGATATTAACCAGGACAATCTCGCTATTCGGCGTGCGCAAATTCGCACGCGTCTTGACGAATATGTGTTGATGGTGGTGAGCCAAATGGCTTTAGCGGTGTTGATGGTGTGGATGATGTGGGACAAGGTTGCCCACGTTAATTTGCTGTGCTGGCTAGGCGTGTTGTATAGCGCGCACGCTTGGGAGCTAGTGGTGTGGTGGCGACATCGCCTCCACACCAATGAGGTGAGCGAATGCCAACGATGGCGCAACTACTTTGTAATTTTCACCAGTCTGGTGGGACTGATTATGGGCAGTGCCGGCATCGTGATGTTTGTCCCCAACGATCTCGCTTACCAAGCCTTATTGATTTGCATAATGTTTGCGCTGGCGGCGGCTTCGGTCACGGTGAATCCTGTTTATCCCGCTTCCATGTATTTGTACACCTTGCTGCTGTTGCTGCCGCTGTTATTTAGTTTATTGCGCGGCAACGATACCGTGCATCTCGTATTGACTGGCATGACGCTGCTGTATTTAACTTTTATTTTGCACTCTGGACATGGCTTGGCGCGCACTTTTGGCTTGTCGTTGCAGCGTAGCGAAGAAAATGTCGAATTGGTTTTGCAACTAATTAGTGAGAAAAAAACCGCCAATGCCGCGCGTTTAATTGCGGAACAATCCAACCAATCCAAATCAAAATTTTTAGCCGCTGCCAGTCACGATTTACGTCAGCCCATGCACGCGCTAAGTTTGTTTGTGGAATCGCTCAAAACCCATATCAGCGACCGCAGCGGCACGGAAATTCTGGCGCAAGTCGAACATTCGGTAGATGTATTGGGACAAATGTTGGACGCGCTGCTGGACGTATCACGCCTTGACTCGGGCGGCATTACGCCGCACTGCCAGCAGTTTTCCGTGCAAGATTTATTCAGTCAAATGCGCAATGAGTTTACCGGCACGGCACGGGAAAAAAATCTGCATTTACTCATCGCACCGTGTGCCACCACGGTGTATAGCGACCCTTTATTGCTGGAACGCATTCTGCGTAATTTGCTCAGCAACGCGTTGCGTTATACCCAACAAGGCGAAGTCAGTTTGCGTGCCGATGTCATCGGTCAGACGTTGCAAATCGACGTGCAAGATACGGGCATCGGTATCGCCAGCGAGCATTTGCCGCATATTTTTGACGAGTATTTTCAAGTCGGCAATCAGCAGCGCGATCGCAAGCTGGGACTGGGCTTAGGCTTGGCGATTGTGCAACGCTTGAGCCTGTTGTTGCATTGCCAATTACAGGTCGAATCTACGCTAGCGCGCGGCACACGTTTTAGTTTGCAAGTGCCGCTGCAATCGTCCAATGTTATTATCAAAAACGCTAATCCAAGGAGTGCCACAGCATGAAAATTTTATTAGTCGATGACCACAATTTATTTCGCGAAGGGATGCGTTATGTGTTGCAACAATTGCAAGACGGTATCGAAATTATTGAGGCAAGAAATTTTGTCGATGCCTTAAAGCAAGCTGACCTGCATCCCGATTTGGATTTAACCCTGATGGATTTGAACATGCCCGGCAGCGAAGGGGCGGTGTCGGTGAAGTTTTTTCATCAACGCTATCCGCATATTCCCTTGGTGATTATTTCGGGTGAAGAAGGTCGTAGCCTGATGGAAAAAGTCATGGGTAGCGGCGCTATGGGGTTTGTCTGCAAAAGCTCCACTGCGCCGGTGATGTTGAGCGCGCTGAATCTCGTCTTGGCGGGCGGTGTGTATGTACCACCGCAACTGTTGCAACATGGCGATGGTGTGCATGACAGCGAACCCGAACGCCGCGATAAACGCAGTATCAACACCAATGAATATGGTCTAACTGCGCGACAAATGCAGGTGCTGAAACACTTAGCCGATGGCATGAGCAATAAAGAAATCGCCCGCGAAATTGCGCTCGCCGAAGGTACCGTTAAAATCCACGTCGCCGCCTTGTATCAAACGCTGCGCGTCAATAGTCGTATGGAAGCGGTGCGCGTGGCATCGCAACTCGGTCTTATCGGAGCAGCGTAATGAGTGACGCGAATCGCGCGGCAGCCACGCCCAAAATGTTGCATGTGTTGCGCGAATCGCGTTGGTTGTTATTGCTCGCTTGCGGCGCGTATCTCACCCTGATTTTATTTGGCTTTAATCGCGGCGATGCAGCTTGGTCGCACAGCGGCACAGGCGCGCTCACACACAATCCGGGTGGCGTATTCGGCGCGTATCTCGCCGATATTTTGTTTTATTTATTCGGCGTGTCGGCATGGTGGTGGGTGGCGTTAATGTTGCAACGGGTGTGGGCGGGTTACCGCCAGTTGCGTGCCGACAGCGTGTTTCAAGCGCGTGCGCTGTGGTTGAGCAATCTCGGTTTTGCGGTGTTATTGGCCAGCAGCAGCGCGCTAGAAACCATACGCTTACACAGCTTGGCGGTTGCCTTGCCACTCGCCCCCGGCGGCATGTTCGGCGAGATATTAGGCAACGCCGCGACGTATGTGTTTGGTTTTACGGGTGCGACTTTATTGCTGATTGCCCTGATTGCCACGGGCTTTAGCGTGTTCAGCGGCTTGTCTTGGCTGCGCCTTATCGACGCACTCGGCGCGTCTTTAGAAGCCGCTTACGCTTGGGCGCGGCGCACTTGGCAAACGCGCCGCGACAAGCGCATCGGTGCGGTGGCGATGACGCAACGCAGTGTCGTGGTCAAAGAAGAAAAGAAACGCGTCGAAGAACATCAGCCTATCCACATCGAAATGCCCGTCGTCGCAGTAGTCAAATCCGAGCGCGTCAGCCAAGAAAAGCAAACCCAGTTATTTTCTGATATTCGCGACTCGGTGCTGCCGCCACTGCATTTGCTCGACGCGGCAATGACGCACAGCGAAACCGTTTCCGCCGACACCTTGGAATTCACTTCACGCCTAATCGAACGCAAGCTCAAAGAGTTTGGCGTGACGGTGAACGTGGTCGGCGCATATCCAGGACCGGTGATTACGCGTTACGAAATCGAACCTGCGGTGGGCGTGAAAGGCAGCCAGATTATTAACTTGGTCAAAGACCTCGCGCGCGCCTTGTCAGTGGTCAGCATTCGCATGGTTGAGACCATACCGGGCAAGGCTTACATGGCATTGGAGCTACCTAATCCCAAACGCCAGATGGTGCAGCTTTCGGAAATTTTAAGTTCGCAAGCCTATGCCGAGATGAACTCGCTGCTCACCGTGGTGATGGGCAAAGATATTGCGGGCAAACCCATCGTCGCCGACTTGGCAAAAATGCCGCATGTGTTGGTGGCGGGCACCACGGGTTCGGGTAAATCGGTGGGCATTAACGCGATGATTTTGAGCATCCTCTACAAGGCCACGCCGCAACAAGTGCGCCTGTTGATGATAGATCCCAAGATGCTGGAGCTGTCGGTGTACGCCGATATTCCGCATCTCATCGCGCCCGTGGTCACCGACATGCGCCAAGCCGCATCGGGCTTGAATTGGTGCGTGGTGGAAATGGACAAACGCTATCGGCTGATGTCGGCGATGGGCGTGCGTAATTTGGCGGGCTATAACCAAAAAATTCGCGACGCAATTAAGGCAGGCAAACCGCTCACCAACCCCTTTACGCTCACGCCTGAAAATCCTGAAGCCTTAGAAGAAATTCCGATGTTGGTGGTGTTCATCGACGAGCTGGCAGATTTGATGATGGTGGTCGGTAAAAAGATCGAAGAACTCATCGCGCGTCTGGCGCAAAAAGCCCGCGCCTGCGGTATTCACTTGGTGTTAGCGACGCAACGTCCCTCGGTGGATGTCATCACGGGGCTGATTAAAGCCAACGTGCCGACGCGTATTTCTTTTCAAGTGTCGAGCAAAATTGACTCGCGCACCATCCTCGATCAAATGGGCGCGGAAGCCTTGCTAGGACAAGGTGACATGCTCTATCTACCACCTGGCACAGGCTATCCGCAACGCATCCACGGCGCGTTCGTGTCCGACCAAGAAGTGCATCGCGTTACCGAATATCTCAAGTCGCAAGGCGAGCCGCAATACATAGACGGCGTGCTGAATTCGCTAGACGAAGTGGGTGCGGAAGGCGAGGAAGGTGGCGGAGCAACACTAGGTTCAGAGGCCGACCCGCTCTACGACCAAGCCGTCGAAATCGTCCTCAAATCCCGCCGCGCTTCCATCTCGCTAGTGCAACGCAACCTGCGCATCGGCTACAACCGTGCGGCAAGATTAGTCGAACAAATGGAAGCGGCAGGCTTGGTGTCTGCGATGCAAAGCAACGGCAACCGCGAAGTGCTTGCACCTAATCGTTCGGAATAAAACCTTTTCCGCAGATTCCGCAGATTTGCGCAGATTCCAACCTGAAAAATCTGTGTGAATCTGCGTAATCTGTGGATGACGTATTTAAGAAAGAACCAATGAAAAAACTAATTGCTGTATCACTGTTACTGCTGCCCTTTTTCGCACACGCCGCCGCTATCGAAAAGCTCAAAACTTTCATCGCCGCGACACATTCTGCACAAGCAAATTTCACCCAAGATGTGCGCGATCAAAACGGCAAGCGTGTGCAAAGCGCGGCAGGCGTAATGCAGTTTCAGCGTCCAGGAAAATTTCGTTGGGCGTATCAAAAACCGTATGAGCAATTGATCGTTGGCGACGGCGCGAAGTTTTGGTTATACGACGTGGATTTGAACCAAGTCACGGTGAAAAAATTAGATGCCGCGCTAGGCAGCAGTCCCGCCGCTTTGCTGTCGGGTAGCAACGAAATCGAGCGCGGCTTTAACCTCAAAGAAGACGGTACAGGTGACGGACTGGAATGGCTGCAAGCCAGCGCGAAAGCCAGCGACACCAGTTTCGACAAAATTCGCATGGGCTTCAACGATAAGTCCGAATTGGTGGTGATGGAATTGAACGATGCCTTCGGCCACAAAACAGTATTACGCTTTGGCAATATGCAACACAACCCAAAATTCCCCACCACGCAATTTCATTTCACGCCGCCATCAGGCGCGGATGTGCTGGGCGAATAAAAAATGTTGATTGTTAAAACGCCCAGCCAATCGCTTACGCCTGCGGTATTAAAAATCAAGCCTAGCCGCGAGCAGTTTGAGCATTTCAAAACTAAGTTGGCGGAGTTGGTGGCGCAGATTAACGCCAGCCCGAATGAATCAGAAGAGCATCACAAAAATCACGTTTCAGATTTTTTGAAATACGCATTTAAGTCGCCCGCTTATTTCATCAACACCAAATATCGTAATGATTTGGTCGTGCATAACGGCAAGGCTGCGAGCGATAGTGTGGGCATTATCATCGAGGCAAAAAGCCCGAAGAACCAAGCGGAGATGCCGACGCGCGAGAATCTGAATGTCAAAGCGATGCAAGAGTTGTTACTGTATTTTTTGCGTGAGCGCGTCAACATCATGGCGAACAACTATGACGTAAAGCATCTGATTATTTGCAATGGTTACGAGTGGTTTGTGTTTGATGCGCAAGTTTTTGAAAAAGCTTTTGTTGAAGATAAGGCTCTCATTAAGCAATTCAATGCGTTTCAGGCGGACACTTTATCGGGCAACACCACCGATTTTTTCTACAAAAACATCGCCAAACCTGCGATTGAAAAGTTGACTGATATTGAGTTCACGCACTTTGATTTGCGTGATAAACACAGTGACAAAGCCCTCATCGCTTTATTCAAATTTCTGTCGCCTGAGCATTTGCTAAAACTGCCGTTCGTTAATGACAGCAACAGCCTGAACAAAGAGTTTTATGCTGAGTTGCTGCACATCATTGGTTTGGTGGAAACCAAAGAAGGCAGTAAGAAACTCATCCAACGAAAAAACGACGGCGAGCGTAATCGCGGCTCGTTGTTGGAAAACGCTATCCACCAATTAGACGAGCTAGACAAGCTGCGCGACCTAGATAATCCCAGCGCGTTTGGCGCAACGAAAGACGAGCAATTATTCAACGTCGGGCTGGAGTTGGTCATCACTTGGGTGAACCGAATTTTGTTCCTCAAGCTGCTCGAAGCGCAGCTCATCACTTATCACAAAGACGACGCATCACAAGCCTTTCTCAACTCGAAAAAAATCGGCAGCTACGCCAAGCTGAATGAATTGTTTTTTTCGGTATTGGCACGCAAACCCGCCGAGCGCGATGCGGCAATTAAAGACACGTATGCCAACGTGCCGTATCTGAATAGTTCGCTGTTTGAGCAGACGGAGATTGAGCGCAAAACTTTTGTGATACGCAACTTAACGAATGAGCAGCCGTTGCCGCTTTATGCCTCCACCGTGTTGAAAAATACCAACGGCAAGCGGCGCACGGGCGAGTTAAATCCTCTGCAATATCTGCTCGAATTTCTTGATGCTTATGACTTTAGTAGCGAAGGCGCAGACGAGCTAAAAGACGACAGCAAGACCTTGATTAACGCCTCGGTGCTGGGCTTAATTTTTGAAAAAATCAACGGCTACAAAGACGGCTCATTTTTCACGCCCGGCTTTATCACCATGTATATGTGCCGCGAAGCATTGCGCCGCGCCGTGGTGCAAAAGTTTAATGACGTAAAAGGTTGGACTTGCAAAAACATTGCAGAGCTGGACGACAAAATTGAAGCGGGTGTAGAGGCGAGAACCGAGGCCAACCGCATCCTCAACAGCCTGAAAATTTGCGACCCTGCCGTAGGCTCGGGACACTTTTTAGTGTCCGCACTGAACGAGTTGATTGCGATTAAAAGCGAGCTGGGAATTTTGCAAGACAGCGACGGCAAGCGGCTGAAAAATTACGCCATCACGGTGGTGCACGACGAGCTGATGGTGCGCGACGAAGACGGCGATGAGTTTGCGTATAGCCCGACCAATGTTGAAAGTGCGCGCATTCAAAAGACCCTGTTCCATGAAAAACAAACCCTGATTGAAAACTGTTTGTTCGGCGTGGACATCAATCCCAACTCGGTAAAAATTTGTCGATTGCGCTTGTGGATAGAGCTGCTCAAAAACGCTTATTACAACACCGATGGGCAACTGGAAACCCTGCCCAATATCGACATCAATATCAAGGTCGGCAACTCGCTGATTAGCCGCTTTGCGCTGGATGTTGATTTGAAAGAGGCGTTGAAGAAAAACAAATTGTCGGTGGTGGCGTATCGGCAGGCGGTGCAAACCTATCGCAATGCCACGAGCAAAGAACAAAAGTTTGAGATGGAACGCTTGATTGCCGACATCAAAAATAATTTCCGCAGCGAAATGGTGTATCACGATCCGAAAGCCAAACGACTAGAGAATTTGCGTGTGGAATGTCGTGCGCTGGAGTTGCCGCAAACCTTGCTGGAAGAGACCGCCAAAGATAAAAAAGAACGGCTGCTAAAACTTGCCAAACTCAAAACCCAATTCGATAAACTCGATACCGAAATCGAGGAAATCAAGAGCAACAAAATCTATCAAAACGCTTTTGAATGGCGATTTGAATTCCCCGAAGTGTTGGATGACGACGGCGTGTTTGTGGGCTTTGATGTGGTGATAGGCAACCCGCCTTACGTGTTTGCGCGGGAGAATTTTACCGATGCAGACCGCACCTACTTCAACGCCAATTATGCGCTGGCAGCCTATCAGCTCAATCTGTATATCCTGTTTTTAGAGCGAGGCACGCATCTGCTCAAAGCCCGTGGCGGCTTGGCTTACATCACGCCCAACAACTGGCTCACCATCAACAGTGCGAAGGTGGTGCGCGAATTTGTGTTGCGTCAATCGGACATCAGCGTCATCAACTTTTATGCGAAGGTGTTTGAAGATGCCAGCGTCGATACCAGCATCCTCATGTTTGAAAAGGGCAGCCACGCGCCGTTGCTCAAGCTCTTTGAGTCTAGCGGTGCGGACACGCTCACTTTGGTGCATGAAGCGCAGCCCGATTATTTCTTGGCACAGCGCGATGCCATTATCAATATCGCTGCTTTTAGAGCGGGAACGACGCATGGCTTACTAGGGAAAATTGAAGCGGGGGCGCAGCCCTTGGATGCGGTGGCTGATGTTAAATCGGGACTCAAAGCGTATGAGGTAGGTAAGGGTTTGCCTGCGCAAACCGAGGCAATGAAAAACCAGCGCGTACATCATGCACGGGAAGCATTAAACGATAGTTATTTGCCGTATTTGGATGGGCGTGATGTGCAGCGTTACGGCTTGGGATGGAGCGGTGAGTATTTGGCTTATGGCGACAATCTGGCTGCACCGCGTAAGTTTGAGTTGTTCTCCACACCGCGTATTTTGGTGCGGCAAATTCCCTCTGCGCCGCCCTACAGTATTCATGCTTGCTATACGACAGCCATGTTGCTGAATGACATCAACTCCATGAACATCGTCAATATCCAAGACGCGCCGTTGTTTTTGTTGGGGTTGTTAAATTCACGCTTAATGACGTTTTGGTTCGTGCATAAATTCGGCAAATTGCAGCGCGGCGTGTTCCCGCAATTCAAAGTGAACGAGCTTGCCCAATTCCCGATTGCAGTTGCCAACGCAGCGCAAAAACAAGCCATCAGCCAGCGCGTAGAAAAAATCTTGGCAGATAAAAAAGCCAACCTCAAAGCCGACACCAGCGCACTGGATAAAGAAATCGACCAACTGGTTTACGCGCTGTACGCCCTCACGCCCGAAGAAATCGCGATTGTGGAAGGCAATGCTGTGCAAGACGCAGACCCTGCTTAAACATTGGATTCCGCAGGCAATCAATTGGCTTACGCAAAGTCTTTATCCTGTTTGAATGGGTGGTGATGGAATTGAATGATGCCTTCGGTCACAAAACAGTATTACGCTTTAGCCAGATGCAACACAATCCAAAATTTCCCGCCACGCAATTTCATTTCACCCCGCCTAAAGGCGCGGATGTGCTGGGCGAATAGTGCGCGCTTATTGATTCGCTTGGAGCTTGAGTATCACCGCAGCAGCTTCAATTTGTATGCTGGTGATGTTGACTGTTTTACCCGCAAAACGTAATTCATCGCTCTGAAAACGATACAGCGGTGTGCTATTGAGGTATTCGCGCAGCAGAGTATTGAGGAAGGGACGCAGCATGTCGGCGGCAGCCACATCGGTGCTAATTTGCAACGCGTCTAGCCGCGCATCCTGCATATAAATCGCCTGTTCTGCGCTGTCATAACGTAAGCCGCCGCTGACCGTAAATTGTCCCGTCAGCGCATCCATCAACAACGAACGCGCGGCAAAATCGCCCTGCAATTCGACACGATTTTTATCCGCCAATAAATTTAGTACAGGGGCGTTCATGCTCACGCTCATCAAGCCTTTGCCGACCTCGCGTTGCAGCGGAAAAGATTGCTGAAGGCGGCTTTCCAGCTTGGCTTTAGGCACGGCGTATTGATTCGGAATTAGCGCGGCACAAGCCGACAAGCCTAACGCCGCGAGCGCGGCACTGATAAATAAGCAACGATTTTTCATGATGGATTCCGTGTATTAAACAATTTTGGGCGTGTTGCACACCACATCGGCATTTTGCGCACGATGACGTAGCGCGTGATCCATCAGCACCAATGCCAGCATGGCTTCAGCGATGGGCGTGGCGCGGATGCCGACACACGGATCATGACGACCTTCGGTGCTGACTTTCACCGCTTCGCCCGCTTTATTGATGGAGTTGCGTTCTAGACGAATGCTCGAAGTCGGCTTAATCGCGTAATGCGCAACGATGTCTTGTCCCGTCGAAATGCCGCCCAAAATGCCGCCCGCGTGATTGCTTAAAAAACCGTGCGGCGTGAGTTCGTCGCCGTGTTCGCTGCCGCGCTGCGTGACGCAATTAAACCCCGCGCCAATTTCCACTCCCTTCACCGCGTTAATACCCATCAGCGCGTGCGCAATGTCAGCATCAATGCGGTCAAATACAGGCTCACCCCAACCGACGGGCACGCCATGCGCGACCACTGCCAGCTTCGCGCCGATGGAATCGCCCGATTTGCGCAGCGCGTCCATATAGCTTTCCAGTTGCGGCACCACACTCGCATCGGTGACGAAAAAACTATTATTTTCGGCATTCAAATCGTCCCAGCTTTTGAACGGGATTTTGATGTCGCCTAGCTGCACTAAATAGCCACGCACCAACACGCCATATTTTTCGGACAACCATTTTTTCGCAATCGCGCCCGCTGCCACGCGTGCCGCCGTCTCGCGCGCCGACGCACGTCCGCCACCGCGCGGGTCGCGAATGCCAAATTTTTGCCAGTAAGTGTAGTCGGCGTGACCAGGGCGGAAGGTGTCGGCAATGCTGCCGTAGTCTTTGCTGCGCTGGTCTTCGTTGCGTATCAGCAGCGCAATCGGCGTGCCCGTGGTTTTGCCTTCATACACACCCGATAAAATTTCCACTGTGTCCGATTCGCGGCGTTGCGTAACGTGGCGCGACGTGCCGGGTTTGCGGCGATCTAAATCATGCTGTAAATCGGCAGCGCATAATTCCATGCCAGGTGGGCAACCATCCACAATGCAGCCGATGGCCGCGCCGTGCGATTCGCCGAATGAAGTGACGGTAAACGAAGTACCAAAAGTGTTTCCAGACATATCTAGGCCGCCAAATTTGTGCAAAAAAAAGTCGCGCAGTTTAACATAGCCCTTAGTGTCATTTAATGAGGGCGACAAGATGCAAACCATGTTAGTAACAGCACCGGGCGGAATAGATGTATTTCATTTGCGCGATTTGAACATTCCCGAAGTGGTTTCACCTTTTCAGCTACGCGTTAAGTTGGCTGCGGCTGGCATCAATCCTATCGACGCTAAATTGCGCCTCAAACCCATCTATTACCCCGACCGATTGCCCGCTATTCTGGGCTGCGATGGCGCGGGCGTAGTCGATGAAGTCGGCGATCAAGTCACGCGTTTCAAGGTCGGTGACATGGTCTATTTCAATAACGGCGGCATCGGTTTGGAGGCAGGCTGTTACGCCGAATACACCACCCTGCACGAAGACTGCTGCGCACTCAAACCCGCCAATTTAAGTATGCAAGACAGCGCGGCGTTGCCCTTGGTGCTGATTACCGCATGGGAAGCGTTAATCGAAAAAGCCAACCTTCAAGCTGGACAAACCATTTTGATACATGGTGGCGCGGGTGGCGTGGGGCATATTGCCGTACAGTTGGCGCAACACTTAGGCGCGCGCGTTGCTGTGACGGTCAGCGATGATAAAAAAGCCGCACTCACTCAAGCCTTGGGCGCGGAAAAAATCATCCGCTACAAAAAGCAAAATTTTGTAGATGAAATCATGGCGTGGACGGACAAACAAGGCGTGGACGTGGTGTTAGACACGGTAGGCGGCGATACTTTTCTCAAGTCCTTAGCCGCTACCAAAGTAGGCGGCAAGGTGGTCACCATTATGGCAACACCAATCACGGCTGCCGATGCGCAAGTGGCACGCTTGCGTAATCTCACCTTGTGCTATGAGCTGATGCTCACGCCACAATTGATGGCGTTACACGACCAACGCATCCGCCAACGCAAAATTTTAGAAGACGGCGCAAAGCTGATTGAAGCAGGGAAATTAGGCGTACTGGTATCGCGCCAACTGCCGCTGATTGAAGTCGGGCACGCGCATAAGCTCATCGAACATGGAGGCGTGATGGGCAAAATTATTGTCACCATGGGGCTGTTTTCACTGCCTTAATTGCATCCTCAATGCACTTCATCGACACGCATTGTCATCTCGATGCCGCAGAATTTTGCGGCACTCAAACCGCTCTCCTCCACGCAGCGCAACGGCAACACGTCACGACCATCGTCGTGCCTAGCGTCGCGGCAAATAATTTCACAGCGGTGCGCGCACTGGCTCAACAACATAAAAGTTGCGCCGCCGCTTACGGCATCCATCCGCTCTATGTCGCACCAGCAACAACCAGTGACTTGCTCACGCTGCGCGAATTTTTGCGTGATGGCGAGGCGGTGGCGGTTGGTGAAATTGGCTTGGATTTTTATGTCGCGAATGTTGACGCAACGCAGCAACAGTTTTTCTTTGCGGAACAATTAAAACTGGCGCGCGAATTTGATTTGCCTGTACTGCTACATGTGCGTAAAGCGGTGGATGCGGTGTTACAAAACTTGCGTCAGCATAAAGTTCGCGGCGGTATTGCGCACGCGTTTAACGGCAGCCGTTCACAAGCCGACGCGCTGATTAAGCTGGGTTTTAAGCTCGGCTTTGGTGGCGCGATGACGCATAACCGCGCTCTGCACCTACGCGAATTAGCGGCAACTTTGCCGCTGGACAGTATCGTGCTGGAAACCGACGCACCCGACATGCCGCCCGCTTTTTTAGCGCGCGGCGAGCCTAACGGGCAAGCCCGTTTCCCCCACCCTAACCCTCCCCCGCAAGCGGGAGAGGGGACAAGCGATTTGCTGCGCAAAAATTTAATCAATATGCCCGCATATTTACCTCGCATCGCGCAAACTTTAGCGGACTTGCGCGGCATCTCGCTGGCCGAAATTGCGGCGGCGACCACGCACAACGCTTTAAGTGTTTTGCCCTTGCTGCGTCGTTAAAAAACATTCCGTCCGTATAATGGCGCGCTGTTAATTCTAAGCGGCGCACCATGAAAGCTCATCTCCCTCCCCAGTTTGAACGCACCCAAATTTTGCTCGGCGACGACGGCATCGCCAACTTGCGCGGCAAGCATGTGTTCGTCGCAGGCTTAGGTGGCGTGGGTTCGTATTGCACCGAAGCCTTGGCACGCGCAGGGATTGGGCGGCTGACCTTGATGGATCACGATGTGGTGGCGACCAGCAATATCAACCGCCAATTGCCCGCGCTACTTTCTACCGTCGGGCAGTCCAAAGCGGAATTGATGAAAGCGCGTATCGCCGACATCAATCCCGAATGTGAAGTAGTTCTAATTAGAACTTTCTTGGGACCCGAAAATGTCCACGAATTAGTGCCGCACGATTGTGATTTTGTGATTGATTGCATCGACTCGATGAACTGCAAAGTCGCGCTGGTAGTGCATAGCTTGTCGCTAGGTTTGAACGTCGCGTCCAGCATGGGCGCGGGCAATAAACTCGATTCGTCACGCATCCGCGTCGCCGACATCAGCACCACCAGCATCTGCCCACTAGCCCGCGAAATGCGCCGCCGCTTGCGTGAAGCAGGCATTAAAGAAGGTGTATTGACCGTCTATACCGACGAACATCCACGTTCGCCCTTGCCGCCGCAACCCGTTGATCGCGGTCGTCCACGTTCGGTGAATGGCACGATTAGCTATATGCCGCCCATCTTCGGTTTTATGTTGGCGGGCGCGGTAATCAATCGCTTGCTACTTGGGTAGAGGGCAAAGTTTACTGCCCACGCTCCATTCAATGTCGCGTAGGCAGATGAGACTTGCCCACCCTAACAACCCTTTTAGCCTTCCCGATTGCGCATGTGATCGGCAACTTTAGCAAATGCCTCGGACAGCTCGTGGCGCAACGCGACATCACTGACCACCTCATCCAACGCACGGTTCATACACAACAGCCATTGGTCGCGTTCTGAATTGCCGATGGCGAACGGCAAATGACGCGCACGCAGACGCGGATGGCCATATTCTTCGACGAATAATTGCGGGCCGCCCATCCAGCCTGATAAGAATTTATACAGTTTGTCTTCAGCACTTTGCAGATGCGGCGCGTGCATTTTGCGGATGCCGTACACCTCTGGCAGCTCGTCCATCACTTGATAAAAGCGCACCACCAGCGCGCGTACTTGTTCTGCGCCGCCGATGCGCTGGTAATGCGTTGGTTCTGTGTTCATCGTTACCATTCCCTAAATGAAAGACCTAAGCCAACGGTCGTTTGGCGATAGTTGTAATCAATCAGGCTTTCGCCGTAGCCGTGTCCGACTTGCAAATGCAACCGCGCCGAATTGCCAATATGCACTGGCATCGCCCAATCGAGTTGCGCAAAGCCGCGATTGTTGTGTATTTGCAAATTGTTGCGCAGCAATAACGACGCGGCTTGCGAACGGTCGGCGGTTTCCCAGCGCAGCACCAGATCGGCAATGCCCAGGTAATGAATGATGTCGGGGTTGTCGTCATGCGCTTTATTTTCGGGTATGCGCCACCAAGCGCGCGTCAAAATCGACGTGCGGTTATTCCACTCCCACCCGCCCAGCGCGTACAGACGATTCCAACTGCGCGAATCGGGCAACGCTCGACCGTTGGATTGATGCTCTATCCCTAGGTTAATCAGTTTCAAGCCGCTGTCGTAATTCGTCCCAAACGTCATCATCAGTTCGGGCGAATAATTGGTTTCACGAAACGGCGAAGAGTTGCGCGTGTTCAAAATTTGCCAATGCGATTGCTGCGTATATGCGCCCCACATACGGATGGTTTTCAGACCGAAAAAATTGATGTTGCGCTGCTCGCCAATGTCGGCTTTGACGCTGATTAAATACTTGGCTTCGAGGTGGTCGCTATCTATCGGCAGCAGGGTGCGATGTAAGGGCGCACCAGAGTCGGGCAAGGCATTGGGCTTGTTGGTATCGCGCAGCAATAAGTAATTTTGCCGATACGGTTGCAAGCGTCCCAGCTTGCTGTCGTCATCGTTATTTTCATCGTCCAAATTCCACACGCGGGTCAGATAAGAACGCTCGATATGTTGCGTGGTGTAGCTCGGTACGCGCACGGATGCTGGCAGCGCGTCGTCATAACATTTCAGCCGCGCTGACTCTTGTTGCGGAAATTTTTCTAGGCAAGTGGGTAAGGTTTCAGCACAAGCTGTGTCGCTCAAAGCTATACACAGCAAGGCAGTCAGCGCGCGCTTCATTTCAGCCAACCTTTGCGATAGAACCAAGCAAACGGAATGGTGATGGAAGCCAGCATCATTCCCAATGCCATGCCGTAACCGTTTGCCCAGTCCAGTTCGGGCATGTGCTTAAAGTTCATACCGTAAATCGAAGCGATTAAAGTGGGCGGCAATAGTGCCACTGACGCGACCGAAAACAGCCGCACGATTTTGTTCTGATTGATGTTGATAAAGCCCACGGTGGCGTTCATCAAAAAGTTAATTTTGTCGAACAAAAAGGTGGTGTGTCCATCCAAAGAATCTATGTCTTGCAAGGTTAAGCGCGCTTCTTCGAGCTGCGCATTAGTCAATAATTTACTGCGCATTAAAAACGACATGGCGCGCCGCGTGTCCATCAAATTGCGCCGTATCCGCCCATTCAAATGCTCGGCTTTGGCGATGCTCGCCAGCACTTCGGCAGCGGCTCTATCGTGCAAATTTTGTCCCAACACTTTGCTGCTAGTCGTACCCAAATCGGCATACACCGTTTCCAGCGCGTCCGCCGAAAACTCCACATCCGAGCCGTATAAATCAATCAGCACATCGAGGCTGTTATCCAGCAAATCGGGATGGCCGTGCGCGCGTTCGCGAAACTGCGTGAACACTGGCAAATCCACTTCATGCACGCTAAACAGCACATTGTTCGCCAGCACGAAGGCGACGATGGCACTGGGTGAATCGGCATCTGTGCCCGACAAAAAATCCGAACGCAAATGTAGTTCGTGCTGCTCTTCATAAAAACGCGCACTGGCCTCGATGTCGCGCAAATGTTCAGCTTGCGGCAAAACCACGGCGAAATTTTCTAACACCCAAGCGCGCTCGGCGGAGGTGGGCGCAACAATATCCAGCCAAATTGCGTGCTGTGGCGGCGAGGCCAAAGTTGCCAACGGAATTAAGCGACCATCGCTTAAAGTGAAAAGATGAATCATCAGCAGCGTCCTAAATCAAGCTCGAAAAAAAGCGCGCGATTATCCCACAGCCAATAAAGCACACGGTAGTTAAGACGCGCCGCGCCGCAACGAGTAAAATCCGCGCCCTTTTTCACCTCATCAATAAAGCGCGTATGGCTATCCAATGGTTTCCTGGTCACATGAATTCGGCGCGCAACAAAGCCGCCGAAACGATGGAATTTACCGATGTCATCATCGAAGTGTTGGACGCGCGCGCGCCTGAGGCGAGTCGTAATCCGATGATAGAAGAGCTGCGTTTGCATCGTCAACGCCCGTGCTTAAAAATTCTCAACAAAGCCGATTTAGCTGACCCAATCGCCACGCAAGCGTGGCTGGCGTTTTACAACCAACAAGCCCATGTCAAAGCGGTCGCCTTGAGTTGCAAAAATGCCAGCGACGCGGCACGCATTCCCAATCTGTGTCAGCCCTTAGCACCCCATCGCGACGACAATCACAAGCCGTTGCGCTTGATGATTATGGGCATCCCCAATGTAGGTAAATCAACGCTGATGAACACGCTGCTGAAACGTCGCGTGGCGAATGTCGGCGACGAACCTGCGGTGACCAAGTCGCAACAAAAACATAACTTCAATGGCCACATGATGCTCACCGATTCGCCCGGTTTGCTCTGGCCTAAAATCGAAAACCCTAACGATGGCTTGATGCTCGCGGCGATCCATGCGATTGGGCGCAACGCCACCATAGACGAAGAAGTCGCGGCGTTTTTAGGCGACATTTTGTTGGCGCGTTATCCCGCGCAACTCGTCGCGCGCTACAAAATTTCGCTGCATCTTGCTGACGGCAGCAACTTAGACGGCATCGGCTTAGTGGAAGCCATCGCCAAAAAGCGCGGCTGTTTGCTGAAAAGCAAAGGTCGTGCAGGCGAACTAGACATCGAAAAAGCCGCCATGATTTTGCTCACCGACTATCGCGGCGGCACGTTGGGACGCATGAGTTTAGAAACCCCAGAAACGCGCGCCACCATGATGCTCGAACCCGTCATCGAATTGCCCAATCTCCAAACTGAGCTTTAATCACGCTTGCCGCAACAGCAAAAATCTCCTCTCATCCCGCCCGCCTACGCGACCAAAAAATAAAACCCTAAACTTTTAGGGTTTTTGACTTAAATCAATATCACTGTTTTTTCCGCGCCGTATGCTGCGCTCGTCTTTGGCATTCCGCTGAGGGCGCACTAGGAGAGTATGCAAATGAAAAAACAAGCATGGATGACAATGACCGTAATCGCTGCAACATTGATTGCTGGCGCGGCACAAGCGGCTGCGGGTGACAACCTCGTGCGTGGTCGCATTATTTCGGTACAACCTGCGTCAAGTTCATCGCCTGTTGTAGGTGTGAGCGTTGCCAATCAAGCCACCTTAGAAGTGGATGTCACGCACTTTTTAACCAACAATATCGCGCTGGAATTGATTGCTGCGACCACCAAACACGACGTGTCATTGAACAACAGTAAGCTCGGTACAGTAGGTGTGTTGCCCCCGACTTTGACGGTGCAATATCACTTTATGCCTGATGCAACTTTCCGTCCTTATGCGGGTGCAGGCTTGAACTACACCCGCTTTTACAGCGTGAATTTGCCAGCAGGTTTAGATGTGGGTAAAAATAGTTTTGGTGGTGCATTGCAAATCGGTGCTGATTACCAAATCAGCAAAGACCTGTTCATCAATTTGGATGTGAAGAAAATTTTTATGAAAACAGATGTCACCGCAAATGGCGCGTATCTGACTACCTTAAAAATTGATCCTATCGTGATTGGTTTAGGCGTAGGCATGAAGTTCTAAGTATTTAAGCGCGTTCAGGGAAATAAAAAATCGTGGCTAGACCACGATTTTTTATGCCTGCAAGTTAGCTCAAATAAACCTTACACACCCAACAATTGAATCGCCCAAAACGCTAAAAATCCTGCGAACAACACCAAGGTAGAAATCGGTTGTTCTTCGACTTCGTGCGCTTCGACTAACAGTTCGTCGGTGACTAAATACAACAATGCCGCAGCACTGAAGGCTAACGCGCCCGCAATCAACGCCGCCGATGCGCCCGCTAATAAATAGCTGCCGAGCAACGCGAAAATAAACACCGTCGCGCCCAACGCACCCGAAATGGCAATGATGCGCCAGCCTTTTGCCGCGTCCGATGCGAGTGCCATACCTAAAAATAACAGCTCCACCGACAAGCCGATTGCCAACACTGTGCCCGTGCTGCCACCCGCTGCGAAACCCGCGCCGATAATGAAGCCGTCGGTTGCCACATCGACAAAAGTGGCGATTAACAAGCCCAAACTCAAGCTAGCCACAGCGGTGGATGCGGCGGCTTGATGCTCTAAGCGCAGCGTCCATAATTTAATGCCGTACATAAACAAACTGCCTAAAGCGAATGCGCCGATGAGCACGCTAGCAGGCGCGTGTTCGCGTTCGATTTCGGGCAATAGCTCCACCGCCAACGCCGCCAAAATAACGCCTGCGGCAAAATGTTGAATCATGCTGCGCGCCTGATGCGACGGACTCCAAAACGCCGCCAAGACACCGCCGAGTAAGGCAATGACGGCGGGAATCGCCATGATGAAAAAATCGTGTGAGTTCATATTGTTTTTGGTAATGGAGAAAAGAAGGCGCGCACTTTAGCAGCACTTGTGCCGCGCCGTTACTGAATCATGCCGCTTTGGTGACAAGTGTTTGCTGCTACCATCGCGCTCTATTTCATCACTTAAGGATGCCCGCCATGTCACACACATCATTAAATCAAGCCGCGCTCGACCAGTTATTTTTCGACGCGCACACGCTTAATGCTTGGCAAGATAAGCCCGTCGCGGACGAGCTGCTGCATCGCTTGTATGACATGCTGCGCATGGCACCCACCTCGATGAACTGTAGCCCGCTGCGCATTGTGTTTGTGAAATCTGCCGCCGCCAAAGCGCAACTCAACGAAGCCTTGATGGAAGGCAATCGCGCTAAAACATTGCGCGCGCCCGTCACCGCGATTATTGGTTTCGACACGCAGTTTTATACACAGCTGCCGACTTTATTTTTGCCCAACCCGAAAGCGCGCGAGATGTTTGCAAACAATGCGGCATTGGCAGAGCTAACCGCGTTTCGTAATGGCACGTTGCAAGGTGCGTACTTGATGTTGGCGGCGCGCGCATTGGGGTTGGATTGCGGGCCGATGTCGGGATTCGACAATGCAAAAGTAGATGAATTATTTTTTGCAGGCACCAGCGTGAAGTCGAACTTTTTGTGCAACTTAGGCTACGGCGATGCCGCAGGTATTTATCCACGCGGCGCACGCTTGGCGTTTGCGCAAGCCTGTCGCATTGCCTAGTAAGCAGGACAGTTTGCTGAGCGGGCGGCGAGCGATTTGTTGATGAATCCCACGCTGACCTAAATAAAAAAGGCTAACCGTTATGGTTAGCCTTTTGCTTGTGCAAGGTATCGCTTTAACCCAATTGTTGACCGTGTTCCCGCGTGGCGAAGAACTGAATTTTCGGCCAGCGTTCTTGCGCCAATCTTAGATTCACGCCCGTGTCGGCGAGGTAGGCGTAGTTGTCGTCCACGTCTTTGGCGAGGCGGTTGATATTGGCTTTGACGAACTCGGCGAGATGCGCGGCATCGGGGCAAGTTACCCAGCGCGCGGTGTGGATGCCAGCGCGTTCAAACACTGCGTCCACGCCGTATTCGGCTTTGAGGCGATGCTCGACGACTTCAAATTGCAGTTGTCCGACCGCGCCGATGAGCAAGGTGTTATCGACCAGTGGCGCGAACACTTGCACCGCGCCTTCTTCGCCTAATTGGCGCAAGCCTTTTTCTAATTGCTTGGCTTTCATCGGGTCGCGCAAGCGTGCGCGGCTGAATAATTCAGGCGCGAAATAGGGGATGCCTTTGAAGGTCAACGCCTCGCCTTCGGTTAGTACGTCGCCGATTTGTAATTGACCGTGGTTGTGCACGCCGATGATGTCGCCCGCGAACGCTTCATCTAAACGCGAGCGTTCGTTCGCCATAAACGTCACGGCGTTGGCGAGTTTCATGTCCTTGCCGGTGCGGCGGTGTTTGACCTTCATGCCCGATGTGTATTGACCGGAACACACGCGCAAAAACGCGATGCGGTCGCGGTGGTTGGGGTCCATATTCGCTTGGATTTTGAACACGAAGCCGGTGAACGCTGCTTCGGTCGGTTGCACGACGCGTTTGTCAGTGGCGCGCGGCAACGGTGCGGGAGCCCAATCGACCAGCGCGCGCAAAATTTCGCGCACGCCGAAGTTGTTCACGCCTGAGCCGAAGAACACCGGCGACTGCTGACCTTTGAGGAATTCTTCTAAGTCGAACGATGCGCCCGCGCCCATCACTAACTCGGTTTCGTCGCGCATGATTTTCATTTCAGACGGTGCTTCTTCGTTCATCTTGTCGATGTCCGCACCGCGTAACACTTCCACTTCCTGATTGGCTTTTTCTTCGCCGGGAACGAAGCGCAGCACTTCATCGTTGAGCAAGTGATACACGCCACGAAAGCGTTTGCCCATGCCGATAGGCCATGTCACGGGAGCACATTTAATTTTTAACACGGATTCGATTTCATCCAACACTTCCAATGGCTCGCGCACTTCGCGATCCATTTTGTTGATGAAGGTGATGATGGGCGTGTTGCGCAAGCGGCACACTTCCAGCAATTTGATGGTCTGCGCTTCCACACCTTTTGCCGCATCGACCACCATCACGGCGGCATCCACGGCGGTCAACACGCGATAGGTATCTTCGGAGAAGTCTTGGTGACCTGGCGTGTCGAGCAGGTTGATGACGCAATCGTCGAAGGTGAATTGCATCACCGAACTGGCGACGGAAATGCCGCGCTGTTTCTCAATTTCCAACCAGTCGGAAGTCGCATGGCGACCGCTCTTGCGCGCTTTCACCGTCCCCGCCATTTGAATCGCGCCACCGAACAGCAACAGCTTTTCGGTGAGCGTGGTCTTACCCGCGTCGGGGTGAGAAATAATCGCGAAAGTGCGGCGGCGGCTGACCTCGCGCACGATGCCGTTTGGGCTTGGTGCGAGGGTGTTAAGAGCTTCGACAGATTGGTTCATATTCGACTTACCGTTTTTAAGGCAACAATGCAAAAAGGCTCACCATATTTGGCAAGCCTTTTATTTATCGCCACAGAATTTCTATGGGAACGTGCGCATACGCCACACTAAATTTGGTGGCCCGAGGCGGAATCGAACCACCGACACAAGGATTTTCAATCCTCTGCTCTACCGACTGAGCTATCAGGCCATTTTGTACACTCACAAACGATGCGGCTGATTTGCGAAGTCGCGCATTATACCGATAGCCGCGAAAATGACAAACGACTTGTGAGATTTTTTATCACGCAGCGCATTTTTTGCATAATGACTGCGCAAAATTGACAGCCTCCAGCAAAACACGGAAACTGCGCTTCGTGCCGATTTGACATCAGCTTGCGGGGCACGTTAAACATTCCAGCTAAAGCGAGGCAAACCTGCTCCGCTATAGCGCGCAGGTTTTTTGTTTTGGAGTCAGCGTGAATTCTTCAGTCGGTATCGTCAGCGCGCAGCGCGCTATTTTTAATGCACCGTTCACTTGTAAAAGTGGCGCGGTGTTAGCGGGTTTTGAGTTGGTTTATGAAACCTACGGCACCTTAAATGCCGCCAAATCCAACGCCATTTTAATTTGCCATGCTTTGTCGGGACATCATCACGTTGCAGGCGTTTATGCCGACGAGCCGAAAAATATCGGCTGGTGGGACAACATGATAGGACCTGGCAAACCCATAGACACCAATCATTTTTTCGTCATTGGCTTGAATAATCTGGGCGGCTGTCATGGCTCAACCGGGCCCTCCTCGATTAACGCCGCGACAGGAAAACCTTACGGCGCGGGCTTTCCCGTGGTGACGGTGGAAGATTGGGTGGCGACGCAAGCAATGCTGGCGGACTATTTGGGCGTGCAGCAATTCGCGGCGATTATCGGCGGCAGCTTGGGCGGGATGCAGGCGATGCACTGGGCGTTGGCGCAGCCAGAGCGCGTGCGGCATGTGTTGGCGATTGCCTCCGCGCCGCATTTGTCAGCGCAAAACATTGCCTTTAACGACGTGGCGCGCAACGCGATTTTGACCGACCCCGATTTTCATGGCGGCGACTATTACCAGCATCAAGTTGTACCGACGCGGGGCTTACGCTTGGCGCGCATGTTGGGGCATATCACCTATCTTTCTGACGATGCGATGGCAGATAAATTTGGTCGCGAATTGCGCCACGGAAAATTAAATTACAGCTACGACATCGAGTTCCAAATTGAATCGTATTTGCGTTATCAAGGCGATAAATTCGCCGCTTATTTCGACGCGAATACTTATTTGCTGATGACCAAAGCCTTGGATTATTTTGACCCTGCGCGTGAGTTTGCTGGCGATTTGAATAAAGCCTTTGCGCCTGCGGCGGCGAAGTTTTTAGTGGTGTCGTTCACCACCGATTGGCGGTTTGCGCCAGAGCGTTCGCGCGAACTGGTGCGTGCGCTGTTGCATAACAAACGCGACGTGAGTTATGCCGAAATTGCATCACAGCATGGTCACGACGCGTTCTTAATGGAAGACGCGCAATACCTCGCGGTGATGCGCAATTATTTGCATAATATCGCGCAGGAGTGTGCCGCATGAACGCCAACATTATTCAAGCTCGCCCCGATTTCGCCGCTATTGCGCAATGGATTCCGCACGGTTCATCGGTGCTGGATTTAGGCTGCGGCGACGGCAGTTTGCTGCGTTATTTACGCGAGACGCGTGAGGTCAAAGGCTACGGCGTGGAGATTAGCGACGCGAATATCGCCGCCTGTATCGCCAACAACGTCAACGTGATTCAAAACGATTTGGAATCAGGCTTGGCGGTGTTTGAAAATGCCGCGTTCGACTTCGTGATTTTGTCGCAAACGCTGCAAGCTACGCGCCACACCGAAGCCTTGATGAAAGAGATTTTGCGCGTTGGAAATGAAGGCATCGTCAGCTTCCCGAACTTTGGTTACTGGAAAAATCGTCTGCAAGTGTTACGCGGCACAATGCCGATTTCGCGCGACATGCCGTACCAATGGTATGACACGCCGAATGTGCATTTATGCACGCTGCACGATTTTGAAATGCTCTGCGCCACCCACCAAGTCGAAATCCTGGCGCGTCATGTGATGAGCGGTTTATGCACCGTGCGCGTGCTGCCCAACTGGCGCGGCAGCAGCGCCGTGTATCGCTTTAAGCGCGAGCCCGTGTAATCCAGTCGAGCTATTTACGCGTTAAAATCTGATGACAATTGATTGAAAGGAAGCCGCCATGCACGCTCTTGAGTTCCCCGTGGAAATTGACCGCAATCAGCAAATTCATTTGCAGTTACCCAAAACGGTACACGCTCATAAAGCCCGCGTGATTGTCATGTATGAAGAAATCTCATCCCCATTAAAGACAATGAAACTGGGCTTGTTTGCAGGAAAAATAAAAATCAGCGATGACTTTAATGAAGCCTTGCCTGATAGTTTTTGGTTAGAAGGCAAGCTATGAAATTGTTGCTGGATACGCACGTTTTTCTCTGGCTTAACGATGACCCTGAACGACTTTCCAAAACAGTGCGGGACTTGTGCGGTTCGGGCGCGCATGAGTTTTATTTGAGTATGGCTTCACCTTGGGAAATGCAAATTAAAAGCCAGCTTGATAAGCTGGCTTTATCCATGCCAATTGAAGAGCTGATTCACAGAAACACGCAAGAAAACAACATCCAGCTATTGCCAATTGAGTTATCGCACATCAGCTATTTGGCACAACTCCCCGCGCATCACCGCGACCCATTTGACCGCATGATTATTGCCCAAGCGATGCTAGAAGAAATGACCATCGTCTCGATTGATCATGCGTTTGCGGCGTATGCCGTGCCTGTGGTTTGGTGAGATGACTTCATTGAACGGCGTAACTTCCCCTAGCATCTGGTCGCAGCTTTTCACGCGCCGCATGGCGATTTGCGTGTTCATCGGCTTTTCGTCGGGACTGCCCTTATATTTGCTGCTCAACCTCGTGCCCGCCTGGTTGCGCACCGAGCATATTGACTTGAAAGTGATCGGCGCGTTCGCGTTGATTCAGTTTCCCTACACTTGGAAATTTATCTGGTCGCCGTTTTTAGATCGTTTTGTCGTGCCCGTGTTAGGGCGACGACGTGGCTGGATGTTGCTGACGCAAGTGTCATTGCTATTGGTGATTGCGACTTTAGGTGGCTTTTCGCCCAGCACCGATTTACCCACTATCGTGGTGTTTTGCACGCTCTTGGCGTTTTTATCCGCCACGCAAGACATCGTGTTGGACGCGTATCGCCGCGAACTGTTGAGCGACGCGGAACTGGGCTTAGGCAACTCGGTGCATGTCAACGCGTATCGCTTGGCGGGTTTAATTCCCGGTTCTTTAGCGTTGATTTTGTCCGACCATTTGCCGTGGAACGCGGTGTTTGTTATCACCGCTTTGTTCATGTTGCCCGGCATGGTGATGACACTAATGGTCAGCGAGCCACATCGCGCCGCGCCGCCGAAAACCTTGCGCGCCGCCGTGGTTGAGCCATTCCGCGAATTTATTTCGCGCCAAGGTTGGCGCAGCGCGCTGACCATTTTGGCGTTTTTATTTTTCTACAAACTGGGCGACAGCTTGTGTACCGCGCTCGCCACGCCGTTCTATATGGACATGGGTTTTAGCAAAACCGACATCGGCTTAATTGCGAAAAATGCGGGACTGTGGCCAGCGGTGATCGGTGGATTATTGGGCGGGCTGTGGATGCTCAAAATCGGCATCAATCGCGCCTTATGGATTTTTGGTGTGGTGCAAGTGCTGGCGATTTTTGGCTTTGCATGGCTGGCAGCGCAAGGACATTTCGACAGCATCGGCGCGGCAGAACGGATGCAACTCGCCATCGTCATCAGCTTAGAAGCGTTCGGTGTGGGCGTGGGCACCGCCGCCTTTGTCGCCTTCATCGCGCGCACCACGCATCCCGCTTACACCGCCACGCAATTCGCTTTATTCACCAGCCTCGCCGCCGTGCCGCGCACCTTTATGAATGCCACCGCAGGCTGGCTAGTCGAAGCCATCGGCTGGTCAGGATTCTTCTGGCTATGCGCACTACTAGCGATTCCTGGCATGGTGTTGCTGCTAAAAGTCGCGCCTTGGCAGTCGGATGGTGGTGCAGTGGCAAGCACACCTTAAAGACATTTCTTCCGCAGATTACACAGATTCACGCCGATTAAAACCAAGCAAAAAATCTGTGTGAATCTGTGTAATCTGCGGACAAAAAACCAGCCTTAACTCCTTTACAATCGCGCCCTTTACTTCGCCTCGACTGCTATGCAAACCCTAACCATTACCCGCCCCGATGACTGGCATTTACATTTGCGCGATGGCGATTTAATGCGCGCCGTGCTGCCCGATACCGCGCGCCAATTTGCCCGCGCCATCGTCATGCCCAATCTGCGCCCGCCGATTACTACCACCGCACAAGCCATTGAATACCACGCGCGGATTAGTCAAGCCGTGCCAGCGGGCATAAAGTTTGAGCCGCTGATGACGCTGTATTTAACCAACAACACCAGCGCGGCAGAAATCCGCAAAGCGAAGTCCAGCGGCATCGTGCACGCGGTGAAACTTTATCCCGCTGGCGCGACCACCAACTCTGATGCGGGCGTAACCGATTTGCGCCTCACCTATGCCGCGCTGGAAGAAATGCAAAAGCTCGGGATGCCGCTGCTGGTGCATGGCGAAGTCACCGACAGCCACATCGACGTGTTCGACCGCGAGGCGGTGTTTATCGAAACAGTGATGCAACCCTTGCTGAAAGATTTGCCTAATCTGCGCGTGGTGTTTGAACATATCACCACCAAAGATGCGGCAGAATTTGTGGCCAGCGCGCCTGATAACATCGCCGCCACGCTCACCCCGCAACACCTGCTGTACAACCGCAACGCCATGTTAGTTGGCGGCATCCGCCCGCATTTTTATTGCCTGCCGATACTCAAACGCGAAACCCATCGCGAAGCGTTAGTCAAAGCCGCCACCAGCGGCAGTAAGAAATTTTTCCTAGGCACAGACAGCGCGCCGCACGCGCAACACACCAAAGAAAATGCCTGCGGCTGCGCCGGTTGCTACACCGCCCATCACGCCATTGAGCTGTACGCCGAAGCCTTTGAAACCGCAGGCGCGCTAGACAAACTCGAAGCCTTCGCTAGTTTTTATGGTGCAGATTTTTACGGTTTACCACGCAATAAAGACACGATTACGTTGTGTAAACAAGACTGGCAAGTACCCGCCACGGTGGGGTTTGGCGAGCATCAGCTTGTGCCCCTGCGCGCTGGCGAGAAAATGAAATGGAAGCTCGCGTAACAAGTAGCGTGGGCAAACCTCATCTGATGAGGCAACTAGCCATTCGACTAAGCTAGGCAAAAAACGATAGCAAGTCGCTGGTTATGCCCATGCGGATAATGAACAAGGGTGGGCAAATTGTGCCCGCCCACAATGGGTAACTAACCATGCCACTTTCCCCTTACCTCAATACCTCCCCCGTCATCGGCAGCCATGTTTTTCTGCACGATTCCTGTCAAATCATTGGCGATGTGACGATAGCCGACGACGCTTCGGTGTGGTGTAACGCGGTGTTGCGCGGCGATGTGAATCGCATCGTGATTGGGCGCGGCACGAATGTGCAAGATTTGAGCATGTGCCATGTCTCGCACAAAACGCCTGAAAAACCTGACGGCGCGCCGCTTATCATTGGCGACTATGTGACGGTCGGGCACTCGGTAATTTTGCATGGCTGCACTATCGGCAACGAGTGCTTAATTGGCATGGGTTCGATTGTGATGGACGAGGTGGTGATTGAAGATTGCGTGATGCTAGGCGCGGGCAGTTTGGTGTCACAAGGCAGCGTGTTGCAAAGCGGTATGTTGTACCTCGGTCGCCCCGCCAAAGCCATACGCGCTTTGAGCGAAGCCGAAATCGCCTACCTACGTTATTCCGCCGAACACTACATCCGCGTGAAAAATAATTACCTCAAGCAAGGCTAATCACACACTGATTGGGCTAATAACGCTTTGCCCGGTTCCGTAAATTTCCACCAAGCCAACTTCTCATCTGTGCGCAAAAAATGTTGCACCGCTAACAAGGTGTACAGCACGCACGGGTCATGGCGTTTGCCCATTGGTGCGGCTAGGGCAAAATAAATTTTCAGCGCGTCGCCTTGCGCGATTTGCAGCGGTTGCGTGATGCCAATGGCGCGTAAATCGGCGGCGATGGATTTGCCGATATTAGGTAAATCTTCTAATTTTTGCAGCGGCGCGCTGGGCATTTTTTAGTCGCTTACGGGCAAGCTGCGCCCATCCACTTGCTTAATTTTCAGCGCGGATAACTCCACATTTTCCAAGCACCGCACGTTGATGCTCGCCATCTCCACGCCCTGATACAACGCCGTGCCCAGCGGGGCGCAACCGCATTGAGCGCAGTAGTGATGACGAATAATTTTTTTGCCGAATTGATAAGTGGCGAGATGACTTTCGGGCGTGAGAAATTTAATTTGCGCACGTTTAACGAACCAGCGCAGCGCACCTAAACGTTGGCAAATCGAGCAGTTGCATTCCATGACACTATGCAAATCACCCTCAACTTCAAAAGCGATATGACCGCAATGACAGCTTCCTTGATAGCGCATGACGTGCTCCTTTTTAGTGTGTTTTCATCAAAGCAACTAACTGGTCGAGAGCCTTGCCCCAACCATCGTGAAAGCCCATCGCGGCGTGCTTTTTGCAGCCTGCGCTGTCGGCGTGCAGAACGGTGGCGGTGTACTTTGTACCGCTGCCTTGGCGCGCCAAACTAATGATGGCAGTGAAGGGAAAATCCGCGTGCGTTTGGTTGCTCGAAAAGGTGGGGCGAAAGCCAGGCTGTATGGCATTCGTCCACACCAATTTTTCGTTTTCGATGATTTCTAAATAGCAACCTGCGTTGGGAAAGCGTTCGCCTTCGGGCGACAAAAATACGGTGCGAAACACACCGCCCGCGCGCAACTCAATGTCGCACTCTATGGTTTGCCAAGGGGAGGGCGTGAACCATTGTTTGAGCAGCGCAGGCTCAGTCCAAGCGCGCCAAACTAATTCGCGCGGCACCTCGATGACACGCTCGAAAGTCAAATCCAGATTGGGGTTGAAGGGGTTGCTGGGTTTCATGTTTGCTCCTAATCGTTAATGGACTTACGAAAAAATTACGCCGCGTCTGGCTGACATGTTGCGTCCTAATTGTTCGATTTGTGCGGTGCTTAAAAGCTGCTGCGCGAGGGGCAAAAGTTGCGTATTTTCCAAGGCGATGTGCGCTTGATAGGCGGCAATAAATGCGCTGGTTTGCGTGGCATCCAGCCACGCTAATTCGCCCGCCACAATTTTATTTAACGCCGCGCGCAGCGCATCCCATGCGGCATTTAATTCTTGATGACGCGCCAACAAATAGCCGACCAAACGCTGCGCTGTCGCGTCCCCCGTCGCCTGCAACAGCGGAAATAAATCGTCCTCTTCGTCGCTGTGATGATGCTGCCCCGCTGTGTTGAAGTAACGCAAAATCCTAGTCGCAGCTTGCTGCGCAGCGGCATCGCAGCCTTGTGTCGCTAAATGCACACGCAGTTTTTCTAGCGTCACACATTGCGCGGCGATGCGTTCGTGACAGGTACTCAGCATCGCTAAAGGATCATCAAATGTCGGCGCATGAGCGGGGCTAGGAAAAATCATGGCGGTCAGTTTTTTGCTTGCGCGTGTTGCGCGGCACGCCGATAAATTTCTAATAAATCGTCTTCGCTCACGTCGAGCTCAGTTTGCATTTCGCTCATCGCGCGCTGTATATCTTGCGCATCAATCACCACACAAGTTTGCAGCGCAGGCGCGGTGGGCGGATGCGGCGCGGGATAGCGACGATGCGGCAAAAAATTATTGATGAGCAGCGCGAGTAGCAAAATAAAACCGACATTCGCCGCCAACATCACCACCGTCCAGCCCGCACCCAGATGATGAAACTGGCTACTGCTCAGCACCAAGGTCAGCGCGGTCGCGGCAGCGGGCGGATGCAGGGCATCGACTAAGTGCATCAGCCAGATGCTCAAACCCACCGCCAGTGCGGCGGCGATGACCATATCGCTAAGCAACTGGCTTATTAGCCAGCCGATAAAACCCGCAATGATTTGCCCAACGATAACATTCCACGGCTGCGCCATCGGGCTGTGTGGCAGCGCAAACAACAGCACCACCGTCGCGCCTATCCAGCCTTGCATGGCATAAATTGACAATGGCGAGTGTTCCAACAACACACCTAAACACAATATCGCCACGCCCGCCGCCAATGCGCTGCGCAGCTTTTCGGCGGGAGAGATGTTGCTGTGATGGGCGAGAAACAGACTGAGAAAATTTTTCATGGCGGCTTTTAAGTAAGGCGAATAAATCAAGATACGCAGCGGCTAATGTGCATCAGATGCGCGCTGCAATTCGGCAATTTCAATTTTCGTCATTTGCATCATCGCCTGCATCACGCGCCCCGCTTTAACTGGGTCGGGCGAACTTAATAATTCGCCTAATTGCTTAGGCACGATTTGCCAAGTCACGCCGAATTTATCATCCAGCCAAGCGCAACGATTCGGTTTGCCGCCTTCGCCTAATTTGTCCCAGTAGTAATCCACTTCTTGCTGATTTTCACACTCGACCACAAACGAGGTGGCGGGCGAAAACTTGAACATAGACCCGCCGTTGAGCGCGACAAACTTCAAGCCATTTAGCTCAAAACTGGCGGTCATCACACTGCCTTCAGGCGCGGGAGAGCCTGATGGATAGCGGTTCACACTCAAGATTTTTGCCTGCTTAAAGATACCGACATAAAAATTCATCGCGGCTTCGGCGTTGCCATCGAACCATAAAAACGGGGTAATTTTTTGCATGACATTTTCCTTTTGTTCAAAATGTAGGAGCTCGATTTATTTCTCTGCCAGCACTTTCAGTTTAGCTAATCCCACTTCAAAATCTTTGCCTATCATTTTATCCATGTCGAAAAACAAGCCCATGATTTTTGCTATCAATGGGCTTGCACCATCCAAACTCCAAGTCACCGTGGTCGTATCGCCCGTGCCAGCCAAGCTAAAAGTCGCCACGTTGCGCGCCTCAAACGGCTCAACCATATGCAGGTCAAAAACAATTTTGCTGACGGGTGTGGAGGCGGTAATCGTGATGTCGCCCTTGCCGACCTCATTGTTGCCTTGCCAGGCATAACTCGCGCCCACACCTTGCTCCGCACCGCTAAAAGTTTTTTGCATGGCGGCATCTTTGTTGTACGGAGTCCAATCATTCCACGCATGAAAATCGTTGATGAGCGGGAAGATTTTTTCGGGTGACGCTTGGATGTTAACGCTGCGTTCAACGTGAAAAGTATCGGGCTTGTTGGCGGCGTAAAGCAGCACCGCCGCAATGATGGCTGCCAAGATAAAAGCGATTGTTTTAAGCATAGAAATCTCCTAGTAATGGGCTGAGCGTTAATGCTCAAAATTCGCTGGTGTAGCTAGTAAGTGCTGGGCTTGACGTAAGGCTTCTGGCAACTTGGCAACGATATTGCCCTGACCAATTTCCGCAAAAAACCCCGCTTGCTGCATCAGCAAAAAAGGCTGGCTGTACGCGCCGCACAGGATGAGATGTTTGTCATGCGCGCGCAGTTTGCGGTGCAGATGTTGCAGGCTGTGCAAGGCACTCGCGTCCATGCTGATGACTTCGTCCATTTTCAAAATGAACACATCGGGTTCGTTATGCAGCTCGGCCAGCACCGCTTCGAGCTTATCCGCTGCACCAAAAAATAATGCGCCATAGACGCGATAAATCATCACGCCGTGCGGCACAGCTTTGCGTAACAAGGTCGCGTCACCATCGTCGGGCTGTGGTGATTCAGCGGCGACGCTGACGTGGGTGAGTGCGGTGATGCGTTGGATGAAAAAGAAAATTGCTAAGAACATGCCGACTTCGACTGCGACGGTTAAATCAAAAATCACCGTGAGCAAAAACGTCAGCACCAGCACCGCGCTGTCACCCGCTGGATAGGTGCGGAGCGTTTTGAAACTTTCCCATTCGCCCATGTTGTAAGCGGTAATCAGCAAAATCGCGGCTAAGGTGGCGAGCGGAATATGCGTGGCAAGTGGCGCGGCGAGCAACACGATGAGCAACAACGTCAGCGCGTGCACCATGCCCGAAATCGGACTGGTCGCGCCCGCGCGCACGTTGGTGGCGGTGCGCGCAATCGCCCCCGTGGCAGGCAAGCCGCCGAAAAATGGCGTGACGATATTGGCAATGCCTTGCGCGATGAGCTCCTGATTGGGGTCGTGTTTGTCATCTATCATGCCGTCCGCCACCGCTGCTGAGAGCAACGATTCAATCGCACCGAGCAAGGCGATAGTCAGCGCAGGCGCAATCAAATGACGCAGCGTGGCGAGGCTGAATTCGGGTGCATCAAAGCTCGGCAAGCCTTGTGGAATGCCGCCGAAACGTGTGCCTATGGTTGCCACTGGCAAATTAAAAAACGCCACGACGGCGGTGCCGACCACCAGTGCCACGATCGGCGCGGGAATTTTTTTTGCCCACGATTTGGGATAGAACCAGATGAATAAAAACGAGCTGAGCGCGAGTAACAAGGTCAGCGCGTCGAAGCTAGGTAAAGCGTGAATCAGCGCGTTGGATTTGGCAAAAAATTCGGCGGGTAAACTGTCTATCTTGAGGCCTAAGAAGTCTTTAAGCTGACTAAAAATAATCAGCACTGCAATACCATTGGTAAAACCAATAATGAGAGGGCGCGGGAAAAACTTAATCAAATTTCCTAGCCGCGCCAAGCCCATCGCCACCAGCATCACGCCCGCCATCAGCGTGCAAATCAGCAAATTGGCGTAGCCGTATTGCGCAATGATGCCGTACACAATCACGATAAACGCACCCGTCGGCCCGCCGATTTGCACGCGCGAACCGCCCAGTAGCGAAATGATAAAACCCGCAATGATGGCAGTGAAAATTCCCGCTTCGGGTTTCGCGCCAGAGGCGATAGCGAAGGCAATCGCGAGAGGAAGCGCAATCACGCCGACGGTGATGCCAGCAGTGACATCGGCAGCAAAACGGGTGCGGTTGTAACCCCGCAAAGCGTCAATTAAACGCGGCCGAAAATAGCGGGTAAACCTTGCTAATAAAAGAGCTCTCATGTTTCAAGTATAAAGCCCTGCGCCCCTTGCGTCACTCACGCCAGGCGTTTTCGCGATTGATAGCCGCGCGCAGTTAAGGCAAGATGCGCCCTCAAAAATTTCATCAATTAACACGAGAACGACATGGGCGCACAGTGGAAAGCACGACACAAAGAAATCGCAGCAAACGCTAAGGGAAAAATCTTCGGCAAGCTGTCCAAAGAAATCATGGTCGCCGCCAAGGGCGGAGCCGATCCCGATTCCAATTCGCGCTTGCGCCTCGTGGTTGAACAAGCCAAAAAAGTGTCCATGCCCAAAGAAACTTTGGAGCGTGCTATCAAAAAAGGCGCGGGGTTATTGGACGGTGGTGCGACGCTGGAACGCTTGATTTACGAGGGCTTCGCGCCACACAAAGTGCCAGTCATCGTTGAATGTCTGACCGACAACGTGAACCGCACTTACCCAAATATCCGCGTGTTATTTCGCAAAGGACAGCTCGGCGCATCGGGCTCGGTGGCGTGGGATTTCGACCATGTCGGCATGATAGAAGCCACGCCCGCCAACAAAGACAGTGATGCGGAAGTCGCCGCGATTGAAGCAGGTGCGCAAGATTTCGAGCCCAGTGAAGAAGGTGCGACGCTGTTCATCACCGATATCACCGACCTCGATGCAGTGTGCAAAGCATTACCTGTGTTTGGCTTTACCGTCACCTCCGCGCAAATCGGTTATCGCCCCAAAAATGCCGTCACGCTAAACGACGAACAACGCGCCGAAGTGGAAGAATTTTTGGAAGCGATAGATGGCGACGACGATGTGCAGAATGTTTATGTGGGACTAGCTGGGTAAATTAAGGTCGGCATTTGTACAAGGAAAATACGCGGCTACCTAAAGCACTGGATTCGCCTTTCACCACGGTATCCGCGCCTGCATCAACAGCATCATTGCGCGCGAATTGATATAAGTTTTCTTCCACCTCGTCAGCATCACGCACGATAAAACCCATTTTCGCCATGACCGTCACGGTGTTTTTACTGATGAGTTTGCAGCTCGCCACTTGATTAGCTTCAGCGAGCGATACACGTTCTGCACCTGCGTGTACGCCTATCATTTTGCTGGCGCAACCAGTTAAATTAAGCACCAATACAGCGGTGCTCATTGCCAATAGTGGGCTAGGAATTTTCATTGCAGTTCCGTTCAAAATGATTGAGGGCGGCGAATATACTGGATTGCGCTTGTGCTGCGCAAATCATCATTTCTATCACTCGTCAGTTTAATTTACAGCAGTTCAATTCTTAAACTATGCACACCCAAAAACTTGAAATTCATCGCGACGTAATCGCAGGTGTTGCCTTCGCTTTGCTGGCAGCCGTGGGATTTTCGGCGAAGGCGATTCTGGTCAAATTGGCGTATCTAGACCATGTCGATGCGATTACTTTATTGGCATTGCGCATGGCGTTTGCTGTGCCGTTTTTTGTCGCGATGGCTCTGTGGGTGCGTCGTCAACCCGCCGCACTCTTAAGTGCGCAGGATTGCGGGCTAATCGTTGCTCTGGGGTTGATTGGCTATTACCTATCAAGCTTGCTGGACTTTATGGGCTTGCAATACATTTCGGCGGGGCTGGAACGGCTGATTTTATTTCTTTATCCGACTATGACCGTGCTACTCACCGCCTTGGTTTACAAACGTGCCATCGGCCGCAAAGTCATGCTGGCAATGGCGTTGAGCTATGCGGGCATCGCCTTAGTTTTTCTCCATGATGTCGGCTGGCAAGCAGGCGGGAGCATGGTGTTGGGAGTCACGCTGGTATTCGCCAGCACCTTGTCGTATTCGGTGTATTTAGTCGGCGTGGGGCATTCGATTACGCGCATCGGCACGACGCGTTTCACCGCGTACGCGATGCTGGTGGCGAGTGCCGCGAGCTTGTTGCAATTCGTCGTGATGCGTCCGCTGAATGCGTTAGATTTACCGTTGCGCGTGTATGAATTGTCGATTGCGATGGCGATTTTTTCGACCGTATTACCCGTGTTTTTCTTGTCCTACGCGATACGGCGCATCGGCTCAGGTAGCGCGTCGCTAATCGGCTCTATTGGTCCTGTCAGCACCATTTACATGGCGTATCTATTTTTGAACGAAAGCGTGTCGTGGCTGCAAATCGCAGGCTCGTCGCTGGTGTTGTGCGGCGTGATTATCATCAGCGTGAACAGCAAAAAAGCATCGTAAAACCCGTTGGGCTTACGATGCTTTTTATTAACCTAAGCCTTATGCAAGGTTGGTTGAGCGAGGCATCACTTCACCCGCATACCCGCTTGCGCACCATCATCTGGCGACAAAATAAACAGCCCCGGCGCATCGCCGGAAGCCGCCAGCACCATACCTTCCGACATGCCGAATTTCATCTTGCGCGGCGCGAGATTAGCCACCATCACCGTCATGCGTCCCACTAATGTGGCTGGGTCGTAAGCCGATTTAATCCCCGCAAACACCGTGCGCGGAGCGGCTTCGCCGATGTCCAAAGTGAGCTTCAATAATTTTTCCGCACCTTCAACATGTTCTGCGTTGACTATTTTTGCCACACGCAAATCAATCTTGTTGAAGTCGTCTATAGAAATTGTAGGTGCGATAGCACCAACGACTGCTCCCTCGCCCTTTAAGGGAGAGGGTTGGGGTGCGGGTAAAAGCGTTGCGGCAACAGGACTTTTTACAACTTCCGCCGCTGGCATACTTTGCTTGTTGGCTTCTACCATCGCTTCGATAAGTTTAGGGTCGATACGGGTTGCGAGATGTGCGTAGTCGTTAATTTTTCCGCTCAATAATTGTTCGGCATCAGACCATTTCAACGGCGCGACATTGAGGAATTGTTCAACCTGTTCTGCGAGTTTAGGCAGGATAGGTTTCAGGTATAGCGTGAGCAAGCGGAACATATTCAGGCTCACCGTGCACACCTCGTGCAGCTTGGCTTCCTGACCTGCTTGTTTGGCTAATGCCCACGGTGCTTGTTGCGCAACATATTCATTGGCTCTATCCGCTAAACGCATAATTTCGCGGATGGCTTTGCCGAAATCACGCTGCTCATAAGCCGTCGCAATCAAGCCTTTTGCGGCGATAAACTCTTGCAACAAGGTGTTGTTAACTTGCGCTTGCGTCGCCAATTCACCTGCAAATTTCTTGCTAACAAATCCTGCCGTACGACTCGCAATGTTGATGTACTTGCCGACTAAATCCGAATTCACGCGCGCCACAAAATCTTCTAGATTTAGGTCGATGTCTTCCATGGTGCCGTTGAGTTTGGCGGCGTAGTAGTAGCGCAAATATTCAGGGTTTAAGCCTTGTTTGAGATAGCTGTCGGCGGTGATAAACGTGCCGCGCGACTTACTCATTTTTTCGTTGTTCACGGTCAGGAAGCCATGCGCGAAGATCTGCGTCGGGGTGCGCAAGTTGGCGAACTTCAACATTGCGGGCCAGAACAGCGAATGGAAATACAAAATATCTTTGCCGATAAAGTGATATAGCTCGGTAGTCGAATCAGGCTTCCAATACTCGTCGAAATCAATCTGCCCGCCGCCCTGTTGAATCCCGAATTCCGAATCCTGCATCCTGTCGTTACACAGCTTTTTGAAACTGCCCATATAACCAACTGGCGCATCTAGCCAAACATAGAAAAACTTGCCCGGCGCATCGGGAATTTCAAAACCAAAATACGGCGCGTCGCGCGAAATATCCCAATTGGACAATCCCGCTTCAAACCATTCTTTCATTTTGTTCGCCGCCTCTTGTTGCAGCGGTGGCGTGGCTTGCGAGGCGAGCGTGCCTTGCGTCCATGCGCTTAAAAATTCTTGGCAGCGCGCATCGGATAACTTGAAAAAATAATGTTCCGAGCTGCGACGTTCCGGTTGCGCACCTGACACGGCGGAGTAAGGATTGATCAATTCGATAGGCGCGTAAGTTGCGCCGCACGCTTCGCAGTTATCGCCGTATTGATCTTTGGCGTGGCATTTGGGGCATTCGCCTTTGATGAAACGATCTGGCAAAAACATTTCTTTAACGGGGTCGTAAAACTGTTCGACGGCTTTGGTTTCGATTAAATCGGCCGTGCGTAATTTGCGATAAATGTCCTGCGCAAATTCTTTGGTCTCGACGCTGTTGGTGCTGCCGTAGTGATCGAAAGCGATATTGAATCCGTCGAAATCCGCTTTGTGTTCGTGCCACACGCGGTCGATTAGTTGCTCTGGTGTGATGCCTTCATTTTGCGCACGCAGCATGATGGGCGTGCCGTGCGTGTCGTCGGCGCAAACGTAATGCACTTCGTGCCCCTGCATTTTTTGGAAGCGCACCCAGATGTCGGTCTGAATATATTCGACCAGATGACCTAAGTGAATGCTGCCGTTGGCGTAGGGAAGTGCGGAGGTAACGAGGATTTTGCGAGCCATGAGGAGAGTGTCGAAATGCGATAAAGGCGGGATTTTAGCAAATCAAGCGGCATCGCGGCGAATTGGTTAAAATCGCGCCCATTTTATTTTTGGAGACGCGGGAAACGGGCGAGTAGGCAGAGGGGAATGGTAAGTGGAAAGCTGCGTTGCGCGGTGACTCCCACTTTCCACTCACCATTCACCACTCACCGATTCCCCAAAATCAATGAGCATCAAATCAGACAAATGGATACGCCGCATGTGCGAGCAGCACGACATGATTAGCCCGTTCGAACCGAATCAAGTCAAAGAAGTTGATGGTAAAAAAATTGTGTCTTACGGCACGTCTAGTTACGGCTACGACATTCGTTGCTCGAACGAATTTAAGCTGTTTACCAACATCAACAGCACCATCGTTGACCCGAAGAATTTCGATCCGAATTCCTTCGTCGAAGTCACCGCCGATTACTGCATTATTCCGCCCAATTCTTTTGCCTTGGCGCGCACCGTGGAATACTTCCGCATCCCGCGTTCCGTGCTGACCGTGTGCTTAGGAAAATCAACTTACGCGCGCTGCGGCATCATCGTCAACGTCACGCCGTTCGAGCCAGAATGGGAAGGTTATGTGACGCTGGAATTTTCCAACACCACGCCGCTGCCCGCGAAAATTTATGCCAACGAAGGCATCGCGCAAGTGCTGTTTTTCGAGAGCGACGAAGTGTGCGAAACCTCGTACAAAGACCGGGGCGGCAAGTATCAAGGTCAGACCGGCGTGACGCTGCCTAAGATTTAATTACGATGCCGCACAGCAAAAAAATCATCTGGCGTTCCCCCAAAGGCGAAGTGATTGCCTGTGTGGAAAAGAACAAAGTCCTGCAAGAAAATCTGGTCGAAATTCGTCAAATTTGCCAAGACGCACTAGAAGACGCGGTGCTGATGGGCTGCGACGAACAGCAAGTGCGCGACGTGTTTATGGAGTTGATTGCGTCGTTGGAAAATCCTTATTCGGGACGTGATTGAGATGCCCGCATCGCAGGTTAAATTCATAGATTTATTTTGTGGCATCGGTGGCATTCGTGTCGCCATCGAACAGGTGTGTGCGGAAAATAAAATCGCCCCAGCGTGTGTATTTTCCAGCGATATTGATGCCGATGCGCAACGCGCTTATGCGGCGAATTTTGGCGAAACTCCGCAAGGCGACATTACCAAAATAGACGCGGCAGATATTCCGAATCACGATTTGTTGGTGGGTGGTTTTCCCTGTCAGCCATTCAGTATTTGTGGCGATGGCAAAGGCTTTGAGGATATGCGCGGCACCTTGTTTTTTGACATCGCGCGCATATTGCAAGCGCGTCAGCCGAGTGCGTTTATCTTGGAAAACGTCAAACAATTGCGCGGACACGATGGCGGAAAAACCCTCGTGCGCATCATGCAAACCTTGCGCGAACTGGGCTACCACGCTGATTATCGGGTGCTTAACGCGCTTGATTTTGGTGTGCCGCAAAAACGCGAACGTATTTTTATTGTTGGTTTTCGCGACCCGAAAAAATTTATCTGGCCGCAAGGCGGTGTGACTATGCAGCCGCTCGTGGAGATTTTGGAGCGCGATGTGCCAGATTTTTATGTGGCTTCGGACAAAATTCGTGCAGCGCGTTTGGCGAGTCGCAGCAGCAAGCCGCAACACAATGAGCCGACGATTTGGCATGAAAACAAAAGCGGCAACATCAGTGCTTATCCGTATTCCTGCGCCTTGCGCGCGGGGGCTTCTTACAACTACTTACTCGTCGATGGCGAACGCCGTTTAACCGAGCGCGAAATGCTGCGCCTGCAAGGTTTTCCCGATAGTTATCAAGTGGTGTGCGGCTACCAAGCCACGCGCAAACAAGCCGGTAACTCGGTTGCCGTGCCGTGTGTGGCGGCCGTGGTGCGCGAAGTTTTTGCTGCGATGGCTTGGAGTGACGCGCCTAAAAAATCACCCGTTAAGTTGGAGATGACACAGCAATACACGCTCGCTCTTGCGCAGCAAATGCCGCGTTATCAAATAGAAGAGGTCGCAAAATGAGTGCTGTACAAGAAGCTAAAGACCGCTTGGATTTGTTGATTAAAAAAGCCCGTGTCGATATGTATAAACCGATTCATATCGCGGAGGTTTTGCGCCATTCAAGATTAGGTGCGGATGTCAAAATTGATGTGGAAGTTTTGGATACGTTTCGTAATCCTTCTTTGCGTTGGCGCGATGCAGTTACGAATTTGTTATTGGGAAAAGTGTCAACATCATCAGCGCGCTATCAGCATGATGTATGGAATGAAACCGCCATGCCCACGCGCTTATTAAGCATACTCGACCAAGAAAATAAGCGCACTGAGGGCGACGTAGAACGCTACATTTACCTCCGTTTTAATGAGCGTCAAGAAACCGTGGCGGGCATGATTGCATTCATTGAACGCTCTACGCAAAAAACTTTTTATTTGAGTGAGCTGCTGGATAAGTTCACCAAACAGGCTGGCATCAAACGCAGTGTGGATAAGGCTTACGAGATTATTGCTTATAGTTTGTTTGAGACGGTGGTATGCGCTTTACAAGCGACGATAAAAGTTAGCGTTCCGGCAAGTAGTAAGAATTTATTGGGCGAATTTTCTGACTTGGCAAAGGTGTTGCTAGGAGTCGAAGTGGGCAAGACTAGCTGGGAAGTTGATGCGCATATTTATCGTGTGGGCGTAACCAATGCGGCAGATCGAGGCTTGGATATGTGGGCGAATTTCGGCCCAGCCATTCAAGTTAAACATCTCACTTTGGATAACTCGCTGGCACAAACTATCGTTGACCAAGTTGAAAGTGACCACATCGTTATTGTGTGTCGCGATGCGGATGCCAGGGTCATCAAGGCGGTTGCTCATCAAATTAGCTGGGGTCGTAGAGTGCGCGGTATCGTCAGCGAATCCGAATTGCTCGCTTGGTATGAGCGTTGTTTGCGCGGAGAAAATGCGGCTTTGCTTGCCAAGCCGTTGCTCAAGCGTTTGTCAGATGGATTCAAAGCCGAATTCCCACAAGCTGGAGCGATGGTGGCATTTTTGGAAGAGCGCGGCTATCTGACTGGCAAGGCTGACAAGCGTTGGGAAGTGTCGTGAAAACTTAATCTGTTTTTTTGTAAAAATCTGCGACAATCCGCGCCTTTTTCTAGCCTGAAATCCTTAATCCCATTGGGAGTACCTACATGAAATTCCGTTTCCCTATCATCATCATCGACGAAGATTTCCGTTCTGAGAACGCCAGTGGACTCGGCATACGCGCGCTAGCCGACGCACTCGAAGCGGAGGGCATGGAAGTGTTGGGGGTGACCAGTTATGGCGACTTGACTTCGTTCGCGCAGCAGCAGAGTCGCGCGTCGGCATTTTTATTGTCGATTGATGATGAAGAGTTTGGTTCGGGCAGCCCAGAAGACACCAAACACGCGCTGAAAAGTTTGCAGGCGTTTGTCGAAGAAATTCGTTTTAAGAACGCCGATATTCCGATTTATTTGTATGGTGAAACGCGTACTTCGCGGCATATTCCCAACAATATTTTGCGCGAATTGCACGGCTTTATTCACATGCACGAAGACACGCCGGAGTTTGTGGCGCGCCATATTATTCGCGAAGCCAAATCGTATTTGGACGCGCTTGCACCGCCATTTTTCCGTGCGCTGCTGCATTACGCGCAGGATGGTTCGTACTCTTGGCATTGCCCTGGACACTCAGGCGGCGTGGCGTTTTTGAAGTCACCAGTCGGGCAAATGTTCCATCAATTCTTTGGTGAAAATATGTTGCGCGCCGACGTGTGCAACGCGGTGGAAGAGCTCGGTCAGTTGTTGGATCACACCGGTCCGGTGGCGGCATCAGAACGCAACGCGGCGCGAATTTTTAATTCTGATCATTTGTTTTTTGTCACCAATGGCACATCGACTTCCAACAAAATTGTGTGGCATTCGACGGTCGCCTCCGACGACATCGTGGTGGTGGATCGCAACTGCCATAAGTCGATTTTGCACTCGATTATGATGACGGGCGCAGTGCCAGTTTTCCTTACGCCGACGCGTAATCACTACGGCATTATTGGACCGATTCCTAAGTCTGAATTTGCGATGGAAAGTATCCAACGCAAGATAAATGCGAATCCGTTTATCAAAGATAAAACTAAAAAACCGCGCATTTTGACCATCACGCAAAGCACTTACGACGGCGTGGTGTACAACGTTGAGATGCTCAAAGAAATGTTGGACGGCAAAATCGACACGCTGCATTTTGATGAAGCATGGTTGCCGCACGCGGCGTTCCACGATTTTTACAAAGACATGCACGCAATCGGTAAAGACCGTCCACGCGCCAAAGAGTCGATGATTTTTGCCACGCAATCGACGCACAAATTGCTCGCGGGTTTAAGTCAAGCGTCGCAAATTTTAGTGCGCGAACCGGAGGCGAAAAAACTCAACAAACATATCTTCAACGAAGCCTATTTGATGCACACCTCAACCAGCCCACAGTACGCAATTATTGCGTCTTGCGATGTGGCTGCTGCGATGATGGAAGCCCCTGGCGGCACGGCGTTGGTGGAGGAATCTATCGCGGAAGCACTCGATTTTCGCCGTGCTATGTACAAGGTCGATGAAGAATATGAAAGCGACTGGTGGTTCAAAGTTTGGGGGCCAGCGAACATCGCTGAAGAGGGCATCGGCACGCGCGAAGATTGGGTGCTGAATGCGGATGATAAATGGCACGGCTTTGGTAATTTGGCGACGGGTTTTAATATGCTCGACCCGATTAAAGCCACCATCATCACGCCCGGTTTGGATGTGGATGGCGGATTTTCTGACACGGGAATTCCGGCGGCGATGGTCACCAAATATCTCGCCGAGCATGGCGTGATTGTGGAGAAATGCGGGTTGTATTCTTTCTTCATTATGTTCACCATCGGCATCACCAAAGGGCGCTGGAACACGCTGCTTACCGCGCTGCAACAGTTCAAAGATGACTACGACAAGAACCAACCAATGTGGCGCATCCTGCCCGAATTTGCGGCTGCGCATCCGCGTTACGAGCAAGTGGGTTTGCGCGATTTATGCCAACGCATCCACGAAACTTACAAGCTGCACAACGTGGCACGCATGACCACAGAGATGTATTTGTCGGACATGCAACCCGCCATGAAACCGTCTGATGCGTTTGCCAAAATGGCGCATGACGAAATCGAACGCGTGGAAATTGATCATCTCGAAGGTCGCGTGACAGCGGTGTTGCTAACGCCTTATCCACCCGGCATTCCGCTGCTGATTCCGGGTGAAATTTTCAACAAAACGATTGTTGATTATGTGAAATTTGCGCGCGACTACAACCAAAAGTTCCCCGGCTTCGAAACCGATGTGCATGGTCTAGTGGCGGAAATGATAGACGGCGAAAAACGCTATTTTGTAGATTGCGTGCGCTAGTCTTAGCCTCGCCCATGCCGACGTAAAAAAGGACTCTAGCGAGTCCTTTTTTATTGTTGCTCAAAGCAAGTTACGTGATGGCTTAAATGCCTAAGGCACGCCACAAACGCATCAGATGACGCGAGGTTTCGTGTGAGGCTTTGGCAAATTTACCACCTTCAATTTCTGCTTTTGCCTCGTTATCTTTACCATCCAAATGCAAATCCAAAACATGTCCTGCGCATTTATGAAAGTTGGTATGCGCCGCGACTAATTCTTTGAATTCGGTATTCGTGCCGAAATCTTTGCCGCCTTGACCATAAATCCATTTGCCTAATGCGCATTGGTTATCTACTGCGACCACACGCGGATCGAGTACCTCGTTGCCCGTGCCATCAATCGCGCCCATCAGCCGCACTTTCCATTTAATGTGTGCTTCAAGAGCGGTCTTAAAATTCAAACCACCGACCTCTTCTCCTGCATCGGCTTTTGCACCTGCGGCTTCTTTAACATCCTCGCCACCAAAAATTGATTTCCACCAGCTCATCTTGTTCTCCCTGTTTATGTGATACACACTCTAATCTTAGTGCGTTGCAGAAGTATTACACACCCCGAACCAGATTAAAAATAAGCAAATAATTCTATAGCGATTTACGTTGATAATGAACAAAGTGATAGTGCAACGGTTGCGGCGAATCTTGGCTGCGCGACTCACGTTTAATTTCTTGCCAAACACGTTTATCGAAGTCGGGGAAGTGCGCGTCGCCGAGCACGGCTTGTTGAATTTCGGTGATGTACAAAGTATCCGCGAGCGGCAAAGTTTGCACATAAATTTCCGCACCACCAACCACAAAAATCTCACTATCGTCACCGCACAGTGCGATAGCTTGGGCGACTGAATGAGCGACCAAGCAGCCCTCAATTTTTAATGCACTATCGCGGCTAATCACCACGGTGGTACGACCTGGCAGCGGCTTGCCGATGGAGTCAAAGGTCTTGCGCCCCATAATCATGTGATGCCCCATGGTTAACGCTTTGAAGTGCTTTAAGTCTTCGGGACATCGCCAAGGCAAAGTGTTATTGATGCCGATGGTACGGTTACTCGCCATCGCGACAATCAGAGAAAGACGGGGGGCAGGATGCGGGATGCGGGATGCGGGATGCGGGATTCGCTGTGGCATGGCTATTCGGCTTGTTTTGTTAATGAGTTTTTTAGTGCATTGAGCATCCTGCCGATTTCATTGCTTTGAGCGATCAAAACCAACGCCGCGCTCGCCCCAACGAATTCTAATCGCAATGCAATTTGTATTTGAGTTTCAAGTTCCATTAAAGAACCATGCGCAATAGACAGATGGTTGATATACGCGCCAATAGCTTTTCGCCCATGCCCTTCAGCAATGTTCGACGGCACGGAAACCGCAGCACGCCGCATTTGTGAAGATAAGCCGAAACGTTCATCGCTAGGAAAGTTGTTGGAGAATTTATAAATTTCCGTCACCAAATCCATGCTTTTTTGCCAAACGACCAACTCACTATATTTCATCATCACTCCCTAATCCTGAATCCTTGCTCCCGTATCCTGCCATCTAGACGGCCACCACGCCTTTAATCGCGGGATGCGGGTCGTAGTTTTCCAACGTGAAGTCTTCAAATTTGAAGGCAAGGAGGTCTGTTACATCAGGATTTATTTTCATGCTCGGCAGCGCGTGCGGTTCGCGCGACAGTTGCAGCGCGACTTGCTCCAGGTGATTGGCATACAAATGCGCATCGCCCAGGGTGTGAATAAATTCGCCGTATTGCAAGCCACACACTTGCGCCATCATCATAGTGAGCAAAGCATAGCTGGCGATATTGAACGGCACACCCAAGAAAATATCGGCGCTGCGTTGATACAACTGACACGACAATTTTCCGTCCGCCACATAAAACTGAAAGAACGCGTGACAAGGTGCGAGTGCCATTTGGTCGAGTTCGCCGACGTTCCATGCCGACACGATAATGCGCCGCGAATCGGGATTGTTTTTGAGCTGTTCGACTGCAACTTTAATTTGGTCGATGACGCGTCCATCCACCGCCTGCCACGACCGCCACTGCTTGCCATACACAGGTCCCAAATCGCCGTTTTCATTCGCCCACTCATCCCAAATGCGCACGCCATGTTCCTTGAGATACGCGATATTGGTGTCGCCCTGCAAAAACCATAGCAACTCGTGAATGATAGATTTGAGGTGGCATTTTTTAGTCGTTACCAACGGAAAACCTTGCGCTAAATCGAAGCGCATTTGATAACCGAACACGCTGGTTGTACCCGTTCCCGTGCGGTCGGATTTATAGGTGCCATGCTGTTGCACATGCTGCATTAAGTCTAAGTATTGGCGCATTACTAGCCCGTATAATCACGGTTTTCCCGAATTTTGAAGGTCGCCATGCTAGCACAACTCAGCCTCATTCCCGCCGCCGCCAACACCCGCCATACCACGCATTTATTGGTGTTGCTGCCATCTGCTGCAACGCTCACCACAGACTGCCCCCACGCTGAATTATTAAACGCGGTGCTGGCTAGACGTGGGCTAAAAATAACGGATTTATTGAAGTCGCCCGTCGCCGCAAACAACGTGGACGGCAGTTTAATCGTGTGGGCGATGTTGGATTTTGCCAACGCCACATTCGCCTTACACAGCCACACGCGCAAGGCAATGCAACTGTTGTTAAGCGAACAACCGCACACGCTCAACATCGAAGTGTTAGGCGATGCAGCACAACGCCAGCGCGCCGCCGAATTAGCCTTGTATTGCGCCTGGCTGAACGGCGCGCTGTTACCCGTAACGCAGCAAAAAGATAGCCGCCGCGCGCTGCAAACAATCGAGCTATACGGTTGCCACGAACAGCCTAGTTTTGCTGCGCTGCGCGCCCAAGCGGCGGGCAATTTATTGTGTCGTGAATTGACCGTATTAGCCCCTAACCAACTCACGCCCACACACTATCGCCAGCGCATCCAAAGCCTCGCGCAAGAAAATCATTGGACGGTAGAAGAGTTTGATATGAGCGCGTTGCGCCAGATGGGTGCGGGCGCGTTTGTCGCAGTCGCGCAAGGCAGTCCTATAGAGGATGCCGCCATCGTGCATATTGCTTATCGTCACGCGCAAGCCACGCAAACCGTGGCGTTGGTGGGCAAAGGCATTTGCTTCGACACGGGCGGACACAATCTCAAGCCGTCGCGCGGCATGTACAACATGCACACCGACATGAACGGTTCGGCAGTCGCGCTCGGCATTTTGCTGGCGGCCTCGCAACAAAATTTGGCGGTGAATATCGACTGCTGGCTCGCCATCGCGCAGAACCACATCAGCCCCGCCGCCTTCAAACAAAACGACATCGTTGTAGCACTTAATGGCACGACTATCGAAATAGTCCATACCGATGCCGAAGGACGCATGGTGCTAGCGGACGCGCTGACCTTAGCTTCGCGCGCACAGCCCGATTTGCTGGTCGATTTCGCCACCTTGACGGGCAGCATGAAGTCCGCACTCGGACATCGTTATGCAGGCGTGTTGGGCAATCGTGACGCGCTGTTACAGCGCGCATTAACCACGGGACAGCTCATCGGCGAACGGCTGTGCGCCTTTCCGTTAGATGAAGATTACGAAGCCCCGCTCGCCTCCAAAGTCGCCGACATCAAACAATGCGCAGCGGACGGCGAAGCCGACCACATCCTCGCCGCGCGCTTTTTACTGCGTTTTATCGAACATGACACGCCTTGGCTACACGTCGATTTATCCACCTGCCGCTGCCCAGACGGCTTAGGCGCAGTCGCGAGTGAAGTGACAGGCTTCGGTGTAGCGTGGGGATTAGCGATGTTGCAGGGGCAACTCAGCTCGTAGCGACTAGCGACAGCGGAGCTTGAGGGATTTGCATTTTGTAGGAGGCCGATTTATCGGGCGATGACTCACGGCGAGTTGGTAGGGTGGGCAAGCCGTATCTGCCCACGCGGAGTTTTATAGCCAAGTTTTTCGGTGATTAGCGTTTGTCGGGGGTAGCCCGACGGCTAGTTACTTTCTTTTGCTTCGCCAAAAAAAAGTAACCAAAGAAAAGGCGACCCAAGTTCCCCGCCCTTCGGGTACCCACGAAAAATGCCGAGTGAGCGGGGCTGCGGAACTCGGTCTCGCAAATGCGGCGAGACACTCAAACAGTCCTCGCCTAAAGCTCCGCTCACTCGGCATTTTTCGCGGCGGCGCACATGGGGTGGCAAGTCAAAAGCGGGTGTTGTCTGCTGCGCAGAATTTCTTTTTTGCTGGATGCCCGCCTACGCGGGCATGACGGGGTTTAAGGTTTGCGTTTTTGAAGTGGCTTTGCTTTTAACTTACTTCCCCTTAGCCGCCACCGAGTAGCGCAGACCAGTCAGGGGATTTCGGCGAGGACTGATGAAACAACTAGCCATTCGACTAAGCGGATAAAAGTCACCCGCAAGTCGCTGGTTATGTTTGAGGTCTCGCCGCACTTGCGAGACCGAGTTCCGCAGCAGCCTGACTGGTCGAGCAACGCAGGGAATCGCGTAGCGATGGCGGGTTGGGGTCGCCTTCTTTTGGTTACTTTTCTTGGCGAGACAAGAAAAGTGACTCGATGAAACAACTAAGCAGTGACTAAGCCAGCAAACTGCGCTGACTAAGTCACTGCTAATAGCCGTCGGGCTACCCCCGACAAACGCTAGTCACCTGTAAAAAGAATTCGAGTCTGACCCTATTTCTTTGTTTTAACGAGTCTGACCCTATTTCTTCGCTAAGGAATTCTGAAAGCCAACCAGACTTGAATAACGGATGCGATGGCTTGGATAACTCCCAAAGCAATTGCAACCCAAGTGAGCCAATTGAGGGCTTTGGATTGCCGATTAGTGGCGACAATTTGATCAGAGATAGTTTGGTGAAGGATGGCGATAAGTTTATTCGTTTGCACTGAAGCCAAAAGAGATGGTTTCATTTCTTTTGGAATGTATCGCTCAATATCAGGATCGAGCTTTCCTTCACCGAATAAAGTATCGAATGGTTTATCTGACATTTAATATCCCTAACCTAATTTAGACACCCTAAAAATCACCGACAAATACACCTTGAAATCACCGACAAATACACCTTGCTGGTGTCTAAGCTGGAAACTCTCTTGGAATGTCTTGTTTTAATCGGGCTCGAAATTTTAGAGCCCCCTAATTTTCCTGATAAAAACGACATGTTTTATCTGTTTGCTTTGATGCTTTTTAACTGCGATAACTGGCGTTAATTTTCACATAATCGTATGAAAAATCGCACGTCCATAACGTCGCATTGACCGCGCCGCGATTGAGTTCTACACGGATGGTGATGTCGCTTTGTTGCATCACGCGTTGCCCATCGGCTTCCTGATAACTCGCTGCACGTCCGCCGTTTTCAGCGACTAATACATCGTCCAAATAGACTTTGAGTTTGGACACATCTAAGTCATCCACACCCGCGTAACCGATCGCCGCCAAGATGCGTCCGAGGTTGGGATCAGAAGCGAAAAATGCGGTCTTGACCAACGGCGAATGTGCGATGGCGTAGCCGATTTTTTTGCACTCGGCTTCGTCCTTGCCGCCATTCATTTGGATGGTGATGAACTTGGTCGCGCCTTCGCCGTCGCGCACGATGGCTTGCGCCAAATAGGTTGCCACCTCGCTCACCGCTGCCAATAGTTTTGCGTAAGCATCGCTACTCGCCGAGGTAATTTCGGGCAATGCAGCTTTGCCTGTGGCAATCAACATCAGCGCGTCATTGGTAGAGGTGTCGCCATCCACAGTGATGCAATTAAAAGAACGATTGCACGCGCTGCTGACCATTTGCTGCAACAGCGGTTGCGCAATGGCGGCATCGGTGGCGATGTAGCCCAGCATGGTCGCCATGTTGGGATGAATCATGCCCGAACCTTTAGCGATGCCCGTAATGGTAATCACCACGCCATCAATCGTAATTTGCTTGGAAATTGCTTTGGCGACGATGTCGGTGGTCATAATCGCTTCGGCGGCGTTGAACCAATTATCGGCTTGCACATTCGCCACCGCCGCTGGCAAGCCCGCCGCGATTTTCGCCACAGGCAACGGCTCCATAATCACACCCGTCGAGAATGGCAAAATTTGCGTGGGCTTGCAGCCCAACAGCCCAGCTAACGCTAGACAAGTCGCGCGAGCATCCGCCATGCCTTGTTCGCCCGTGCCCGCATTGGCGTTGCCGGTATTCACCAACAAAGCGCGGATGCCATCGGCGGCAGCCAAATGTTCTTTAGCAACGGTGATAGGGGCAGCGCAAAAGCGATTGGTGGTGAACACCCCCGCGACGCGCGAGCCTTGCGCTAATTGCATCACCAACACATCTTTTCGCTCGGCGCGTTTGATATTGGCGCAAGCAAAACCCAAAGAAACGCCCGCAACGGGCAACAGTTGTGCCGCAACGGGCGCAGATAAATTAACGGGCATGGTTTTTATTCCAGAAATTTCAAGATGGCGACACGCTAGGGTGTCTCGAAAAATTCAAATTTCTACCCGCTGAGGGCATCACCACCAAACTAAGCAGCTAAAGCTGCAAGGTTGGTGCGATAAGCTAGGCAAGGCGCATAGCGACGAAATTTGAGTTTTGCGAGATGCCCGTTTTAGTAACGACCTTGCGAACCGAAGATGTAGTTGCTCATCTCGACGGCTTGCATATTCATGCGGCGCACGATGCCATGCACATTGCGCACTACGCCGCGCATGACGCGATACATAATCAGCGGATGGCTGTTAATCAGCGTTTCAAAACGGGCACGTTCCAAGCTCAATACTTGGGTATCACCCATCGCCACCAAGGTCGCGCTGATGTGTGAAGCCGCGCCGCCGACGAAAGTAATAATGCCTGCCAAGTCGCCTGGCTTGAGCACATGAATGCTCGCGACTTCCGCGCCATTCAAAATTTTCACTTCGATTTCGCCATGCGCCAAGATGAACAAATTGTCATGTCCCTTGTCGCCTGGCTTGGTGATTTGCTCGCCTGTTTTGTAGTTTTTTACTTCAAACAAACTCGATAGAATTTGCACTTCTGCATCGCTCAATTCTTCGGTAATCGTTGAAGTGCGCAGCGTATTTATAACTAATGACATCACTTTCTCCCTTTATCAATTAACTTAATTTGCCATGACATTGCTTGTATTTTTTGCCAGAACCGCATGGACACGGATCATTACGGCCAACTTTTTCGCCAGCACGGACAAACGGCGCAGCTTCTGTTTCGGTTGACGCAGCCAAGGCTTCTTCGTAATCCGCATGATGATACTGCACATTTTCCAAAGCAGGCGAGACTTCAACAGGCGCGACATCTTGTTCGTTACGCACTTGTATGCTCAACAAAACTTTAGTCACCTCTAGCTTAATGCTGTCCAACATTGCGGCGAATAACTCAAAGGCTTCGCGCTTGTATTCTTGCTTAGGATTTTTTTGCGCATAGCCGCGCAGATGGATGCCCTGACGCAAATGATCCAAAGCCTGCAAATGCTCGCGCCAATGTCTGTCCAAACTTTGCAACATGATGCCGCGTTCGTATTGGTGCATATTTGCCGCACCGACCAACTCAACCTTAGCCTGATAAAGCGCTTGCGCATTGTGGCGAATACGTTCGCCCACGCCTGCCAAGTCAAGCTGCTTCTCGTTTGCCAGCCACTCCACCACGGGTTGATGCAAAGCAAAATCAGCGACTAGCGTTTTTTCTAAAGTTGCCGCATCCCACTGTTCTTCCATGCTGCCGGGTTGCAGTTGCAAATCCACTTGGTCTTGCAACACGCTGTCGCGCATCGCGGTTATGGTTTCAGAAATGTCTGCGCTGCCGAACAATTCATTGCGTTGTTGGTAAATCACTTTGCGCTGTTCATTCGCGACATCGTCGTATTCCAACACTTGCTTACGCATATCAAAGTTACGCGCTTCGACTTTACGCTGCGCATTTTCAATCGCACGCGTGACCCACACATGCTCAATCGCTTCGCCTTCGGGCAACTTAAATTTATTCATAATCGCAGTGACGCGATCAGAAGCAAAAATACGCAACAAAGGGTCAGCTAAAGACAGATAAAAACGACTCGAACCCGCATCGCCTTGACGACCCGCACGACCGCGTAATTGGTTATCGACGCGACGCGACTCATGGCGTTCTGTACCAATAATATGCAGACCACCACTCGCCAACACTTGCTCATGCACCACCAACCATTCGCTCTTCAAATCGGCAATTTTTTCCAGCTTAGTGGCTTCATCTAAGCTGCTATTTTCACGCACCGCTTCGACTAGCTTTTCGATGCTGCCGCCCAACACAATATCCGTGCCGCGCCCCGCCATATTGGTGGCGATGGTGACCGATTTAGGACGACCTGCTTCGGCAATAATTTCCGCTTCGCGCTGATGTTGCTTGGCGTTTAACACCTGATGCGCAACGCCATCACGCGTTAAGTATTGCGAGAGCAATTCAGATTTTTCAATCGAAGTTGTGCCGACCAAAACAGGCTGACCGCGTTCAAAACAATCCTTAATATCGACCACCACGGCACGATATTTTTCCTTCTCGGTCAAATACACTTTGTCCATTTCATCTTTGCGGATGGTAGGACGATGCGGCGGAATGACCACCGTTTCCAAGCTGTAAATTTGCTGGAACTCGAAGGCTTCGGTGTCGGCTGTTCCCGTCATGCCGCTTAACTTCGCGTAGTCGCGGAAGAAGTTTTGGAAGGTCACCGATGCCAAGGTTTGATTTTCTTTTTGCACCACCACGCCTTCTTTAGCTTCAACCGCTTGATGCAGCCCGTCCGACCAACGACGACCCGACATCAAGCGTCCCGTGAACTCATCGACAATTACCACTTCATTGTTTTGCACCACGTAATGCTGGTCGCGCACATACAAATTGTGGGCGCGCAGCGCGGCGTATAAATTATGAATTAAGGAGATATTAGCGGGGTCGTACAAGCTGCCGCCTTCTGGTAACAAGCCTGCTTGTTCCAGCAATTGCTCGGCGTGTTCGTGACCGATTTCGCTCAATAAAATTTGCTGATTTTTTTCTTCAACGAAAAAGTCGCCCGCGCTTTCTTCGTCTTTTTGTTTGCGCAGTTGTGGCGCAAGCAGATTCATTTTCGCGTAGATAGAAACGTCATCTTCAGCTTGCCCAGAAATAATCAAGGGCGTGCGCGCCTCATCAATCAAGATGGAATCGACTTCATCAATAATGGCAAAATTTAAGGCGCGCTGAAAACGCTCATCCGCTTCGCTCGCCAAATTGCCGCGCAAATAGTCAAAGCCGAATTCGTTATTGGTACCGTAAGTAATGTCGGCCGCATACGCTGCATGTTTATCGCGCGCCTCCATTTGCGACAAAATCACGCCCACCGACAAACCCAGATAGCCGTATAACTTGCCCATCCACGCCGCATCACGACTCGCCAAATAATCATTCACCGTGACCACATGCACGCCCTTGCCCGACAACGCGTTCAAGTAAGCGGGCAACGTCGCCATCAGCGTTTTGCCTTCACCCGTGCGCATCTCGGCGATTTTTCCGTAATGCAAGGTCATCCCGCCGATGAGTTGCTCATCGTAATGACGCATTCCCAAACAACGCCGACTGCCCTCGCGCACCACGGCAAAGGCTTCTGGCAGCAAGCTGTCCAGCGTTTCGCCTTGTTGCACGCGTTGCTTAAACAGCGCGGTTTGCTCACGCAAAGCGTCGTCGCTGAGGCCGCCGATACGTTGTTCAAGTTGATTGATTTTGACGACGGTAGCGCGGTATTGCTTGAGTAAGCGATCGTTGCGGCTACCAAAAATACTTTTTAACAAGCTAGCAATCATGTTGAGGTTTTCTTTTGCACAAATAAAAAGGGTGAGGTCTGCGCCTCACCCTAACTTTCAATTAAAACTGTTAACCAACAGCTTTTTTCAAGAAACGCACGGGATTTTGCGCGCTGCCTTTATAACGAACTTCAAAATGCAAATGGTTACCTGTCGAGCGTCCCGTACTGCCGACTTCAGCGATTTTATCGCCCCGTCGCACCACTTGACCGACTTTTACCAGCAACTTAGAAGCATGAGCATAGCGGGTAATAATGTCGTTGCCATGCTCAATTTCGACCATATTACCATAGCTCGGATGCTTATCGGAGTAGGCGACTACGCCACCAGCCGAAGCATAAATCGGCGTGCCAGCGGGTACGACAAAATCCACCCCTTCGTGCATCGCGCTTAAGCCCGTAAACGGATCGACACGCCAGCCAAAATTTGATGAATGCCAACCTGAGTTGACGGGCAAAATAGTGGGTAATAATTTTTGATTCAGCTGATTTTGCATCAACATGGTTTGCAATGCCGCCAACTTATCGCCTCGATCGCTCACCGCAGTGGACATCATTGCTAGCTGTCGCTCCAAGTCCTGCGAAGAAACATCCGCACCCGCATTCGTCACCAATGGCCCCCCTTGCGCAGCAGGCTTGTCAAAGGAAAACTCGGCGGGATTCATGCCCGTGATTTTTGCCAAGCGTCCGCCTAAGGCATCAAGCCGCTGCATCTGTGCCTGCATCTGCCCAACCTTAGCCGCCATCGCTTGCAAGCTCGCTTGCAAATACGCTTGTTGCTTGCGCTGCTCGGCCTCACGTCCGCCCATCAGCACCACTTGCGCAGCATCGCTTAAACTCTTGGGAGCAAAGCGCAGCAACACATTTTGCAGCGCGGAAGCCATCGCCATGGTGATAATCATCAACAGCAAAATCGCTAACAAAATTTGCGGCAGACCTAAAGTCACACTGCGTGTTTTCGCCAAACGATTGGAAACTAGAATAATATTCATGCTCACTCCTTATACAAATCCGCCACCGTGACCCAAGCGATAAAAGCCCTACTCAATGCCAATTCAGAATTTAAGGCCATCTTACAAAAGACTCAAATTCTAAACGCTTTGCAAGCTCAATTTGCCTTAGCTGCGCCACCCTATCTTGTGCAATGCAGTCAAGTCACGGGACTGCAATTTGGCACCTTAAGCATTGCCACAGGCAATGCCACCGCCGCCGCAAAACTTAAACAACTTGCCCCAGAAATCGTGAATCAGCTTAAAAAACAAGGCGCGGAGGTTAGCGGATTAAGAATCAAGGTGCAAGTTAGCTACCTTGTTCCCGTTGTTGCGGCCCCGCCTAGACAGCTCAGTGCAACGGCGCAACACGCGCTGCAACAACTCGAAGCAACATTAAGCGACACGCCTCTGAAAGCCGCGCTGCATAAATTTATCCGCTAGTTTTGCGCGACAACGAGCTTGCTCAAGCCGCCCATATAAGGACGTAGAACTTCTGGGATAACCACACTACCGTCCGCGAGTTGATTGTTTTCTAACACCGCAACCAGCGCGCGCCCCACCGCCAAACCCGAACCATTCAGCGTGTGCAGCAACTCTGGCTTGCCTTGCGCATTGCGGAAACGCGCTTGCATACGGCGCGCTTGAAAAGCTTCAAAATTCGAGCAAGAAGAAATCTCGCGATAGGTGTCTTGCGCGGGCAGCCACACTTCGATGTCGTAGGTTGTCGATGAAGAAAATCCGATGTCACCTGTGCAGAGTTTTACCACGCGATAATGCAAGCCCAGCTTCTGCAAAATCGTTTCAGCGTGACCCAACAATTGTTCCAGCGCGGCAAAGGAATCATCGGGATGCACCATCTGCACCAACTCCACTTTGTCGAATTGATGCTGACGTATCAGCCCGCGCGTATCGCGTCCCGCCGAACCCGCTTCGGAACGAAAACACGGCGTATGTGCGACAAACTTCAGCGGCAAATTTTCCAGTGGCGTGATGGTGTCGCGCACCATATTCGTCACGGGAACTTCGGCAGTCGGAATCAAATAAAAATTCTCAATACCATCGCCCATTTGACGCGGCACTTTGAATAAATCTTCCTCAAATTTCGGCAACTGCCCCGTGCCGCGCATCGACGCAGCGTTCACCAAATACGGTACATAAGCCTCAACGTAGCCGTGCTGGTCGGTGTGCGTATCCAACATAAATTGCGCCAAGGCGCGGTGCATCCGCGCCAAGCCGCCTTTCAATAAAGAGAAGCGCGCACCAGAAATTTTCGCCGCCGTTTCAAAATCCAAGCCGCCAATTTTTTCGCCCAAACTAACGTGATCTTGCACCGCAAAATCGAAGCTGGGTTTAGTGCCGACCTTGCGCACTTCCACATTGTCCGCTTCGGATTTTCCCACTGGCACACTGTCGTGCGGCAAGTTAGGCAACTCTTCCAGCAAAATTTGCACCTCCGCCAGCACCACCGCCAAGCGTGTTTCAGCGAGCTTTAATTCATCGCCCAAACTCGCCACCTCCGCCATGATAGCCGTGGTGTTTTCACCTTTGGCTTTAGCAAAACCAATCTGCCTGGAAGTCGCATTACGCTTGGCTTGCAGCTCTTGCGTGCGCGTCTGTATCAACTTGCGCTCGGCTTCCAGTTGCTCAAATTTCGCCGTGTCCAAAACGAAGCCGCGCGTCGCCAATCGCGCCGCTGTCGCGACCAAATCGTTGCGTAATGTTTGTATGTCTAACATAAAACCTCAAATTCAAAATCTAAAATTTAGCCACAGAGAACACAGGGGTCACAGAGAGATTCGCTTAATACCTGTGATTAACTGTCTCTCGCCGAAGTTCAGCAATAAACCTCGTTTAAGACCTGTCGCTTTTAAGTAGGACAGCAATTGCGCACTGGCAACTTCTGGCAGCGCGCGCAACGATTTCACTTCCACCACAACTTCCTTTTCTACCAACAAATCTAATCGCTGTCCTTTGATAACATGACCTTTATAAGCCACATCAATAGCCACTTGCCTATCAAACTCAACTCCCATCAAACCGAACTCGAAACACAACGCTTCTTCATAAATTGATTCTAGAAGCCCTGCGCCAAGTTTTTTATGCACCTCGATAGCAGCCGCAATAATTTTCTCCGTGAACTCTGTGTGCTCTGTGTGCTCTGTGGCTAATTTTTGCTTTTCGCTTTTACGTCTAGCTCACGCAAATGCGCTAATTTCTCGGCAATCTTCGCTTCCAATCCGCGACTGGTCGGCTGATAAAAATTCTGCGCGGGCATGTCGTCTGGAAAATAATTTTCACCTGCCGCGTAACCGTCTTGCTCGTTGTGCGCGTAACGATAATCACGGCCGTAATCGAGCTGCTTCATCAGCTTGGTGGGCGCGTTGCGCAAATGTAGCGGCACATCGCGCGAACTGTCTTGAGCCACCCAAGCGCGGGCGGCATTATACGCGACATAACCCGCATTCGACTTGGGCGCGCAAGCCAGATACAGCACGGCTTGCGCGAGTGCCAACTCACCTTCGGGCGAACCCAGCCGCTCATAGGTCTGCGCGGCATCATTGGTGATTTGCAGCGCGCGCGGATCGGCCAAGCCTATGTCTTCCCACGCCATGCGCACGATGCGCCGCGCCAGATAACGCGCATCCGCGCCGCCGTCCAACATGCGCACCAGCCAATACAACGCAGCGTCTGGATTCGAGCCGCGCACCGATTTATGTAACGCGGAAATCTGGTCGTAGAACGCTTCGCCGCCTTTGTCAAAACGGCGCAAATTCTGCGCCAGCGTGTTGTCTAAAAATTCATTGTCGATGCGACTCACGCCCGCCGTTTGTGCGGCGGTGTGCAGTTGCTCCAACACATTCAACAACCGTCGCGCATCGCCATCGGCGTAAGCAATGATGCGCTCTTGAGCACTCGCATCGAATGCAATGTCGTGCATCACCTCGGCTTGTGCACGCGCAAACAACTCCGCCAACTCGTCCATAGAGAGCGAATGCAGCACATAAACTTGCGCTCTAGAGAGCAGCGCATTGTTCACTTCAAAGGAAGGATTCTCGGTGGTCGCACCGATGAAGGTCACCAAGCCTTGTTCAACAAAAGGCAAAAACGCATCTTGCTGCGACTTGTTGAATCTATGCACTTCATCGACAAACAAGATTGTGTGGCGACCATTCTGTTGCAAGGTCTGCTGCGCCTGCGCAATCGCCTCGCGTATATCTTTCACGCCCGACAGCACCGCCGACAACGGCATAAATTCCGCATCAAATGCAGCCGCCATTAAGCGCGCCAGCGTGGTCTTGCCCACCCCCGGCGGCCCCCACAAAATCATCGAATGCAATTTGCCGGACTGGAACGCCAGCCGCAGCGGACGACCCGCTCCGAGCAGATGCGATTGCCCGATAACCTCTTCTATATGCTGAGGTCGCAAGCGTTCAGCGAGCGGCGCGGCAGGTTGCGCGGAGGGGAATAAATCAGTCATGCAGTGTCCCTAAATTAACTCGATTTATCTAACAAAAATTCCATACGCATTAACAACGATGGGCTGGCTCGATACTGTCGGATTTGCGGAAAATGCAATTGCGGGCTGAGTTCAAAAAATATCCATTCGCGATGTAATTTATAACGATAAGTTGCCAGCAAAACGGTATCGTTGATGCGTCGTTGTGGACTGCTCACCCCGCTCACGCTCGCCTGATACAGCAAGGCGCGGCGCGCATCGAGAGTATGAAAAATCGTCGCATCTTGGCGCACATCAAAATTCTGCGCGCGGTGCAACCAAGTCGCACTACTGGTGGCGCGGAACAACACCGGCGCACTCAAAAAATGTTCAAAATCAAGTTGCGTGGTCGAGCCCATGCCAGTCGAATTAAACACAAAAAAAGTTTCGCTCGCCTTGGCGCGCCAGTCGCCCAACGGCACGCCATAACTGCCGCGCGTGCGCGCAAACGGATTGAGCTGCAAGCCCTGCAAACGCACCCCTAAATCACTACTTAAATGCCAAGGACCATCGTCTGGCTGTTCAAAACGCAACGCCGCTGCATAGCTTTGCGGGCCAGCCACTTTGCCGTTAAGTTGATTGATCGGCGTGGCTTGCGTGGCATTGCTGCTGGCATTTTTATCGCTGTTCAGATTTTTATCGGGGTTGCTTTCCAACACAAAGTGCAGGCGTTTTTCAGTGTTGGGCAAATCCACTTTCACCCGTCCCGTCCAAATAAATTTCGGCTCGCCGCCGAAACCCGCGAGACGATGCACGTCAAGCTGCACCACGCTGTTATTGCTTTCTTGATAGTTGCGCGTGTCGCCAAAAAACTTGTCGATGTCGCTGACCACACTGACCAAACCACGCGCCACAAAATTGCGCGGCGCATCCAAAGGCTCAAGTAAGCCGTACAAATCTTGCTCGTCCTCGGCAGTCGTCACGGTCGCTGCTGGTGTGGCAATGTCCACTAGCTCGGCAGCTTGCGCAGTGCCGAATAGCAACAAAAAACAGATTAAGGAAAACTTAGTTTTCATCACGGAACACTTGCAAAAAGGCCTCGCCATAACGCGTCAACTTAGCTTGCCCCACGCCGCTGACGCGTCCCATTTCATCGAGATTGCGTGGTCGCTGACTGAGCATTTCCACCAAGGTGCTGTCATGAAAAATCACATACGGCGGCACACCTTGTTCGCGCGCCAGCTCCATGCGACGGGCTTTTAACGCCGTCCACAAGCCGTCATCCGCGCCCGCTGCAAAGGTTGGTTTAGTGGAACGCGCGCGTGGTTTGCGTTCGCCTGCCTCGCTGTCTTTACGCAACCAAACTTTTTCTTCGCCGCGCAACACAGGGCGCGCCAAGGCGGTCAGTTGCAGCCCGCCGTAACCTTCTACATCCACGCTCAGCAAGCCATTCGCGATGAGTTGGCGAAACACGCTGCTCCATTGTTTGGCGTTCATCGCTTTGCCGATTGCAAAGGTGGTGAGCTGTTGATGATTAAATTTCTCGATTTGGACAGTGAGTTTGCCCAGCAAAATATCGCTCAAATGTCCCACACCGAAGCGTTGCCCGCTGCGATACACGCACGACAACGCCATTTGCGCCGCCTCGCTCGCGTCCCAGGTTTGCGGCGGCGTGAGGCAGTTATCGCACGCCCCACAGCCGCCCGCGTGGTCTTCGCCAAAATAGCGCAGCAAGGTTTGGTGGCGACACGCGGTCGATTCGCAATAGCCCAGCAGCGCGTCTAATTTTTGTCGCTCTACGCGCTTGCGTTCTTCCGACGCAACGCCTTCATCCATCATGCTGCGCAAACTCACCGCATCGCCTAAACCGTAAGCCAGCCAAGCGTTGGCGGGCAAGCCATCGCGTCCCGCGCGGCCAGTTTCTTGGTAATACGATTCCATACTTTTAGGCAAATCAAGATGCGCGACGAAGCGCACATTGGGCTTGTCGATGCCCATGCCGAAGGCGACGGTGGCGACCATCACCACGCCTTCTTCGCGCAAAAATCGGCTCTGATTTGCAGCGCGCGTAGCAGCATCCAAGCCCGCGTGATAAGGCAACGCGTCCCAACCTTGTTCTTGCAACCAAGCGGCGGTTTCATCGACTTTTTTGCGCGACAAGCAATACACCACACCCGCGTCGTTACTGTGTTCCGCGTCTAAAAACTGCGTCAGTTGCGCGCGCGCATTATTTTTATTTACCACGCGATAGCGGATATTGGGACGGTCAAAACTCGACACGAATTGATGCGCATTTTCCAACGCCAAGCGTTCAACAATTTCGGCGCGCGTCGGCGCGTCAGCGGTGGCGGTCAGTGCGATGCGCGGCACGTTGGGGAAGCGTTCGTGCAAAATCGACAAAGCGCGATAATCGGGGCGGAAATCGTGTCCCCATTGCGACACGCAATGCGCTTCGTCAATAGCAAACAAGGCGATGCCCGTGGTGCTTGCTAGCCGCCCTAACAACGCCAAAAAATTTTCATTGAGCAAGCGTTCAGGCGCGACATAGAGCATTTGCAACTCGCCGCGCAACAGTTGTTGCGTGACGCGCCGCGCGTCTTCCGCCGCCAAACTGGAATTCAAAAATGCCGCGCTGACACCGAGTTGTTGCAACGCCGCGACTTGGTCTTGCATCAGCGCAATCAAAGGTGAAACCACCACCCCCACGCCCGCGCGCAACAAAGCTGGGAGCTGGTAACACAAAGACTTGCCGCCGCCCGTCGGCATCAACACTAACGCGTCGCCGCCGCTCGCTACATGCTCAACAATCGCCTGTTGCGCGCCGCGAAATTGCGTATAGCCGAACACCTCGCGCAATACTTGCGCAGGCGAATTTTGTTTAGGGGAGGAAGGCAAAGTATTCATCAGGTAAAGGGATCACCGAATAGCAATGCAGAAAAAAGCCCCGACGAATCGAGGCTATGAAAATGTGGTGGTGATAGGTGGATTTGAACCACCGACCCCAGCATTATGAATGCTGTGCTCTAACCAGCTGAGCTATATCACCACGAAGCGCGGCATTGTCCTGATTTGCCCTATCCTTGTCAATTAGCCTGTGTACTTTTTTATAAGTAGCCGCGCAAATCAAGCAACTAAGGCGGCATCTTGCGCGAGCATGTCACTGGCGGTATCGGCGGTCATGGCGTGGCTAAACAAAAATCCTTGTCCTAATTGGCAGCCTAGACCTTGCAAACATTCCAGCTGTGCTTGCGTTTCGATACCTTCCGCGACCACGGTTAAATTCAGCGCGTGGGCGAGTCCGACGATGGCCGTGACAATCGCCAAGGCTTGCCTGTCGTGCGGCAATTTCGCCACGAAGCTCTTGTCGATTTTTAATTTATGCGCAGGGAATTGCGTTAAATAGCTTAACGACGAATAGCCTGTACCGAAATCATCAATCGCGATGCGCATCCCTGCGCGGTGCAATTCTTTGAGTAGCGCGATGCTGTCGGCGGTGTTTTTCATCAACACCGATTCGGTAATTTCCATTTCGATATGGCTGGCTGCCAGCCCTGCTTGGCTCAAGGTTTCTAACAGCTTGCCAGCGAGTCTGCGATCGCGAAACTGACGCGGTGAAAAATTCACGGCGGTGTAAATATCAGGATGCTGCGCTTGCCAAATTTTAGTTTGTGCGATGGCTTGATTGAGGATAAAACTACCGATTTCGGCAATCAGACCAATCTCTTCGGCAAGCGGCACAAACTGCTCCGGCTCGACGACCTTGCCATCCGCCAACGTCCAACGCACCAAGGCTTCAAAGCCTTGGATGTGCTGATTATGCAAGGCAACAATAGGCTGGTACTGCACGGTAATTTGTTGGCGCGCCAGCGCGTGGCGCAACTCGCCTTCCATTTTTACCCGTGCCTCCACGTCTGCTGCGAGACCATCGTGAAAATACTGGAAATTATTTTTGCCCATTTTTTTGGCGAGATACATGGCACTGTCGGCTTGCCGCACCAGCTCAGTAAACACGACACAATGCTTAGGGCAAGTGGTCACGCCAATGGATGCGCCAATAAAGGCTTCGTTTTCGTCGAGCTGAAAAGGTAGCCGTAGCGTGGTGATGATTTTTTCGGCAATGCGACTGACTTGTTCGAGTTCACTGAAGTTATGCACGATGACCACAAACTCATCGCCGCCGATGCGCGCCACAAAATCTTCGCTACGCAATAACTGGCGGATGCGTTCGCCCACATTGCGCAGCAGCATATCGCCTGCGTTATGCCCAAAATTATCGTTCACATATTTGAAGTTATCCAAGTCGATAAACATCAAGGCAAAATTGTTATGTGCGGCAACAAAGCGTTGATAAGCGGTTTCGATTTCGTGGTTAAACGCATGACGATTCGGCAGGCGCGTGACCGCGTCGTATTTGGCGGTAATCGCTAACTGCGCTTCGGCTGCTTTGCGCTGCGCCAGCTCTAAGCTCAAGGCGGTGTCACGCTGCTCAATCTCGACCACCATCGCGTTGAACACGTCGGTGATGTCGCCGATGTCTTTGCGACTTCGCACGGGCAAGCCGATGGTTTCTTCATGTGCGGGCATCACGCGCCGCATACTGGTGAGCATGGCTTCCATCGGCGCGGAAATTTTCTGCAAGCGATACGCCATGATTAAAAAACTGCATAAGCCGATGAAAAAAATGCTGGCGATTTGAAACAAAATTTCATTACGCGGTTCGGCCATATCGCTGGTCAATACCAGTTGCCCTAGCAACTGACCATTGGCATCCAAATTACGCAGCGGCACCACGGTATAGAGGTGCTGCCACAGTCCTAGCCAGGTATTGAGGTAATGCTGGGGCGCGAAGTGCGCAGGGAGAGTCTGCTGTGCGGCATCTTGTTTAGATTGATAGCTGCTGAGTAAGCTACCATCTGCGCCATATAGACTCGCCGCCAGAATTTCAGGTTGCCTGTTGAGCACCTTGAGCTGTTCTAAAATTTGCCCCTCGTCAGCAAAAATTAACGCGGGCTGTAAATTTTGTATCAGCAAATGCGCCAAGGTTTCAGCGCGGGCAACTTGCTCTTTTTTGGCATCCACATACATCATTGCACTTAACATTGTCGTCATCACCAAGCTCACGCTGGCGATAACTATCAGGTTGGTTAACTGCATACGCTTGATAATGGTGCTAGCGTGGCGACTCATACCCCCCCCCCCGCGATGCAGCACTGGCTTAAACAGCTTCATAACAATCCCCTTAGTAAATCTTTTTAGCCAAACTTAATAGTTCGGCACTTATTTTTAGATGCGCAGCCTGTGCGGCACTGCGATTGATACTAAACGTCAAACGGTGATTCTGTTCATGCAAAATAATGCTGGCATGAGGCGGCACTTCGCCGTCCTCTTCATCGGTGACAATCAGCAAGGCTTGCTCGCCGACCGTTTTATGGATGCTCGCTAAGTCGCCATGCGCATCCTCACCGACATACACCACCTGACAGCTTTTTAATTGCTCAAGCTGGTGCGCTGCCATGTACGCGACGGGCAAGTTTTTTAAGCGGCGCGGCGGTAGTTCTTGTAAGGCTTCATATACCAAGGGGGCTTGCCACACGCAAAAATTAAAACGCTCGCTCGACAGCTCCGGCCATTGCGTATAGGCGGCAAAGTTGTAGGTGAACGCGGCTTGCAGCGCGCTTTTGTTGGCCAAGGTTTCGGCGTGCGCGGCATCATGGATTAACAGCATCAGTGCGGCGAGAGAGAGTTGCTTAAAAAGCATAGTCGAGTTTGAGGGTATAGGTGCGTAGTGCTTGCGGGATGCGCGGAGTCAACATCTCGGCAGAAGCGGCGTAATCGCCCGCGCGGTTCAATAAATTATCTACACGCAACAGGGCTTGCAAACCTCGCCAGCCCAGATTGGGCAAGCTCAGCGCGGCATTCAGCAAGGTGCGACTGGGTAGATGTTGGGGAGTGGCACGCCATAGATATTGACTGGCGGAGCTAAATTGCAATTCGCTAGTGAGTTGAGCCGAAGTTGAAATCGCTTGTGTGTAAGCGGCTTTGGCAATGCTGCGCGGGCTGTTGCTGCTTAAACTTTGCGCCGCACTCGGTAAATAGTTTTGCGCCAAGCTGGCTGACCAATGCGCCTCGTCTGAGGCGTGCATCTGCCAGCTGAGCTCCGCACCTTGGCGATGGGCATTACCCGTATTTTGGAATTGCAATTGCCCTAAGCCATTTACATCGACTTGCCCTATGACGTGTTGCAACTGGTTATCAAACAGCGATAGCTGCCAGCTTTGCCGAGCTTGTTGATGCCAGCTTAAAACGATTTCGCGGGTGTCTAGCGTTTCCGCGCGCAAGTTGGCATTGCTCAACACATTGATGCCATCGCCAAATAATTTTTCATAGGCAGACGGGCTGCGATAGGCGCGTCCAATTAAAAATTTGCTCGTCCAAGCGGAGTCGATTTGATACACCAAACCCATGCGCGGACTGTATGTTGCCAGCTCGTTGCTGGCGGCATCGCGCCGCACACCTAGGTTGAGTGCCACGCGGGAGGCTAGCTGCCATTCATCTTGCACAAATGCGGCATAGCGTTTTGCTAGCGGGTTGATATTGACCTCGCTGGTGTTCAGCAAGGCAGGGTTGACCGAGTAAGACAAATGCTGGCGCGCAAGCAAGTCTTGGCTTAGTTCTATGCCCGTTAACAGATGATGATTGCCCGCTTGCAGTTGCAGATTCGCCTCGCCTTGTATCGCTTGGCCTTGTGTATCGGTGTAGGCGTGATAGTAGCCAACCACGGGGGCGCGATAGGGGCTATTGGTGCGATAGTGAAAATCGGTATAGCTCATTGCTGCATAGACGCTGCTGCGAGAGCCAAGCTCGTGTTGGTGACTCAGGCTGAGCTGATGACCGCCGTCGGTGATGCGCAAGCTAGGGTCGTCAAACACCGTCAAAAATGGCGCAGATGAAGGTGTGATGGCGCGCTCATGCGCAATCAACTTGAGCTGCCAAGCCTCGTAATCAAGACGCACTAAAGCATGGCGATTGGTCGAAAAGTCTAAGCCGTGCGCCACACCATCTGTCGCCACCGCCCCGTCTTTACGCACCAATAAACCTTGCGCATTGTTATAAGTTTGATTGCGTCCCGCTTGTTGCTGTTGCGAGTATTGCAACAGCAAGCCTGTCTCGCCGTGGCGATGCGCGCCCAGCACATTCACGCCCGTTAAGCCGCCACTGCTGACCAGCGCACCCATTTGCCGCTGCGGCATTGTCGTCGCGTGTTTGGTAATCACGTTAATTGTGCCAAACATCGCGTTCGAGCCATACAAGGCAGAACCGGGTCCTGGAATATATTCAATGCGCTCAATCACACTCATATCCAACCAGCCCTCTGAACCGAGCAAGGCTTGCCCATAGACATTATCGTTATTGCGTTGCCCGTCAATTAGCAATAGCAAACGCGTGTTGTAATCACCCGCAATCGCTAACCCCCGCGCGCCTTGATAGTCATACAAGCGATCATTATTGCTATACAAACCAGGCAAACTATTCAACGCTTGTGCAAGACTAGTCCACCCATGTTGCGCAATCTCAACGGCGGTAATCACTTGCACCGCAGCGGGAGCATTACGGCTTTCTTGTTCATATTTAGCGGCAGATGAAACTTTAGTATCGAGTAGTTGCGCTAAAGAAAAGTCCGCCAAATCTTCTGCTTGCGCCAGTCCCAAACAGTTTGTTTGCGCTGCTAGGAGGCTGGCAAACAGTAGCGATTGTTTAATCGACTGGCGAATAGTTGAACCGATATTTTGCGTTACGCTTTGCTTAATTTCAGTGCAGGGCGTGCCGGCATTTTCGTCCTCTTGGGCAGGGATTTCTTGCACAATGGTTTGTTCGACAAGCGGTTGAGCGTCCTCGTCAAATGACTGAGTGACGGTTTGGCTAACGCTAGGTTGTTGCGCCGAACAGACCGTCTGCTCGATTGTTTGGCTTATCAACTGCTGTTCAGATCCTTGAAACGATTGGGTGATGGATTGCGTAATGCGGTGAGGGAAAGTGGTGTTGACCGACTGGACAATGGTCTGAGTGATGGTTTGCTTGATAACGGCGCGCGAATCTACGGCGACAATACGCGGTGTTAAACCTAAATTCTTACGATGTTTGTTTTGCAAAATAACCCCTGAGCCGCACTTATTATGATTTTCATCGTGTGTCTGTCTGTGGTTATTTTTATTTTAGCAACGCCGCAATTTTTGCGAAGGCGCAACTTACCGTAACTCGCTAATTTTGTGCAAGCATTTTCTACCTAAGTGGTTAAAAATTTTGCTATACGGTTAAAAATTGCATCGTCGAAATTAAAGATACTGCAATAAAAAAGCCCCACATTGCTGTGGGGCTTTTTTATATTGGTGGGTCGTGCGGGGATCGAACCTGCGACAAACGGATTAAGAGTCCGCTGCTCTACCAGCTGAGCTAACGACCCATAAGCTGATACGGGTTAAAAAGCCTTGCGGCAATTTAACTCAAACATGCAAAAACGCCCCGATATTTCTATCGGGGCGCAATGCTTGTAAGGAGTCTGACGATGACCTACTTTCACATGGAAGAACCACACTATCATTGGCGCGGAGTCGTTTCACTGTCCTGTTCGGGATGGGAAGGAGTGGGACCAACTCGCTATGGTCGTCAGACAAACTGTTAGGCTAGTTGCGATGCGCTGCAACTGACCGTGTTTGTTGTTCCTTGAACTTGCTTTTGCAAGCTTGCGCAAGAAACGGTATTTGGAAGAAGTAAATTTTGGGTAATGATTGTACTGCGTCACGTCTGAATCCTGAATCCAGTTTCCTGAATCCTGATTCTACTTAATGTTATAGGATCAAGCCTCACGAGCAATTAGTATCAGTTAGCTTAACGCATTACTGCGCTTCCACACCTGACCTATCAACGTCCTGGTCTCGAACGACTCTTTAGGGGGGTTGAACCCCCAGGGAAATCTTATCTCAAGGCGAGTTTCCCGCTTAGATGCTTTCAGCGGTTATCTCTTCCAGATTTAGCTACCCGGCAATACCACTGGCGTGATAACCGGTACACCAGAGATCTGTCCACTCCGGTCCTCTCGTACTAGGAGCAGGTCCCTTCAAATTTCCAACGCCCAAGGCAGATAGGGACCAAACTGTCTCACGACGTTTTAAACCCAGCTCACGTACCACTTTAAATGGCGAACAGCCATACCCTTGGGACCGGCTACAGCCCCAGGATGTGATGAGCCGACATCGAGGTGCCAAACTCCCCCGTCGATATGAACTCTTGGGAGGAATCAGCCTGTTATCCCCAGAGTACCTTTTATCCGTTGAGCGATGGCCCTTCCATACAGAACCACCGGATCACTATGACCTACTTTCGTATCTGCTCGACTTGTCAGTCTCGCAGTTAAGCATCCTTTTGCCATTGCACTATCAGTACGATGTCCGACCGTACCTAGGATACCTTCGTACTCCTCCGTTACAATTTGGGAGGAGACCGCCCCAGTCAAACTGCCTACCATGCACGGTCCCCAACCCCGATTAGGGGTCTAGGTTAGAATCTCAAACACACCAGGCTGGTATTTCAAGGTTGACTCCATAAGGACTGGCGTCCCTACTTCATAGTCTCCCAGCTATCCTACACAGGTCTATTCAAAATCCAATGCAAAGCTACAGTAAAGGTTCATGGGGTCTTTCCGTCTAGCCTCGGGTAGATTGCATCTTCACAAACATTTCAACTTCGCTGAGTCTCAGGAGGAGACAGTGTGGCCATCGTTACGCCATTCGTGCAGGTCGGAACTTACCCGACAAGGAATTTCGCTACCTTAGGACCGTTATAGTTACGGCCGCCGTTTACTGGGACTTCAATCAAGAGCTTGCACCCCATCATTTAATCTTCCAGCACCGGGCAGGCGTCACACTCTATACGTCCACTTTCGTGTTTGCAGAGTGCTGTGTTTTTATTAAACAGTCGCAGCCACCATTTCACTGCAACCCCATCGCGCTTCGGACGTAAAGTCCTACACGCTAGCGGGGCGCACCTTCTCCCGAAGTTACGGTGCTAATTTGCCGAGTTCCTTCTCCTGAGTTCTCTCAAGCGCCTTAGAATTCTCATCCTGCCCACCTGTGTCGGTTTGCGGTACGGTCTCAATATAACTGAAGCTTAGTGGCTTTTCTTGGAAGCTTGGTATCAGCAACTTCAGTACCGAAGTACCTCGTTATCACGCCTCAGAATTGACCTCCCGGATTTGCCTAAGAGATCTCCCTACACGCTTGAACCACCTATTCCAACAGATGGCTTGCCTAACCTTCTCCGTCCCCACATCGCATTACATTGAGGTACAGGAATATTAACCTGTTTCCCATCGACTACGCATTTCTGCCTCGCCTTAGGGGCCGACTCACCCTGTTCCGATGAACGTTGAACAGGAAACCTTGGGCTTTCGGCGAGGGAGCCTTTCACTCCCTTTATCGCTACTCATGTCAGCATTCGCACTTCTGATACCTCCAGCACCCCTCACAGGACACCTTCGCAGGCCTACAGAACGCTCTCCTACCATATATACTAGGTATATATCCGCGATTTCGGTGCATAGTTTGAGCCCCGTTACATCTTCCGCGCAGGACGACTCGATCAGTGAGCTATTACGCTTTCTTTAAATGATGGCTGCTTCTAAGCCAACATCCTGACTGTTTTAGCCTTCCCACTTCGTTTTCCACTTAACTATGTCTTGGGGACCTTAATCGGCGGTCTGGGTTGTTTCCCTCTTGACACCGGACGTTAGCACCCGATGTCTGTCTCCCACGCTCGCACTTCTCGGTATTCGGAGTTTGCAATGGTTTGGTAATCAGCAATAGACCCCTAGCCATAACAGTGCTCTACCCCCGAGAGTGATACGTGAGGCACTACCTAAATAGTTTTCGGAGAGAACCAGCTATTTCCAAGTTTGTTTAGCCTTTCACCCCTATCCACAGCTCATCCCCTAACTTTTCAACGTTAGTGGGTTCGGACCTCCAGTACCTGTTACAGCACCTTCATCCTGGCCATGGATAGATCACTTGGTTTCGGGTCTACGCCCAGCAACTATCGCCCTTATCAGACTCGGTTTCCCTACGCCTCCCCTATTCGGTTAAGCTCGCTACTGAACGTAAGTCGCTGACCCATTATACAAAAGGTACGCAGTCACGGAACAAGTCCGCTCCCACTGTTTGTATGCATACGGTTTCAGGATCTATTTCACTCCCCTTCCGGGGTTCTTTTCGCCTTTCCCTCACGGTACTGGTTCACTATCGGTCGATTACGAGTATTTAGCCTTGGAGGATGGTCCCCCCATGTTCAGACAAGGTTTCTCGTGCCCCGCCCTACTTGTCGCAATCCTAGTTCCACACTATTGTTTTCACCTACGGGACTATCACCCACTATGGTCAGACTTTCCAGACTGTTTGGTTAACAATAATGCTAAAAATTGCAGGCTGCTCCGCGTTCGCTCGCCACTACTTACGGAATCTCGGTTGATTTCTTTTCCTCCAGGTACTTAGATGTTTCAGTTCCCTGGGTTCGCTTTACCCTCCCTATGTATTCAGGAGGGAATGACCTATAAAGGCCGGGTCTCCCCATTCAGACATCGACGGATCAAAGCTTTTTGCCAACTCCCCGTCGCTTTTCGCAGGCTAACACGTCTTTCATCGCCTGTAATCGCCAAGGCATCCACCATATGCACTTATTCGCTTGACCCTATAACGTTAAGCCCTCAATCTTGCGATTGAAGCGTTATTGTGTTTCGCATTTTGTTGCCTTGTTACTTATTAAGTCTTTCAACTCAACTCGCAAAAAGGTTTGTGTCTAGCCTTTATGACTAATAAAGACTAACTTGATACAATCATTCACCCAACACGTTTCACACATTCTTTTATATCTCAATGAATTGAGACACACTCTCCGTGTGTGAACACGTGTTTTTACTTCTTCCAAATTTTTAAAGAACTTCTATTAGCAAAGCTAATATGTAAACCTTGTGGCTTAGATATGAGTTTTACGACACTTGCGACAAACACTACCAACGTTCTATACCACCAATCTTTACGACCAATTGGTGGAGGTTAACGGGATCGAACCGTTCACCCCCTGCTTGCAAAGCAGGTGCTCTACCAGATGAGCTAAACCCCCATTGATTACTACAAGTGCTTTACTACTTGTCTGGTGGGTCTAGATGGACTCGAACCATCGACCCCTGCGTTATCAACACAGTGCTCTAACCAGCTGAGCTACAGACCCTGAACATATTTCGACAAACAACCGATGAGTGTAGGCACTCAGCCTTTGGATTTCTCTAGAAAGGAGGTGATCCAGCCGCACCTTCCGATACGGCTACCTTGTTACGACTTCACCCCAGTCATGAAACCCACCGTGGTAAGCGCCCTCCTTACGGTTAGGCTACCTACTTCTGGCAGATTCCACTCCCATGGTGTGACGGGCGGTGTGTACAAGACCCGGGAACGTATTCACCGCGACATGCTGATCCGCGATTACTAGCGATTCCGACTTCATGGAGTCGAGTTGCAGACTCCAATCCGGACTACGATCGGCTTTCTGAGATTAGCTCCCCCTCGCGGGTTGGCAACCCTCTGTACCGACCATTGTATTACGTGTGAAGCCCTACCCATAAGGGCCATGAGGACTTGACGTCATCCCCACCTTCCTCCGGTTTATCACCGGCAGTCTCATTAAAGTGCCCAACTAAATGATGGCAATTAATGATAAGGGTTGCGCTCGTTGCGGGACTTAACCCAACATCTCACGACACGAGCTGACGACAGCCATGCAGCACCTGTGTTCAGATTCCCTTTCGGGCACAATCACATCTCTGCAATCTTTCTGACATGTCAAGGGTAGGTAAGGTTTTTCGCGTTGCATCGAATTAATCCACATAATCCACCGCTTGTGCGGGTCCCCGTCAATTCCTTTGAGTTTTAATCTTGCGACCGTACTCCCCAGGCGGTCAACTTCACGCGTTAGCTGCGGTACTAAAGAAGTCTCCTTCCCCAACACCTAGTTGACATCGTTTAGGGCGTGGACTACCAGGGTATCTAATCCTGTTTGCTCCCCACGCTTTCGTGCATGAGCGTCAGTATTAACCCAGGGGGCTGCCTTCGCCATTGGTATTCCTCCACATCTCTACGCATTTCACTGCTACACGTGGAATTCTACCCCCCTCTGCTATACTCTAGTCTGACAGTTCCAAATGCAGTTCCCAGGTTAAGCCCGGGGATTTCACATCTGGCTTATCAAACCGCCTGCGCACGCTTTACGCCCAGTAATTCCGATTAACGCTCGCACCCTACGTATTACCGCGGCTGCTGGCACGTAGTTAGCCGGTGCTTCTTCTTCCGGTACCGTCATCCACGCTGGATATTAACCAACGCGATTTCTTTCCGGCTGAAAGAGCTTTACAACCCGAAGGCCTTCTTCACTCACGCGGTATGGCTGGATCAGGCTTTCGCCCATTGTCCAAAATTCCCCACTGCTGCCTCCCGTAGGAGTCTGGACCGTGTCTCAGTTCCAGTGTGGCTGGTCGTCCTCTCAGACCAGCTACGGATCGTCGCCTAGGTGAGCCTTTACCTCACCTACTAGCTAATCCGGTATCGGCCACTCCGAAAGCGAGAGGTCTTGCGATCCCCCCTTTCCCCCTCAGGGCATATGCGGTATTAGCGTAACTTTCGCTACGTTATCCCCCACTTCCGGACATGTTCCGATATATTACTCACCCGTTCGCCACTAACTTAGGAGCAAGCCCCTAAGCCCGTTCGACTTGCATGTGTAAAGCATACCGCCAGCGTTCAATCTGAGCCAGGATCAAACTCTTCAGTTTAATACCTGTTTTGGTTCTCTGCAGAACCGGTCTTACTCAAAGTGAATCATTTGACATGATTCTTTTCGACTTTGCGTAAGTACTACTTATTTTTAAAGTAATTTAACAATCTCGAAAGACTGATAAACCTCCAAAAACCAAGCACCTACACTCGTCGGTTGTTTGTCTATTTTATTAAAGAGCAGCTAGTTACCTAGCGAAGAGGTCGGCATTGTACAGAAGCAAAACATCTTGTCAACCGTTATTTCCAACTTCTTTTCTTCATCTCACCGCGCAAATCGCATTCATCTTATTGAATACTAAGCAGTTTTAGCTGCCGTTTGCTGCGTCTAGTGCCTTGAAGAGGTGCGCATTCTACAGAGCTAAAATTTTCCGTCAACTCTTTTCGTAATATTTTTTTAATAGTTGGCTGGCATTAGTAATTGGCATCGCGATATTGAAGCTCTGCTAGCTTAAAGAAACCTCGCCACCATGCCCTTTGTCATATCACCCTGTATCGGTATCTGCACCTTATGTCCGCTACCTGGGGCAACCGTTAAGGCTTCACCTTTAATGTTGCGCATCGAGGCTAAATCAACGATATGGTTTCCCGCTGGGTGAATAATTTCCAATTTATCGCCGACTGAAAATTTATTCTTCACATCAATCTCGGCATAGCCATGCGCACATGAAACGATGTCACCAACATATTGCTGGCGAAAACTTTCAGAGTGACCGCGCATATAGTTCTGCTGCTCGTGAGTGTGATGGCGTTCGTAGAAGCCATCGGTGTAGCCCCGATTTGCCAAGGCATCCAGCGCGCCGAGTAGTTGCGTATTAAAAGGACGACCCGCCACCGCATCATCAATCGCCTGACGATACACTTGCGCGGTGCGTGCCACATAGTAGATGGACTTAGTGCGACCCTCGACTTTAAGTGAATCAATCCCAATTTTGGCTAGTTTTTCGACGTGTTCGACGGCGCGCAAATCTTTGGAATTCATAATATAGGTGCCGTGTTCGTCTTCCATGACGGGCATCAATTCGTTCGGATGGTCGTGACGCGCGATTAAATAAACCTTGTCGGCGGCGGGATGACGCTGTTGCGAGCCGCAATCGGATAAGCCCGACGCACCCAACGCTTTGTCAAAATCGAAATCAATTTTTTGAATGTCGCCCGTCGCATCTTCCTCTGCATCGGCAACTTTGTAATCCCAGCGGCAGGAATTGGTACACGTACCTTGATTGGGGTCGCGGTGGTTGAAGTATCCCGACAGCAAACAACGCCCCGAATAGGCGATGCACAGCGCGCCATGCACGAACACCTCCAGCTCCATGTCGGGGCATTCTTGGCGAATTTCGGCGATTTCGTCCAGTGACAATTCGCGCGACAAAATAATGCGCGTCAATCCTAACGACTGCCAAAATTTCACTGCGGCGTAGTTCACTGTGTTGGCTTGCACCGACAAATGAATCGGCACTTCGGGCCAGCGTTCGCGCACCATCGCGATCAAGCCAGGGTCAGCCATGATGAGTGCGTCTGGCTTCATCTCAATCACGGGCTCCATGTCGGCCATATAGGTTTTAATTTTGGCGTTGTGCGGCATAAGATTGCTGGCAATAAATAACTTTTTGCCTAAAGTGCGCGCTTCAGCAATGCCGATGCGTAAATTATCCAAGCTAAATTCATTATTGCGCGCGCGCAAAGAATAACGTGGCTGACCTGCATACACAGCATCCGCGCCAAAGGCATAAGCAGTGCGCATTTTTTCGAGCGTGCCCGCAGGCAAAAGTAGTTCAGGTGATTTCATTTTATAAGCCCAATCGTTGCAAAATTGCGATACTCGGTGCAGCTTGATTCAAGGTGTAGAAATGCAGACCGGGTGCTCCGCCCGCCAATAGTTTTTCGCTCAAAGCGGTTACCACATCCAGACCAAATGCCTGTACCGCCTCGTTGTCGTCGCCATAACCTTCCAGTGTTTTACGCATCCAACGGGGGATTTCCGCGCCGCACATTTCGGAGAAACGCGCTAATTGCGAAAACTTCATTATCGGCATAATCCCCGGCACGATAGGGGTGGTGATGCCGAGCTTGCGACATTGCTCGACGAAATAAAAATAGCTGTCGGCGTTATAAAAATACTGCGTAATAGCCGAGTTCGCGCCCGCGTCGATTTTGCGTTTGAAGTTAAGCATGTCGTCGCGCGCCGATTTAGCTTGCGGATGCACTTCGGGATACGCCGCGACCTCAATATGAAAATGATTGCCTGTCTCAGTGCGGATAAATTGCACCAGTTCGTTGGCGTATTGAAACTCGCCGATGCTACCCATACCCGACGGCAAATCGCCGCGCAAGGCGACGATGCGCTGCACATTCTGCGCCTGATAAGTTTGCAGCAAAGTGCGGATATTTTCCCGCGTAGCACCCACACACGACAAGTGCGGCGCAACTTGTGAGCCTTGCGCTTGAATATGCGTCACGGCTTGCAAGGTGCGCTCTTGCGTCGAACCGCCCGCACCGAAAGTAACAGAGAAAAATTCAGGATTTAAGGTTGCCAGTTGCTTATGTGTAACAGCCAACTTTGCCATTCCTTCCGGCGTTTGCGGGGGAAAAATTCAAAACTAATATGAGAGGTATTCATTTTTTCCCTAATAACTGCTGGGCCGCTGCGGACAACGCCCAAGTAAAAATACTGTATAGCAGCGCGCCTAATACGCCGTGTCCAAAACTATCGACACTGAATCCATTTAAGCTTGAACCGACCCACCAAAACAATGCGCCGTTGATAACGAAAATAAAAAATCCCAACGTAAGTAACGTAATCGGCAAAGTCAGCAGTAACAAAATCGGGCGTATCAAGGCATTTACCAAACCCAATAAAAATGCCGCGAGCAGGGCGGCAGGGTAACCGTCCACATGGATGCCCGGCACGAAGTTCGCCACGGCGATGAGTGCCAATGCGTTTAATGCCCAGATGATTAACAACTTCATTTTGCTTTCCTTGCAGAAGATTTGGCTGCACGCCGTGCCGCCGCGAAACCTAACTGACACCAGTCACTCATATCGCTAGGCGACTCTAAACATTCGGCGGGAGCTGACCAATACACGACTTTTACAATCCGTGCCTTAGTTTGATAGCTAAATGGATGGCTACCTGCTCGTTCAAATTGCGCGACATTCTCCGCATCGGTTTTGAAAAACAATTCGTCTTGAACAATCAAAGCGAACATCAAGCCGTCGCGATACAAGCCAAAGCCGCCAAACATTCTACGCGCCGACACCAAAGCACGATGCGACATGGCCTCCAGCACATAACTTAAGAATTCGTTAGGTGAGGAGGCCATATAAATCGTGCTCTGACTATGCCACCGCGCTGTTAATAACGGTAATGATTAGCTTTGTACGGACCATTTTTATCCACGCTGATGTACGCCGCTTGCACGTCGGTCAGCTCGGACAATTGCGCATTCAAAGTGGTCAGTTGCAGACGCGCCACTTTTTCATCCAGATGTTTAGGCAAGGTGTAAACGCCAATTGGATAATCTTTGGTGCGGGTGAACAACTCGATTTGCGCGATGGTTTGATTGGCAAAACTTGAGCTCATCACATACGACGGATGCCCTGTGCCACAACCCAAATTCACCAAACGACCTTCTGCCAACAGCAAAATCTTTTTGCCGTCAGGGAAAATCACATGATCGACTTGCGGCTTGATGTTGTCCCAGGTGTACTGCTTGAGTGAAGCGACATCAATTTCATTATCGAAGTGACCGATGTTGCACACGATGGCTTGATTCTTCATTTTCTTCATGTGCTCGTGATTGATAACATGGAAATTACCTGTTGCCGTCACGAAAATATCACCATGTTCACACGCGTAATCCATGGTCACGACGCGATAACCTTCCATCGCTGCTTGCAGCGCGCAAATTGGATCAATCTCAGTCACCCAAACCTGTGCGGACAAGGCGCGCAGAGCTTGTGCCGAACCTTTACCCACGTCGCCATAACCCGCCACAATCGCGATTTTTCCCGCCACCATCACGTCGGTCGCGCGCTTGATTGCATCGACCAAAGATTCGCGGCAACCATACAAATTATCGAACTTAGATTTAGTCACAGAATCGTTGACGTTAATCGCAGGGAATTTCAAATCGCCGCGTTCAAACATTTGATACAAACGATGCACGCCGGTAGTCGTTTCTTCCGTCACGCCCTTGATTGCAGCCAGACGTACCGAGTACCAAGTTTTGTCTGTCGCCAATTTTGCTTTGATGGAATTGAACAAACAAATTTCTTCTTCCGAAGCAGGATTGTTCAACAACGACGCATCTTGTTCTGCGCGCGCACCCAGATGCAACAACAAAGTCGCATCACCGCCGTCATCCAAAATCATGTTGGAATGAACGCCATCCGCCCATTCAAAAATGCGATGTGTGTAGTCCCAATAATCAACCAAAGTTTCACCTTTAACAGCGAATACTGGCGTGCCAGTCGCGGCGATGGCAGCGGCAGCGTGATCTTGTGTGGAGTAGATATTGCAAGAAGCCCAACGCACTTCCGCGCCAAGTGCTACCAGCGTTTCAATCAACACACCCGTTTGGATGGTCATGTGCAACGAGCCAGTAATGCGCGCGCCTTTAAGCGGTTGTGATTTTGCGTATTCATTACGAATTGCCATCAGACCCGGCATCTCGATTTCGGCAATCGCGAGTTCTTTGCGACCCCAAGCGGCGAGGGACATGTCGGCGACAATATAGTCAGTGAAAGTTTTTGTTGCAGCGTTCATAGCAGCTCCATTCATAAAAGGTTAAATGAATGGGTGCAGTTGCTTTAAGAGTCCGAGCCTGACGGCGTAACCGTTGCAGCACCCCTCGGAGGGCGCGGATTATAGATGCAAATCGGAAAATTCCAAAATCGGGCGGTGCGGCATGTTTTGCTAGGAGCAAGCCCTTCGATGTAACGCAGGACAGACTCGCTCCTACAACCGCACCCATTATTTTGTGAGTTTCAAGCCGCTCACTTGGTAGAAATTCGCCAAGTCACTCAAGTCATCGAACACCGCTGCCGCGCCAGTGAAATCTTGATTGCGGGTGTAGTGATTGATGGTGACATAAGTCTTGATACCCGCTGCCAAACTGGAGCGCAGACCGTTTTCGGAATCTTCCAGCGCGATGCAGTCCGCACCCGTTAAGCCCAGTTTTTCCATTACCCAAAAGTAAATATCGGGTGCGGGTTTTTTGTGCGGGACGATGTCGCCACAACCGTTAGCGGAGAAATATTTTTGCCAATCTTTACCCAGCGCGACTTCCAATAATGCCGAGACATTTTGTGGCGTGGTGGTGGTGGCAATCGCCAGCGTGATGCCTGCCGCGTGCGCTTGTTCGATAAGCTGCTTCACGCCGGGACGCAAGGGAATACTGCCCGCTGCCAACATGGTGGTGTAGTGTTTGGTTTTCACCGCGTGTAGATTTTTTACGAATTCGTCGAAGTCGGCGGGTTTGTCATAGCCCTGTAAAAAATCGCTGACAAAATATTTAATGCGCTCTTTTCCGCCCGTGACTTTGAGCAGTTTGTCGTACATCGCGACATCCCACAACCAATCCAAACCCTCGTCTGCAAAGGCTTGATTAAACGATTTGCGGTGTCCGTCTTCGGTATCGGCAAGCGTGCCGTCCACGTCAAAAATAATGGCTTTAATAGTCATGTTAGTTAAATTAAATAAGTTAAAAAAATCAGAAATCTGTCCACCGATTACGCAGATTAAATGGATTAAAACCAAAATCTAATCTGCGTTCATCTGCGTAATCTGTGGACAAAAAGTTGTTAGCGCATACCGGGTATTTTGCCCGCCATGCTGCGCATCATTTTCGCCATACCGCCGCCTTTGCTGAACAGCTTCATCATCTTTTGCGTCTGCTCAAATTGATTCAGCAATTGGTTAACGTGCATCACCTGCACCCCCGCGCCCATCGCGATGCGGCGTTTGCGTGAGGCTTTGATAAGTTCGGGTTTGCTGCGTTCCGCTAGGGTCATGGAGTTGATAATGCCTTCGAGACGATAGATAGATTTGTCATCGACTTTCGCACCTGCTGCCGCTTGACTCATTTGCGCGGGCAGCTTGTCCATCATCGCCGACATACCGCCCATTTTGCGCATTTGCACCATCTGCATTTTGAAATCGTTGAGATCGAAGCCCTTGCCCGTCTGCATTTTTTTAGCGAGCTTTTCCGCCTCGACATGATCGACTTCGCGATGCGCTTCTTCAATCAGCGACAGCACGTCGCCCATGCCCAACACGCGCGATGCCATGCGTTCAGGATGGAAAGCTTCCAGTCCGTTGGATTTCTCGCTGACACCAATAAATTTAATCGGCTTACCCGTGACATGGCGCACCGACAATGCCGCACCCCCGCGCGCATCGCCATCTAATTTGGTCAGCACAATACCGGTTAAGGGTAATGCCTCACCGAAGGCTTTGGCGGTATTTACCGCGTCTTGTCCCGTCATCGCATCGACCACAAACAACGTTTCAATCGGCTTGAGCAGCGTGTGCAATTCTTTAATTTCCGCCATCATCGCGGTATCAATTGCGAGGCGACCTGCGGTATCGACGATCAGCACGTCATGGTGATGTTTACGCGCGAAATCCAACGCGGCGAAGGCGATGTCTTGCGGCTTTTGCGTAATGTCAGAGCTGAAAAAATCTATATCCAATTGCTTCGCCAAGGTGCGCAATTGCTCAATCGCGGCAGGGCGATAAATATCGCAACTGACCAGCAATACTTTTTTCTTGTTTTGGTCGCGCAACAGTTTTGCCAGCTTGCCGCTGGTGGTGGTTTTACCCGCACCCTGCAAGCCTGCCATCAGAATCACAGCGGGCGGCACGGCAGCGAGATTTAGCGCGTCGTTATGTTCGCCCATCAGCTTGGTTAATTCGCGATGCACTACGCCAATCAGAGCTTGCCCAGGATTGAGATTGCCAACCACTTCTTCACCGAGAGCCGACACTTTGACTTGCGCGATAAAGTCTTTAACCACAGGCAAGGCAACGTCGGCTTCGAGCAAGGCCATGCGCACTTCGCGCAGCGCATCTTGGATATTCGATTCGGATAAACGCGCTTGTCCGCGCAGGTTTTTAATTACGCCAGTGAGGCGTTGAGTGAGGTTGTCTAACATAGCAATGCAGGTTTGATGAGGTAGAATCCGCGAAGTCTAAAACATCCTGAAAAAAAATGCCCAACCTTCTTATTGCTATCGTTATTTTTCTAAGCTATGCGGGGCTGTCCGTGTATTTTTGGCGCGCCCAACACAGCGGCACAACTGACCCCGCCAGTCGCGGAACGATTGGTCACGCGCTACTGATCCCGCTCGCCCTGCATGGCTATTTATTGAGCAGCGACATGTTCGCCAATGGCGGATTTGATTTTGCTTTGCTCAACGCGCTGTCGCTGATTATTTGGCTGACCTTGTGTGTTTACTGGCTGGCGCGCTTCTTTTATCCGATAGGCGCATTGCTCACTTTAGTGTTGCCTGTTGCCGCCCTCGCCGCCGTATTGCCTAGCCTATTCCCTAGCGAACATTTGCTCACGCACACGCACACCTTGGCATTCACGGCGCACATCAGCGCGGCGATGTTGGCGTACAGCTTATTCACCATCGCGGTGTTCCATGCGGTGTTGATTTCGCAAGTCGAAAAACGCCTGCATCAACACACCCTACCGCGCGTATTGCGCAACCTGCCGCCGCTGCTCAGCATGGAACGCTTGCTGTTTCAAATCATCGCGATTGGCTTTGTGCTGCTTACCTTGACGCTGGCATCAGGTGTGTTTTTCAGTGAGCAAATTTTCGGCAAAGCCGCGCAGTTCAATCACAAAGTGCTGTTCGGCATTATTTCTTGGTTAGTGTTCGCCACGCTGTTGTGGGGACATGTCCGCCACGGCTGGCGCGGTCGCATCGCGGTGCGTTGGACGGTCAGCGGCTTTGCCTTTTTGCTGATTGCCTATTTGGGCAGCAAGTTCGTACTGGAAATTTTGCTACAGCGATAAGCCGTTACTGCCGCTATGTCGATTCCGATTCTCGCCCCTCATTTCACCTCCCTCGCACAAGCTCGCACCCGCCTTGAGCAATCAAGGCTACGCGGTGTTGCGTAACGCGGATTTAGCCGCCCTAAGCGGCGCGTCGTTAGCCGAATTTGACGCGCTAAAAGACAGCTGGAATCAGCTGCCGCCTGATGCTTTTCTCAAAGATGGCGGACGCTATCGCAGTCGCCGCCACGCCTCCTTCATTATTCGCGCAGCGCACATCGAACGCGTCGCACATCGTGCCCATTACCAACCCTTGTCTTACAACGCCTTACACGGCGGGATGCACCGTTTGTTCGAGGCAATCGAAGCGCAGACCTTGGCGCACGCGGCATGGGACAAGCTGCTACTTGCGCTGGCGAGTGTGTGCAGCGCACTCAAAGGCGCGCAGCCTTGGTACGTCGAAGCACATCAATTTCGCATCGACACGCGCCACGGCATCGGTCGCCCCACGCCCGAAGGCGCGCATCGCGACGGTGTAGATTTTGTAGCGATTGTGTTGGTCGATAAAGTGAATGTCAGCGGCGGCGAAAGCCGTGTATTTGAAGCCGAAGGGCCGAACGGACAACGCTTTACTCTTGCTGAGCCGTGGACGCTGGTGCTGCTAGACGACCAAAAAGTCATCCACGAATCCACGCCAATACAGCCACTCGCCGAGGATGCGCATCGCGATACCTTGGTGCTGACGTTTCGTGCGAGTGGGTTTCTCGAAGCCAGTGCTGAACCCGCCACACCAGCTCAATAAAACTGACCAGCCAATAAAAAACACCCCAAAACTGCTGGGGTGTTTTTTTCATTACGGTTGCGATTTATTTAATCAAACGTAACGCAAACGGTACACGGAATGGTTTGCCGCTAGAGGCAGCAATTGCACCCATGATACAAAACACCAAATGTGCAATACCTACGGCCATGATGACCAAGAAGCCAATCAATACCAACATCAGAATCATGCCTGCAACATAGCCGAGGATGACAGTAATCGACCAGTTCAGAGCTTCTTTGGCTTGATCATAAACGTAAGCGTCATCTTTTTTAGTCAGGAAAAAAATCAAGCCAGGAATGAAGCCAAAAAACAGCGTCAAAATCCACAATAACAGCCCCATATTTTTTTGATCTTGCGTTAAGTCAGTTGTTGCGATTTCCATTTTGCTTCCTTATTGATAAAGCTACGATTAAAAAATGCGTCGGCGCTGCTCTCCTCTAACGCGGCGCGGATACTAACAATAATCAGTCGTGTGCGCAGGCTTATTTAACCGGCTGCACCAACACCCACGGACTCACCACCACCGTCCACAACAGCGCGTCTTGCTCATACCAAACAGCGGCTTGTTCGTCACGCACTTTGCCAAATTGTTGCGTTGCCATCCAGGCCTGAATTTGCGTGGCATTATCTTGCGACATGTGCCAGCCCACTTCGACTAAATCTAGTTCTGGCGCGACATACAGGGCGATGCCGCTAGCAAAATAACGCTGCATATCGCGCCACGCCATTTGTGCCGTTTCTAAATTTAATTTGGCGCGATGAACTGCTGATAAATCTTGTTCGGACATGGTTGAGTCGCTTTCTCGGTGAATTTTTCGGCGCGCACAATAGCAGATTAGCGGGTGGGCTTGCTGACGCTTTAGGCAATAAAAAAGGAGCTCGCGCTCCTTTTTTCAACGGGTTAAATCGGGTGTCTCGAAAAATTCAAATATCGAAGCGAGGCTAACCCGCAAGGGGCTTCCCCATGAAACATAGTCGCTTGCGCTCCTTGTTTCGTGTGAAGGCGGGAACAAAAAATTACGACGACGCATAGATGACTATGTAAGGAGTAATTTTTTGTGAGTAACGACGCATCGCGATGAGATTTGGGTTTTGCGAGATGCCCGTTAGTTGGCAATCACGGTGTCGTTGTCAATTTTAACTTTTTGGCCATTCGCCAAAGCGGGCTCAGTCGCCTGACGGTAGGTGCGTTCAGCACCATCGCTCATGCGCACCACGATGTCGTAATGGATGGTTTTCTTGGCATTTTTTTCAATCGCATTGCCAGCGACCGCGCCGCCAATTGCACCTGCCAAGGTTGCCAAATCTTTACCTGTGCCGCCGCCCACTTGGTTGCCCAACAAGCCGCCGACCACGCCGCCACCGACTACGCCTAAGCCCGATCCTTTGCCCGCTTCTTCCACTTTATTGATCGCCAAGACCACGCCGCAATTGCTGCAAACGGGCTTCATGGGCGCGTTGCTTTTTTCTGGTGCGGCGGCATGTGCAGGTTTAGCAGCGGCTTTTTTCACAGGAGCCGCAACTGGTGCTGCAACTGGCGCGGGTGCTGCGACAGGTGCGGCCGCAGCTTGCTTGGCTTTTTCTTCTGCTAAAGCAGCCTGGACTTTTTCTTCGACTAATTTGTCTTGAGCGGCTTGTTGCGCTTTTTCGGCTTCTAAAGCGATTTTGACTTGCGCAGCCACTTCTTCAGTGGAAGGTTTTGGTGAACAGGCTGCCAGCGTAGCGAGCAGGGCTAACAACAGTAAATTGGATTTTTTCATGGCGTTATTGATCTCGAAAAATTAAAGGATGCCCAACTGCGGCGGTACGCATCTTAGCACTGTCTAGGGGATTTAATCAGCGACTAATAAGGCACGCTGCGCCGCGCTCAAATAACACCACTCACCTTCCGCCAAAGCTAAATCGCTTAGGGTCAACTTGCCAATTTGCGCACGTTGCAACGCGACGCAATGATTGCCCGCCGCTGCCAACATACGTTTGACTTGATGATATTTACCTTCCGCCAACACGATTTCGATTTGGTATTCGCCAACCTTGCGACAACTCACCGCCGCCAGTGGCGCAGGTTCGTCGTTGAGCTGCACCCCTTTAAGTAAAGCCGCAACTAACTCATCGTTCACGGCCTCGTGCGTGGTCGCGACATAAATTTTCGGCACATGATATTTCGGCGACGATTGTTTATGAATAAACGGCCCGTCATCCGACATCAGCAACAGCCCGGTGGTGTCGTGATCCAAGCGACCCACGGGCTGCACATCGCGACGGTCGAACTGCTCCGGCAATAGCTTCAATACCCCTGGATGATGGCTGGCTTTGCGCGAACATTCATAGTTGCTGGGTTTGTTAAGCGCGATATAAACGTGTTCGTGATAGACCCACAGCTCGCCAAAAATCTCGAATTGCAGCCCGTCCGTCGCAACACTGGCGCGAACATCGCGCACTACGCTGCCATTGACACTGACTTCGCCATCAGCGATTAACTCGGCACACCATTTGCGCGTGCCAAAGCCTTGTGATTGCAGGATTTTGTCTAACGATAATTTTTTGCTCATCCTAAAATTTTAACAGACACAGCAAAATTCTTTGCGAATCTCCGCACTCGCGCGCTATTTTTATCCATAATCCGCCGCTTCGTTTTACCACTCGTGAAAGATTTTCCATGCCGCTGCCGCTCGCTTTTTTTGCCGTGATTTTGATTTGGTCCACCACCCCGCTCGCCATTCAATGGAGCGCGCAAGGCGCGGGATTTAGCTTCGCGGTGTTGTCGCGCATGTGCTTGAGCGTGTTGCTGTGTGTGGTTTTGCTAGCGGTGTTACGCGTTCGTTTGCCCGTACATCAGCGCGCCTTGCACAGCTATCTCGCCAGCGGTTTGAGCATGGCGGGCACCATGGTGTTGGCGTACTGGTCGGCGCAATTCGTTAGCTCAGGCATGATTTCGTTGCTGTTCGGCATCTCGCCGCTGATTAGCAGTTTGGGCGCGGCACTGTGGCTGAAAGAAGAATCGTTGACGCGCGAAAAATTACTCGGCATGGGTTTAGGCTTGTTGGGTTTGCTGCTGGTATTTCGCGGCGGCTTGGCAGTCGGCGCGACAGCGGGCTTAGTAGCATTATTTTTCGCCGTGGTGATGCAGGCGTTAGGCTTGGTCTGGATTAAAAAAGTCGGCGACAATAGTCCGCCCTTAGCCACCACGTTTGGCTCGTTAATCGTCGCCTTGCCAGTGTTCCTTATCGCATGGTGGCTATTTGACGGTCGCATTCCAGAGGCGATTCCAAGCCGCGCCTTGAGCGCGATTATTTACCTCGCCAGCGTCGGCTCGGTGCTGGGTTTTTTACTCTATTACTACCTCATCAAACACATGGACACGGGGCGCATCGCGCTGATCAATCTCATCACCCCCGTGCTGGCATTGCTGCTTGGACATACGCTCAACGGCGAGGCAGTTTTGCCGCAAGTGTGGCTAGGCGGCGCGTGCATTTTGTGCGGTTTGGCGGTGCATCGCTTTGGCGCACAGACATCGGCGCGCCTGAGGCAAACAATGCGCAAAATGAAAACAGCCGACTGAGTATTCAGTCGGCTGTTTGGGTGCAGCAAAAAATTATCGTATATACACTTCAGTCCAGCAATTCGCTGAAGCAGATACGAATTAATCTCATCAACCAATATTTTTTCAGGCGGTCGTGTTGCGATACCAATCAGCCGTGGCCTGCAAACCTTGTTGCAAGGTATAGGGTGGTGTCCAATCAAGCTCCTCACGAATTGCGATGCTGTCAATTTGCAAAGAGCCAAACAGTCTGTCCACTTGCGCTGACTTGCCTAATAAGCCAGCAATAGCACGTAACACCGCAGGCGGAAAATAAAAACTTCGATCAGGGCGATTCAAAGCAACAGCGATTTCGCGCACCAGCATTGCCGTAGAAACATCAACTCGATCGCTGACTAAATAAGTTTTGCCTGCGGCATTCGGGTGCGTAGCGCAAGTGATGAGCGCATCAACTAGATTGCCGACATAGACCAAACTACGGGCATTGTGCGCACCCGCAAGCGGCAAAGGCAGGCCTTTGTTAATCGCCGCGAACAAACTGATGAAATTCCCCTTCACACCTGCGCCATAAACCAGTGGCGGACGCACGATGACCACTTCCAAACCTGTTTCTGCCGCCACGCGATGCAACGCTTGCTCGGCTTCCCACTTTGAAACGCCATAAGGATCTTGTGGATTTGCAATATCGCTTTCTGAAAATGCTTTCAACGTCGTTTGTTCGCCATTCACCTTGATAGAGCTGACATAGACAAAACGCTTAATACCTGCCGCTGCCGCCTGCCGCGCTAAATTTTCAGTGCCATGCAGATTAACTTTGCGGAACTCGTCTAAAGGATTAGACGAGGTATCGTTCATCACATGCACACGCGCCGCGAGGTGAATCACCGTAGCACAGCCTTGTAAAGCCTTCGTCCAATCAGTGTTTGCGTTAATCTCACCGACAGTAACTTGCTTCGCATCATGCGCTACCCGCACCGCCGAACGTACAATTTCTCCCCGTTCGCGCAACGCAGCGCACAATGCCTGCCCGACAAAACCGTTAGCGCCAGTCACTAATGTTGTCATGTTATTTTCTTAAGAAGATTTACCTAAATTATTACGCAACAAGGCAAACAAAATGCCAAGCGTTAAACCTAAAAAGCATCCCATTAACATGATTAAAAATGGTTTAGGCGAAATAGGCTGATTCGCTACATAAATAGGAGTGGTTAATTTAGCAGGATGTTTTAACGATAAAAAAGCTTCTTCTTGCAATCCATCAATACGGGTGCGCAACCAACTTATCTTATCGAGTTTAGCTAAATAACCAAATCGCCCCAATTCTGAATTAGCAATCATCGCAAGTTGCTGTTGCTCATCCTGCAAGGCGCGTTGATATTGTTGGAGCTGCTCATTCCGCCCCGCCATGCGCTCTCCAATTATCGTTGCTTGCTGTGCTGTAATCATCCCGACCATTGCCTCTGCACATTTATTGGCAAGCGAAATGCTGGCTGCACGAAGCTTCATGTCAACTGACGTGCTCACATTTTTGACCACACGAACATCAAAATCATCATCCAAAAAATCATGCATAATATGCTCATCAACAAGACCACAAACCTGACGTACAGCAGCAGAATATGTTGTAGGAGAACGGAGGCGTTGCACCAAGGCTTCTGGTTCTTCGCTATTACTGCTGTTGCTGTTGCTGTTGCTGTTGCTGTTGCTGTTGCTGTTACCAAATAGCGCCATTTGCAATTGCCAACGCGCTTCATATTTTTTAGGTGTAATAACCAGATACGTCACAGCACACATCAACCCAGCAACGCAAAAAAAAGTCACTATTTTTTTGTTACGCCGAAAGAAATCCACAACATCTTGCAAATTTATTGGCGCACTCGCTACTTTCTGCATCTCTGACATCATCGCACTCCTCTTTCAAATTACTTTAGGCTAACCCGTTCCGCCTCTTTATTTCGATTCTGCAACAATACAAGATACTCATCTATAAGTTGTTGATTAACTTTATTAGCATCAAACATTTGCTGAACGCGCAATTTAGCAGCCGCACCCATACTTATTCTCAAATGAGAATCGTTCAGTATTTTTTCTAATGCTTGAGTCAGTTCAGGCACATTCTGCGTCGCAACAAGCAGGCCCGTTTCTCCCTGCACAACCGCATCTGTTAAACCATAAATGGATGTCCCAACAGTAGGTACACCCATCGCGGCAGCTTCAATAACTACCGTGCCAAATCCCTCGCGATAGCTTGGCAAACACAACACATCGGCTATCGCAAGATAAGCTTCTGGGGAATCGGTGTAATCCACCCAATGGGTATCCACAATACGCTCAATATCCTGCAGGGAAATCAGTCCTGCCACTCCGCTAGTCGTATCAATTGGCCCCACTAATAACAAGTGCGCCTGACTTCCTGATGCCTTCAGGTTTGAGAAAGATTCCAGCAACTCACGCAGACCTTTGTCAACTGTAATACGCCCCAGAAACAATAACAGCGGCGCTTCCGCTGTTATGCCTAATGAAGCACGCAACTCTTCGCATTGACGCAACGAGAATTTTTCGCGATTAAAGCGCTGCACATCCACTCCAGCAAGTGAGCCAGCTCCTATCACCGCTATCTTTTTCGCCGTAATTATTTTTTGTTGAATTAAAAAGTCTTTTTGACTATGGCTATCGGCATAGCAGAGTGTATTCAATCTTCCAATGAGCTTGTCACTGTTTCGCGCCAACCAACCTTTCAATCCTCGCATATTCACCCAAGGCTGCCCTGTAAAAGTGTGCAAGCGTATCGGCACCCCTGCAAGAAACGCAGCGATTGCACTTAACAAACCAGCTTTAGGCGTAGTCGAGTGCACAATCTGGATGCGCTCTCTCTTTAACAAAAAAAACAACTTAACAAGCCCAACAAAATCCCGCATAGGTGCGATAGATCGAGGTATATCGATAGGTACACAATGCACTCCCAATAAATCATTCAGCGCAGCAAGTTCTAAACCATCACTACTAATAACCAGCACTTGGGCACCTTCTTTCCCCAGCCCCGCTAATTGACTTTTAAGCTGCGTAACCACAAAAAATGGCACGGTAGAAATACGTGCAATTCTTACACCCAACAAATTTTTGACTCCTGACTGTGCTAGTTGCATCTCAATATTGTCTCTTCACTAGATTCCGCTTTGTTGCTCATAAATATATTGCTTTTTGAAACAAGCCAAAATGTTATGAACGCCCAATTTTGAATATTTATTCCTTTGATATTGATAATTACAAAATATGCCAATAAGTTAAATAAAAACAAGTAGAAATATATATTTTTATTTCTATAGTCGATAATAAATAAAGGCCAAACAGAAACTAATACATACAGTAACAAGCCAAAAATTCCACCAAAAAAAAGTACCCTCGAAAACCCCAAATCCGTTTCCATATAAAACCCATCATCTGCAATGAACTTGCCGTCGCCGACCATCCAAGTAATAAAATTATCTGGGACAAAAGGCATTTCAGACATAACTGAGGTACTTCGTGACTGCAACTCTCCTGTCGCAATAAAATTATTATAGAGCTCGAATACTTCGGAAAGAGGCCCAGATGAGGTATCAAATAAGAAGATTACCGTCGCACAAATTACAACAATAGAGATAATCAATTTAACGGGCGATAGCATCGCCTGACTCATCGCAATCAAAATCAAACTCATTCTTGAAGTTAACGCTGAAACATACATCAGTGGAGCCATAAACAATCCAAGGATGCTGGAATTATCTTTAAGTAACAGGAATGCATACATCAAAACTAAAAATGCCACTCCTTCATTATGAATCACACCGAACCCCATAGACCTTAAACCAAAGGTTTCCACAAAAACATTTCGTGCTGCCTCAGTTTGGAATAGCAACAAAAATTCATATACCTCAATGAAATATGCCGAGATGGCAATGAGTGATAGTTGAATAGCCAAATACAGATAGATTAACTTGTAATCTTTTTCTAGTAGTGCGAAGAATGCTTGTGCAATGAAAATTGCCGTTAGTGCCTTATATAACAAGGTAACAATAAAATTTAAGTCCTGTAAGGTTGAGCTGTGCTCAAGCCATACCCGAATGCCGCAATAAATGCCAAATAAAAAAATCACCCCCACCTGAATAAAATAAGTCTTGTCGCTTAATGTTGAAATTACATCTTTGTAATAAAACACCAATAAAACTAACGCCACAGGTATTCCCAGATATGGGATTTTTGAGTAACCCACGAGCAAAAATAAAATAATGAGATATTTAATCCCACTTAACTTATTAAATATCAGGCCATCCTCTTTCGAATTCATACAATTAACGAATCTTTGTGGATGGGCCCACCATTTTTCTAACTCGCACACTTTCTACAATTTTTTGTATCCGGAAATATTTTAGATTCTTGAAAAAAAATTTCAACATATGCCACCTGGGGTTTCTGATGTTTTTTAAGTACATGGCAGTATTAATTAACTGGTGAGCATAGAGATCTGAACGCAATCCTGGAATCTGATTAAAATATTCTGTTACATGACGAATGATAATCAAGTAGGCTTTTTCACGCCCTGCTTCGCTAGATAAGTACGCGCTTCCCGCTGGGTTACAGCGATATTCGACCAACACTTGGTTTATATAAGCCCCCACGCCGCCTTCCAAGAGCGATTCCATTGCGTAGAACCACTCCATAAAGTCCTGTGAATATTCCCTCGTTTTTCTGGTTGATCGCCTATAGGTATAGGAACTATGGACGGCAATCGTCCCCCAACGAGCCAACTCCTGCGGCGTAAAGAAAATAGTTTCACCAAGCCGAAATAGGCTGCCAGTTTCTGCCTCATAACTGCGGTCATCACTAAAGTATCGCGCGCGATGAAAGACGATATTGCAGTCTGGATTTTGCTCCATCACATCAACTTGCATTTGCAACTTGCCTGGTAGCATGACATCGTCGCCATCAAAATGAGCGACATACTTACCCGCCGCAAGATTGTGTACCGCAATATAATTTCTGGCAGCACCGACATTGGCCTCTTGAAACAAGAGTTTTATTTTGTCCGGATATTTGAGCGCGAACCGGTTAATAACGTCCCGTGTGTTATCGGGCGAGTAGTCGTCCGCAATGATTAATTCGTAGCTAAAATTAACCTCCTGCATCAGGATACTGTTCAAGCACTCGGCAATATAGTTTTCTTGTTTGTAACAAGAAACCACGACCGACAACTTTATGTCTTTGCCCAAAAAATGCTCCTAAGTTTGTGATGTGTTGCGTTCGATGGAGACATACTGAAACCACCACAGTCCAAAAATACAGATCGAAAAATACATGAAATTAGATAAGGCATAGGCGGGAAATACCTTGCTGATTTCGCCGATTTTAACCAGCCATGTAGTAACACCCAAATACAAGGCTGTTTGTATCAACTCGGCAAATATATAAAGCCGTCCTTTCGCCTTGGCTACCAATAAAAATCCAATCACATAGGCCATGATTTTAAAAAAATCGCCTATGAGCTGGAACCTCACATACTCAGCCGGAATAACAAACTCTTTGGTAAAAATCACAGAAAAAACAAACTCTCTGAAGAAATAAACCATCACGCCAATAATAACAAACACACCACCTGTTACAAGAACATATCTACTCACATATTTAACAACCGCTTGCTTATTCAATATGCCCGACAAGGTCGGCAAATAATATGCGGCAAGAAAGGTGGTAAAGAACCCAACATAGACTGAAGATAAGCGCATAAGACTTTGCCATACCCCCGCCTCTTGCCAGCCCGCATCATGAATAATCAAATTTCTAATATAAATCTCCGCCAATGGCAGCGTTATCAATGAGAAAATTTGCATCACACTAAATTTTGAAAGACTAACTGCATCCTGTTTATTTAAGACAAGTTTAATGTGCTGAAATAAATCTAATTTCCTAAATTCGATAAACCCTGGCACTAACAGACAGGCATTTATTATCGCTAAAGCAATAACCGCACCAGCAAAGCCGTAAGAGACGACTAATACATATGCGGAAGGAACACCGATTAGAGTGCCGATGATGATAATTTTTGCGAACGTCTTGGTTTCTCGTAATCCATTTATCGTACCGTTGCAGTACGTCACCATACCGTAAAAAAACTGAAGTACGCCTAAGAATATAATCAAATGAGTAAACTCATCGCTCCCAAACAGCAACAATGAAATATATTTAGCTGATACAGCAATCGCTATAAATATACACAAAGAAAAAATGAGCGAATATGCTAAAGCGTTCGATAAAAAGGGGTATAACTTGCTCGGAGTATTCTTATATTCGGCAACATACTTCACAAGCCCATTCAAAATTCCTCCTCCAGCCAAAACTGTCAGAATCGCAATTAAACTCATGAAGTGACCTAAACGACCAAAGCCTTCCGGACCTAAGTAAACTGCGATAATTTTAATGACAATCAGCCCCCCAATCATGCGGGAAATCTGAGCCGCTGCTGTTGCTAGCGAGGCTTTCAACCAGCTCAATTCGCTCTCCTAGAGCAATTTGTGGAGACGATTTTCAATTTCCAAAATATTCCGATACGGCACTAATGACTCGCAAAATATCACTTTCACTCAATTCAAAAAACAATGGCAAACGCACCACGCAATCGGTATAGCGATCACTGTTTTTCAACTCACGGCCATCATGCTTGTCTGAATAAAAATCGCTTTTGTGCAAAGACAAATAATGGAAAACCGCATGCACACCTTTGGATTTTAGTGACGCAATTAACTCACTTCTGGTTTCGATAGAGTCACAAACCAAATAAAACATATGCGCATTGTTAGTGGCATAGCTTGGCAGATTGGCTAAGGTAAACCGTCCCGACCTTTTAGCAATAGGTAACAACGCGTCATAATAAGCCTGCCAAACCGCTTTACGCTTGGCCTGAATGACATCTAGGCTCTCCAGTTGGGCAAACAGGTAGGCGGCAATAATATCTGAAGGTAAAAACGATGAGCCTATATCCACCCAACCGTATTTATCGACTTCGCCGCGAAAAAATGAAGACCGATTCGTACCTTTTTCCCGAATAATTTCTGCGCGCTTGATATATTGCTCGTCGTTAATTGCGAGCAAACCACCTTCACCAGAAATGATATTTTTAGTCTCATGAAATGAGAATGCGCCCAATCTGCCGATTGAACCCAGTGGCTTACCGTTGTAATACGAATCAATCGCCTGCGCCGCATCTTCCACAACTGGAACACCAGCGGCATCGGCTATTGCCATGATTCGCCCCATGTCGCAAGCAACACCCGCATAGTGAACGACGACTATCGCCTTTGTTTTAGGACTAATGAGAGCTTCAATCTGTGCGGGATCAATGTTTGGGTTATCAGAATAGCTGTCTGCAAACACTAGCTTCGCTCCACGCAAGGCAAAAGCATTTGCGGTAGATACAAAAGTAAATGAAGGCAAAATCACTTCATCCCCCTCTTTAATTCCCAACAAAATTGCCGCCATTTCTAACGCATCCGTACATGATGTTGTAAGCAAGGCTTTTTTAAAGTTGTAACGCTCCTCAAAATACTCATGACTTTTCTTGGTAAAAACACCATCACCGGAAATTTTCCCAGAGGTAACTGACTGCGCAATATAAACAAGCTCACGCCCATGTAAATAGGGCTTATTAAACGGAATATTTTTTTTTGTCATAACGTAACTCTCACTTAAACCACTTATGAAAAGTGTAATAACTTTTAACAGGCTCAAATCCTAGCCTGCACCAATTTTTTTGTACCGCCGTGTTGATAAGTTGCGTGGATGTAATCATGCTTTTGTACTTATTTTTAACACCCCAGTTCTGACTGATAGTCATCAGTGAAGAATGTAAACCTTTGCCACGATGTTCTGGCGCAACTCCAAAAAGCACGCCTTCAATCTCACCCTCACTCGTCGTTTTTATTGTGGCAAACGCAGCAATTACATCATTTTTTTCTATGAGCAAAACTGCATCGGCTACATTTTTTGAAGTGCAAGATGCGGCAGCCCAAGATGAATACACCAAATCGCAATCACGCTTATTTAAGTGTGAATCAGAATGGTAATGCCCAAAATAGCCGGCAAAGGTCGCTAGTGCAACGACTTCAAGTCTGCTTGCATCTGCGGGGGTTGCAACACGTGAGACGTACCCTTGAGGTAAGTTCTCCGAGCATTGCTGCATCTCATTTTTTTTGTAATACACCAAGGTATCCGTCAGAAATGCGCCTTCGTTTTCGAGTTCCTGCACGACAGTCAAATTATCAGCTAATACCCTAATAATCATTAGCTCAACTTGATTTTTGCTAGCCGAGGCAAATAGTTCCGCAATCTCACCGCCAGCTTCGATATTTAGTTTTGCGGTAACCACCCCAAAGCGAAATTGGTCAATTTTTGAAAGTGAATATCTCATTTGCTACTCCAGCGATTTAGCTTGCTCTTTAGCCAAGCTGAAGAGCCCTGCTCAATTAAAGTGAAACTCGTCATGGACAAAAGCAGCACAGTCATCACAACCAACACCAAAATCATATTTATCGGTAAAGCGTAAGTTACCAACAAATAATTAGCCACACTCAACACTAACAAATGGCAAAGATACGTTGAGTAAGACCAATTTCCTAACTCAATAAAAAATGATTTTTTTGCGAAATGTTGCTCCTGTGCCAATGCAGCGATGACAATTAACACACATGGCACACCCGCAAACAAGTAGTGATGCGCGCCACCTTTAATGGCGATGATGGCGATGGCGAATATTAACAAAAACACTGAGTGAGCTATGTTTAGGCTATTAAGCCAACCCTTCCTATATATAACAGCAACAGCAACACCCAGTAAAAATTCAAAAACGATAGTGTTATGGAAATATGTCCATGGTGAACCCAGTACTGGTGCAATCCATTGCAAAAAAGTTACGCCCGCAAATAGAACTAAAAAACGGTAGCTGTTTGATGCCAACAAGGCTAGCGCAAAAATCACATAAAAAACCATTTCGAAATTCAGAGACCAGCCTGGTGTCAATAACGGGAAAAAACCAATCCCCGATGGATTACTCGCAGGGATAAATAATAAACTCTTTAATAGGAATCCAATTTCCAACTGAGTAAGTGGAATAAATTTTGCCGAAAAGTATAAAATGATAGCAGTCGTTAAAGTGAAAAACCAGTAGGCGGGGACAATGCGTATAAGCCTCATCACCAAGAAGCGTGTTGGTGATATGTGTTTATCAACTGTTGCATGATAAATAACAAAACCACTAATCACGAAAAATAAATCCACGCCCAGTGCACCATATTTTGAAAACAGACCACCCACAAAACCAGCTTCACCTGTGCCGTGCAAAATTTGCATGAAGTGATGCCCGACCACAACCCAAGCTGCGATCGCACGAAGCAATTGAATTGAATTAAGCATATTACTTACGCACGATATTGCGATTATCCAGCAGCATATCTAACGCTAGGCTGGGATGCTCGTGGCTAAATTTGACCTGGATGGCGAGCAATAATTGATGCATTTCAGTCGCAACTACAATAGCTAGATTGATAAGTGCAGCATTTTTAACAAAGTCATCTGGATACTCGTGGGCAAATTTATTACGCGCCATGCGAATCGCTTGCCAATCCTCAGCGCGCTGAATAAACCCCAGTTTTTCTAAGCGATTGAGTTTATCCAGCATAGGGCGTTCTTCATATTGTTCTTGCAGGTATTGCAATATGGAGGGGAATAATCGCCCGCCCATTGCATCTTGTAGCTTACTAAAACGCAAAATAAACTGATCTAAACTTTGCACTTGGTCATCGTTTAGATACTGAAATTTTTCTGCTGTCATCGGCATCGTTGCAGCTAATGAGCTTAAGGCGTGGCGTAAATGATAGTCGTTGCGCTCGCATTCGCGCCATGCGTCTTGCAGACGCAGTAATGCAACTTGATTCGTCATAACACAACCCCGGTTTTTTTTGCGATGCTGAAAATCGCGGAACGCGTTTGGCGCGTTGGATAGTCGAGCAAAACATCAATTTTTTGTTCGCCTAGTTGTGTCTGTAAATCGGCAAGCATGGACAATTCTGCGCGGACTAATTTATCCACATCGCTTTGCTGGGTTTCAATTAGCAAATCTATATCGCCACCGCGCTGATTGTCATCAGCACGGCTGCCGAATAAGCGCACCACGGCCTCCGCGCCAAAATTTTCAGCGACGCTGTTACGGATGATGCTGCGTTGTTGGTCATTTAGGCGCATGGTTTTATAGTCGCAGCGTCATTCATATTGGATATTTCCGAATCATCTCATTAGCGTAAGCCAGCACTTTGGGTACAACGCTCAGCAGAGGTAACGACAGCGTAGTAACTGCGCGATAAATCTCAGGCATTTTGTCATTGCCATATTCGTGAGCGATGAGATTTCTTAATTCGCGTATTTGAATCATCACGCTAGCCGTTGCCCAATCACGTTTTTCTGCGCGATAGATACGGTCGAGCACAGTGCCGCCGCCCGTTAATTCAATTTCATCTATCAAGCGAAATATCCGCTGTACCAGTAAATCAGCTAGTCGCGCAAATCGGCTAGAAAGTGATTCCAGTCTTTCTAGTTGTTCGGGTGATAAATCTTGCTGATTTATTAAATTGTCACACCGAGCTAAGGAATACGTTAGGTGCTGGGCGGCGAGCTGCAAGCCCGCCAGCTCATTTTGCAATAACTCAATTTTTATGGGTGTCATAACCTCACCCCCGTTTGCATGGCTATTCTAGGAAATGGGCTGCTTGAATCAGGATAGATAGCGAGGTCAATTTTACGCACACCGAGTTTCTGGTGCAGCTGCGCCAAAATACCCAGCTTCGCCATTAAGTCTATTTTTTTAGACAGCACTAACAAATCAATATCGCCACCTTTAGCGGAGTCATCCACGCGTGAACCAAACAGATAAATGGTCGCATCCACATCCGCCTGATGAATGGCTGCGCTAATGGCTAATTGTTCTTCCTGCATTAAACGCATGATTTACCTCTGACTCGTTGCGGTTCGCTTAGGCGCATGACTACAGTTTGCTACTCGTGGTTAGATAAACGGAGGCGAACTTTTCGATCTGTTCAAGCACCGCTAATAGTTCATTCGCGAGCGCATAAGCCTTATTCAAAATAGCTGCCTGCAATTCAGAATCATCTGGGTAGTCGTGCGCAAATTGATTGCGTATCTCGCGTAAAGTCAGCCATTGCGTCGCGGACTTAATCGCCCCAATTTTTTCTAGCTGATTCAGTTTGTCTAAAAAGGCAGGGTAATTATCAGTCTCCTTGCTCAACTCCAAAACGGCTGAAAACAGCTTTGCGCCCATGGCATCTTGCAGCTTGGCAAAGCGCGTTGAGAATTGATCGAGGATGGCCAAGTCGGCATCACTTAGGGCTTTAATCGCGCTGGCGGTGAGCGGGAACTGGCTACGCAAAGCTGCCATCGCCCAGAGCAGCCTGTCAGCATGACGCTGGCAAGTTTCTAAGTGTGCGCGGTACGCCATACTCATGAAAGTTTTATCCCCGTTGTTTTGGCGATTTGGTATATCGGTAAATCTGCCGCGCTGTTGGTGCGACGAATCACCACATCAATTTTTTGTTCGCCTAGCTGTTGATGAAGTGCGACTAACAAAGCCAGCTTGGCATTTATTAGTTGCGCGGCATTTTCGCTTGCCGACTCGATATACAAATCAATATCGCCGCCACGCTTGTAATCGTCGACTCTAGAGCCAAACAGCCACACGCCCGCATCCGCGCCAAAATTTGCAGCAACGCTGGTGCGGATGATGGTTTGCTGTTGTTCGCTTAAGCGCATGGGGTTATAGCTCGCGTTTTAACTCGGCAATTTCGCCGCGCAACTGTTCGTATTGCTGCGATTTGAGTTGTAAAAACTCGACGGTGAGGCGGGCTTTTTGCTCAACTCCGCTGGGCGTGAGCAGGTAAGCGTAGGCAAGTTTGTTGCCGCTGTTGCGGAAGTTGTTCACTTTCACGCAGCCTTTCTCGATGAGGGCGTTGAGACAAAAATTCACTTTGCCCAAACTTACACCTAAGCGTTTCGCCAACTCGCGTTGGGAAAGTTCGGGATTCGCTTGCAGGGTTTTGAGCAGGCTGTAGCTGATAGATAAATCGAGCATTCGTGAGGTGCGTTCAAAAAATGAACGTGCATTTAATCAGGCTTAGCGTAACTCGTCAATGCGGCTGCTAGGATTATTTCAGGGCTTGATTGATTGCGCTCACGCCGTCTTCTGTCAAATCACCTGTGGCGGCTTTGAGGCGCAGTTGGCTGACCAAATAGTTGTATTCGGCTTGGTATAAATCGCGGCGGGTGGCGAACAGTTGTTGCTGGGCGTTGAGTACGTCGAGGTTGGTGCGTACACCGACCGATTGCCCTGTTTTGGTCGCGTCCAACACGCTCTGGCTAGACACGAGTGCTTGTTGCAAAGCTTGCACTTGCGCCGCGCCGTTGACTACGCCGAAGTAGGCTTGGCTGGTTTGCAAGGTGACATTGCGATGCGCGCTTTCCAGTTCTTGTTTAGCGCGTTCGCGGTTGGCTTCGGCTTCGCGCCATTTGGAATTAGTCGCGCCGCCTTGGAACAAGGGCACGTTTAATTGCACGCCGATGTTGGCGTTGCGCGTGTCGCTGCCCACGCCAAACGAGCCGCCGCTGGCAATGGCTTTGCCGTAATTGGCAACTAAATCTAAGGTCGGATAATTACCGCCGCGATTGCGATCGACTTCTTTGTCGGCCAATTCGGCACTGGCTTTGGCGATACTTAGTTGTGGATTATTGGCTTGCGCCGCTTCTATAGCTTTATTCAAATCAACGCCCGACGCGTCCGCTTTGAATGGCTCGGCTAGGCGTTTCAAATCGGTCGGGGCAACATTGGTAATTTGTTGCAATACACGGCGTTTGATTTCCAAATTACTTTGTGCCGCGATGAGTTGCGCGTGGGTAATGTCAAAACGCGCTTGCGCTTCCTGACTGTCGGTGATGGTCGCGCTGCCGACTTCAAAATTACGCTTGGCTTGCGCCAGCTGCACGGTGATGGCGGCTTGTTGCGCTTCGGCTAATTGCACGCCGTCGTCGGCTGCCAGCACGTCGAAATAGGCTTGCGCGCTGCGCAACACTAAGTCTTGTTCCGCGGACTGTAATTGCGCTGCGGCGATGGCATCTTGCAATTGCGATTGGCTATACACCGCCCAGCTTTGTTCGCGGAACAAGGGCTGTACCAAATTCAAATTGTAGCCGTGGGTGTTGTAGCGATAGTTACCGCTCTTAAACAGCGTTGCACCCGTGTATTGGGTGGTGTTGTCGTTATAAGTGGTGTTGGCCGATAAATTTACCGACGGCAACATCAGCGCGCGCCCTTGTGTGAGCTTTTCTTCACCCACTTGACGCTGCGATTTTGCGGCTGCAATAACAGGGTCGCTGGCTTGCGCGGCATGAAACACATCAAGCAAATCAGTGGCGTGTGCCGTCGAGCTCGCGGCAACCATCGTCAGAACAAACAGGGCTTTTAATTTCATGGTCAGCATCTCAATATATCAGAATCTTCTAATGCTACAGGTGCGCGCGGCTGAGTGCAATCTGCGTTTAAGTTTCAGAATACAAATCGTTTCGGCTGTTGCGCGTTTTGCAACGGTGCGACATTGCTTTCCATAATCGTCACGCTCTCGAACACGCCTTCCGCCATGCAAGTAATCAGTTTGGCGTACATCACCGGCGCATCGCCGACAATGGCAAACATGCGTCCGCCGGTTTTCAAACTGTTTTGAAAGGCTGTCGGCAACACTGGCGTAGAAGCGGTCAATACAATCACGTCATACAACTCATTGCCCCAACCTTGCGAAGCGTCGCCGACTGCCAAGGTGATGTTGTCAAAATGATGCGCAGCTAGATTTTGTTGCGCCAATACATGCAGCTCAGGAACAATTTCAACTGAGGTCACATGCGCCGCCAAACTCGCCAACAGCGCGGTTAAATAGCCGCTGCCCGTGCCAACTTCTAAAACATGATCGGCTTTGGTGACATGCAACTCTTGCACCACGCGCGCTTCTAATTTGGGCTGCCACATTGCGGTATTAAAACCGAGCGGAATGTCCATATCGAAGAACGCCAAGCTGCGTTGCGCGGCAGGCACGAAATGCTCGCGCTTAACCTGCTTCAACAAATCCAAAATGCGCATTTCCAATACGTCGCAAGGACGAATTTGTTGCTCTATCATATTGAAGCGTAGCTGTTCCATCTCGTTCATTTCCTCTCCCAAAGTTCCATGTTGTCGCGTATGTGGTCTAACAGTATATCAAGTTCGCCAATTTTTCGGCTTACCCTTGTAAAACACTCGCCAGCCCTAAGCCCAAAATAACGCTATCGCGAGTGAGTAAGTTGAGTTTTTCGTGTTGTGCTTGTGCGATGAGTAAGCGGTCAAACGGGTCGTTATGTGCGCATTGCAAGGCGCGTACCGCTTCAATATGGCTAGGCAACATCGGCAGTACAATAAAGCCTTGCGCCTCAAGTTGCGCGCTGAGTGAGCCGTCGGGCAGCGGCAATTTACCCTTGGCATTCTTCAGCACCATTTCCCAAATGCTCACCGCGCTCACCACGATTTCGGACTGCGCTATCAATCGCTGCGTGGTTTTCCCTAAACGCGCGTCATTGGTCATCCACCAATAAATCAAATGCGTGTCGAGCAAATAGCGCGTCACAACAATTTGTCCTGAGACAGCGCGCTGGCAAGCGCGGCATTCGTAGTCGCGCTATCCCAATCATCACTCGCTTGCGGCAAAGCCGACCACGCACCCGGCTTGCGCCGAAAGGTGGGCGCGCCCACTTTAACCAGCCGCACCACCGGTATGCCTTTGTTGGCGATAATCACATCCTCGCCCGCTAGTGCCGCCTGCACTAATTTAGAGAGTTGATTTTTGGCTTCCAACATATTGCATTGCATGATGTACTCCTGTGGCTTAAGTATGCGACTAGTGTATCGCTACTTAGCTAAGTTAGCCAACTAAGCCTGCAACACCAACACGCCATCAGCCTCAACCAAAGCATTGCGCGGCAAGGATGCCACGCCTACCGCAGCGCGGGCGGGATAAGGCTGGTGAAAGTAAGTCGCCATGATTTCGTTGACCTTGGCGAAGTGCGCAAGGTCAGTTAAAAATACATTGAGCTTAACCATGTCGTCCAAGCTGCCGCCTGACGCATCCGCCACAGCGCGCAGGTTCTGAAACACGCGATGAATCTGCGCTTCGATGCCTTCGACCATTTGCATGGTGTTGGCATCTAACCCGATCTGCCCAGACAAATAAACGGTTTGCGCAACTTTGACCGCTTGCGAATAAGTGCCGATGGCAGCAGGCGCGTCAGGCGTTTGGATAATGGTTTTGTGCGACATGTGGTGCTCCTTAGAGAATTTTAGAATTAAGTAATAACAGTCGGTGCGACGCGCCCGGTGCGGCTGCGTAACTCGGAGAGCTGTGCGGCGATTGCGATAAGCTCGGCAAGCAGCTCTTGCGCATCAACCCCGTGGCGGCTGATGTCCGCATCAAACGCTTCTAAGTAAATGCGCAATGTTGCACCCTCAGTGCCTGTCCCAGATAAACGAAACACGATGCGCGAGCCGTCGCTGAACAAAATGCGCAGCCCTTGCCCCGTGCTGACGCTGCCATCAATCGGGTCGGTGTAACTAAAGTCATCGCACAGCGCGACGGTATAGTTACCAAAAGTTTTGCCGACCAAGGTTGCGAAGCTGGCTTTTAATAATGCCATCACGCCGTTCGCCGCCTCATTCGGCAAGCCTTCGTAATCGTGCCGCGAATACACATTGCGACCGAACTTTGCCCAATGATCCATCACGATAGCTTCGACCGATTGCTGACGTGCCGCCAAAATGTTCAGCCAAAACAGCACCGCCCACAGCCCATCTTTTTCGCGCACATGGCTAGAGCTGGTGCCAAAACTTTCTTCGCCGCACAGCGTGACTTTGCCCGCGTCCATCAAGTTGCCAAAAAACTTCCAGCCCGTTGGCGTTTCAAAACACGGAATGCCTAACGCCAGCGCGACGCGATCCGCCGCCGCACTGGTCGGCATGGAACGCGCAATGCCCGCAATACCTGCTTTGTAGCCAGGTGCGAGCGTCGCATTCGCGGCAATCAGCGCGAGACTGTCGGACGGATTAACGAAAAAATGCTTGCCCAAAATCATGTTGCGATCGCCGTCGCCATCCGATGCCGCGCCAAAATCGGGCGCATTGTCGCCATACATAATCGCCACCAAATCGTGCGCATACGTCAAATTAGGATCGGGATGTCCGCCGCCAAAATCTGGCAGCGGCACAGCATTCATCACACTCGCCGCACTCGCGCCCAAACGCTCAATAAAAATCTCGCGTGCGTACGGGCCCGTCACCGCGTGCATCGCATCGAACTGCATCCGAAAGCCGCTCGCAAACAAAGCGCGAATCGCAGTGAAATCGAATAGCGACTCCATCAAATCCGCGTAATCCGCCACGCCGTCAATCACCGTCACAGTCATTTTGCCGATGCGATAATCGCCCAACACCTCCAGCGCAATGTCAGGCGCAGCAACGGTTTGGTAATGCGTCAGCGTTTTACTAATTGCATAAATCGCGTCGGTGACAGTCTCGCTGGCGGGACCGCCGTTGGCTTGGTTGTACTTAATGCCGAAATCGCCATCCGCCCCCCCGGGGTTGTGGCTGGCGGACAACACGATACCGCCCAAGGCTTGATATTTACGAATCACGCACGAACAGGCGGGCGTGGAAAGGATGCCGCTTTGCCCCACCAGCACGCGCGCAAAACCATTCGCCGCCGCCATTTTAAGGATAGTCTGAATCGCCTCGCGATTGTAAAAACGTCCATCGCCGCCCAACACCAACGTCGCGTTGGCAGGAATCGTGATGCTGTTAAAAATCGCCTGCACAAAATTTTCTAAATAATGCGGCTGCTGAAAAGTCGTAACGCGCTTACGCAAACCCGACGTGCCTGGCTTTTGATCATTAAAGGGTTGAGTGGCGATAGTTAAAACTGGCATGGAATGCTCCGCAGAAAACGAGGCGGCATTTTACACACGGAGAATGCTCTGATGCAGGATAGAAAATAAAACAGGCTCGACTAAGTATCGAGCCTGTTTTATTTGAGCAAACGAAAAGAGCATTCCGTGAGCGATTATTTTTCGTCCTGCTGCACGAACATCAGTTGCACCAAGCCTTCGACGAGATGAATGTCGCGCGGCGAGAGGCGCACTAGCTTATCCAACAACGGAACGATGCCAGCATAGGGTGTGATTCCTGCGTATTCAGCTCCTAAAACCACCAACCCCGCTTGTTGCACCTCAAGCGGCGCGGCGGCTTCCATCTTCGCGCCCGACCCATAGCGTAACCATTGTTCCGAAACGCCCAACCAAGCGGCGAGTGATAGTAACTTTGGTTGTGTAGGCATCGCTTCCGCCAGTAACCATTTGCGCACGGTTTGCGCCGTAACCCCTTGCCCAGAAAAATGTTGATTGAACGCGCGCGCAATTTGCGTCGGGCTGCTAAGCGGCTGTCCAATGCGCTTTAGCTCGTGTGAGAGGCGTTTGCTAAAGGCAATCCGATGTTGTTCGCTGGTCATTTCCATGCGCGGAAAATTACCAAGCCTAGTAGTAACTAAATAGTACCGATTGGTTTGCATCAGTAACTTTTAGTTGTTATGCTGTGCAGATTGCTGGATGCGCCAGCAATAAATAATGGCTTAGATTCGCGGTGACTAAGCCGAAATGCGTGGTGAATTTAATTATTGGGGGAGTTGTATGTTGAAAGTAAATAAAAGTGGTATCGCGCTGTTGCTGAGTGCGTCAGCATTATTAACGGCATGCGGGGGCGGCGGCGGTGCAGCACCAACGACTCCTACTGGGCCAGTGGTATCGACTCTGTCTTTCCCGTTACAAAGTGCCGACAAAACGATTATTGCAAATGGGTTTACTAAAACCATGCTTATCTCAGGGACGTGTAGTGGTACGGGTAGCAACACCGCATCGCCTGCAACGACCCCAGCGGTCTTTGAGGGGGTGGCGGGGTTCTCCTCAGCTAGAACAATAACTCTGACATTTACTAACTGCACGCCTGCCTCCATTGCCCAGACCTTTACCGCCTACTATGACAACAACTACCTTCCACATGGGATGAACAGCGTGGGCGTAAATTACGGTGTATTTTTAACACCGCCAACCATACCTGCGTCAGTAACTGTGGGCGGGACAGGCGTAATTGGTACAGAAACCTTGTACACCGACAGTACAAAATTAGTGGGTAATGGTCGGCAGGACGGGAGCTACGTCATAGAGGCGGACACGGCAAACACGGCGATTGTCAATTTCATCTGGAAAATATACAACGCAGCGGGCGTATTAAGCTCAACCTCCCAAGTTCGCTTCCGTATTGCGATGACTGGAGCGTTAGTGCCGCTATCAGAAGATATTCAATATGCCACTGGCACGCATCTGCTTTTGACATACCAATAAGCCATATCTGAGTGCAACTAATTGCGCTTAGATAAACTGAAGACGAAACAGGCTCGATACTCATCGAGCCTGTTTTTTATTGCGCGCTTCAATAATGACGCGCCGTGACTCCACGCCTTGCGAACTAAGCACGACAGGATAATTATCCACCTTTGCACAGCTGTGCCAACGGCTTAATCAAATTATTCAGTTAGCTTAAATTCAACGCTGAATTTATCGCAAGTCCAACCGCCGCATCGCTTAGAATGCGCGCTCGAAAAAATCCATCCGCCCCACCAAACTCCTCATGGCAATCAAAGCAACCGTACACAAAGCCACGCTGCAAGTCGCCGATATGGATCGCAATTATTTTGCTGATCACGCGCTGACGGTAGCGCGCCATCCTTCTGAAACCGACGAACGCATGATGGTGCGCTTGCTCGCGTTTGCCTTGTACGCCGAAGAATATCTGAGCTTTGCGCAAGCCATGACCAATGACGATGAGCCCGATTTGTGGTGCAAAGATTTAACGGGCGCGATTCAAAATTGGATAGTAGTGGGCTTGCCTGATGAGCGGCTGTTACGCAAAGCCTGTGGTCGCTCGAACGCGGTGGTGTTGCTGACTTACGGACGCTCTGCCGATATTTGGTGGGCAGAAAACGCGGCGAAATTGCAACGCTTGAATAATCTCACGGTGCTGCGTTTGCCTAATGAAACCACGCAAACTTTGGCGACTTGGGCGGCGCGCAATATGACGCTGCAATGCAATTTGCAAGCACGCGATATTTTGCTGACCTGCGATAAAGGCATGTTAGAAATCGACCCGATTGTGCTGATGGGAACCTTCCGCGAGGCGTAAATGAGCAGCTGTCCGTGTGGTGGAAAAAGTTATGCGAGTTGCTGTGAAATAGTTCACCAGCAGCGCGATGCCGCCGACGCAAAAATTTTGATGCGCTCACGCTACAGCGCGTATGTGCTCAAGATTGATGACTATTTACTCGCCACTTGGCATCCCCGCACCCGCCCCGCGCAGCTTGATTTAGCCAGTGACGATAGTCGCTGGCTAGGTTTGGAAATTAAAAGTTTCCTACCGTTATCGGATAGCTCCGCTAGCGTTGAATTTGTGGCGCGCTACAAAATTGCGGGACGCGCGCATCGCTTGCATGAACGCAGCCGTTTTGTGTATGAAAACGGCGCGTGGTTTTATCTCGAAGGGGTGTTTTTGTGAGTCCGCAACACACGCTAGGCAGCGAAAAACTCGCGGTACTGTTTGCCGATATTTGCGGCAGCACCGCGCTATACGACAGCCTAGGCGACGACCTCGCGCGACGTTTAATTAGCCAATGCCTCAAGCTGTTATGTGCTGAATTGCCGGCGCAACAAGGTGTGTTGATTAAGACTTTAGGCGACGAAGTGATGTGTACTTTTCCTAGCGCATTGCAGGCTCTCGATGCTGCCTGCGCGATGCAGCGCGCCATGGAAAAAGCGCAGTTTGAAGGTGGACACAAGCTGATGGTGCGCATCGGTTTTCATTGTGGCGAAGTGTTGTGTGACGCAAACGATATACATGGCGACACAGTCAATGTTGCCGCGCGCGTCGCCTCGATTACGCGTGCCACGCAGATAATGACCACCCTCGCGGTGGCGAAAGAATTGCCCATGCATGTGCGCGCTAGCCTGCGCCAAGTGATGCGCGCCGAGTTCAAGGGTAAGCAAGAACGCTTGGATATTTTTCAGGTGGTATGGGAGCCAGACGACGGTGAAAGTACGCGCATCGGCATCCCCGCGTTTCGCAAATTCCCTTTGGATTTAGAAGAATTAACGCTGACCCACGCGGGCAAAACTTTGCATGTCAATCAAGCACTGCGCTGCGCAATTTTGGGTCGTGACAAGAGTTGTGAACTGGTGGTGAGCAGCGATTTTGCCTCGCGCCAACATGTGCGCATTGAGCTGCGCTTTGATAAATTTGTGCTCATCGACCAAAGCACCAATGGCACTTATGTGCGCTTAGCCAATGGCGAGGTCGCGCATGTGGGGCGCGAAGAGCTTCTGTTAAAAGGATGCGGCACGATTAGTTTGGGTAACCCAGACTTCGCTTATTTGAACGAGTTAGTTGATTACGCGATACAGAGTAAAAGCAGTGCGACAGAATAAAATATCGCTCGGTAGTAACCCCAAAAACTTGGCGGCTAGAATGGGCTTGTAGGAGGCCGACTTGTCGGGCGATAGCTGCACCAAGAAACGCGCTAGCTAGCCGAAAAACTTGCCGATACGCTCATACAAACTCAGTACGATCTCAAACAAAATTAAGCCAATCACATACCACTCCAGTTTGTGCAACTGCTTGTTGTCCCACACGTCCGCAAGCGTTTGTGCCGTATCTGAAATCAAGCCCAGCTTGCGATTCAGAGCAGCCTGACGTTCATGCAGCTCAAATTCATCGGCCAAACTTGCGTACAAACCGGCGAGTTGTGGAAAGTCCCACAGCGTTTCTGGCTTATCACCGATTTCCGCGCGTCCCACCATGCGATGTTCAATCAACAATAGATGACCAATTTTTGAGAGCAGCTTTTTCGATCCGCCGCTGACTTTTCCGTGCGTGGCAAGCTCTTGGGCGAGCGGTTCGATTTTGTCGAACTCATTAGCGACTTTGTTTTCGTACAGAGTTAGCACTAAATGCTTGCTCAACGCATCGGCGATGAGCTGTAATTTTTCTAAAGAAATGCTATCGAGCGACACCGTGCCGCTTTGCACACCGAGATGATTTGTCCCCGCATGGATGGCTAGATCTTCGACATCAGGCGTGCTGTAGGGGTTGCTCAGCAAGGGTTTTAGCGATTCGATAAAGCGTAATTCCGCCGCATTATCCACGCCAAACAACACCAGCACGCCATAGCGAAACAACACCGCAATGCCGCCACTCGCATCGACCTCTAAGGTGAGCGGCGTGGGCGACAAACAGTCGGAAAGTTTGAACGACTTCAAGTCGAGACGGTCGCCCAGCAACAACGCGCGCGCTTGCAAATCACTGCGATTTTGCAGGCTGAAAATGAGATTGGCAGCAGGTTTGGTCATAGCAAAAGTCCGATCAAAAAAGTGCTGTGAGCCTAACCCCGTGAGCTTGTAGCGTCAAACCTTGCGCGCAAAAGCAGCGCAGCTAAGTTGCACTAGCTAATAAACATTGACACCCCCCCCCCCCGCTTCTATTTAATGCGCCGCTTAATTTTGTAGGGCTAAGGGGGAATGTGATGAGTTACAAGTGGGCGGCACTTTGTTTATCGCTGTTGTTAATGGGTTGTGGGGGAGGAGGCGGCGGAGCTGCTACGCCACCGCCTCCTCCCTTAGTAACCGCCATTCCGACAGGTTTGATTGCGACCGCTAAAGACAGCTATACCTTGTTGACTGCCAATTCTGTGGCGGGTGCAACGGGGTACAACCTTTACTGGCTCAATCAACCCGGGGTGACTAAAGCAACAGGTAATTTGTTGCCAGTGACCACTGCACCGATGGTGCATACAGGGCTGACCAATGGCTTGGTTTATTACTATGTCGTCACGGCTGTCGGCCCGAATGGTGAAAGCGCGCCTTCCGCAGAAATTAGCGCAACGCCTGTTGCTGGCGCGGCGGCGGCTGATCCGCTGTTTGCTGACCAATGGAATTTGAAAAACATTGCGCAAGTTGGCGCGACTGCAATCGCGGCACTATTAGGCGAAGACATTAACGTCGCGCTCGCTTGGCAACCTGCCGCAGGCGTTGGTGTAACCGGCAAAGGCGTGACAGTGACGGTGGTAGATGACGGTATGGAAGTAGGGCATGAAGACCTTGCGAGCAACGTCAGCGCGAATGGTTTGAGCCATAACTATGTGACGGGCAGCAGCGATCCGACCAACAACCCTGCCGATACAGCATCAGGGCACGGCACCCGTGTGGCGGGCATTATTGCTGCCAAACAAAATAACGGCTTGGGCGGCGTGGGCGTTGCCCCGAATGCCAAAGTGAGTGGCTACAACTTACTGCTTAACTCCACTGCGGCCAACGAAGTCGATGCCATGACGCGCAATGCAGCAACCGTGAGTATCTCTAGCAATAGCTGGGGTGCGGCAGATGGCACAGGTAATCTCGCCGCCAGCAGTGCTTTGTGGCGCAATGCCATTCAAACGGGCTTGACCACGGGGCGCGCAGGCAAAGGCACGGTGTATGTGTGGGCGGCGGGCAACGGTGCGCAAGGTGCACACGTTAGCTGCACTAATCCTGGCGGCTGCGCGGATAACTCCAACTACGATGGGCAGGCTAATTATCGTGGCGTGATGGCAGTGGCAGCAGTCAACGACCAAGGCAGGCGTTCTGCTTATTCAGAAATGGGCGCGAACCTGTGGGTGGCAGCACCAGGTGGTGAACTTTGTGACACACACACCATTACCACCATCGACCGCACGGGGGTGTTGGGTCATAACAACGCAACAACGGTCACCGATTATGCCAACAAAAACTACACCAAGTGCATGAACGGCACGTCTTCGGCTACGCCTACGGTGTCGGGTGTGGTGGCGTTGATGTTAGAGGCGAACCCTGCTTTAACGTGGCGCGATGTGCGCGTGATTTTGGCGCAAACCTCACGCAGCAATGATTTCGGCGTGTGTACGCAGTTGCCCGCCCCTGCGGCTGGCGCGCCTTGCACGCTGACGAGCACGGGCTGGTTCTTAAACGGCGCAGGCGTGAGTTCGGCGGTGAACCCACGTTATTACTTCAATCACCAGTACGGCTTTGGTGTGGTAGATGCTGCGGCAGCGGTGACAGCCGCGAAAACTTGGGTGAATTTGCCCGCTGAAAAAATTTTTAGCTCAACACTAGCAATGCCCAACTTAGCCATACCTGATTACGTTGCGCCGACAGTTGCTGCACCTAATCCCGTGAATATCGGGGTGAGCAATACTTTGGCGGTAGCAGGCAGTGGCATTGCCAGCATAGAGTTTGTTGAAATCAACTTTAGCGCGGCGAATCACACTTATGCGGGCGACTTAGACATCACGCTCACTAGCCCATCAGGTTCGGTTAGTCATCTTGCCGTACCACACGGTTGCGCACCTGGCGGGCCGGGCAGTTGTACGCCTTACAACGCTTGGGTATTTGGCAGCGCGGCACATTTAGGTGAGATTGCCAATGGCAACTGGACAATTAGGGTAAAGGATAGCTTTGCAGGCGACATCGGCACGTTGCAGTCTTGGTCATTAAAGTTTTACGGACACTAAACCGCGCGATACGGCGCATTTGTTTTTAAGGAGTAACGACATGAAATCGACCTTTTGGCTATTAGCCGCCTTGTCAGTAGCAAGTATGAACACTGCCTGTGCGGGTCCCTCTGCTGCGACAGGCAAGTCTGCTGCCGCATCAACCACTTTGAGTCAAAGCTACACTTGGTATGACGGTGATCGTGCGCAAACGGTGTGGCTCAATCCACAATTAGTAGCCGAATTTAATCCCACGCCACAAAGTGCTGCGCAAGTGCGCGCGGCGGGTTTAACAACCGCTGCGGGTCGCGATGTGCAAGGCGGCGTGCGCTTGTGGCAAGTGAGCAATAGCACCACAGCGGCGCGCGCACTCAGTACGGCTCAACCCAACAGCAAATTCGCGCCCGTGTTGCACACCGCGCCGAATGCGAGCGGTGCGATGCGCAGCTTGCCAGGCAATATCGTGGTGATGCTTAAAGCTAATTGGGATAGTGCGGCGGTAAATGCTTGGTTGGCGCGCAACAACTTGCAAGTTGTGGAAAAAGTGGGCTCTGGCAGCAATGTTTTCTTGCTTAAAAGCCCGCCCGGTTTGGCTAGCTTGGATTTAGCGAATGCTTTGTACCAAGCGGGCGAAGTGCTGTCTGCCTCACCGAATTGGTGGACTGAAGTACATACGCGTTAATTTTTTGCCGCGTCAAAAAGCCGACTGAGAAATCAGTCGGCTTTTTTCATGGTGCGCGTTGATTGCATCAGGTGCGCCGATGTCTGCGAGCCAAAACGATGCACCGCCAAGCCGCACAGAATGCACGCGCCGCCTAACCACACTTGCGTAAAGAATAGACGCTCGCTGCCAGCCCTTAGGAAAGCCGCCGCTTTAATTCGCTGCGGAATTTTTGCCAGCGCAATTCACGCGTGTCTTCTGGTTCTGGCAAAACCATGCTGGTCGCCACTTTGCCGCGTCGCAAATAGTAACGGTCGAACACCGATTGGCGCAGATTCCATTTGTGCAGAAACATTTTCCCGCCGTCGTTTTTCTTTACTTTGCCCGTCGATTTGCATTGGAAGTGATACACCAGCGAGTCGCCCACGCCCATAAATACGCGACAACCTGCTTGCCACAGCTTCATGGAAAAGTCATTATCGCTGCTCATGCCAGGCGAAAATTCGCTGCTGTAACCACCGACTTTATGCCACCAGCGACGGCTCACTAATGTCGGTGGCCAAGTCGCTCCGTCCCAATCGGCTTTGCGATGTTGCGGCAATTCCGCGAGTAATTTTGCCTCGTCAAATTGACCTGCATCCGTGCCGTAATCACGCACGATAACGCAGGGATTGCCGGTGTCGCGCGGCTCTATCATCGTCCCCGACAACATAAACAAATCGGTGTCGAGCAACTTGGCTTTATTGAGCAGCGCGGTGTCCCAGCCAGGGCAGCAATACATGTCGTCATTCAAATACAAAATATAATCTTGCGTGGCGTGCATAGCTGATTCATTTACCGCCAAACAAATGCCGATATTTTCTGGCGAGTGACTATGCGTAATGCCCTGTTCGCGCACCCAGTCCAGCGAGCCATCACTGCCGTCATTAACATGAATAATAATCTGGTGCGGATAGGCGGAATTCTCGCGGATGCTGCGCACACATAACTGCAATAGCGCGAGATTATTCCAAGTAGGGATAAGGATAGAAAACATAGTGTGAGGTCGGGTGATTTAGGGGGGCAACAAATGCTGCATAGCAGAAAATTTTCGGGTATCGTGCCGCGCTGATTATAAGTGAAGCTCGTAATGAAATCTCCGCAACAAACTCCAATCTTAAATATCGTACGTCGCTATGGTCCCGTCGGCGGCATGGAGCGTTACGTTTGGGAGCTGACTTTGCAATTGCGCGACATGGGCTATGCGGTGACGGTGTTGTGCCAGCGTTGTCACGCCGACCTGCCCGCAGGTATCAAGGTAGTTGAGTTAGGCGAAGTCGCGATACGCCCGCGCTGGATCGCCTCGCTGCGCTTTAGTTATCGCGTCTCAAAATGGCTGAAAAATAATCCACAGGCAGGCGCGTTGATACACAGCAACGAGCGCGTAAATGTGCAACATGTAAGCACTATTCATGGCCCGCCGTTTGCCACGGTACGCGATAAATCTTGGTGGAAGCGAGCCTCTATACGCGTCGCGGCGCAATTGTTTTTGGAGCGACGCGAGCTGCGCAATGCGCGCGTCATCATTCCCAACTCAGAGATTATTCGGCAGCAAATCGCGCACTACTATCCCGCCTACGCACAAAAATTAACTGCGCCGATATTGCCCGGCGTTAATGCGGGTGCGGTGCGCGAGGCGCGCCTTGTGCCGCGTGACGGCGGCGTAATTGGCTTTGTTGGGCAAGAGTGGAAGCGCAAAGGCTTGGCGTTCGCGGTGAAAATCGTCGCTGAATTACGCCGTACCCGCCCTAACTTAAAGTTCATCGTTATCGGCCCACCGACCAATGAAATACAATCTTTATTTACCGATTGGGATGGTGGCTATGAGTTGATGGGCTGGAGCAAGCAAGCGCGCTACGTCGAGTTTGATGTGCTGCTGCATCCAGCCAGTGCCGAGCCTTACGGCATGGTTATCGCAGAGGCGATGGCGGTGCGCGTGCCTGTTGTGATTTCAGATTTATGCGGCGCAAAAGCACAGGTGAGTGCCGATGCCGGCACGGTGTTGTCGCTCACCGCACCAATCAGCGAGTGGCTGGCTGCGCTCGAGCAGCAATTACAACGCAGCACGTCCGTCCCGCAATTCGTACACGGGTGGGACATCGTTGCGCAACAACATGATGCGATTTACCGCACTTTTTAGCAGCAAAGAGTAACCAGCAAGGATTTTAATGATGCTTACTATAGGCAAAAATCAGTTATTTTGCGTATAATAAGCATCATTATGTCCCGCGAACCCATCACATTATTTCCACCAGAAACCAAGCTACTCACCGACATGGGCGAGCGGATGAAGCTCGCGCGACTGCGGCGAGAATTTAGCGCGGATACGGTTGCAACGCGGGCGCGTATTTCCAGAACGACCTTGTATCGAGCCGAGCAAGGCTCTCCCGCTGTGGCACTCGGTGTATTTTTGCGGATTTTGCTGGTGTTGGGGCTGGAACAAGACCTCGCAGCAGTAGCCGTTGATGACAAGTTGGGTAGAAAACTTCAAGACCTAGGGTTAACAACCAAGAAGCGAATCAGGAAGGCTGCATGAGCTTCCATCTCGAAGTGTGGCTAGACGCTAATTTCCTGCCGAATATAACGCGGGTGGGTACGCTATCCCACGACAAGGGGCAGGTGCGTTTTGCCTATTTCGCAGATTGGCTTAAAAGCCCGCTGCGATTTATGCTTGATCCGAATTTATCGCTTGATGACGCACCGTTTTATCCCAATCCAGATACCGCTAATTTCGGCATATTCTTAGATTCATCCCCAGACCGTTGGGGGCAAACGCTGATGAAACGGCGTGAATTGCTAGAGGCAAAAGATCAAGGACGTACCCCGCGCACGCTGTACGCATGGGATTTTTTAATTGGCGTGCAGGATGTAACCCGACAAGGTGCGCTGCGTTTTCGGCGTGAAGGTGAAAGCGAGTTCTTAGATAATGATAAATTATCTGCGCCGCCCATCACCAGCCTGGCTGAATTGGAATTTATTGCGCGAGAGCTGACCAATAAACGCATCAATGATTTGGATGCGCTACGCAAATGGTTATCTGTCTTAGTTGCGCCTGGCGCATCACTGGGCGGCGCAAGACCCAAAGCAAACTATGTCGATACGGACGGCTCCTTATGGATTGCCAAGTTTCCCTCTCGTTATGACGAAACCGATATTGCCGCATGGGAAATGGTGACACATCGCTTGGCAGAGCAGGCTGGCATTATTGTTCCAGCCGCTCGTCTGATGAAGTTTAATAGCGAACATCATACGTTTTGCATCAAACGATTTGATCGCTCAGAATCGAAGCGAATGTTTTATGCCTCGGCGATGACGATGTTGAAAAAAGTGGATAGTGAAAATTCCAGTTATCTGGATATTGCGCAAGCCATACAAACGCATTGTTCAAGCAACAGTATCGTGGTCGATCTTGAACAACTGTTTCGGCGCGTGGCTTTCAACGTTGCGGTATCGAATCGGGACGACCATTTACGCAATCACGGTTTTATGCTTAGACAGGATGGTTGGTCACTTTCGCCCGCATTTGACATGAACCCGAATATGGACAAAGCAGAGCACGTGTTAAACATTGATGATAGCGATAATCGTCCAAACATAAACACTGTTTTGGCGACTTCAGATTTTTATGGTTTGCAATCTAGTCAGGCAGAACACATTGTTGATGAGGTGTTGAAAGCGGTCGGCAAGTGGGCAGTGATAGCTCAAAAAGTTGGATTGCAAAAAGGTGAGATTGAACTGATGGCAAGCGCGTTCGACTTAGGAAAAAGATAAAAATGACCGACCGAATCTGGACAGCAGCAATCTCCGTCATACTCCCGATTTCACCCCCTAAAGTAGGCAGCACTATATGAATTCATATACAAGTTTTGCAAATCGTAGCTTACCAACCATGCGTATCAGTGCTGCGCTAATTGGTTTAGCTGTCCCCATTTCGACAGCAATCGACAACCTGTTGCTCGCAATACTTTTAATCGGTTTTGTATTTAACGCACCAACCACTTGGCAAATCATAAAGAAGAATTCCGTAGCGCGTGCCGCCGTATTGCTATTTGGCTTTTTATTATTAGCAACGCTATATGGGACAACACCAATCGGTAAAGCATTTGGTGGCTTAGGCAAATATGTAGATTTGGCTTTTATTCCATTGCTAATGGTTCTGTTTACTGAAGTTAAAAATCGTCAATTAGCGCTGTACTTTTTTATGTTCGCAATGGTGCTAACGTTGCTGCTTTCGTATCTGTTAGGTTTTCAGGTGATTGCGCCACAGAGCTGGTTTTCCGAAATGGGTAGCGTGGCTAACCCTGTTATTTTCCATAGCCACATTACACAAAATAACATGATGGCATTTGCCGCCTTCCTCGCGCTTTTGCAAGCACGAGATGCGCTCACCAACAAACTGCGTATAGCGTGGGGAGTATTTGCAATACTCGCGATTTGCAACGTACTGTTTATGGTGCAAGGACGCACGGGCTATTTGATTTTATTGGTATTGCTGGGCTGGTTTGCATGGGCATCGTTGGCGCGCCTCGCGTTACAACGCGGTAAAAGTTGGGGTTGGGTGCAAAGCATTGGGGTGGTATTGCTGTCGATAGCGGTCGTTGTTAGCGCGTATTTCGTGTCACCACGTTTACATGATCGCGTTAGTTTAGTCATCAGCGAAGTACAGGCATGGCAGCCCAATCAAGAGAATCAGGGCTCATCCGCTGGCACACGCCTAAATTTTTATTACAACGCGGTACAAATTGTTGCCCAACATCCTTTACTAGGCGTTGGAACAGGAGGATTTGAAGCTGCATTTACTGAGCAAATTAAAGGCACGAACTTACTGACTACGCCCAACCCACATAATGAATTCCTACTCATTGCAGCACAAATAGGTTTACTTGGATTCGCCGCCTTACTTTATTTATTTATTAGCTTATGGCGAACCGCACCATCGCTTGAATCAGCTTATCTACAAGATGCAGCAAAGGGTTTGGTCTTAGCAACGCTCGTTAATTGCGCATTTAACTCTGCGTTACATGACCATGCGGATGGATTGTTTTTTGCTTGGATGACCGCACTGTTATTTGCATCCTTATCGAGAACTGCTCGCCCATAACTTCGGGAGAATGGACAGAAGGTAATTAACGCGCGTGTTGTATCGTTTGATAAATCGACGCACCCATTAGCAAATAGCCCGTAGTTGAAAAATGCGTGTTGTTGGCGGGATATAAATCGACGGTTTTATTTGCGATGGCTTGTTGATTCACACGCAATAAATTCGGCGCATTAAAGCGTTGTTCGGCTTTATTCCAAAACTGTTTGTCGGGATAAAAATAGCTGGTCGATTTATTCGGTACAAATGCCCAAATCGGCTTGATGCCAGTTAAACGTTCGTTCAATTTAGCCACGGCGACTAAATCTTCTTCCGCCAAGTCTTCCATCTTTTCTCCCGTTAAAAATAACGCGGTCGCACAACGGCGATGGCTGAATAATTCACAGCCATTTTTCACCCGCGCCAGTGTTGCGCCATTGTCGAGCGCGATAGATTGGAAGGCTGCTTCATCCGTTAATTGTTGATAGTGCGCGGCGTTTAGCGCGGTTTGCAAACCTATCGACATGCGCCCGCTACGGTTAGCGACATCAGGGTTAAAGCTGCTCGCAGGCGGCTGACGAGGTCGGTCAGCGGCGATGTTGGTGTGCGTATCCATCGCTGTGCAAGCGAGTGATTTTTGCAGTCCATCGTGGATATTGCGCTCGATGATTTCCAGCACCACAAATTTACCCTTAAACCCTTGCGCAGTGAGCCACGGCATAAAGTCGTTACACACGCCACGCACCGTGTCCCATGTTTCGGTACGAACTTTTAAGCCTTGTTTAACTAGCTCGGTTTGCCAAACGTGATCAACTGAAAAACTATCACCAATCACCAACACATCTGCATCCTGCACCGTCGCTTGGCTAAATAATTTTGCCTCAATAGCGGGTTGATGTTGCCGCTGTCCATATTGGCTTTCGGGCAGTAATGCTAGCCGCGTTAAATCGCCTTGAAACCCCGCGAGCGGCAAAAAATAAAAGCCCAGCGCACCATAGCTGAGTAGCAAAACAAAGCTGGTGAGAGCAAAAAATTTGGCGTGTTTCATATCAAAATTGGAAGTACAAAAATGGGCTGTAAAAGCCAAAATGGTCGATGGCGATAAATAACATAGTTAACAGAAAAGCCAATTGCAACAAGGTATAGAGCGCGTTGCTGGCAACGAAACGTAAGCGCGTGGAGTTTGGTAACAGCCACACCCACAACAAGCTAGGCAGTAAAATTTTGAGTAAGTCACGTCCCGATAAATCGGTAAGTAAAAGTAAATTGCCATGTAGCACCGCATCAAAACTAATCGGGCGATAGTGCACGCCGAACATGGCTTGCAGCATAACGCTGGCTTGCGCGATGCTATCGGCGCGGAACACTACCCATGCGGTGACTACGGCAATAAAGGTCAGCACGCCGCCCGTAAGCGCGCCTAGCCACACAGGTATCCAGCGCAAATATTTTTCTGCGACTAACTCGCGCCACAAATGATTGAGCGTGAGATAAAAACCGTGCAGCGCGCCCCACACCACGAACGTCCAACCCGCGCCGTGCCACAAGCCGCCGAGCAACATGGTGGCGAATAAATTGCCGTAACGACGCAATTTGCCGTGACGATTTCCACCCAATGGAATATACAAATAGTCGCGTAAAAAAGTCGATAGCGTGATGTGCCAACGTCGCCAAAATTCGATGATGCTGGTGGATTTGTAGGGTGAATTGAAATTGATAGGCAAACGGATGTTGAACATCAGCGCGATGCCCAAAGCCATGTCGGTGTAGCCAGAAAAATCAAAATAAATTTGCAGCGTGTAAGCCAGCGCACCTGACCACGCCTCGTAAATCGTCGGCACTAAACCACTCGTCATTCCGTGTTGCACGCCGTTGAAAATCGCCGTGGCAAACGGTGCAAGTTCGTCCGCACCCAAGGTTTTTTTACACAGCCCCAGCGTGAACAACAGCAAGCCTGTCGCGACATTGAGCCAGTTAATGCGATACGTTGCGGTGTGCGCGAATTGCGGCATCATGTCTTTATGGTGCAGCACCGGGCCGGCGATTAAATGCGGAAAATAAGTGACGAATAAAACGTAATGCACAAAGTTAAATTCGCGCACTTTGCCCTGATAGGTATCGACCAAAAAAGCGATTTGGGTGAAAGTAAAAAACGAAATACCCAACGGCAAAATGATGTTTGCCATCTGCCAATTCGCCCCCGTCAGTGTGTCCACCGAACCCAAGAAAAAGTTGGCATATTTGTAATAAGCAAGCAGCAAAAGATTCGCGCTAATCGCGAAAATAAGTAGTTGCTTCTTACTCAAGCTCGAACCGATTTTACTGAATCCTGAATCCCGAATCCCGAATCCTGAATCCTGAATCCTAGCTCCTGCTTTCCCTATCCATAGCCCGAACACATAGTTACAGCCTATCGACAGTAGCAACAATCCCACATAGGCAGGATTCCAATAGCCGTAGAAGAACAACGAACAGAGTGCCAGCCATGCGGCGGCGTAAGCCTGATTGAGTCGCGCCAACTGGAAAAATCCCAGCAAGCTGATGGGCAGAAATAGAAAAATAAACGCGTAAGAATTAAACAGCATGAGTTCGTCCGTTTACATAGAGGAGGCGATTAAAGGGATCAGCAATGCCGCACCCGCTGGGCTAATGTGGTTGTTGTCGGTGTACAAAACATTGCTGTTGGCGCGCGTGAGACATGCGCCTGTGCCGCATAAAATCGGCGTGGGGTCGAGCACGTTTAGATGCAACTCAGCCGCGTGGTCACGCGCAAATTCCCTCATAAATAAGTTTTGTTGTTGCAGTTGCGCGAGCGGCACGGTGTAATTCTCCGGCAGTGCTTGGACGACTTTTGGCAGCATCGCAACGCTGTGTACCAGTACCACTTCAATGCCAAATGATTGCAGATACTGGATGGTGCTCAGCAAGTGCGCGCGCATCACCGGCTGACTGCTGGCGCGGTCGTTCGCAGCAACGTGTTCGTCGGAAATAAAATGGTTGGGCTGGTTGTTGGGATCACCTTCAGAGTACATGCTCCAAAAGGCGAGTAAATAAACTTTGTTAAAAGCGCGCGTTGCTATTAAGCCTTTAATCCGCACATCGAATTTCTCCGCGCAGATGTTTTTCGCGCCATCCAAACTGTATATATCAAAAATTGGTGGACAGCCTGCCTGCATGGCGATAACGCCTTGCGTGTGACGTGCTTCGGCGGCAGATTGAAACGCTGGATACCATGCACCAACATGCGAATCACCAACCACTAAAAAGCGTTGCTTGCTTTGCAAGTCGCCAAACGCGCAGTTTCGCAAAATCGCTTGCGGATCATCGCCTATTGCGCAATTAGCCGGATATTGCAGCGTTGTGCCTGTAGCCGCTTTGAAGTCAAAACTGGCTAAATTATTTTTGACTTTAACCCAATTCGGGAAGCGATTTTCCATACCGCTATTGGCATAAATATAGCTGCCGATACTCACGCAAAAAATCCCGAACGCGAGTGTCAGCATCCCCACTTGTCGCCCCGAAAAACGCTCGCGATTTTTACGGAACGGTTCTTCGACATATCGCCAAGCGAGATAAGAAATGAGCAGCGTGAGTACCAACAACACACTGATTTTCAGTGCGTGATTGCCCGCAAAATCACCGTTGTGCAGCCAGACCAATAACGGCCAATGCCACAAATACAACGAGTAAGACAGGCTGCCGATAAACACTAAAACGCGCGTGCTTAATAATTTTTCAGTCAGATGCGTGCCACTGCTGAGGATAATTAAAGCCGTAGCGACACACGAAATAATCAGCAAACTACTGGCGTAAAGAATGCTCTCGTCCAAGAACACTAAGCTGGCAATAATCACCGCAAAACTAGCGAATGCGATGCCGCCCTGATTGCTTAAACGGGCTTTGATGTTAGTCGGTAAAAATACAATTAACGCGCCGATAACAAATTCCCAAACACGTCCGGCGAAAGAAAAAAAGCCTTCCGTCGGTAAATTATTTTGCTGATAGTTGTAGCGCACCCAAAAGGAAGCGAGTGCGATGACGCTCAAAATCACCACACGATGTTGCTTAAATTTGAATAGCAAAATCAATAGCAGCGGAAAAATTAAATAGAATTGTTCTTCGATGGATAACGACCAAGTATGCAGCAAAGGCTTGGCTTCGCGCGACATGTCGAAATAACCTTGCTGGCGCGCGAACACCATATTGGTGAGATACACGGCAGAAAACTGCAAGCTCTTGGCGTACTGAAAAAAGTCATACGGTTTCAACACCCAATAGCTGATGACGACCGAGACAATAATCATTAAAAATAAATTTGGTAACAATCGCACCACACGATTCTTGTAAAATCGGCGGATGTTGAACGTGCCGCGCGCCAACTCGACGCTAATCATTTGCGTGATGAGAAAGCCGGAGATGACGAAGAAAATATCCACGCCGATGTAGCCGCCCGCCAGCGTTTTCCAGCCGAAGTGAAACAAGATGACCGCGATAATTGCGACCGCGCGCAGTCCTTGTATCTCTGGGTAGAATTTTTTGTCTATTACGGGCATGGGCGGCGGGGTGAAGCAAAAGGGCGCGCATTTTATCAGGAGTTGTTGTGGCGATATACGCGATAGGTGATGTACAGGGTTGCTATACCGAGCTGGTAAATTTACTGGCTGAAATTAGCTTTAATCGCGACCAAGATAAGCTCTGGCTGGTCGGCGATTTAGTGAATCGCGGCCCCGATTCTTTGGCGGTGTTGCGCTTGGTGAAGTCCTTAGGAGATGCCGCGATTACTGTGCTGGGCAATCACGATTTACATTTGCTGGCAGTGGCGGTCGGCGCGGCAGAGCTGCATAAAGACGACACTTTGTCCGACATTTTAGCCGCGCCCGATCGCGATGAACTACTCACTTGGTTGCGTCAGCAACCCCTGCTCCATGTGGAGAATAACTGCGTCATGGTGCATGCAGGACTGCTGCCCAACTGGTCAATCAAACAAGCGCAAGCCTTGGCGCGTGAGGTCGAAGCGGCGTTGCGCAGCGACAATTACGCCAACTATTTAGCGCATATTTATGGCAACACACCCAACGCTTGGCGTGATGATTTAGGTGGCTATAAACGCTTACGCGTGATTACCAATGTGCTGACACGGATGCGGATTTGTACGCCGCAAGCCGAGATGGAATATAAATTTAAGGGCTTGCAAAGCAATATCCCACTGGGATTTATGCCTTGGTTTAATTTGCCAAATCGTCAAACCAATGATGCGACCGTGATATTTGGGCATTGGTCGGCATTGGGTTTAATCACTGAAAAAAATCTTATCGCGCTGGATACAGGCTGCTTGTGGGGCGGCCCACTGACCGCGATACGACTGGAAGATCGTAAGATTTTTCAGGTGGCGAGTGTCAATCCTGTCGCGCCCAATCACCGCTAAATAAACCACGCTATGCCACCAATCAAACCTCTCGCAGCACGATTTTTTTACACGCTGTTGCTGTGTTTACTTTTCCCGTTTATCTTTTTTAAGCTGCTGTGGCGCGGGCGTTTGCAGCCTGAATACTTGCAACACATCGGTGAGCGGTTTGGTTTCTATAACGCCCTCCCCCCAACCCCCTCCCGCAATGCGGGCGAGGCGGCGAACGAATCGCTACGCGACTTTTCAACCCCTCCGATTCTTTGGCTGCATGCCGTGTCAGTCGGTGAAACCCGCGCTACGGTCAGCCTCATTGAGCAGCTCTGTCGCGATTATCCGCAGCATCAAATTTTGCTTACCCACACCACACCGACAGGACGCGCGACCTCCGAGCAACTGTATGGCGAGCGGGTGCTGCGCGTGTATCTGCCTTACGATTATCCGTTTGCCGTGCAACGCTTTTTGCGTCATTTCAAACCAGAGTTGGGCATGTTGATGGAGACCGAAATCTGGTTCAACTTAATCCACGCGTGTGAAAAAAATCATGTGCCATTATTGCTGTTGAACGCGCGCATGTCGGAAAAATCCGCACGCGGTTATGGTCGTTTAGCCACGCTCTCGCGTGAAGCTTTACGCGCTTTAAGCGGCATCGCAGCACAAACCGTAGCCGACGCGCAACGCTTGGCAGCTTTGGGCGGAGCGAACATTAGCGTGATGGGAAATTTGAAATTCGACATCGCGCCACCCGCTGCAATGTTGGAGTTAGGCAAAGTTTTGCGCGAACAATTTGGCGCGACACGCCCAGTGTTTTTGGCAGCGAGTACGCGCGAGGGCGAGGAAGAATTGTTGTTGGATGCTTGGCAAGCCGCATCGCCGCAAGCCTTGCTGGTATTAGTGCCGCGCCATCCGCAACGCTTCGATGCCGTTGCCGAACTGATTAAAAAACGTGGCTTAAAACTACAACGGCGCAATGAAAATAAAACTGTATCGCCCGACATTCAAGTGTTGTTGGGCGACAGCATGGGCGAAATGTTTGCTTATTACGCGGCAGCCGATTTGGCTTTTATCGGTGGCAGTTTATTGCCTTTCGGCGGGCAAAATTTAATCGAAGCTTGTGCAGTCGGCACACCTGTTTTAATTGGCGCGCACACTTTTAATTTTGCTGATGCCACGCGTTTAGCAATTGATGCAGGGGCGGCGCAACGCGTAAGTGATGCGGAAGAGTTAGTGCAAGTTGCCGCAAATTTATTAGGCAATGCAAATACCGTATCAGCTATGCGCGCAGCGGGATTGCGCTTTGTCATCAACCATCAAGGCGCTACCGATAAGGCTATGCAACTCATCCAGCGGCACATTACATCCGTATAATCGCGCGCTATGATTTTATTCAGAAGGTCACCATGACACGCACGGCAAAATTTCTCCCGCAATACGCGCTGCAATCTCTATCTATTCGGGCGGGTCGCACGTTGCCCAAGCTAGCCCTGCTGTGCTTGCTCTTAGCTGTTATAGCCCCCGCCCAAGCAGCGGCTCAAAGCCCAGTCGAAATTCATGACGAAATCATGCCGCAAGCTATGCCGAATAAAAAAATCGCGCTCACTTTGGATGCCTGTAGCGGCAGATTCGACGGCGATTTAATTCGATTTTTGGTGTATCGGCGCATACCCGCCACCATCTTCGCTACCAAAAAATGGCTGGATGAAAATCCCGTTGGGCAAGATATTATTGAATCGCATTTAGATTTATTCGAGATGGAAGACCACGGCGAAAAACACATCCCCGCAGTCATCGGTGCGGGTAAAAAAGTGTATGGCATTGCAGGCGAACCTGACCTGATTCACTTGCGTCGAGAAGTCAGCGCGGGCGCGGCGGCAGTTGAGGCGGCAACAGGCATTGCGCCGCATTGGTATCGCGGCGCAACGGCGGAATATGACGCGGCAGCCATCGCCGAAATCGAGAAAATGAATTATAAAATTGCAGGCTTTTCAGTGAATGCCGACGACGGCGCGACCGCCAAAAAACTCACCATAGAAAAACGCCTAGCGCACATCAAAGCGGGCGACATCATCATCGCGCACATGAACAAACCCGCCTCCGACACCGCCGAAGGATTAGTCGTCGGCTTGGCACACCTGCTAGAACAAGGCTTCGTGTTCGTCAGGCTAGATCAAATCGAGTTAGAGCAAATCAAATAAGCCCGCAAAAACTTTCCTCTCAGCAAACAACCGTCACTCGCCTTGCTTGAAATAAACAAATTGTTTATCATTCGCCCATGATACGAAACTTCTCCAGCGCGGAAACAGAGCAGTTTTATACAACCGGAAAATCACGCCGCTTGCCGCACGAGATTTTCAAACGTGCGGCGATGCGTTTGATGCAGTTAGACGCAGCAACCCGCATCGAAGATTTGCGCTTGCCACCCTCGAACAGATTGGAAGCCTTGGCACATGACCGCGCGGGGCAATGGAGCATACGAATTAACGACCAATGGCGTGTGTGCTTCCGTTTTGAGAATGGCGACGCGCTCGACGTTGAGATTGTTGACTACCACTAAGGAGAAACAGCATGACTAAAAGAGGACTGGCGGCTATCCATCCGGGCGAATTTTTAAGTGAAACTTTGAGCGAATTAAATCTCTCGCAAGCCGAGTTCGCCCGCGCCATCGGTGTGTCGGCGATGCGTATTTCGCACGTCATCAAAGGCACGCGTCCGGTCACCGCAGAGCTCGCTTTATTATTCGGCAAAGCCTTCGCGCAGTCGCCGCAATACTGGCTTAATTTGCAAGCAAACTATGATTTGAAAATGGCAGAGACTAGCTTAGGAAAAATCTTGGCGGGCGTGCATACGCTGGCTCATGCGTAACCACTACTGAGACTCGGATTAACGAAAGACTATGGCAATTACTGATCTTTTCTCAAAACGCCAACGTCGGCTAAATGGCGAAATTCCTGATGTTTATATTTATGACGTTTTCCCAAAACAACTCAAGGTACAAATCATTCATATCATTCGTGATGCGCTGGGTGAGGATGGCGATCACTTTAAGCGGCCTTCAGAAATATATGAACATCTAAATAAAACGCTGTGCCGAGAATATGGGGTATTTGAACTTACCCCCCGCTCAAGGTTATTTAACGAATCCATCGAGAAGTTTTTCTTAGCCGAAGAGTCCGTAGAAAAATCTCTCGATGTTGTAGAGCTTTTTTTCTCGGTGATTGACCGTTATGTCAGAACGTATTATCCGAAAGGATCCGAGCCTAGCGTGAAAATAACACCCGATGATGCAATTTCAGAACTCAATACTAGGTTCAAAGAACACGCCTTTGGATTTCAATTTGTATCTTCAAAATTAATTCGTCTCGATTCTCAATTTATTCATTCAGAAGCCGTCATACCAACGCTTAGTATTCTTAGCCAGAAAGGATATGAAGGTGCGAATGAAGAGTTCCTAAAAGCTCATGAACATTATCGTCATGGTCGATACAAAGAATGTTTGGTCGATTCATTAAAAACTTTTGAAAGCACGATGAAGATAATCTGCGCGCTGCGTAGCTGGGAAACACAGCCGACTGATAATGCAAAAACGCTAATTAAGATTTGCTTTAGCAACGGGCTATTTCCATCCTGTCTAGAATCACAACTGACATCACTTAGGTCGCTTTTAGAAAGCGGTGTGCCGACATTGCGCAACAAATTTGCTGCTCACGGAGATGGTGCTGAAACTGTGAACATTCCAGAATATTTGGCGCGATACGCGTTAAATCTGACCGCAAGTAACATTCTCCTTATGACCGAAGCTGAAACTTCTAGTCGCTAACTTTTGGTATATCCGCAATGACCCACCACTACACCCTAACCATTTCCTGCCCAGATCGCTCCGGCATCATCGCCGCCGTGACGGGGTTTATCGCACAGCATGGCGGCTTCATCGTCGAGGCGAGTTATCACACCGAGCAAGATGAGCAACGATTTTTTATGCGCCAAGAAATACGCGCAGATTCTTTGCCGTTCGATGCGACCGAGTTTCGCCGCTTGTTCACGCCGCTGGCGACTGAGTTCAATATGACTTGGCAACTTGCCGATTCGGCGCAGAAAAAACGCTTGGTGTTGCTGGTGAGTAAGCAAGATCATTGTCTTGATGACTTGCTGCATCGCTGGCGCAGCGGCGAGTTGCTGGTGGATATTCCGTGCGTGATTTCCAACCATAACGATTTGCGCAGCTTTGTCGAATGGCACGGCATTCCGTTTATCCATGTTGATATGCAATCCGACAAACCCGCCGCGTTCGCCAAGATTGCCGCGCTGTTCGATGAGTATCGCGGCGACACCATGATTTTGGCGCGCTTTATGCAAATTATGCCGCCTGCTTTATGCCGAAAATATGCAGGGCGCATCATCAATATTCATCACAGTTTTTTGCCATCTTTTGTTGGCGCGAAACCGTATCACCAAGCGTATTTACGCGGCGTAAAGTTGATAGGCGCGACGTGCCATTACGTCACCGACGAGCTGGATGCAGGGCCGATTATTGAGCAGGACACAGTGCGTATTGACCACGGTGACACGGTGGACGATTTGGTGCGCTACGGGCGCGACATCGAGAAAACCGTACTGTCGCGCGGCTTGCGTTACCACGTTGAAGACCGCGTGCTGGTGTGCGGCAACAAAACCATCGTGTTCCGATAAATTTGCGCGGCTCGTTGTATCGCCGTAACTCATGCCCACCCCTCTTCGCCTCGGTTCTTATTCCATCGTCAAACAAATTGGCGTAGGGGCGAGCTCGAATGTGTATTTGGCGATTTCGGACAAAACGTTTGCGTCGGTGGCGATTAAGCAGTTGCGTAGCGAGCGGCTCTCCGCACCGTATCGCGGCTTGCTGGCTAACGAGGTGGCGACGGCGGGCAGTTTTCAGCACAAGAATCTCGTGCGGCAAATTGATGCGGATTTGCGCGAAGTAAGTGGGCCGTATTTAGTCTTGGAATATCTCAAAGGTGATTCGCTCGACCATCATCAAAATACCGATAGTTTGCTGCCGATTAACACCGTACTGGCGGTCATCGAGCAAGTCGCCGAAGCTTTGCAATATGTGGCGCAGCAGGGCGTGGTGCATCGCGATGTGAAGCCCGAAAATATCATCATGCTGCCGAATGGCTTGGTCAAACTGATGGATTTTGGTTGTGCGATTAAGACGGGCGCGGCAAGCAAAATGGTGGCGGGCAGCTTGGCGTATATGTCGCCCGAACAGCTTGATGGTGTGCCGCTAGACGAGCGCGCCGATATTTATTCCTTGGGTGCAACGCTGTATCGGCTGCTGACGGGAAAAAATACGTTTACTGCTGATAACCCCTTCGATGCGCGCATCGCCGTGCTGAATTTTCCTGCTACGCCGATTCAAAAATATCGCCAAGAATTGCCTGCCAATTTGACCGCCGTGGTACATCAAGCCTTGCAAAAAGAAGTCAGCTTACGTTATGCCAATTGGGCGGAATTCATCACGGCTTTTGGTAACGCCGCTCACGAAGTGCGCATGTCAGTGCAAGATTTTGACGTGTATCGCGGCTTCACTAGTCACACTCAATCGGCTATTTATGACCAGCTTTCCGCCTCGCGGCAATTTTCACGCAGCGGCTTTTCGCGTAGCGCGATGCCGGGCGAATGAAGGCTAACTGACCATCCAAACTGCTTGCAGCAACAAAATCGCCGCGATAAGCAACAGCAAAGTATTGCGGCGTTTTTGTTGCTCCAGCAATTGCTGCAGGGTGCTGTCGAACTCGCTGCGCGAATTTTTTTCGTGCAAGCGTTGATGTAACAAGCGTGGTAATTGCGGCAGCAAAGTGAAGTAATGTGGAGCTTCCGCGCGCAACGATTTGAGCAGCCCACGCCAGCCGACTTGCTCGCTCATCCAGCGTTCCAGCCACGGTTTGGCGGTTTGCCATAAGTCTAATTCTGGGTCGAGTTGACGACCTAAGCCTTCGATATTCAGCAGGGTTTTTTGCAACAACACTAATTGCGGCTGTATCTCGATGCCAAAGCGGCGCGAGGTTTGAAACAAGCGCAGCAGCACTTTTCCGAAAGAAATTTCGCGTAACGGACGATCAAAAATCGGCTCGCACACCGCGCGGATTGCTGCTTCTAATTCATCCACGCGCGTGTCGGCGGGAGCCCAGCCCGATTCGATATGCACTTCGGCGACGCGTTTGTAATCGCGCTGAAAAAACGCTAAAAAATTCTGCGCAAGGTAATGTTTATCAGTGTCAGTGAGCGTGCCCATGATGCCGAAATCCAGCGCGATATAACGCCCATCCGCAGCCACTTGCACGTTACCCGGGTGCATGTCGGCATGAAAAAACCCATCGCGAAACACCTGCGTATAAAAAATCTCCACGCCGTCTGCGGCGAGTTTAGGAATGTTTACGCCGTCATTGCGCAGCTTCTCAACTTGCGACACCGGCGTGCCTATCATGCGTTCCATCACGATGACGTTGTTGCTGCAAAAATCCCAATACATTTCTGGCACAAGCAATAATTTCGAGCTGGCAAAATTACGTTTGAGCTGGCTGGCATTCGCCGCTTCGCGGGTTAAATCGAGCTCGTCATTGAGATATTTTTCAAACTCATTGACGACTAATTTTGGCTTCAAGCGTCGCCCATCTGCCCACACTTTTTCCAGTAAATCGGCAGCCACTTTCAGCAGCGCGATGTCATGTTCGATGATGGCGGAGATGCCTGGGCGCAAAATTTTCACCGCTGCGGCGCGACCGTCGGGCAGTACCGCAAAATGCACTTGCGCCACCGACGCGCTGGCAACAGGCCGCTCATCAAAACTTTGAAACACCTCGCGCAACGGCTTGCCGTAATTGGCTTCGAGTATGGCAATCGCTTGTGCAGAAGGGAACGGCGGGACTTGGTCTTGCAGGCGCGCCAACTCGTCCGCGATGTCAGTCGGCATCAAGTCGCGACGCGTCGATAACATCTGCCCGAACTTGACAAAAATCGGCCCTAAGGCTTCGAGTGCCAGACGCAAGCGTTGCGCGCGTGGTGTTTTCCGGTTGCGAAAAAACAGCAAGAAATTGAGCGGCACGCGCAGCCAACGCACCCGCGCGTGAGCGAGCAAAAACTCGTCCAGCCCGAAGCGCAGCACCACAAAAATGATTTTGATTAAACGAAAAATGCGCATAGGTTTAGCGATTTTGAAAAGGTTGATAGGGTAAGTAAACAATCAGCCTTGGGTGGCAGCAATTGCTGCCACCCAAGGCTGGCGATGCGTCCAGTCCACAGGCAATCCCATTGCGTGCTGCTGCTCCGGTGCGAGCAATTGCAGGTGCTGCGCCAGCCTCAGCCCCCAACTGGTGCTGGGGTTGATTTTCAGCATGAGATACTGAATGACGACCAGAAAGTTGTAGATTTCGCGCGTCAGAGGCTCTTGTGTTTCACCCTTTGCCGTAACAATCGTCTCGCGGATGAGTTGGTCCTGCAATCGCTTGATGTTGGGTAATAACAAGATGAAGCGTCGATTCCACAGACGGGCATGGTGCGCGCAGAGGTTGCGCAGGGGGGTGAGTGCGTGCAGCACTTGTTCGAGAATTTCTATTGTCGGCATTCCCAACGCCTTGGCGACTTCGCGTTTAACTTTATTGTCGCTGGTGCTGGCGATCCAACGCGACAGTCCGCCTAGTGTCATGGTTTCTACCACTGCCCAGATGGGCGGGAGGTAAGGGTCGGTATATTTTTTGCGGTAATGTAGGACAAAGGTCTCGTTGCTGTCTTGTAGCTCTTTCGACACCCGCGCGACGATGGACGCATGCTGCCAGGGGTCTTTGAATGCAGCCGAGTCCATGTGTGCATGACTACCGTGGCTCAACGCCATAGCACTTGCCCAGCGAGTGCGCGCAGCGACTTCAATGCGCTCAATTGCTTCCATCACCAATAAGCGCAGTTTGCGATCGAAGACGTAAAGATTGAGTACCTGTTCAAACGTAGTGTTAAGCAAAAACTGATGGTTACGCGAATCACTATTGTTTGAGGGCTGCTCGAATGGCAGCAGGTAAGCACTCAATCGGTAATAACCAATATTGGCAAGATAGTGTTCGAGACGCTCACGGTTATCGCAGACTAAACCTCGGTCTAACAATAGTTGCGCTTGTGTGGAAACAGAAAGGGCAGGTTTGCTATAGCGCATTTCCAACCCCCGAAATGAGTAACCCCCCGGTTTGAGCGTCATGTCGATGAGTTGACAGATAAGCTTGGGGGGTGTTGTTGGCGCGAATTATACCTAAGTTCGCAGACGACGCAAGCAAGCCGCCGAACCCCGCTCCTGTGCAAAGTAAATCAGGCATGCCCATCGAATTATTGCTCCACGCGCGTAACGCGCGCCGCCAGTCGCGCCAAGTCATCGCGCAGCGTATCGACACCCGCCGCGAATGCGGCGATTTGATTGGGTTTGGCGAGTAGCGGACGTTCTTCCGTCCAGTATTCCGCCGCCGCTTGTGAAAAATTTAACGCGGCATCTTTAAGCTGCGCATGGGAGTGTTGCAGGGTTTGCACCACGCGCTCGGCGGCGATGTCGCCAGTAAAAAAACTTAAATCTTGCGCCGCGTCCCAGTGCAAATTACGCCACAAGTAAAAAATTTCAGCGAGCAATGCGGCATCGCCCATACTCACAATTTGCGCGTGAGCCAGTTCGTCTTTGCTCAATAAACGCGGCAATAAAGTGGGCGCAATAGTGAGCTCGGCATCGCTGCCAGCCTTGCTGTCATTGCTATTCAGGTCGGTGGCTTGCAACGAGCCGTCGCTTAAAATCAGATAGGCAAAAGAAAACGGTGCGAGATTAAATCGCACCGTTTTAGCGGCGAACTTGGCGAGCCTGACCTGCGCCCAACTGTTCTGCGCAAGCACATGATTCAGCCCGGTCGCAGACAGTTGGGCAAACATGCTTAGTGCAGCACAGTTTGTTGAATACCTGCCAACAACCAAACCGCTTTGTCGTCGCGCAGATTTTTTTGCACATGCCACACTTCATCGACGCTCTCAGGTGCCCCATTATTCTCACTCAACGAACCTGTAAAACGCACGCTGGCAATCGCCCAATCGCCTTCATTGGCAACTTCTAACAACTCGCCATTGATGCTAATCACATCGGTTTTTTGCGGCGTATTGTCGCGCTCTTGCATCTGCATCGAGATTTCCGCGAACATTTCTGGTGTGGTGTATTCGCGCACATCGTTCACATCTTTACGATCATTGGCAGCTTGCAAACGAATAAACGAAGTCTTGGCACTGCGCAGAAAACTCTCCACGGGGAAGTCAGCGGGGATATTTTTAGCCGCTGACAGCGCGTTCAAAGAACCACCTGATGCTTGTCCCGCATAGCTTTGCGTAGGGGCTTGTTCTTGGTAAGGCGCACCCGCACCAGCGTACTGGGCGACATTAGGATTTTGTTTTTTGCGGAAATAAGAAATCGCAAACATCACCGCTGCGCCGATTGCCAACATCATCAAAATGTTGCCCATCGCGCCGCCCAAACCACCCAAGCCTCCGCCTGCAAACATCGCGCCCAAGCCCGCACCAATTGCCAAGCCCGCCAAAGGACCTAACCATTTATTGCCTGTTGATGCAGGGGCTGCGGCAGGCGCGGGCGCGGCTGTGGGAGCTTTGGTAGGTGCAGCTTGTGGACTCATGCTGCGTTGTTTGCCGACACTACCACCGCCACCAAAACGCTTGGCTTCGGCTGTTGCTGCGAACAAACTTAAACTGGTAATCGCAATCATCAAAATGGTTAAAAAGCGTTTCATATATTCCTCTTGAGGTAGTTGTGTAACGAGTGAGTAAATGGGGCGTGCAGATACAAATTACAAGAGCAGCGGGCGTTCCTAGGAATTGAAATATCTAAGCAAGGCTAGGCACGAATAAAAAATTGCGACGCAGCATAGACACACTATGTAAGGAGTAATTTTTTATGAGTAACGACGCATTGCGACGAGATTTCAGTTCCTAGGGATGCCCGTTAAGGCTGGATGGTCTTGATGTCTTCCACAAAATACTCGGTATCGCCAAAACAACTGGTCGGCAAGCCTTTGTGCTGCGCATAAACCAAGGCAACACGTGTGCCGACTTGCTTATTGATACGTTCCGCAACCACATCGTCGCGTACTGTAAAAATAAATTTTTCAGGCGCAGCACCTGGCAAGGAAACCAAGGCCAGCTCGCCTTCCCAGGTTTTGCACAGCCAGCCTTTTTTGGATAATTTTTGTACAAAGCCAGCGCGCTCGCCTTCGGAATAACTCCAGTGCAAAGCGATGGAAATGTACAGCGCGAACAGTGCTAACGGGATAGCGACGACAGCGATTAAATACAGTGCGGAGCGTTTAGCGGTGGGCATAATATTTTCTCAGGCAAGCAAAAAGGGCGCGGATTATAACGGATGGCAGCTGAATAAATCGGGCTTAAAACGCTGGCGGGCTGTGCCAGTGCATCGCCGCCCCCGTATGCGGATGGGTCAACTCTAAGCGGCAAGCGTGCAGCAATAAACGCGGGGCGAGGCTGGCATCGCCATACAAGGTGTCGCCCCACATCGGATTTCCCAAGGCAGCGAGATGCACGCGTAACTGGTGGGTGCGGCCTGTCACGGGTTCGAGTTCGACTAGGCTGGAATGTGTTTGCGCATCAAAATTTAACAAGCGATAACGCGTCACCGACGGCTTGCCCGTGGCGTGATTGACATGTTGTTTCGGTCGATTTTCCCAGTCCACAATAATGGGCAAATTGATTTCCCCTTGCGCATCTTTCAGTTCACCCGCGACGCGCGCGACGTAGCGTTTTTCCACCTCACGCGCGGCGAACGCCATCGACAATTTGCGGTGCATGTCCGCCCCGCGCGCCAATACCAGCAAGCCCGACGTGTCGCGGTCTAGTCTATGCACAATCAGCGCGTTGGCAAATTCGGCTTGCACGCGCGAGATTAGGCTATCGGCTTTATCCTCGCCCCGCCCCGGCACAGAAAGCAGTCCCGCAGGTTTGTCCAACACCAAGATAAATTCATCTTGATGCAAGTATTGCAAGGGGGTTTGCGGCGGAGTGTAAGTCGCTGTCATGCGGGAGGAGGACTTAAGCTTTTTTGACGAACTCGGTTTTGAGTTGCATCGCGCCGATGCCGTCAATTTTGCAATCAATGTCGTGATCGCCATCGGTCAAACGGATGTTCTTCACTTTGGTACCGACTTTGACGACCAAGGATGAACCCTTGATTTTCAAATCCTTAATCACGGTGATGGTGTCGCCATCGTTCAGAACATTGCCGAATGCGTCTTTGTAAACGCGGGTTTGTTCGCTGGCAGCCACGGTCGCTTGCGGCCACTCGTGTGCGCATTCAGGGCAAACAAAATTGCTGCCATCGGCGTAGGTGAATTCAGAGCTGCATTGCGGACAGTTAGGTAAGGTGCTCATATTTTTTAATTTATAAATAAGGAATCAAAGAGCGTTTTTAGACCAGCGGACAAATCTAATTTATTGATGCGGGTTAAGAAAAACAATCTCTAGCGACGCAAGATAAATTTCTCTTAAAAAACACAATAGACCAAGAATTAAACACGTCATCGCGGCAACAAAAGGCAGGGCAATAAAGTCGGGCGCATTCAGTGCCAACTTCACCTCCACAAACAATGCCACGATGGAGACGCTGACGCACAATGCGGCGAGCGTAATCAGTGCGATGGAACGACGAATCCAAGTCGTGCGCTTGACAATGATATTGAACTCTCTGGGTTGCTTCAAAACGCCTGCTTCGCTCATCGCATGGAGAATGCGCGCGCGATCAACTGCCCTGCCGAGCCGATTGACCAGCACGCCTAAAATTGAACCGATACCCGTCAATAAAAACACCGGCGCGACCGCATCACGAATCGCAATGGAAACACTTTGGATTTCAGGCAGGTTGCTCAACATGGCAGCACTTACTCTACCGTTACTGACTTGGCGAGATTTCTCGGCTTGTCCACATCCGTACCCTTTTGCAAAGCGACGTAGTAGGACAAAAGTTGCAGCGGAATGGTGTGCAATATCGGGCTCAACAAGCCCGCGTGTTCGGGCATCTGAATCACGTGTATGCCATCAGCAGCAGCGATGTGGGTGTCGGCATCGGCGAACACGAACAGCTCGCCGCCTCGTGCGCGAACTTCTTGCAGATTCGATTTTAGTTTTTCCAGCAGCACATCATTCGGCGCGACTGAAATCACGGGCATATCTTTGTCCACCAAGGCCAGCGGGCCATGCTTGAGCTCACCGGCTGGGTAAGCTTCGGCGTGGATGTAAGAAATCTCTTTGAGTTTAAGCGCGCCCTCCATCGCAATCGGATAGTGCATCCCGCGACCCAAGAACAGCGCGTTGTGCTTGTTGGCGAACTGCTCCGCCAACTTCGCGATGACAGGCTCTAACTCCAACACTTTTTGCACCGCGCTAGGCAGATGGCGCAGGTCTTTTAAGTGCATCGCTTCTTGTTCCGCGCTCAAGCGACCGCGCTGTTTTGCCAAGACCAAAGTGAGCAAAAATAATGCGGCGAGTTGGGTGGTGAAAGCCTTGGTCGAAGCCACGCCAATTTCAGGGCCGGCACGGGTCAAGAGACGCAACTTACAGAGGCGTACCAGCGCGCTTTCGGCGACGTTGCAGATTGCCAGCGTGTGCGTATGTCCCAATGATTTCGAGTGATTCAAGGCGGCTTGCGTGTCGGCGGTTTCGCCTGATTGCGAAATCACCACCACCAAAGATTTTGGATTCGGCACGCTGGTGCGATAGCGATATTCGCTGGCCACTTCGACCGTGCAAGCGATGCCCGCGACTTCTTCCAGCCAATAGCGAGCCACTAAACCAGAGTGATAACTTGTGCCGCAAGCGAGAATTAAAACGTGATTGATGTCGGCGAAAACTTCCGCCGCTCGCGCACCAAAAATACCCGGGACGAGCGACTGGCTGTTGCACACCGATTCCAGCGTGTCCGCCAAAGCTTGCGGTTGCTCGTGGATTTCTTTTTGCATGTAGTGGGTGTACTGACCCAGTTGCACGCTCTCGTTACTCATCTCGCTTACGACCACCGGACGCGTAACTGGCTTGCCGCTCGCATCAAAGATTTGATACTGCTTGCGCCCCAATTCGACTACGTCACCTTCTTCCAGATACACCACGTTGCGTGTAACGGGCAACAAGGCGGACACGTCCGAGGCAATGAAGTGCTCGTCGATACCGATGCCCAACAACAGCGGACTACCGCGACGCGCGCAGATGAGTTGATCAGGATTGTCCGCCGCGATTACGCCGATGGCATACGCGCCCACCAGCTCACGCAGCGAGGCTTGTGTGGCGGCGAGTAACGTCTTGCCTTGCACATAATGCGTGTGCACCAGATGCGCGATGACTTCGGTGTCGGTGTCCGAAGTAAACACATAACCCGCTGCCGTGAGGCGCGTGCGCAAGGCTTCGTAATTTTCGATAATGCCGTTATGCACCACGGCGATCTTGTCTTTGCTCAGATGGGGATGCGCGTTGCGCTCGGAAGGCACGCCGTGCGTCGCCCAGCGGGTGTGGGCGATACCGACCAAGCCGTGCGTCGCGGCACTCTTTACGGTCAGCTCGGCAACGCGCCCCGTGCTGCGCTGGCGTTCGATTTGGCCGTCATGGATGACCGCCAAACCTGCCGAGTCATAGCCGCGATATTCCAGACGCTGCAAGCCTTCCAGCAGCATAGGCACGACATTATTTTTAGTAACACCACCGACGATTCCACACATCTTTATTGAACTCCCGTGAAAGGTGAAACGTTAAAAGTGAAACAGCGACTCCGCGCTTCACTTTTAACGTTTCACTGTTTTTTTATTTTGACCGGACGCTTCCAGCCGTTAATCGTAATTTGTTTGCTGCGCGATAAAGTCAACTCGCCGTCGGGTGTGTCTTTGGTGATGGTCGAACCAGCACCTATAGTTGCACCTTTGCCGACACGTACCGGCGCGACCAGTTGCGTGTCCGAGCCGATAAAAGCATCGTCCTCGATGATGGTGCGGAATTTATTCGCGCCATCGTAGTTGCAAGTAATCGTACCCGCGCCAATATTGACGCGGCTGCCCACCGTAGCGTCACCGATATAACTCAGATGATTAGCCTTGCTGCCTGTGCCGATCTCGCTGTTTTTGATTTCTACAAAATTGCCGACATGCGCATCGTCGTGTAACTGGCTACCGGGACGCAAGCGCGCATACGGGCCGATGTGACAATTCGCACCAACGGCACTGGAATCAATATGGCTGTAAGCCGCAATCTGTGTGCCTTGCGCGATGCTGGCGTTGCGGATAATGGTGTACGCGCCGACGCGCACGTTGTCGCCCAAACTCACCACGCCTTCGAAGATGCAGCCAACATCAATCTCCACATCGCGCCCGCAAGTTAATGTGCCGCGCACGTCGATACGCGCTGGGTCGGCGAGCGTCACGCCATGTGTCAGCAGACGTTGCGCTTCGACCATTTGCCAAGTGCGTTCCAACACCGCCAGTTGCGATTTACTGTTGATGCCATCCACTTCCCAAGTGTTATCGGGCTGCACGGTATGCACCGCCACGCCTTGTGCCACCGCCATCGCGACGATGTCGGTCAGGTAATACTCGCCCTGTGAATTATTGTTGTTCAGATTCGCCAACCAGTTGCGCAACAGCGCGGTCGGCGCGAGCAAAATGCCAGTGTTCACTTCCTGTATCTTGCGCAATTCCGGCGTGGCATCTTTTTCTTCGACGATGCTGAGAACCTTGCTATCTGCATCACGCACGATGCGCCCGTAACCCGTAGGATTGGCGAGATTGACGGTGAGCAATACCAATCCCTCACCCGCCGCCATCATGCGCTGCAAGGACTGTTTTTGTATCAAAGGCACATCGCCGTATAGCACCATCGTGAGCGAGCCGTCAGTCAGATGGGGCATGGCTTGCTGCACCGCGTGCCCGGTGCCGAGCTGAGGTTCCTGGATGACGAATTTGGCTGGATACGCCGCCATCGCCTGCGGCACGGCTTCGCCGCCATGCCCGTACACTACGCAGATGTTGTCGGCGTGCAACGCCTTGGCGCAGTCAAGTACATGCTGCACCATGGGCTTGCCCGCCAGTGCGTGCAGCACCTTGGGCTGGTTGGAATACATGCGCGTGCCTTTACCAGCCGCGAGAATGACGATATTGAGTGCGTTCATAGCCCTGCCTTTTTAAGAGGCGCGATTATAAACATAAGCGCACTGTTTGCCGCTGCCTTCGTATCCCGTTTTTAACCGTTTATCTGCTCTGAACAGCAGACGATAGATGGAGTTTTATCCCTACGCTCGCGTGCTATTATTTTTACCCAACAAGGAGAGCTAACATGACCTTTTTACGCGGAATTTTGGATCGAATTATTTTGGTTGTCGCTATCGTGGCGGCGGGCTGTATCCCCAGCTTTATTGCGCAATATCGACAACGCGTAGGTGGGCGACTAGACCAAATTAACCTTGACCTCGCGCCCTTCCAAGCCATTGCCAATCAACTCCATCACGGCAGCTTGCAAGAGCTGATTCGCTATCACTTGGCCAGTCCAGATGTCACGTTTCATAAGGAAGGCGCGGCGATACAACTGATGGTTGAGTCCGCCTCGCGTTTGCAAGATAGTTACACCGCGCTAGGCGGCAGCCTACTCAATCAAATGCTCTATTTAAGCGCACACACCGACCTGCAAATTGCCCACGATACTTGGCAAATTTTCGCCCCCAGTTTTGGTTTAAGCTGGGATCATGTCATTTTTGCGTTGAGCGTAGGCGGGACGATTTGGCTATTATTTCTAGCGGGATGGTGGCTGACTAGACGGGTTATTAGCCGATATTTCAAGGGTAAGTAGGTGGCGGGGTTTTGCGCTCTGCACGAGCTCCTACAATTAGACAGCGGAAACATTGGAGATTGTCGGGGGGTAGCCCGACGGCTAGTTACTTTTCTTGTCTCGCCAAGAAAAGTAACCAAAAGAAGGCGACCCCGACCCGCCATCCCTTCGGGATTCCCTGCGTTGCTCGACCAGTCAGGCGGCTGCGGAACTCGGTCTCGCAAGTGCGGCGAGACCTCAAACATAACCAGCGACTTGCACAGCTTTATCGTGCTTAGTCGAATGGCTAGTTGTTTCATCAGTCCTCGCCGAAATCCCCTGACTGGTCTGCGCTACTCGGTGGCGACTAAGGGGAGGTAAGTCAAAAGCGCAAACCTTAAAACCGTTATGCCCGCGCAGGCGGGCATCCAGTCAAAAGAAAATTCTGCGCAGCAGACAACACCCGCTTTTGACTTGCCATCCCATGTGCGCCGCCGCAAAAAATCAATCTCCGTTGGAGCTTTAGGCGAGCACTGTTTGAGCCCAACGGGCGAGTTGCGCAGCCCCGACTGAGATTGATTTTTCGCGGGAACCCGAAGGGCGGCAAACCTGGGTCGCCTTCTTTTTGCTTACTTCTTCTTGGCGAAGCAAGAAAAAGTAAGTAGCCGTCGGGCTACCCCCGACAAACGCTAATCACCTGTAAAAGAATTCGAGTCTGACCCTATTTATTTCGGCATTTTTGTTTGATGTTGGTATTTTGGATTCAAATTTATTGATGAAATTGTTAACTGTAATCTGCGTTGCAATCTTCAATTTCAAATACCCTCGGCATTTCCGTATTGCATCCTTCGGCACAAACAAACAAGACTCTCTTTGGGTTTTTTGTTCTTTGATAATAAACGTCTCTCAAATGGAGTCCTGCTTGTGAACAACGAATATAGGATTTTGATTCCGTCGGCCCAAGATTGAAAAAAAATCGAACAGAACAGTGTTCAGCTGAGAAGGTCTTTACCTCACCAGCCTTATCTTTAAGTAGAAGTGCATCAGGTATGTAGTCGCTTTTGTCATCGTGCGTAGCGCCCACACCTTCCATAGCCAGAATATATTCCACACCATGCTCATTTACGCCAGAGATATTGCACATAGTGGCTGAAACGGCGGACAAGGAAAATATCGCCAATCCAATTCCGATAAGAAACGTTGTTCTCATATGACTCTCCTTATGCCTAACGTAAAAGTAAGGGGCTGCGCGCTTTTGCGCAGTCCCGCTTGACTGTAAGGTTAGCCCTCATTGGGAGCGGGTAACTCTACGAAGTGGCACAAGTCGTTACAACCAAACTCAATAGCTCTAAACAGCTTATCTAGGGCTGCGTCATAGCCCCAAACGCACAGGTAAGCAGCGATGACAAACATAAGGAGCGAGGCGGACATGAAGGCGTAAGACATTAGCTCAGCAGGACTTGCCATGGATTGCTCAAACCCCTTAGAGAACGTGAACATGAAGCCGGCCCACAGGAGCCCCACTAGCCACTTGAGAACATTCACGCGCGAGCGTGCACGATCCTCAAAAAGTTTCACGGATTTTTTAAGGAGCTCTATATCTTTGGTGTTTGTAAATCCTCGCGCCTGTAAAAAGCTAACTGTAAATGCAATAGTGCTTGGGGTAACGCCACTATCGCCATACATGCTTGGCATAGCGAAGGTAACAAGAAACATTGGAATAATCATTGCCGCCAACATGACAATGTTGGCGGCTTCTGTTTTTGCAATGCCAGAATTATTAATGAACCACGCCCCCAACATGATGAATGCGAACGACAGAAATGCCCAGACAGAAGCACCCTTTGTCTTTTCAGAAACGCCCATCTTGAGGAACTTAGCTGGCAACCAAATAAGCCGCTTGAGGTAGCTAAACAGCGGAATGTTGCTATCAGTCTCTGAGACCAAATGGGCTTCTACCGCTCGAACCAGATTAATCGACTCTGCAAATATTGGCATGGTGTAAAAGGCTAACGTAATTTAGACACCGATTTCGGTGTATATCCTGAATAGTAACCAGTCAAATAAAAAACCAGCCGAAGCTGGTTTTTTATGTTGCTTAATGTCCGTGTCTGCGCAGTTGTTTGATTGCTGCCAACTGTGCTATTGCTTCGGCGAGTTCCGCTTGGGCGGTTGCGTAATCTAAATCGGATACTCGATTACGCATTGCTTCTTCGGCATCTTGCTTGGCTTTCAGCGAACGGGCTTCGTCTAAATCTGCCCCGCGTGTGGCGGTATCAGCCAAAATCGTCACCATGTTCGGCTGCACTTCTAACATGCCGCCTGAAACATAAATCAATTCTTCAGCGGCTTGATTCGGTAACTTCAACCGCACTGAACCAGGTTTGATGCGCGTCAGCAAGGCGGCGTGACGAGGATAAATCCCCAACTCGCCCGCTTCGCCAGGCACAATAACCAGCTCGGCTAGACCGGAAAAAATCATCGCTTCCGCGCTGACGATATCTACATGAACTGTCATTGCCATGATTCCCTCTACTTAAAGTTAACAGCTAATTAGTTGAGGGTCTTGGCTTTTTCTACAGCTTCTTCGATGCCGCCAACCATGTAAAACGCTTGTTCTGGCAGGTGATCGTAGTCGCCGTCCACAATGCCTTTGAAGCCTTTGATGGTTTCTTTCAATGTGACGTATTTGCCTGGCGCGCCAGTAAATACTTCAGCCACATGGAAAGGTTGCGACAAGAAACGCTGAATCTTACGCGCACGCGCCACAGCCAATTTGTCTTCTGGTGCCAATTCGTCCATACCCAAAATTGCGATAATGTCACGCAATTCTTTGTAACGTTGCAAAGTCATTTGGACTTTACGCGCCACTGAGTAATGCTCTTCACCCACAACCAATGGATCGAGCTGACGTGAAGTTGAATCCAATGGATCAACCGCTGGGTAAATACCCAAAGATGCGATGTCGCGAGACAACACTACCGTCGAATCCAAATGCAAGAAGGTGGTTGCAGGAGCTGGATCGGTCAAGTCATCCGCAGGCACGTAAACAGCTTGAACTGAAGTGATAGAACCGACTTTAGTTGAAGTAATACGTTCTTGTAAGCGACCCATTTCTTCAGCCAATGTTGGTTGGTAACCCACCGCAGAAGGCATACGACCCAACAACGCAGAAACTTCAGTTCCAGCCAAGGTGTAGCGGTAGATGTTATCCACGAAGAACAAAATGTCGCGACCTTCGTCACGGAATTTTTCCGCCATAGTCAAACCAGACAACGCCACGCGCAGACGGTTACCAGGTGGTTCGTTCATTTGACCAAACACCATCGCAACTTTATCCAACACGTTGGAATCTTTCATTTCGTGGTAGAAATCGTTACCCTCACGAGTACGCTCACCCACACCCGCGAAAACTGACAAACCAGCATGTTGCTTAGCGATGTTGTTAATCAGCTCCATCATGTTGACGGTCTTACCCACACCCGCGCCACCGAACAAACCCACTTTACCGCCTTTAGCAAACGGGCAAACCAAGTCAATCACTTTGATACCGGTTTCGAGCAAGTCAACCGAAGGTGACAATTCGTCAAACTTAGGTGCTTTAGCGTGAATTGAACGACGTTCTTCACATTTAATCTCACCGGCATCATCAATGGGGCGACCCAACACGTCCATGATACGACCCAAAGTACCTGCGCCAACGGGCACAGTAATTGGGCTGTTAGTGTTGTTTACCAACATACCGCGTTGCAAACCATCTGAAGAACCCATCGCAATGGTACGAACTACACCGTCACCTAATTGCTGTTGCACTTCAAAAGTCAGACCCGCTTCAATCACGGTGCTAGTAGTAGCAGCCAGTGTCAGCGCGTCATAAACTTTAGGCATTTTGTCGCGTGGGAATTCAATATCCACCACTGCGCCAATACTTTGAACAATTTTACCTTGACTCATTTTGAGCATCTCCGTCTAAATTATTTCTGTCGTTAACCGTGACTATCGCCTTAAGCAATCGCCGCTGCACCGCTACATATCTCTGAAATTTCGCGAGTAATCGCAGCTTGACGCGCTTTGTTGTACACCAATTTCAAGTCAGCAATCACGCTCTTCGCATTGTCCGAAGCGGCTTTCATCGCCACCATACGAGAACTTTGCTCAGAAGCCATGTTTTCGACTACGCCTTGGTAAACCAAGGATTCGATGTAACGCAGCAGCAGCTCATCAATCACCACTTTTGCATCAGGCTCGTAAATGTAGTCCCAGTTGCCGTTGGCTTCGCCTAGTTTTTCGCTAGTCAAAGGCAGCAACTGTTCCATCATCGCCTCTTGCTTCATGGTGTTGACGAAGTGGTTGTAGCTGATATGGATAGCGTCAATTTCGCCTGCCACATACGCGTCCAACATCACTTTTACCGCACCGATCAAAGTTTCAACATGCGGCACGTCGCCTAAGCCCGTCAGGTGAGATTTTACTTCCGCACCTAAGCGGTTCATAAAACCAAAGCCCTTATTGCCAATCGCGCACACGGCAACTTGTTTGCCTTCTGCTTCCCACGTTTTCATGTGGCTAACCGCTAAACGCAGCACGTTGGTATTCAAACCACCGCACAAACCTTTATCAGAAGTGATGACAATCACGCCCACTTTTTTGATGCTGTCACGTTTAACCAAGAATGGATGCTTGTATTCTGGATTAGCGCGTGACAAGTGAGCCGCAACAGCACGAATTTTTTCAGCATAAGGGCGAGCGGCACGCATACGTTCTTGCGCTTTACGCATCTTGGCTGCGGCAACCATTTCCATGGCGCGCGTAATCTTGCGTGTATTTTCTACACTCTTGATTTTCGTGCGGATTTCTTTACTACCAGCCATGTGTCACCTCGACTTAGTAAACAGCCGTTGTTTTGAACTTTTCAATCGCTGCGGACAACAGTTTTTCGTTATCGCTATTCAGGTCTTTAGTCGTTTCAATCGCGTCCATCAAACTCTTATTGTTTGATTTCAGGTAAGCGTGTACGGCTGATTCAAATGACAATGCTTTCGCAACTGCCACATCATCGAAGTAACCTTTGTTCACGCAGAACAATGTCACCGCCATTTCAGCAACTGACAATGGGCAGTATTGCAACTGCTTCATCAATTCAGTGACCAATTTACCGCGCTCCAATTGCTTACGCGTTGCTTCGTCCAAGTCTGAAGCGAACTGCGCAAACGCAGCCAATTCACGGTACTGAGCCAAAGCCAAACGCACACCGCCACCCAATTTTTTGATGACTTTAGTTTGCGCCGCACCACCCACACGAGATACCGAAATACCAGCATTGATAGCTGGACGGATACCTGCGTTGAACAAGTCAGTTTCCAAGAAAATCTGACCGTCGGTAATCGAAATCACGTTAGTTGGAACGAAAGCAGAAACGTCGCCTGCTTGAGTTTCAATAATTGGCAAGGCAGTCAAAGAACCTGTTTTACCTTTTACTGCGCCTTTAGTGAAGGCTTCAACATAGTCCGCGTTAACGCGAGCAGCACGTTCCAACAAGCGAGAATGCAGGTAGAAAACGTCACCAGGATAGGCTTCACGACCTGGTGGACGACGCAGCAACAATGAAATTTGACGGTAAGCCCACGCTTGTTTAGTCAAATCATCGTAAACAATCAGCGCGTCTTCGCCGCGATCGCGGAAGTATTCGCCCATGGTGCAACCTGCATAAGGAGCTAAGAATTGCATCGCAGCAGAATCAGAAGCCGTTGCTGCGACAACGATGGTGTAACCCAACGCGCCGTGCTCTTCCAACTTACGAACTACGTTAGCAATAGTCGAAGCTTTTTGACCGATAGCTACATAGATACAAGTAACGCCTTGACCTTTTTGGTTAATGATTGCGTCAATCGCTACCGCAGTTTTACCTGTCTGACGATCGCCAATAATCAATTCGCGCTGACCGCGACCCACTGGAACCATAGAGTCGATGGATTTCAAACCTGTTTGCACAGGTTGATCAACCGATTTACGGGCAATCACGCCTGGAGCTACTTTTTCAATTTTGTCGGTTAACTTAGCGTTAACTGGACCTTTACCATCAATTGGCTGACCCAATGCATTTACTACGCGACCACATAGTTCAGGACCGACGGGCACTTCCAAAATGCGACCGGTACATTTAACGGTGTCGCCTTCTTTAATGTGTTCGTACTCACCCAGAATAACTGCGCCAACTGAATCGCGCTCCAAGTTCAATGCCAAACCAAACGTATTGCCAGGGAATTCCAACATTTCACCTTGCATAACATCCGACAAGCCGTGCACGCGAACGATACCGTCGGTCACGCTGACCACAGTACCTTCGGTGCGAGCTTGCGTTGCCGCATCAAAATTTTCGATGCGACTGCGAATCAAATTGCTAATTTCAGAAGGGTTGAGCTTCATCTGAGTTTTCCTTATTTCGATTATTTCGATCTTAAGCTAATGCGGTTGCCAATTCGGACAAGCGGGTGCTGGCAGAGCCATCAATCACCTTATCGCCCATGCGAATCACAATTCCACCTAGCAAGGCTTGGTCTATTTTGCAGCTCAACTGAATGTCGCGACCTAAGCGCGTTTTAAGTTGGGCAGCAATTTTCGCTTGTTGCGCATCATTCAACGCGAACGCTGAACTGACAGTAATTTGTGCGGATTTTTCAGCTTCAGCGCGCAACGCTTCATACATTTGCGCGATTTCAGCAACCACTTCCAAACGACCCGCCTCAGCCAACACGCGAACAAAATTGCCTTGCTCTTTGTTCAGCTTGCCCGCCAATGCCAACATTAAGTCTTCGACTTGGCTAGTTTTGATGCGAGGGCTCGTAACGACAGCCTTCACTTCAGCATTTGCCAATGCGCCAGACAAAGTTTGCATGACAGCAGACCAGCCCGCTAAATCAGCTTGCTTTTGTGCTACTTCAAACGCCGCGATGGCGTAAGGACGAGCAATAGTATTGGCTTCAGACATGGCTTAGATTTCCGCGACGAGTTTATCGAGCAAATCATTATGTGCTTTAGCGTCAATTTCACGACCTAAAATCTTACCTGCACCAGCCAATGCAATCGCCGAAACTTGGCTACGCAATTGTTCTTTTGCACGGAAAACTTCTTGGTCGATTTCAGCCTTAGCACCCGCTACCAGACGATCACCTTCCACTTTAGCCTTCGCTTTAGCTTCTTCGACGATTTCGCTGGCGCGCTTTTCGCTGTTACCAATAATCTGCGCCGCTTGCTCTTTTGCTTCGCGTATCACTTCAGCTGAGCGTTTAGCCGCCAACTCAAGGTCATGCTTAGCACGTTCACCTGCTGCCAAACCATCCGCGATGGTTTTAGCACGCTCGTCCATAGCCGCCAACAACGGCGGCCAAACGAACTTCATGGTGAACCAAATGAGAATAGCAAAGGTAATTGCTTGTCCCAGTAAGGTTGCGTTGATATTCACAGTGATCCCTTTCGGTCAAATACGAGGGTGAATTAACCCTTAACGATTGCGATGAATGGGTTTGCGAACAACAGGTACAACGCAATACCAACACCAATCATAGTTACCGCATCCAACAGACCTGCAACAATGAACATCTTAACTTGCAATGTAGGAATCATTTCTGGTTGACGAGCTGCGCCTTCCAAGAAACGACCGCCCAACAAACCAAAACCAATCGCAGTGCCCAACGCGCCAAAACCAATCAACAACGCAACAGCAATCGAAACATTACCCAACAATAGTGCTAATTCCATCTTTATCTCCTTAGAGGTTTAGTTAAAACAAGTTAAAAAACAAACGAACAAACAAAAAACAACTTCAAAACTTTTAGTGACTTTCGTGCGCCATGCTCAGGTAAACAACCGTCAACATCATAAACACGAATGCTTGCAAGGTAATGATTAACAGATGGAAAATTGCCCAAGGCGCGCCCAATGTCCATTGCAAATACCACGGCAACAGCGCAATCAAAATAAACACCATTTCACCCGCATACATGTTACCGAACAGACGCAGAGCCAACGAAATCGGCTTGGCAATATCTTCAACCACACGGAACAAAATGTTCACAGGGATTAATACCGGGTTTTTACCAAATGGCGAAAACAGAATTTCTTTACCAAAACCTTTAAAACCTTTGATTTTGAAGCTGTAGAAATAAATCAGCAAGAACACGCTAATCGACATCGCAAAAGTTGCGTTCAAATCGGTCGTCGCCACCACCTTAAGATGACTTACGCCGAACCAACTCGCGACCAAGGGCAGCAAATCTACTGGCACTACGTCCAGCGCGTTCAGGGCAAAAATCCACACAAAAATAGTCAATGCCAATGGCGCAATCAGCTTGCTGTCGCCGTGAAAAGTATCTTTCACCTGCGAATGCACCATATCGACCACCATTTCAACAAAGTTTTGCATCCGACCTGGTACGCCAGCAGTCGCTTTACGCGCTACTAACCACATCGTCCCGAACACAATTAAACCCATCACCAATGACACCAATAAGGTATCAAGATGGAACGACCAAAAACCCTCACCAGCATGTAAGTTGGTAAGGTGATGTTGGATATACTCGGATGTTGTCTGACCTTCTGCGCTCATAGTTTTTTCACACAAAAATTAATGCCGCCCAATAAACCACTAGGGTCCCCACGTAGCCGATAAATAACGGCAACGCCTGTACTGCTTTGAATTCTTTGAATACCAAGGTAAACAACAGCATCGTAAACGCTAGCTTGTATGCTTCTGCCCCGTAATGCGCGCGGACAATTTTTTTTGCCTCACTGCCTTGCGGCGTGGACATTTTTTTTGCATACACTAACGCTGTGATAAAACCGATTGAACCTCCCGTTAATGCTGATAGAGCGGCTAGCTTTCCTAGCACGACCCACATCAACAGGGCAATTAACGCGGCCACAGCAATCTGTACCAAAATGATTTTGCGCACCGCTGTATTCAAATTTGCCTCTTTTAACAGCCGCGCATTCTAAACAATGCATAGATAAAACGTCAATACTTTATTTGTTTTGCTAGGTAAGTTAATAACGAGCGAGGTAAATCTGCTGACATATAGCAACCACATTCCGTCATTTGAAAAGTTAAAGGCTACGGAGTAATCAGTTTCACGAGTTCTTTCGCAAGATAGCGCGACCCCTCTATCGACAAATGGTCATCATCTCTATAAAGCATCTTGCCGTCCTTCATTGCCCAACACCAGTTATCGTCACATAACTGCGCGGCGGCATCGAACACTTGCACCGTCGGGAAGTCTTTCAGCACGCTAAAAACCAACTCTCGATATTCTCGGTTGCGCTCGTCAAATTCTTTTCTCGACACCGCACAAGGCGTTTTTATTTTGCTACGAAGGAGTAATGGACGGCTATCAACACATACTTTTGGATCAAAGCCCAACTCAGGATTATCCAGTACATAAATAATCTTTTTCCCTTTGGCGAGCAAGCGCGCAAGGGTTTGGCGCATGGCTATTGCATATACTTCCGCAGAACTGCTGATTTCAGGGCTGCCCTGCAACCTCAATATCTCAGCTAGATGTATATCCACAGTCCCAAAGCCCACGCCCGAAAGATATAGAGGCCCTCTAGCAGCAATAATCACCGTGTGAACACTAAGGCTCTTTTCTGCAAAACTAAAGGCATAATTAGTGATTTCCACGCCCGCATCTTTATGCCCATCAAAGGTTACGACGGCATCAATAAATGGTAGGCCTCCAACACCAGAAAAGTTGGCTAATATCGTATTCGCTCCTATGGCCTCAGCTAAACCAGGGTAGAGATGATTGCTATGCGAATCACCCAGCAACAGGACAGTGGGTGTACCCACTTGCGATTGCATACAAAAACGAGCTGACATGGCTGCTAAATCAGAATACGTACGCATACAAATGGACTCACTATAAAGAGTCCACTCAAACTGGGCTCTCTGTTGCTCCAACAGCCTGGTGCGAAACTCCAACCCATCACGCTTGTAATCGTTATAGCCAGCAAAGCCAACAGCACCCATTAGTACCATCAGCATGATGGTTTTTGCACTTCCTTGTTTGCCAAAGCGCAACGGCTTTTCTATCAGTCGGTAGGTCAACCACGCCAGTAAAACTGCCAGCGCAACCGCCGCTAATCTAATTCCGCGTGTGGGTGTTTCGCTTTCAATAATTCGCGCAAACGACAACAGCGGCCAATGCCACAAATACAGAGGGAAGCTAATCAATCCAAACCATACTAATACCCGATTCGATAAAACCACGCGATTGAACCACGCTTGCGCGCCTGCCGTAATAATCAACACCGCGCCTAACACGGGCAACACCGCCCACCCACCAGGGAAATGCCGTTCTTTATTCACTAAAACAAAACCCATCACAATCAGCGCGATGCCTAACAGCGATTGCATATTGCGCAGCGTTTTGCCGTTTACTTCGGGCGCGGGCGTGTAAATAATTTGCCCCAGCCAACCATCTAAACGATGCTGAAAGTTAGGCAATACTTTTGTTCGATGCAGCGTCAGCTGCGCCAAAACTGAGCCTGCTAACAGCTCCCAGAAACGCGTTTGCGGTGAGTAAAAAGCCGCAACCGCATCGCTATGAACGGTGCGGATATTCAGCGCAAATGAAATCAGCGCGACCACCAGCGTAATGGTGAGTAAATTAAATTTGCGCTTCCAAGCGAGCCACAGCAACAACGGCCAGACGATGTAAAACTGCTCTTCTATACCCAGCGACCACAGATGCAATAGCGGCTTGGTATCGGCGGCATTATCAAAATAGCCACTTTCTTGCCAAAACATAAAGTTCGCCACGAACCCCGCCCCGCCTGCGATGTGCTTGCCGAGCTGCTTATATTCATCGGCGAGTAAGGCAAACCAACCGAACACAAAACACGCGGCAAGCACTAGCAATAACGCAGGGAAAATACGTTTGATACGACGGGCGTAAAACTCGACAAAGCTAAAGCTGCCGCGCTCTAGGCTGCTAATGATGATGGTGGAAATTAGAAAACCAGAGATGACGAAGAAAATATCCACGCCGATAAAGCCACCCTTTAGCCAGTTGGGAAAGGCATGGAACGCCACTACAGCAAGCACCGCAATCGCACGCAGACCATCAATGTCGGCGCGATATTTTGGGTGAGTTAGATGCTCAGTGTGGTGTGGTGTGGTGTGGTGTGGTGTGGTGTGGTGTGGTGTGGTGTGGTGTGGTGTGGTGTGGTGTGGTGTGGTGTGGTGTGGTGTGGTGTGGTGTGGTCATCATTATTGAAGCCTAAATTTTTTCGGGTTGAGTATTTTTAGCCTTTGCTGACACTAGAACTTTTACGTTTCTAAGCAGGCGAAATCCAAGGTGAATTGCTATTGTATCCGCGCCAGCAACGCTTCTAAATGATCGTTGCTGGTATAGCTAATGACCAACCTCCCTGTACCTTTTGCGCCTGTTTTGATGGCGACCGACGCACCGATACGCTCAGCGAGTTGCTCTTCTAAGCGTACAACATCACGACTAATCGCTGCTTTTGGCGAAGTTTTCGCGACAGTTGCGGCGTGTTGCTTTGCCCAGTTTTGCACCAAACCCTCGGCTTCACGCACCGACAAGGCTTCTAAGACGATTTGATTCGCCGCGCTGATTTGCTCCGCGCCTGCCAAGCCCAACAAGGCTCTGGCGTGCCCCATGTCCAGCTTGCCGTGCATCAATAGCTCTTGCACGGCGGGCGATAAATTCAATAATCTCAATAAGTTACTTGCCGCGCTGCGCGAGCGACCCACCGCGTCGGCCGCTTGTTGATGCGTCATTTCAAACTCATCTATCAGGCGTTGAATACCGACCGCTTCTTCTAGTGGGTTAAGGTTTTCGCGTTGAATGTTTTCTATCAATGCCATCGCCAACGCGACATTATCTTTGACGCTGCGCACCAGCACAGGCACATGCGTTAATCCGGCTAGTTGCGCAGCGCGCCAACGCCGCTCACCCGCGATGATTTCATATTGCTCATCGTTGATTTGGCGCACTAAAATCGGCTGCATCACACCTTGCGACTTAATCGAGTTCGCCAACTCATTCAGTGATTCGGCATCCATATAAGAGCGCGGCTGATATTTACCCGCTTGCAGCAAAGTGACGTTAAGTTCGCGCAACACGTCGTCTTTTTCGCTTTTGCTGCCAGACAACAGCGCATCTAAACCGCGCCCCAAGCCTTTGTTCGGTTTTGCCATGATTGTTCCTTAAATTGCTGCGGTTATTGGTGTATGGAATTGCAACATTTCTGCCGCAAGGGCGAGATAAGCGGTGGTGCCTTTGGAAGTTTTGTCGTGGATTAACGCGGGCACACCATAACTTGGAGCTTCTGCCAAACGAATGTTGCGCGGAATGACTGTTTTGTAAACTTTGTCGCCAAAATGCTCTTCCAACTGCGCCGAAACTTGCTGCGCTAGGGCATTGCGCGGATCAAACATGGTGCGCAGCAAACCTTCGATTTCCAGCACGGGGTTTAAGTTAGCGCGCACTTTGCGTATGGTGTTGACCAAATCACTTAAGCCCTCCAGCGCGTAATACTCACATTGCATCGGAATCATTACGGTTTTTGCGGCACATAATCCGTTTAAGGTCAGCAAGTTAAGCGCGGGGGGGCAGTCTATCAACACATAGTCATATTCGTTGCTAACTAGCGCTAAGGCATCGCGTAAGCGCGTTTCACGATTAGGCACATCGACCAACTCAATCTCTGCGCCCGCTAATTCACGGTTAGCTGGCAGTATGTCATAGCCGCTTGCGGTGATGGTTTGGCGCACTTGAACAATGCTTTTACGCGCAATTAACACATCATAAATAGAAGCGTGCAAATCACGCTTGTCGATGCCGCTACCCATGGTGGCATTACCCTGCGGGTCTAGGTCGATGAGTAGCACACGCTGTTTAGCCGCCGCCAAGCTCGCCGCCAAATTGACCGTGGTGGTGGTTTTCCCCACCCCGCCTTTTTGATTGGTTATCGCTAGAATTTTACTCATGCCATATCACCCTCGTTTTTTGACACCACCACCAAGCTGCGCGCTGCCGCTAAGCCTGGTACCGTAAGCTGATATATGCCCGCTACTCGACAATAACCTGGCACTGCGCTCAGCTCTTTTTCCGCCCAACCCTTCATCGCCGCCCATCTTCCGCCATTTGCTAGCAAATGTTGTGAAATCTGCAAAAAATCGCCTAGCTCGGTAAAGGCGCGCGAGATAATTCCAGCAAATAGCTCGCCTTGTAAATCTTCTACGCGCGCGCACCGCACGCTGACATTTTTTAAGCCCAGCTCAATCACGGCTTGCTGCACAAAACCAGTTTTTTTACTGTTGCTATCCAGCAGCGTAAATGACCAATCAGGGCGCATAATCGCTAACACCATGCCAGGCAATCCTGCACCGCAACCCACATCCAACCAACGCCCCGCCCATAAATGCGGCAACACCGCCAAGCTATCCAGTAGATGATGCGCAATCATTTGCTGCGGGTCGCGAATCGCGGTGAGGTTGTAAACCTTGTTCCACTTATGCAACAACGCCACATACGCGCTCAACAAACGATGCTGCTCAGGCGTGAGCGACATCCCTAATTGCTGCGCACCTAGGCTTAATTCGTCTAAACTCATGCCGCTTTCTGCCCAGTTCGTGCCGCACCAAAACCGCGTTTCAAATGCACCAACAACAAAGAAATAGCGGCGGGGGTAATACCCGAAATGCGCGCCGCCTGACCGACGGTTTCAGGCATAAATTGATTTAATTTTTGTTGCACCTCTATAGACAAACCGCGCACTTCGCGATAGTTCAAATCACGCGGCAATGCCATCTCATCGTATTGCAACGCGCGCTCAATTTCGTCGCGCTGCCGATCAATATAGCCTTGATATTTCGCTTGAATTTCGACTTGCTCGGCAACTTTCTCATCAAACACGGGGACACCCGCACCCGGCAAGGTCATCAAATTTGCGTAATCAACGGCGGGACGGCGCAACAACTCATACAAGGCATATTCATGCTCAATCTGCTTACCCAATACACGCAGCGCATCAGCTTCTGGCAATAGCCGAGGATTTACCCATGTTTTACGTAAACGTTGCTCTTCTAGCGCAATCGCTTCACGTTTTTCCTCGAACGCCTGCCAACGCGCATCATCGACCAAGCCGAATTTTCGTCCAATTTCGGTCAAACGCAAATCGGCATTATCTTCGCGCAACTGCAAACGATATTCAGCGCGGCTGGTAAACATACGATAGGGTTCGGTTACGCCGCTGGTGATTAAGTCATCCACCATCACGCCCAAATACGCCTCGTCGCGGCGCGGACACCACGATTCTTGCCCTTGCGCTTGCAAATGCGCATTCAAGCCAGCCAGCAGCCCTTGCGCAGCCGCTTCTTCATAACCCGTCGTGCCATTTATTTGTCCCGCAAAAAATAAGCCGTTGATATGCTTGCTTTCTAACGAGTTTTTTAGCCCGATCGGATTAAAGTAGTCATATTCAATCGCATAACCAGGGCGCAAAATATGCGCGTTTTCCATGCCACGCATCGAGCGCACTAGAGCGAGCTGCACATCAAATGGCAAGCTAGTCGAAATTCCATTGGGATAAAACTCGTGCGTGGTTAAACCTTCTGGCTCCAGGTAAATTTGATGCGACTCTTTATCGGCAAAGCGAGTGATTTTGTCTTCAATGGATGGGCAATAGCGCGGCCCTACGCCTTCGATTACACCCGTAAACAGCGGCGAACGGTCTAAGCCGCCGCGAATAATATCGTGCGTTTTGAGATTAGTTTCGGTAATCCAGCAAGGCATTTGACGCGGATGCTGGGAAGCTTTTCCCATAAAGGAAAATACCGGCTCAGGCGTATCACCGTGCTGCTCTTGCAACACGGAAAAATTGATGCTGCGCCCGTCGATACGCGGTGGCGTGCCTGTTTTCAGACGACCAACAGGTAAATTTAACTCGCGCAACCGATGCGCTAGGCTCACCGCAGGAGGATCGCCCGCGCGCCCCGCTGGGTAATTTGACTGCCCGACATGAATCAAGCCCGACAAAAATGTACCTGCCGTCAGCACCACCGTTTTGGCGCGAAAACGCAAGCCAAGCTGCGTAACGACACCTGTTACGCGGTCATTTTCAACCATTAAATCATCAACGGCTTGCTGAAACAGCCATAGATTTTGTTGGTTTTCTAGGCGGCTACGAATGGCCTGTTTATATAAAATACGATCGGCTTGCGCACGCGTAGCGCGCACCGCATGCCCTTTGCTGGCATTCAATATACGGAACTGAATACCGCCTTCATCCGTGGCCGCCGCCATCGCACCACCTAAAGCGTCGATTTCTTTAACCAAATGTCCTTTGCCAATGCCACCAATTGACGGATTGCATGACATTTGCCCCAAGGTTTCAATGTTATGACTAAGCAGCAGCGTCAAGCTGCCCGCGCGCGCGCTCGCAAGGGCGGCCTCGGTGCCAGCGTGTCCGCCACCAACCACAATTACATCGAAAATTTTAGGGAAATCCATCAATACACTCCTGCGCAGGGCGCGCATCATACAACATGCGGCAGGCATCGCGTGCCTCATGTTTCACGTGAAACAGTTTTAATCGTTAAAAATCGCTAGGCGGCGCAGCTGGGATTTATTTGCCGATACAGAATCGACTAAAAATTTCACCCAACAAATCGTCGGGTGAGAATTCACCCGTAATGCTGCTCAACTGTGCTTGCGCTAGGCGCAACTCTTCAGCAAACAGTTCAGGCAAGTCACGCGCACTTGCAGCGGCACACAAATGGAGTTGGGCTTGCTGTAAAGCATTCAGGTGACGTTCGCGCGCCATAAATGCACCGCTAGCCATATCGCGCCAACCGATTAAACTGAGGATTTTTGCGCGCAAAGCTGCCATATTTTCGCCCGTTTTAGCTGACACGGCAATTTCACCCGCAACATCGCTAACAACGATGTTCGGACAAGTATCGAGCTTGTTATAAACGCGCAACATGGGTAGGTTTTTCGGTAATAAGGCGATGATTTGGTCATTCGCAGTATTGTTAGGTTGTGCCGCATCGCATAACAGCAAAATCAAATCGGCTTTTTGCATGATTTGATGCGTGCGCGCCATGCCCATATTCTCGACCGCATCTTGCGAGTCACGCAGACCGGCCGTGTCCATAATATGCAGCGGCACCCCATTGATTTGAATTTCTTGGCGCACCACATCGCGCGTTGTACCAGGAATATCACTGACCAAAGCAATTTCCTCACCCGCCAAGCAATTTAGTAAGCTAGATTTACCAACGTTGGGCTGTCCAACCAAAGCAATGCGCGCGCCTTCGCGCAACAAACTGCCTTGCTGCGCGGCGGCGAGGGTGGAATTAAGTTGTTGGCTAATCAAGGCGAGTTGCGTATCGCGACGCGAGGTGTCGATTACCTCTAAATCTTCTTCTGGAAAATCCAGCATCGCTTCGACCAACATGCGTAAGTTAATCAATTCAGCGACTAAGTTTTGCACGGTGCGAGAAAACTCGCCTTGCAGCGAGCGCATCGCGCTGCGTGCGGCTTGGGCGGTGGTCGCCTCGATTAAGTCCGCCACCCCTTCGGCTTGAGCTAGGTCAATTTTGTTGTTGAGGAAAGCGCGACGAGTGAACTCCCCCGCCTCCGCTAAACGCGCACCTAACGATAAACAGCGTTGCAATAATAATTGCAGCACCGCTGTTCCGCCATGTCCTTGTAACTCAAGGACATCTTCGCCCGTATAAGAATGCGGCGACTTAAAAAAAATAGCTAAGCCTTGATCAATAATGTCGCCTTGCGCATCGGGAAACTCACAGTAGCGCGCGTGGCGAACTGGTGGCAACTCTCCCAACAAAGCAACCGCCAACGCACTCGCACCTCGTCCAGAAATGCGAATCACCCCAACGCCGCCGTGCCCTGCGGCAGTGGCAATCGCTGCTATCGTGTCAGGCTTTGACTGCACCGCTGTCGTTTTCTAAATTTTTGGTGATATACCACTGTTGCGCAATCGACAGCACGTTGTTGACCACCGAATACAACACCAAACCCGCCGGGAAGAAGAAAAATACTACGCTAAAAATAACGGGCATGATTTGCATCAGCTTGGCTTGCATCGGATCGGGTGGAACAGGATTGAGCTTGCTTTGCAAAATCATGCTCGCACCCATAATAATCGGCAAAATATAGTAAGGATCAGCAACCGATAAGTCAGTAATCCAACCAAAAAACGGCGCGTAGCGCATTTCTACGCTTTCTAAAATTGACCAATACAGCGCAATAAACACAGGGATTTGAATCAACACCGGCAAACACCCACCTAAAGGGTTGATTTTTTCGGTCTTGTATAAATCCATCATGGCGCGATTGAGCTTTTCGCGATCGTCACTATATTGCAGCTTAATTTTTTCTAGCTTAGGCGCAACGACGCGCATCTTTGCCATGGAACGATAACTCGCGGCAGACAAAGGGAAAAACAACAACTTAATCAATACCGTCAGTAAAATTATTGCCACCCCCCAGTTATGCACCAAGCCATTTAGCCAAGTCATCATCCAGAACATCGGCTTCGCAACAATCGTTAGCCAACCATAATCAACACTCAAACCCAGCCCTGGTGCAATTGCGTCTAAACTGGACTGCGCGGGCCCTACATACAAACCAATCGCCAAGCTTGCCGAAGCGTTAGGAGCAATAGTCGGAATAGCCAAAACAGTCCCTGTTGCATACAGACCATTATCAAGTTTGCGCGTGAAGTATTCGCGACTCGCCTGATCTTTAGGCAACCAGGCCGCTACAAAATAGTGCTGCAACACACCAATCCAGCCGTTGTTTGCCTCTTTAACGTAATCTGTTTTGCCTTTTTCTATTGAAGAAAAATCAGCCTTAACCAACTTTTCTTTGTCTGTGTAAACCGCTGAACCAGTGTAAGTGGGTACAAACTTGCTGCCGCCAGCAGGCTCTTCACCATCTCTAAGCAATTGAAAATATGCAGATGTTGTTAGTGGTATTGCTGAGTGGTTATCGACCTTGTATGCAATATCAATCAAATAACTGCCTTTGTGAAAAGTCAGTGTTTTGCTCACTAGCGTGCCGCTAGGCGTGGCGGCAGTCAGCTCTACCACCACACTTTCAGCCTGATCTTGCAAAGTGTAAGCATCTTTATCGGCTGTAAAAATCGAGTTATGGGTAGGTAAATCTCCCCCCAATAAACCCGTTTGCGCTAAGTAATTATGCGTACCTTGGCCTTTTGCAAACAACACAAAAGGAAGCGTTTTATCGCTTGCGTCAGGATGTTTTACAAAAGCCAAGCGTTCAATATCGCCACCCACGGTATTGATTACCACATCCAAAGTATCGGTTTTAACCGTCACTATCTTGCCGGTTGCAGCGGGTGCTTGAGCAGCAATCGTAGCCGCAACATTAGCTGGGCTTGCCACAACAGGGCTTGCGTTGGCTTTTGTTTCAACAATAGCGGCTTGTGGATGCTGGAAACGCTGCCAACCATCCCAAACCATAATCAGGGAAAAGGAAAAAATCAGAAATAGAAATAATCTTTGGGTATCCATGGGCGGTTTGAAATGATTTAAGGAACAGGATCGTAACCACTTGCACCCCACGGATGACAGCGTGAGATGCGCTTGACGGCTAAATAAACACCTTTGAAAAAACCATGTTTTTCTAAGGCATCACAAGCATAGCTAGAACAGGAAGGTATAAAACGACAACTAGGTGCGCTCAATGGACTAATAAAATACTGATAACCATGAATCAGCTTAATCAGCAAAGTCCGCATTGAGCTTCCAATTGATTGAATAAATTGACTAATTGCAATTTTTTTTGTGCCAGCGACAGAGTTTTTCCACCTCTGGCCATCACAACGACATCAAAGGAGCAATTGCGTAGCGCATGTTGACGAAAAGCTTCGCGAACTAATCTTTTATTAACATTGCGCAACACCGCCAGCTTAAATTGTCTTTTGCTAACGACAATTCCAAGCCTAGCGTAACCTAATGAATTACTGAGATAAAATAATTTATAACAGGGATTGCTAAGAGAAGCGGCTTTTAGGCAGCTTACATAACCAAGCTGCTGAGATATACGTTGTGTTGAGCTTAGGGAATTACTAATAACGCTAAACAGCCAATCTTGCGCGACCTTTAGCGCGACGCGCTGCAATAACAGCACGACCACCACGCGTTTTCATGCGAACTAAAAAGCCGTGAGTACGTTTACGCTTAGTAACTGAGGGTTGGTAGGTACGTTTCATGTTAAAAATCCTTGTTAAAGTGATAAAACCGCGAATTACAATGCCTAAGGCTATTTAAGTCAAGTTAAATTTACATTTTTGCTTGTGGATAAGTTTGATTTCTCGTTGTACAATGCTTAAGTTAACTCATTCAAGCGGCGCGGATTTTCTATAAAACTATGCAAGAACAAACATTATGGCGGGCTTGCTTAGCTTGTTTTGAAAAGCAGCTCTCACAGCAACAATTCAATACTTGGATTAAACCGCTGCGCTTGTCAAAAGAACACAATAATTTAATCCTGTCGGCACCAAACTCTTTCATTATCAAACAAGTACAGGCGCGTTTTTTAGGTGAAATCAATAAACTTGCTAAAGAGTTATACGATCCAGTGCCGACTATCGAATTTAGGGTTAGCGAAGTCGAGATAGAGAAAACTCGCCCCAATACGCCTGCTGCCACTCCCGTTGCGGTCGTTAAAGCGAAACCTGAATCTACTTACCGAAGTTATAGCAAAATAAACAGTAGCTTAAACTTTGAAAATTTTGTTATTGGCAAAGCAAATCAACTTGCTTTTGCCGCTGCTGAGCAAGTTGCCCAAACACCTGGCACGTCCTACAACCCTATGTTTATTTACGGTGGAGTGGGTTTAGGTAAAACGCATTTGGCGCAAGCCATTGCTAATCAAATTAAAATAAATAAGCCTGACGCGAAAATTTGCTATATGCATGCTGAGCGTTATGTGAGCGATGTAGTAAAAGCCTATCAAAGCAATAAATTTGAAGAGTTTAAGCAGTATTACCATTCCCTAGATGTTTTGTTAATCGACGATATACAATTCTTTGCGGGTAAAAATAAAACCCAAGAGGAATTTTTTTATGCCTTCAACACATTAATTGATAGTCATAAGCAAGTCATTTTAACCAGCGACACTTTCCCTAAAGAAATAAAGGATTTAGATACCCGCTTAATTTCTCGTCTGGGTTGGGGGTTAACGGTAGCAATCGAACCTCCTGAGTTGGAAATGCGCGTTGCTATTTTGTTAAAGAAGGCCGAGCTAAATGGTTACGTTTTAGAATCCAGCGTGGCGTTTTTCATCGCAAAACACATCAATTCTAACGTTCGCGAACTAGAAGGGGCTCTTAAACGGGTTGAGGCTTATGCTAAGTTTCATAAGCAAGAGATTAGTATTGAAACCGCCAAAGAAGCATTGAAAGATATAATTGTCGCGCAAAATAGGCAGATTTCAATCGAAAATATTCAAAAAACCGTAGCTGAGTATTTTCATATTAAAGTTAATGATTTACTTTCAAAAAAACGAACGCGTAACATTGCTAGACCAAGACAAATAGCCATGTCTTTAACTCGCCAATTAACTTCGTTAAGTTTGCCAGAAATAGGGTTGTCCTTTGGTGGACGTGATCATTCAACCGTAATACATGCTTGCAAAACAATAGATAAATTAAAAAGTGCTGACTCTGTATTGCATTCGGATTTTCAAATTATTTTGCAAACATTACAGCGTTGATAGATGTTTATAGCCTGTGCTTTAATTGTGAATAAGCAATAATTTTAACAACAGCGCAAAAATTATTCACAATTACTCACAGCTGAAAATTCTTTAGCTAAACGCAAAAAAATTAGCTATCCATTTGATAAATTTTAATTTTTTTAGGTTATCCACAGTAAACTGAACCATTATTAGTCTTATTAGGTATTTATATTATGTTTATTAAAAACACAAGCAAACAAACCATACTGAAACCATTGCAAATCATTATTGGCATTGTTGAGAAAAAACAAACCCTACCTATTCTTTCAAATGTATTGATTGAAAAGGAAACGAATCAAATTCGTTTCACTGCGACTGACCTCGAAATTCAAATTACCACTACCATTGCACTTGAAACCAGCAATGAAGTGACGGAAGCAATTACTGTTGCGGGCAAAAAATTACAGGAAATTTTAAGAATTTTGCCTGATCAAAGCGAAATTTCGATAGAGCTAAAAGAAAGTAAAGCCCAAATCAAAAGTAACAAGAGTCGTTTTAGTTTGCAGACTTTGCCCGCTCAAGATTTTCCAAAGTTAAATAATCAGCTTAACGGCGCTAATAAAATCAGCATGCCGCAAAAGCAATTAAAGGCATTGTTACATTCAGTGCAATACGCGATGGCAATGCAGGATGTGCGTTATTACTTAAACGGGGTGCTTTTAATTATTGAGGCTAATAAAATTAAAGCGGTAGCAACGGATGGACATCGTTTAGCTTTTAATCAATGTGAAATTAACGGCAACTATGCAAAGCAAGATATTATTTTGCCGCGCAAAGCGATTTCTGAATTATGTAAATTACTTGAAGATTCTGATAACACCGTTGAAATTGAATTTTCTAGCCAACAAGTCAAAGCGGATTTTTCTGGTATCACGCTAATTTCAAAGGTAATTGAAGGCAAGTTCCCTGATTACGAGCGCGTTATTCCTAAGTATTCTAATCATTTAATTTTAGGGCGATTGCCTATGCAGCAGGCTTTGCAACGCGCTGCTATTTTGTCCAATGAAAAATTTCGTGGCGTACGTTTTGTATTAACCGAGCAAAAGCTAACTATCATCAGCAGTAATAGTGAACAAGAAGAAGCGCAAGAAGAGATTGAAACGGATTACCACGGCGAAGCAATTGATATTGGTTTTAATGTCAATTACTTGATGGATGGTTTGAGTAACATCAGCTCTGAAACCGCAACTTTTTCTTTTGGCGATCCTAATAGTTCAATTTTAATTACCAGCGAGAAAACCCCTGAATATCGCTATGTGGTTATGCCTATGCGTATTTAGTAAAAGTTAAATCAGTAACTGCCGTGTTCCACGTGAAACAAACAAGGAAATAAAAATGAGTGATTACGATTCAAACAGTATTAAAGTTCTGCGCGGTCTTGAAGCAGTGCGTAAGCGTCCTGGTATGTATATTGGTGATACCAACGACGGTACGGGCTTGCATCATATGGTTTTTGAAGCGGTCGATAATGCCGTGGATGAAGCTTTGGCAGGGCACTGTAATGAAATTAACGTAACTATTCATGCTGATAATTCCATTAGTGTTTCGGATAATGGTCGTGGTATTCCAACGGATATTCATAAAGAAGAAAATCGTTCGGCGGCTGAAGTGATTATGACCATCCTTCATGCGGGGGGTAAATTTGATAGTAATTCTTATAAGGTTTCTGGTGGTTTACATGGTGTAGGCGTGTCTGTGGTAAATGCTTTATCAGAGTGGTTAAAGCTGACGATTTACCGCGACGGGCAAGAACACTTCATGGAATTTAATCATGGTGATCCCGTTGCGCCATTGCGAGTGGTCGGCGCAACCAGTAAAAAAGGCACGCTGGTGCATTTTTTGGCGGCAAAAGAAACTTTTGGTTTAGTTGAATTTCATTTTGATATTTTGGCAAAACGCTTACGCGAATTATCATTTTTGAATAACGGCGTGAAAATTGCGCTGATAGATCAGCGTAACGGCAAAGAAGAAAACTTCGCTTTTAGTGGGGGTATTAAAGGGTTTGTGGAATACATGAACCGCAATAAATCGCCGTTACATCCAACTGTGTTTTATGCGATTGGCGAAAAAGATGGAATTACGGCTGAAATTGCCATGCAATGGAATGATTCCTATCAAGAAACGGTGCAATGTTTTACTAATAACATTCCGCAACGTGATGGGGGTACGCATTTAACTGCGCTACGCAACGCGATGACGCGCACCTTGAATAGTTACATTGAAGCGGAGCAAGTGGCGAAAAAAGCTAAAGTTGAAACCACGGGTGACGATATGCGTGAAGGTTTAACGGCGGTGTTATCTGTCAAATTACCTGACCCTAAATTTTCATCACAGACTAAAGATAAATTGGTTTCGTCCGAAGTAGGCCCTGTGATTGCAGAGTTGATTGCCGAACACATGGGCGCATTCTTGTTGGAAAAACCCAATGACGCAAAAATCATTGTCGGTAAAATTATTGAAGCAGCCCGTGCGCGTGAAGCAGCCCGCAAAGCGCGCGACTTAACCCGTCGCAAAGGTATTTTAGACGGGATGGGTTTGCCAGGTAAGTTGGCGGATTGCCAAGAAAAAGATCCTGCGCTTTCTGAACTTTATCTGGTCGAGGGAGATTCGGCGGGTGGTTCGGCTAAACAAGGTCGCGACCGTAAATTCCAAGCGATTTTGCCGCTCAAAGGTAAAATTTTGAACGTAGAAAAAGCCCGTTTTGAAAAATTAATTGCTTCACAAGAAGTAGCAACTTTAATTACGGTGTTGGGTACGGGTATTGGCAAGGAAGAATATAACGCGGATAAATTGCGCTATCACCGCATCATTATTATGACCGATGCGGACGTGGACGGTGCGCACATCCGTACTTTGCTGTTGACCTTTTTCTATCGCCAGATGCCAGAATTAGTCGAGCGCGGACACATTTACATCGCGCAACCGCCTCTGTACAAAATCAAACAAGGCAAGGATGAGCGTTATCTCAAAGATGACCAAGAGATGAAAATTTATATGCTGAAATCGGCATTGAATAACGCTTCGCTCTACCCTGCTGCTGATTCGCAGCCGATTCAAGCCAGCGCGCTGGAAGAAATTGCCAAACAATACTTTTTGGCGGAAGCGGTGATTGATCGTTTATCGCGCTATACCGCACCAGAGGCTAGTCATGCTTTGTTGATTTTGCCGCGCCTGTCTTTGGATGATTTAGTGCAAGCGCAACAAAGTGCCGCTCAATTAGAGCGCGCTTGTGGTGGCAACATCAAAGTAGTGATTGAAACGGATGAAGCGGGCGAGCATAAAATGCGCTTAGAAAAGCTTTATCATGGTAATTATTCAATTAGTTACATGGATAAAGCCTTCCTTAAAGGTAGTGACTATGTGCAAATTCGTCAGGCCGCCGACATTCTCAATGACTTGATAAAAGCGGGGGCTTACATTGCGCGTGGCGAACAAAAACGCGCCGTAACTAGCTTTAAGCAAGCCATCGAATGGTTGCTCGACGAAGCTAAACGCGGCGTGAGCGTGCAACGTTACAAAGGCTTGGGTGAGATGAATCCAGAGCAGCTTTGGGAGACCACCATGGATGTGACGAATCGCGTGTTGCTTAAAGTGCGCATTGAAGATGCAATTTCGGCGGACGAGATTTTTACCACTTTGATGGGCGATGTAGTTGAACCGCGTCGCGCTTTTATCGAGAAAAACGCGCTAGGTGTGAAAAACTTAGACGTATAACCAGCTGTAAAACAACATAAAAGGCCACGATTTTTCGTGGCCTTTGTTATTTATAAACAGACAATATAAGCAAATCCTATGAGCGAAACTTTTATCACTAGCAAAGATGCCTCACTTGAATCGTCTATAGCCACCCTCCAAGCAAAGCTGCTGGCATTAGATTTTCATATTGAAGAACGTTCTTGGCTCAATGAAATCGAAGGTATCTGGTCGGTGCATATCAGCGATCGCGACTGTCCGCGCTTATTTAGTAATGGCAAAGGTGCATCCGAAAAAGCGGCGCGTGCCAGTGCGTTGGGTGAGTTTTTTGAACGGCTTAGTACCAATTATTTTTGGACGCATTTTTATTTAGGCGAGCAACACGCCCAAGCTAAGTTTGTGCATTACCCCAATGAAAAATGGTTCGTTGTTAAAGGCGATGCGTGGCCTAAAGAATTGCTTACGCCAGAGCTGCAAAAATTTTACAACCCCGATAAGGCTGTTTTAGCCAATCAGCTAGTTGATTTGAACTCAGGCAACGCCGCACGCGGCATTTGCGCGATTCCTTACCAACGTTTGCGCGACGCTAAAACTGTGTTGTTTCCTGTCAATGTCATCGGCAATTTGTATGTCAGCAACGGCATGTCGGCGGGCAATACTTTGATGGAAGCCCGCACTCAAGCCTTGGCGGAAATTTTTGAGCGCGACATCAAATTTCGTATTATTCGCGACGGCATTTGTTTGCCTGATGTGCCTGAAGCCGTCATTGCGCGCTATCCCAAAATTGCGGCAGGCATCCAAGGTTTGCGCGATGCAGGCTTTGGTATTTTGGTCAAAGACGCGTCGTTAGGTGGCAAATATCCAGTGATGAACGTCACTCTGCTACATCCCGAAGATCAAGGCTGTTTCGCCAGTTTTGGTGCGCATCCGCGCTTTGAAGTCGCGCTGGAGCGTGCGCTCACTGAGCTGTTGCAAGGTCGCGCAATGGGTGATTTGACAGGCTTTTCTGCCCCTGGCTTTGACAAAGAAGAAATTGCCGACGCGCAAAATTTAGTCATGCACTTTGTCGATTCGAGTGGCGTGATTAGCTGGGATTTTTTGCGTAACACGCCCGATTATGAGTTTGTGGATTGGAATTTTGCCGCCACCACCGCCGCCGATTATCAATGGTGTTGCGATGCAATTCACGCCAGTGGTCACGACATATACGTCGCCGACTTCACCCATTTAGGCGTGTATGCCTGCCGAATTTTTGTGCCAGGCGTGTCGGAAATTTATCCGATAGAAGAGCTGCAATGGGAAAACAACAGCGTCGGCAACCAAGTCCGCCCTGCCCTGCTGCGTCTGCCCGAATTGTCCGAGGACGAATGCGGTGACTTATTGGAATTGATTATCGAGCTCGACTTACCCGACGAGTTACAAATTACCACCTTAATCGGTTTAGCGGCCGATGCGGGCACGCCGTGGGTCGCGTTACGCGTGGGCGAACTCAAAACTTTGTTAGGGCTAGCGGTACAAGACGACCAAACCATCTTGGAAGGCTGCGTATGGATTGCGCAATTTGGACAGCTCAGCGCAGAACGCGCCCGCGTATATCGCTGCATAGCCGATTTAATCGAGCTGGGCAAGGTTGATGGCTACACAAACAGCTTAAATCTGCTCTACGGGGCTGAGACGCTTGCTCAGGCGCAAGCCTTAGTTGCACGCGACCTACGCTTTTTTGGTTTAGGGATGTTGGGTGAAAATATGCAAGGCAGCCAGATGCATCAAAAGCTGCTGCAAGCGTATGCGAAGGTGTGGAAAGTTTAAGGTCGGCTTAATGGAGTGATTGCTAAATAGCGAAAAAACTAGGCTGTAACGTATTGACGTTTTACATACATTGCATAAAATGAGCGGCATGGATATTGAATATGAATTGCGCGGCATTCGTTTTCGTTGGAATGAAGCTAAAGCGAAGCTCAACATTAAAAATCATGATGGCGTTTCATTTGAACAAGCGGTGCAGGTTTTCTTTGACCCACTGGTTCAATATCAAGATGCCTCTCGCAATAGCGAAGTGCGCGATGGCGCATTGGGCTGTGATTTTAATTTACGCGTTTTATTTGTGGTGCATCTTGAAATTGAAGATGACTTTATTCGGATTATTTCTGCCCGCAAAGCAGAACCTCACGAAAGGGAAAATTATGAAACTGGAAACAATTAAAAAACGCCTCGCCAAAGACCGCCCCATGGTTTCGGTGACCTTGCGGATGCCTGAAGATGTTGTCTCCGATTTGAAAAAAATCGCACCACTAAGAGGATTTGGTGGCTATCAAGGCTTGATGCGCGCTTACGTTGGTACGGGCTTGCGCGAGGATATGGAGCAATTAGAAGGCAGTGCTATCGTTCAATTACTTGATAGGCTTCGAGCCGCAGGCGTGTCGGAAGAAACGCTAGCCAACGCAACAGTGGAACTTAAACTCGCCGCTTAACTAAACAGCCATTCCTTATGAATAGCTGTTTTTTGCTCAGTGTAAAAAGAATGCGAGCCAGGCACACCGTGCTCATCCCCATCGCAAGCGATGTCAGCAACGGGATGTTGGCAAGGTTTATAACTGTGCGCCGAGCAATAAAAAGAGCCCGTAACGCTCAAGTTACGGGCTCTTTTTATTGGGGTAAGAACTAAACGGTTAAATCAACTACCACGGCATCAGGTGCATTTTTCTTAACGGACTCAATACCATTGTCGCGCGCCGCCTCGCTTTCATACATTTGGCTTTGTCCAATCACCTGATGATTGCCTGCTTTAAGCACAAAATAGGGCTTCTCAGACTTTGAAACCAAACGCTCGTAACGCTTATCATCAGCGGCATTTTTCTGAATCGACGCAATGCCATTGGTTGCGCTAGCTTTACTTTCATACATCTCAGATTGCATAATGATTTGACCATTTCCCGCCAGCAAATTGAAATGAAACTGCTCACTTTTTGCTAGCTTTAATTCAAACTTTCCTGCCATGTTGCTCTCCTAAGTGGGTAATAAAAAGCGGCGAGTTCCCGCCGCTAAATCATACTAAATAAAACCTGTGCGCGGATAAAATAGAGCGCACCCAGCCTCACCGTTGCGGGCGATTTTCTCAGTCACGTTGTCAAGCCCTTCATGTTATGAATCGCCACTATCGTATCAGTCAAAATCTGCGCTTGATGGTCGTTTGCTTCTTGGTGCGTCTTGAAGTGATAAACGCCTTTTTGCACCACCAACATTTTCCCGTAAGGAAAAGCCGCTTGCAGCGTTTCATTAAACGCACACGCCTCACGCAGCAACGCTCCCGAAGCATGGGCTTGTAAAATCACTTCCTGACGAATAGCGACTTGGCGCATAGATTGTTTATTTGGATGCTTGGGTAGGGTGGGCTTCAGCCCACCATTTTTGTTGTCCGCGTGGGCAGATGAGGCTTGCCCACCCTACGCTTGCTAAAAAGCCATTCAAAGGAATGGCTTTTTGTTTGCCTTGCGTAAAAAGAATTCGAGTCTGACCCCATTTTTCTGCTTTAAATTGAAGAATTTATATGATAAAGAGCGCAAGTCTTCGCTTTGATCTACGGTATAACCTTGAGAAGAAATTTCATTCTCAACATACTGCTTCCAGTCGTTTGTGAAATCAACAATTACAGTCACAGGTAATCTCCCGAATGGCTAACGTAAAAGTAAGGGGCTGCGCGCTTTTGCGCAGTCCCTCTCGACTGCCGGGTTAGACCTATTTGTCGAGCTGAACATTGATTAACTCTTGAGTAATGTCGATGGTGGCAGATACATCGCTTATGTCGAACTCCTCCCATTGAGCATGTGTCGCTTTTGTTCTGACGTGCGATGCAACACGCGCACGCTTTGCTTTTGCACCCGTAAGAACCTCAATTTTTGTAAGGGCGCTGATGAGTGAGTCAAGCTGCACACCAGCCTCTTCGATGTTGTACTTTCGGCAAATGCGCCTTACTGTGTCTTCAAACACAACACCACATATAACCCTGGCCTCCTGTTTTTTCTGTTCCTTAAGGTATGCTCGACCATGATCGAGAAACTCGTCAAAGGTTTCCGCTCGGGCTCTGTCTGCAATTGAAGTTAGAAGACCAGCATCAATGTCGCGCACTAAGTTTTGCAAAAGCGACATGAACTCTCCCACATCGCTATTGATGACCCATCCTGATTTTCGAGCGGCGATTTCTTCTGCTCTTTTTCGAAATGCGTTCGATTCGTTCGGACATAAAATCTGAACAATATTAAGGGCGGAGGGTAACCAACCAGCACATTGGTGCATCTGTTCATCATCAAATGCTTGCCCATTTTCATCGCCCCGGCGCAATGATTCCGCCTCATCAATGAGGTCTTGTAAGCGCTTCGCTACGGCTTCTTCAATGGACACGTCAATAGCTCCCTTAGGTCTAACGTAATGTATACACCGAAATCGGTGTATATCCTGTGCAGCTTAAGCGTAGAAGCAGGCTGGTTTTCAACTTTAACTCCCTGTTTAATTTTTGAAACTTCCAAAAATATAACGATACTACACCGCTTTTTTTGCTGCTGTTTTGGTTTTGCTCGCGGGCTTCTTTACCGCAACTTTTTTCACGACCGCCTTCACCTTCACCACTTTTTCCACCGCGACCTTAGGCTTTGCTACGGTTTTTACTTTCGGCGCAGCTTTGGTTTTAGCTACAGCCTTCGGTTTTGCGGCTGCTTTAGTTTTCGTTGCCGCTTTGGGTTTCGCCGCCGCTTTTCGCGTTGGTTTTTTGCCCGTATCACCCTTGGAGGCTTTGGCGGCGATAAGTTCTAGGGCTTCTGCCAAGGTGATGTCGTCGGGCGAAATGTCTTTTGGCAAGGTCGCGTTGATTTTGCCGTGGCGGGCGTATGGGCCGTAGCGACCGCTGCAAATTTCTACGCTGGCTTTGTCTTCTGGATGGTCGCCTAATGTTCGCAGTACGGTGTTGTTGTCGCGGGCTTGGGCGAGTAGTTCGCTGGCACGAGTTAAGTCCACCTCAAAAATGTTGTCGGTGCGCGGGATGGATTTGAATTTGCCGTCGTGTCCGATATACGGGCCAAAACGACCGATATTGACGATGACTTTTTTACCGGTTTCGGCGTGTAAACCTAGGTCGCGCGGCAAGGATAATAATTTCAGCGCGTTGGCTAAATCGGCTTGCTCGATCGGCATATCTTTAGGCCAAGACACCCGTTTTGGTTTGGTTTTTTCGCCTTCAATCACTTCACCGAGCTGCACATAATGACCATAAGGGCCGCGCAATAACAGCACGGCTTGTTTGGTGTCGGGATATTCACCCAACTCCACACGCGCGCTGGCATCGTCGGCGGTTTCACCGCTCAAGCTGCGTTTATATTTGCATTCAGGATAGTTGGTGCAGCTAATAAAACTGCCGTAACGACTGAGCTTTTTCGCCAACGGTTTGCCGCATTCTGGGCAGGCTTCATCGAGCAATTCGACGGGACGCTCGATGTTAGTTTTTTCTTTAATGAGCCCTGAAAAACCTTGCCAAAATGCATCTAAAACGGGTATCCAGTCGCGTTTGCCTTCGGACACTTCATCCAGCTCATTTTCCAAATTCGCGGTGAAGTCGAAATCCACATAGCGGGTGAAATGCTCGGTTAAGAACTTGGTAACTACACGCCCCACGTCGGTCGGCATAAAGCGTTTTTTGTCGAGGATGGCGTACTCGCGCGCTTGCAGCGTGGAGATAATCGTGGCGTAAGTGGACGGGCGACCGATGCCATATTCTTCCAGCGATTTGACCAAGCTCGCTTCGGAAAAACGCGGCGGCGGCTGGGTGAAGTGTTGTTCACCGTAGAGTTTGTTAATCGGTAGCACGTCGCCTTCAACCAAAGGCGGTAACTTTGCCGCGTCTTCTTCCTCGGCATCGTCCACGTCCTCCATGTACACGCCGATAAAGCCGGGAAATACCAGCGTTTGTCCCGATGCACGGAACAAGGTGTCATCGCCGCCCAAGCGAATGTCAGTGCTCACTGTGTCATAACGTGCGGCGGTCATTTGACTGGCTAAGGTACGTTTCCAAATCATTTCGTACAGGCGAAATTGATCAACGCTCAAGGAGCTGCGCACGCTTTCAGGCGTGCGCAAAATTGAGGTTGGGCGTATCGCTTCATGCGATTCTTGAGCGTTTTTAGTTTTGCTTTTGAATACCGGCTGTGTGCTGGGCAAATACTCGGAGGAATAGTTGTCGCTGATGTAGCCGCGAATTTCCGCCACGGCTTCTTTCGCCAACGACACCGAATCGGTACGCATATAGGAAATCAGCCCGATGGTTTGTCCGTCTATGTCCGCGCCCTCGTAGAGATTTTGCGCGGTACGCATGGTGCGATCGGAAGTCATACCGAGTTTACGCACCGCTTCTTGTTGCAACGTCGAGGTAGTAAACGGAGCGGCGGCGTGACGTTGTTTGGCGCGCTTTTCGATGCGTACCACTTTGGGCGGCAACTTCGCGTCGTTTAGTTTGGCGTGTATTGCGTCGTATTCGGCTTGATTGGTAATCGTCAGTTGTTCGAGCTTTTTACCTTGGTATTGGAACAGTTTCGCGCTGAATTCGATGCCGAGTTTTTGGCTATCGAGATGCACCGACCAGTACTCTTGCGATTTGAACGCTTCGATTTCGAGTTCGCGCTCAACAATCATGCGTAACGCTGGGCTTTGCACGCGTCCAGCGGATAAGCCAGGGCGAATTTTGCGCCACAACAACGGTGACAAATTAAAGCCGACTAAATAGTCGAGGGCACGGCGCGCTTGCTGCGCGTTGACCAGCGGCATGGCGATTTCGCGTGGGTTCGCGACCGCTTCTTTAACAGCGGATTCGGTGATTTCATAAAACACCACGCGCTGCATTTTTTTGCCTTTAAGCGCGCGCTTGGTTTTGAGCAACTCCGAAATATGCCAAGCAATCGCCTCTCCTTCGCGGTCGGGATCGGGTGCGAGATAGATGGTGTCGGCCTCGGCTGCGGCTTTAGCGATGGCATCGACGTGCTTAGAATTGCGTGCAATCACCTCATAATTCATGGTGTAGCCGTTTTCGGTATCGACCGCGCCATTTTTGGGCACAAGGTCGCGAACGTGACCATACGAGGCGAGCACTTCAAAATCTTTGCCCAAATACTTTTTCAGCGTTTTGGCTTTGGCGGGAGATTCGACGATCAGGAGATTAGAGGCCATTAGTGTATTTGTGCGGTAACGAGCGGGGTTAAAAGTTCTTCGATGAGCAGCGGATCAAGCTCGCGTTGGCGATTCCACAGCACCATTAAAGTGACCAGTTTAAGTTTATCAACGCTAAGTTGGCGTTGTTGTAACGCGACGGCGCGGTCAATGACCATTTCCAGTTCGACTTTGGAAATTAAACCGTGTTGATGCGTACTAATTAAAAATTGCCGCGCTTCGGCAGAAATCGCAAGCAATTCTGGCGCACCAAAATGACGTAGTCCCGCATAAGTAAATTCGCTGGCGTAGGTGGCAGCGTTGCCGTCTTGCATGGCAGCAATCCACGTTATCGCTTCGGAAATTTCATCATCTTCAAAGCCAGCGGCGGCAAGTTTGCGCGACAGTTTATCGACCGCAGGATACGCCCCCGCGTCGAAGTAACTTTCAAATAAATACATCAGGATTTCAAACATGTGAACGGCGTGAATTATTGAATACGTTGATATAAACCACCTGGAAGCGTGCAGACCATGCCCTCCAGCTCTAGTGTTAATAGCATGGCGGATAGCTCCGCCACCGTCAAGCCGCTACGCCGGCTTAAGGTTTCGATGTCCACTGCGTCATAGCCTAAATGCGCTAACAGTGGCGAGTCGGTACTGGCGTTTTCGTCCATGCTGGGCGCGGCACTGGGCATCCGCCCCGATAACTCTTCCAGCACGTCTTGCGCGGATTCGACCAATTTTGCGCCCTGTTTAATCAATGCGTGGCAGCCTTTGCTTTGTGGCGAATGGATAGAGCCGGGAATTGCGAATACGTCCCTACCCTGCTCCATCGCTAAACGCGCGGTAATCAGCGAGCCGCTTTGCAGCGAAGCCTCGACCACTAAGCAGCCCAAACTCATGCCGCTGATAATGCGATTGCGGCGTGGGAAATTGCCTGCCAGCGGCGGCGTGGCTAAGGCAAATTCCGAAATCAGCAAACCGTGTTGCGCCAACTCGTGTGCCAAGCCGCGATTGGCAGCGGGATAAACTTTATCCAAACCTGTGCCCACCACTGCGATGCTGCTGCCCCGTTCCGCCAAGCCGCCTTGATGCGCCGCTGCGTCGATACCGTGTGCCAGTCCGCTAATCACACACAAGCCCGACGCACTGAGTGATTTGGCAAACGCGGTGGCGTTGTTCAACCCTTGCGGTGTGGCGTAGCGGCTGCCGACTACTGCGATGGCGGCTTGATTGAGCAACGCTAAATTACCCTTGGCATACAATAAAAATGGCGGATCGCTGATGTTCAACAAGGCCTGTGGATAATCACTGTCCGCCAACGTAACAATATGATTGTTGCCATCACTCAACCAAGCTAAGGTCGGCGTAAATAATTCGTCGGCTACGCCCGCCACAATTTGCTGCGCAACATCAGGCTTAACAATTGCTTTTAGGGAATGAGAAGAGGCGGTAAAAACCGCCTCTGCTGAGCCAAATTCTGTGAGTAAGCGGCGAATACCTTCACCGCCCAAGCCTCGAATCAAGCCTAGTGCGAGCCAAGCTTTCAGCGAGACTTCGTCATTCATGCTTAAGGTGTTTGTGCGCGATCAGAAACTTGCACGGGCACTTTAGTTTCCATAATCAGCGCGTAAGACACTTTGTCGAACACGCGGAACACAAAGGCTTTGCCTGTTTCTTCATCTGGCAAAGTGTAGTTTTCGCCATCGTGCTTTACCTCTTTACCCTTAGTTAGTAGTGCCAACACATGACCCTTCTCGATGCCATCACGCGCACCTTTATTCAAGGTGATGATGGCGTTTTGCCCTGCTAAGGTTACGCCGCTGTAAATCGAAATTACGGTCGCTTTGATGTCGGTGCTAGGCGCGCGTGGCACATAGTTCATAGGCTCTTTGGCTTCCATCACATACAGGCGATCGCCTTTGTTAATCTCTTGCTTAACTTTGCGCGCCATCAAGGTGCTGACCTCGCCAAAACGAATCGCATCGGCTTGACCTAAATAAATGGCTTCGCGTCCTAATTCTTCACCTGTCTCAGGGTCTTTGAACATTTTGCCTGGGCGCACCACCTGCCATTTTTCACCTTGTGCTTCAGTCATGCCGGCGGCATAGGCTTTTTCATCACGTCCTAAAATCACGCGACCTTCTTGCAGCGCGATAATTTTTGGGGTGTTTTCCCATGAGTTATCGTTTAACACCAAAGGTTGCGATAAAAATGGGTCGATATCCTTGAAAGAAATGCTGGTAATCGCCTCATGCTGCGAGGCACTGGCGCGTGCGCGCGGCGAGTATTTATCAGTGCCCGTGCTGCCGACATCGCCAGAAGTGGCATCACCGACAACGCTTAAACTGCCCGAAGAGCGATCCAGCATCACTACGTCGCCCGGGTAAATCCAATGCGGATCTTTGATGCTGACCTTGTTGATATTCCAGATGTTTGGCCACTTCAACGGGTCTTTATAAAACAGACCAGAAATGCCCCACAAAGTATCGCCTTTTACCACGATGTGGCGATCGGGTGCATCAGCACGAATTTGCACTTCATCAGCGTGAGCCAAGATAGGCAAAACTAAACAAATCAGCGATATAATCTTACGCATAAGACACCCCAGCAGAAATCAAAAAGAAATAACACAGCTCGTGTGTTGCATTAAATTCTGCATGTAGTTATCTAAATTAGCAAGCAATTCTGGAATTTGTATGGCCTTATTAAAAATTTTGCAGTACCCCGATGCGCGCTTACATAAAGTGGCGCGACCCGTTGCACAAGTAACTGACGTGACGCGTACTTTGATAAAGAACATGGCGGAAACCATGTATGCCGCGCCAGGTGTGGGCTTGGCTGCTACGCAGGTGGACGTACACGAGCAGATTTTTGTGGCGGATATTTCCGAGTTACACGACGAGCTACGTGTGTTCATTAACCCGAAAATTATCGCCAGCAGTGGCGAGGAGCAATGCGAAGAAGGCTGTTTGTCGGTGCCTGGCATTTACGAAACCGTGACGCGCTTTGAAAAAGTAACCGTGCAAGCCCTAAATGAGCGCGGTGAGAGTTTTACCCTTGCGGCAGATGGATTTTTAGCCGTATGCCTACAGCACGAAATGGATCATTTGCAAGGTCGCGTGTTTGTTGAGCATTTGTCGCAACTTAAGCAAACGCGCATTCGGGCCAAATTAAAGAAGCAGCAACGCGAAACACTATAAGCCTCATCCCTATTTAGAAAGTCTGCGTGAAAATAATTTTTGCAGGAACACCACAATTCGCCGCCGATGCTTTGGCGGCGATTTTGTCTGAACACCAAGTCGTTGCAGTCTTGACGCAGCCTGACCGCCCTGCTGGGCGCGGTATGCAGTTGACCGCTAGCCCCGTTAAGCAATTAGCTTTGCAGCGCGGCATTCCGGTGTGGCAGCCAAGCTCCTTAAAAACGCCTGAGATACAAGCGCAATTAGCCGAGCTCAATGCTGATGCGATGGTGGTTGCCGCATATGGGCTAATTTTGCCCAAAGCGGTGTTGGACATGCCGCGTTATGGTTGCCTGAACATTCATGCGTCGTTATTGCCGCGCTGGCGTGGTGCCGCACCAATACAGCGCGCGCTTCAGGCGGGCGATGTAGCAACGGGCATCACGATTATGCAAATGGATGTGGGCTTGGACACGGGTGCGATGCTGACGCGCCATGTCTGCCCGATTCGCGATACCGATACCGCGAGCAGCTTGCACGACAAACTCGCCGAATTGGGTGCGACTAGCGTAGTTACTGCGTTGCGCGATTTAGCCAATCTAACGCCCGTCGCGCAAAATGATGCCGATGCGACCTACGCATCGAAGTTGCTTAAAAGTGAATCGCCGCTAGATTGGTCGCTAGATGCGCCAACCTTGGCGCGCACCGTGCGCGCGTTTAATCCCTTTCCCTTGTGCAATTTTAGTTTTAACCAAGCCGTGATTAAAGTTTGGCAAGCCAGTGCGCAACACGGTGCAGGCGTTGCGGGGACAGTTTTGTCGCTCGATAAACTGGGCATCGTCGTGGCGTGCGGTACAGGCGCACTGCGCCTAGAAGTGCTGCAACGTCCTGGTGGCAAAGCCCAGCCCGCCGCACAATTTCTGCAATCTGTTCACATCAAAGTCGGCGATATGCTGACGGTAAAATAATTATGCAAAATGTCCAACTCGCCGCCGCACAAATCATCAAACAAGTGATGGTCAATGGGCGCAATTTGAATCAAGTGTTGGAAAAAGAAATCAATGGCAAGACCGACTGGTCGGCTTCGCAGCGCGGCGCGATTCAAGATTTAAGTTACGGCACGTTGCGTTTTTATGGTCAGCTCAAAGAGGTGCTGGAGCTGTTGTTGCACAACCCTTTGACTGACGAACGGGTCGGTTATTTGTTGTTGGTGACGCTGTATCAGCTGCAATACAGCAAGGCGCAGCAGCATGTGGTGGTCGATCAGGCGGTGCGTGCGGCGCAAACCATACAGCCGCATGTGGGCGGCTTGGTGAATGCGATTCTGCGTAACTTCTTGCGTCAGCAAGCCGAATTATTAAAACAAGCCGAGCTGTCGGCGGAGGCGAAGTTTAATCATCCTGCTTGGTGGATTAAAGAGCTGCAAAACCAATACGGCGCGGCGAGTGAGGCAATTTTGCAAGCAGGCAACACCCATCCGCCGATGACCTTGCGCGTTAATTTGAGCAAAACCAGCATGGCGAAATATCACGCGCTACTCGCCGATCAAGGTATCGCAGCCGAGCAAATTGGTGCCGCCGCCTTACATTTGGCGCAGCCCGTGAATGTGGACAAAGTGCCTGAATTTTTTGCGGGCTTGGTGTCGGTGCAAGACGCGGGCGCGCAACATGCCGCGCCCCTGCTCGATGTGAAATTCGGGATGCGTGTGTTGGACGCGTGTGCCGCGCCAGGCGGTAAAACTGCGCATATTCTAGAAACCGCCGACGTGCGTTTAGTTGCGGTGGATAAAGATGGCAAACGCTTGCAGCGCGTGGTGGAAAACTTACAACGTTTGGAGCTGAATGCGCGTTTGTTAGAAGGCGATGCAGCGCAGCCGAATGACTGGTGGGACGGTCAACTATTCGACCGAATTTTGGCGGATGTGCCGTGTTCTGGCTCAGGCGTGGTGCGTCGCCATCCCGACATTAAATGGCTGCGCCGTCGTGAAGACTTGGCGGGCTTTGCTGCGCAACAACTGGCGATTTTGCAAGCCTTGTGGCCAACTTTGAAAGTGGGTGGACGTTTGTTGTACGCGACTTGCTCGGTGTTTAAGCAAGAAAACGAAGAGGTGATTGCGAAGTTTTTAGCGACCACTAAAAGCGTGCAACGCGTCGCGGTGACCTTGCCTGAAGGTTCAACTGGGCAGCTCGTGCCGAACGCACAACATGACGGCTTTTTCTATGCGCTATTACACAAAACTGCATAAGTTTTTGCTTGCCCTGCTGGGTGCGTTGACGGTGTGCGTCAGCAGCGCGTACGCGGATGGCATTAACGTCAACAACACTGAAATTCGCCTGAATGACGGGGCGTATCAGCTGCGCGCTAATTTTTCTATCAATCTTAATTACGCGGTGCAACAAGCCTTGTCACACGGGGTGAACATTTACTTTGTCAGCGAATTTAGCGTGACGCGCACGCGTTGGTATTGGCTGGATGCCGAAGTCGCGCACAGTGCGCAAAGCAGTAAACTTTATTACAACGTGTTGACGCGCCAATATCGCATTTCGCGCGGCGCGTTGTTCCAGAGTTTTGCCAGCTTAGATGACGCGTTGGCGGCGTTGCAGCGCCAAACCTCTAGTCCGATTGCGCCTGAAGTGTTGGCTAAACGCGGCAGCTATGTAGCAAGTGCGCGGCTGCGTTTGGACATCGAACAATTGCCTAAGTTGTTGCAGGTGAATGCCTTGACGGGCAAAGACTGGGACTTGGATTCAGATAACTATCGTTGGGTGTTAAGCCCCGCTGATATACGTCCCGCCGAGGCGGAATGATGAAATACGTCATTTTATTGAGCGTGATTTTGGGCAGTAGCTTGCTGTATTTGCTGTCTAGCAGCAGTGCCAATACGCATATTTTCTCCAGCAATTATTACACCTTGTTGGTGCTGACTGGTTCATTGGCATTGGCGTTGGCGGGCTTGGTCGGCTATCAGTTTTGGCGGTTGCGCAGCAAAATTAAACGCCAAGTGTTTGGTGCGCGCTTGAGCTTGCGCCTGACCTTATTTTTCATCGGCATTGCGGTGTTGCCGGGCATTTTGGTGTACGCCGTGTCGGTGGATTTTTTAGGTAAAAGTATCGAGTCGTGGTTTGACGTACGCGTCGAAAAAGCCTTGGAAGGCGGATTGAATTTGGGCAAATCTAGCTTGGACAATAGCCTCAAAATTTTGAGCAAAAAAACCCGCTTTATCGCCTTACTGGTTGCCGAAAAATCGCCAGAAACTTTTGCCAATGATATGCAGCATTTGCTGGTGGAAGGCGAGTATCAGCAAGTCGCTTTGTTCAATAGTCAAGGGCGAGTATTGGCTGCCGCGAGCAAAGATAAAACGTCCGCTGCGCCGCGCCTAGAAGCTGAAGTTTTGGCGGAGGTGTTGAGCAAAGGTGAGGCGGCGAGCATCGAAAGTGGTGCGCAGCTGAGCTTGCGCGCGCAAGCCTTAGTGCGTCCCAATGCTTCACCCGAGACGCGCTACATTTTGCAATTTACTCAGGTGGTCGCGCCGCAAATTCAAGCTGACGCTGAAACTGTACAGGCGGTCTATGCCGATTATCAAGCTTTGGTGCTGTCGCGCGTGGGCTTAAAACGTTTGTATGTCATCACGCTGACGTTGTCGCTATTGGTGGTGTTGCTCACGGCGGTATCGGCGGCATTTTTTATTAGCGAAAAAATCGGTGTCTCACTAGAGTCTTTGGCGGCGGGGACGCGCGCGGTGGCGCAGGGTGATTTTACGGGGCAATATCCAGTGCGTAGCGGCGACGAATTGGGCGCGTTGACGGGACTGTTTAATCAGATGACGCGGCAATTACTAGATGCTAAAAATGCCAGCGAAGCGCAACAGCATCAAGTTGCCAATACCAAAGGGTATTTGGAAAGCGTGTTGACGCATTTGTCGTCGGGCGTAATCGGTTTGGATGAGTCATTTCAGGTGCGCTCGGCGAATACCAGCGCGGCACAAATTCTGGGTATTCCGCTATTCGATATGCAGCAATTATCGTTGCCAGCGTTGGCGGAAAAATACAGCTTACTCAATTCGTTTTGTCAGACCATACGCAATTCTTTTGGTAGCACCACCAATCTGGAGTGGCAGCATCAACTTGAGCGTATCAGCAAACAAGGCAATCAAATTTTGTTGATGCGCGGCACGCAATTACCCAAGGCGAGTGGCGGCGGCTATGTGGTGGTGTTCGATGACATTAGCCATTTGCTGCAAGCCGAGCGGCAAGCCGCTTGGGGCGAGGTGGCACGGCGTTTGGCGCACGAGATTAAAAATCCGCTCACGCCGATTCAGCTGTTTGCCGAACGCTTGCAATACAAACTCGCACCGAGCTTAAAGGGCACGGATGCAGCGTTATTGCAGCGCGCCACGCAAACCATCGTGGCGCAAGTGACGGCGATGAAAAATATGGTGAGTGATTTTGCCAACTACGCGCGTGGACCCGCGCTGAAATTAGTACCGCTTAATTTGCATCAACTGATTAAAGAGGCGGCAAGTTTGTACGAGGTCGCTGGACAAGATGTGCATCTGCACTTAAATGCTACGCATAAATGGGTTAACGGCGACGACACGCGCTTGCGCCAAGTGCTGCATAACTTGTTAAAGAATGCCCAAGATGCCTTGCAGGATAGGGCGTTGCCGTTCATCACGCTGAGTACCGAGTCACACGCGGGGCAGCTTATTTTGCAAGTTAAAGACAATGGTATGGGCTTTGCCCCGCAGGTGTTGGCGCGCGCGTTTGAACCGTATATGACCACCAAAACCAAAGGCACAGGTCTGGGCTTGGCGATTGTGAAAAAAATTGTTGAAGAACATGGTGGGCATATCAGCTTAGAAAATGAGCAAGGTGGTGGTGCGTGTGTCACGCTCAGCTTACCTTGCATGACGGAGGCGTAATGGCACAAAAACAGGTTTTAGTGGTTGATGACGAAGTGGGCATACGCGAATTGTTGGCGGAGATTTTGGCGGACGAAGGGTATCAAGTGCATTTGGCGGAAAACGCGCATGAGGCGCGCGAATATCGCAATCATCACGAACCCGATTTGGTTTTGCTCGATATTTGGATGCCCGATACCGACGGCGTGACTTTGCTAAAAGAATGGGCTGAGCAGGATCTGTTGACCATGCCTGTGGTGATGATGTCAGGACACGGCACGATCGAAAATGCGGTTGAAGCGACGCGTATCGGCGCAGTAGATTTCTTGGAAAAACCTATTGCTTTGCAAAAATTATTAAGCACCGTGGCGCATGCAATTAGCACCGGTTTGCCACGCATAGAAGCGGTCGTCCCGCCCGCCGAGCATCTTTTAATCGTGGCGATAGGCGGTGAAGAAAAACGCTATATTTTGCCGTTGGATTTGCCGCTGCGCCAAGCGCGCGACCATTTTGATGCCATTTATTTGCAATATCATTTGCAACAAGAAGATGAAAATATGAGCCGCATCGCGGAGAAGATAGGCATAGAACGTACCCATTTGTACCGAAAATTGAAGCAATTAGGTATTAAATTAAGCAAGAAGCCGCATTCCGAGCCCAGCCAATAGCGTGTGATAAAACCGCCGTTTTTTATGCAAGGTTGCCCCCGCCGCCTTGCTGCGGCATAATCCTGCGTTTGTAATCTTTATAATTAACCTGTCTCGCAAGAGATGCTTTAGGAGGAACACCGTATGTCAGCAGCGCGCAATGTAACCCCACCAAAATTTAACGACATTACCGGCGCGATTCGTATGCTGGCAGTGGATGCCGTACAAAAAGCCAATTCAGGTCATCCTGGCGCGCCTATGGGCATGGCGGAAATCGCTGACGTATTGTGGAATCGCCACATGCGCCACAATCCAACTAATCCTAAATGGGCGGATCGCGATCGCTTCGTGCAATCAAATGGTCACGGCTCGATGTTGATTTACGCGCTGTTGCATTTGACTGGCTATGACTTGCCGATGGACGAGTTGAAGCGTTTCCGTCAAATGCATTCCAAAACACCCGGTCATCCTGAATACGGTTACACCGTAGGCGTGGAAACCACCACAGGTCCATTGGGTCAAGGGATTACTAACGGGGTCGGTTTTGCGATGGCGGAAAAATTGTTAGCGGCTGAATTCAACAAGCCTGGTCACGAAATTGTTAACCACAACACTTACGTGTTTATGGGCGACGGTTGCATGATGGAAGGTATTTCTCACGAAGCGTGCGCCTTGGCGGGTACTTGGGGTTTGGGCAAGCTGACTGCATTCTGGGATGACAACGAAATCTCGATTGATGGTCATACGCACGGTTGGTTTACCGATGACACCGCGAAACGTTTTGAGTCTTACGGCTGGCATGTGATTGCTAACGTGCAAGGTCACGATTCTGAGGCGATTGAAGCGGCAATTCAGGCGGCGAAAAAAGTAACCGACAAGCCAACTTTGATTTGCTGCAAAACCATCATCGGCGCAGGTTCACCAAACAAACAAGATAGCCACGATGTACACGGCGCAGCGTTGGGCGAGGCAGAAGTCGCCGCAACTCGCGCACACATCGGTTGGAACTACCCACCGTTTGAAATCCCAGCACACGTTTACAAAGCATGGGATGCCAAAGATAAAGGTGCGGCATTAGAAGCCGAATGGAATAAAAAATTCGCGGCATATAGCGCAGCGTTCCCTAAAGAAGCGGCTGAATTTTTGCGTCGTAGCAAAGGCGATTTGCCTGCTGATTTCGCGGCACACGCAGCTAAAGTTATTGCTGATACCAATGCTAAGGGCGAAACCATCGCGACGCGTAAAGCCTCACAAAACGCCATTAACGCGCTGCAACCTGCGTTACCAGAATTTTTGGGCGGCTCGGCTGATTTGACGGGTTCTAACTTGACGAACTGGGTGGGTGCGAAGCACGTTTCAGGCAAAGCTACGGGTAACTACATTAGCTACGGCGTGCGTGAATTTGGTATGTCGCACATTATGAACGGCATGGCGTTGCACGGCGGTTTGCTGCCATTCGGCGGCACGTTCTTGATGTTCTCCGAGTACGCACGCAATGCTTTGCGTATGTCGGCATTGATGAAACAGCGAGTGATTTATGTGTTCACCCACGACTCTATCGGTTTGGGCGAAGACGGTCCTACGCATCAACCTGTAGAACAAACTGCGACACTGCGTTACATCCCGAATATGCAAGTTTGGCGTCCTTGCGACACCGTTGAATCAGCTGTGTCTTGGGTCGCTGCGGTGGAGCGCACTGACGGTCCTTCGAGCTTGATTTTCAGTCGTCAAAATCTGCAATTCCAAAAACGTGACGCAGCGCAAATCGCTAATATCCGTAAAGGTGGTTATGTGTTGTCCGAAGCGGCAGGCAAAGCGCAAGCCATCATCATCTCAACTGGTTCAGAAGTTGATTTAGCAATCAAAGCGCAAGCCGTTTTGGCCGCCGCAGGCATCAATGTTCGTGTCGTGTCTATGCCTTCCAGCAACGTGTTTGACAATCAAGACCAAGCCTACAAAGACAGCGTATTGCCCAAGGGCATGAAACGCATCGCGGTTGAAGCAGGTGTGACGCACGGCTGGTACAAATACGTTGGTTTGGATGGCGCGGTAATTGGTATGGATTGCTTCGGTGAATCTGCACCGGCACCAGAGTTGTTCAAGCATTTCGGCTTCACTGTTGACAATGTGGTCGCAACCGTGAAGAAAGTTATCGCAGCTTAATTAAAAAGGGTGTCTCTAGAAATAGCGACACCCGAACGCGGCACTGCGCCGCCCCAATTCATTACTAAACTTAGGAGCTTCAAAAATGGCAAAGATTCGCGTAGGTATTAACGGCTTTGGTCGCATTGGTCGTATGGTGTTTCGTGCAGCAGCAAAAGATTTTCCAGAAATCGAAGTTGTGGCAATTAACGATTTGTTAGAGCCAGATTATTTGGCTTACATGTTGAAATATGACTCCGTACACGGTCGCTTTAACGGCGACGTGGCGGTTGATGGCAGCAACTTGGTGGTGAATGGCAAAACCATTCGTTTGACTGCTGAACGTGATCCAGCAAACTTGAAATGGAATGAAGCTGGCGTGGACATCGTGATCGAATGTACTGGCTTCTTCTTGACCAAAGAAACTTGCCAAGCGCACATCAATGCGGGCGCGAAGAAAGTTGTTCAATCAGCACCTTGCAAAGACGACACACCGATGTTCGTTTACGGCGTGAACCACGACACTTACCAAGGCGAAAACATCGTTTCAGCCGCGTCTTGCACCACCAACGGCTTGGCTCCAGTGGCTAAAGTTTTGAACGATGTATTCGGTATCAAACGTGGTTTGATGACGACTGTTCATGCCGCAACTGCGACACAAAAAACCGTTGATGGTCCTTCAAACAAAGACTGGCGCGGTGGTCGCGGTATCTTGGAAAACATCATTCCTTCTTCAACTGGCGCGGCTAAAGCCGTTGGCGTGGTGATTCCAGAGCTGAACAAAAAGCTGACAGGTATGGCGTTCCGCGTACCAACTTCTGACGTGTCGGTAGTTGATTTGACGGTTGAGTTGAACAAGCCAGCGACTTACGCTGAGATTTGTGCTGCGATGAAAGCCGCTTCAGAAAGTGGCCCTTTGAAAGGCGTGTTGGGTTACACCGACGAGAAAGTGGTTTCGACTGATTTCCGTGGTTGCCCACAACCTTCAGTATTCGATGCTGAAGCAGGCCTGGCACTTGATCCTACTTTCGTTAAAGTGGTGGCTTGGTACGACAACGAATACGGTTACACCTGTAACTTGATGCGTTTGGTTCGCCATATTGCTTAAAGACTGAAAGTGGGAAGTGGAACGAGTGGTGAGTGGGGCGGCACTTTGTGCCTGAGTGGTAAGTGGAAAACCCACTGCACCGCTTCACCCACTTACCACTAACGACTTTCCACTTATCGCTCATCCACTCACCACTTACCAAATAATTAGGGAGTAAAAAATGGCTGTAATTAAGATGACTGATTTGGATCTCAAGGGCAAACGTGTCCTGATTCGTTCAGATTTGAATGTGCCGGTTAAAGACGGCAAAGTAACTTCGGATGCGCGTATTACTGCGTCGATGGCAACCATTAACGCAGCAGTTAAAGCGGGCGCAAAGGTGATGGTGACGTCGCATTTGGGTCGTCCTGAAGAAGGCGTTTACTCAGAAGAAAACTCGCTCAAACCCGTTGCGCATGTCGTAGCAGACAAGTTGGGCAAGCCGGTACGTTTAGTTAAAGACTGGACGAATGGCGGCTTTTCAGTGGCGGATGGCGAAGTGGTGTTGTTGGAAAACTGCCGCTTCAACGTGGGCGAAAAGAAAAGCACCGATGAGTTGGCAAAAAAATACGCGGCGTTGTGCGACGTGTTCGTCATGGACGCGTTCGGTACGGCGCATCGCGCCGAAGCATCAACGCACGGCGTGGCAAAGTTTGCCCCTGTGGCGGCGGCGGGCGTTTTGTTGGTGGAAGAGTTGGATGCACTGACCAAAGCGTTGTTGAGCCCTGCCCGTCCGATGGTGGCGATTGTCGGCGGTTCTAAAGTGTCAACTAAATTGACCGTGTTGGAATCGTTGTCAGAAAAATGCGAACAATTAGTGGTGGGCGGCGGTATTGCCAACACCTTCTTGAAAGCGACTAATCATCCAGTCGGTAAGTCTTTGTGTGAGAACGATCTTGTTCCAACGGCACAAGCGTTGATTGCCAAGATGAGCGCACGCGGCGCGATGATTCCGATTGCAACGGATGTGGTGGTGGGCACGGCTGCGCCATTCTTGCCGGGCAATGAAAATACGCCTGCGATTTTGAAAGACGCTAAGGATGTGGCTGACGACGAAATGATTTTCGACATTGGTCCTAAATCTGCACAAGAAATCGCGGACATCATTATGAATGCGGGTACGGTGGTGTGGAATGGTCCTGTCGGCGTGTTTGAATACGACCAATTTGGCGAAGGTACAAAGACCATTGCGATGGCGATTGCTAACACCAAAGCCTTTACTTTGGCGGGTGGCGGCGACACTATCGCGGCGATTCAAAAGTACAACATCTACGATAAAATTTCTTACATCTCCACCGCTGGCGGAGCATTTTTGGAATTCTTAGAAGGCAAAACTTTGCCAGCAGTGGAAATTCTCGAACAACGTGCCAATCAATAATTAGAAAGACTCACATGCTGCGTAGAACCAAAATAGTAGCAACCCTAGGCCCTGCTTCAAGCAGCCAAGCTGTGTTAGAAAACATGATACGTGCGGGCGTTGATTTAGTTCGTATGAACTTCTCACACGGCTCAGCCGCAGACCACATGAAGCGTGCCGACACGGTGCGTGCGGCGGCGAAAGCCGTTGGTCGTACCGTCGGTATTTTGGCGGATTTGCAAGGGCCAAAAATCCGCGTACGCAAATTTGAAAATGACAAAATCATCTTGAACAAAGGCGATTCATTCATTCTTGATGCGGCTATGGACGGCTTGGGCAATCAACAACGCGTCGGTTTGGATTACAAAGAGTTGCCGAATGACGTAGAAGTCGGCACGGTGTTGTTATTAAACGACGGCATGTTGGAGTTTCATGTTACGGGCGTTAAAGGTACGGAAGTTCACGTTGTCGTGGTGCGCGGCGGAGTGTTGTCAAACAACAAAGGTATCAATCGCCAAGGCGGCGGCTTAACTGCGCCAGCTTTGACTGACAAAGATAAAGAAGACATCAAAACAGCGGCGTTAATTAACGCTGACTATTTGGCGGTGTCTTTCCCGCGTACGGGCGACGATATGCGCATGGCGCGCGAACTCATGCACGCGGCGGGCGGCAAGAGTTTGTTGATGGCGAAAATCGAACGTGCGGAAGCGATTCCGGTGTTGGCGGACATCATCGACGCATCGGATGCCATCATGGTGGCGCGTGGCGATTTGTCGGTTGAAGTGGGCGATGCCGCTGTGCCAGGTTTGCAAAAGAAGATGATCAAAATGGCGCGCGCTAAAAACCGTTTGGTGATTACCGCAACGCAAATGATGGAGTCGATGATTACTAATCCGATTCCGACGCGTGCCGAAGTTTCAGACGTGGCGAATGCGGTGTTGGATGGCACGGATGCGGTAATGTTGTCGGCCGAAACAGCGGTCGGTGATTACCCGATTGAAACCATCGAGGCAATGGCGCGCATTTGTTTGAGTGCTGAAAAAGAGCTCGAAACCCATGCGCATGTCATGCACGCTGTGCCAGAAAAATTCACCCGCGTGGATCAATCTATCGCCATGTCTGCTTTGTACGCCGCGACGCACTTGAAAGTTAAGGCGATTGTGGCGTTGACCCAATCCGGTTCAACTGCGTTGTGGATGTCTCGCACTAATGCGGGTGTGCCGATTTTTGCCATGACCCCTGCTGCCACAACTTTGAGCAAAGTGACGTTGTTTGGCGGGGTACATCCGATTGCCTTTACCATTTCGTCTAAAGACCATTCGCAAACTTTGCGTGATGCCGAAGACGAATTGGTGCGTTTGAAACTCATCAAAGAAGGCGATTTAATCGTGATGACCATCGGCGAAGCCGTCGGTCAGGCTGGTCACACTAACACCATGAAAATCGTTAAAGTCGGCGATCACCGTAAATAATTTGTATCAATCCAGTAGCAATACTTTTAACCTTTAGGAGAAGAAAATGGCTTTAGTATCATTGCGTCAACTGCTCGATCACGCAGCAGAAAACAGCTACGGCTTGCCAGCGTTCAACGTGAACAATCTGGAACAAGTTAAGGCAATTATGGAAGCGGCTGACAAAACCAACAGCCCCGTCATCATGCAAGGTTCGGCTGGCGCGCGTAAATACGCGGGTGAGCCATTCTTGCGTCATCTGATTGAAGCGGCGATTGAAATGTACCCACACATTCCGGTCGTCATGCACCAAGATCATGGCGCATCACCAGCGGTGTGTATCAACGCGATTAAGTCAGGCTTCTCAAGCGTGATGATGGACGGTTCATTAAAAGAAGATGCAAAAACACCTTCTTCATTTGAATACAACGTAGAAGTCACCCGTCGCGTAGTAGAGATGTCGCACGCCGTGGGCGTTTCAGTTGAAGGTGAATTAGGTTGCTTGGGTTCGCTTGAATCAGGCATGGGCGAAAAAGAAGACGGTCACGGCGCAGAAGGCGTATTGAGCCACGACCAACTATTGACTGACCCAGAAGAAGCGGCAGAATTCGTCCGTCAAACTGGCGTAGATGCGTTGGCAATTGCCATCGGTACATCACACGGCGCGTACAAATTCACCAAGCCACCGACTGGTGACACGTTGGCAATCGCCCGTATTAAAGAAATCAATGCGCGCATTCCAAACACCCACTTGGTTATGCACGGTTCATCTTCAGTGCCACAAGAATGGCTGAAAATCATCAACGAATTTGGTGGCGCAATGCCACAAACCTACGGCGTACCCGTAGAAGAAATCGTTGAAGGTATTAAATACGGCGTGCGTAAAATCAACATCGACACTGACTTGCGTATGGCTTCAAGCGGTTCAGTGCGTCGTTATTTGGCACAAAACCCGAAAGATTTTGATCCCCGCAAATTCTTGGCAGTTTCAACCGCTGCGATGCGCGACATCTGTATCGCACGTTACGAAGCATTTGGTTCGGCTGGTCAAGCTGGCAAAATCAAACCAATCTCACTGGAAGCAATGGCAAATCGTTATGCTAAAGGTGAGTTGAAAGCGATTGTTAAGTAAGTAATCGCTAGATAGTCTGGAAAAGGCGGCGTAAGCCGCCTTTTTTGTTGCTAAATGCCACGCTTTAATGTTAAAAGGCGCAGCTTAAAGTTAACCGCTTATCGGCAATCGTAAACGCTTAGCGGTTTTTTCTAGGGCATTAAAGATTTCCCCACATATTATCCTCGCCATCTTTAGGAGTTATCCATGAAAAAGTTACAAGGCTTCACCTTAATTGAATTGATGGTAACGGTTGCCATCTTGGGCATTTTAGCCAGCATTGCGATTCCGTCTTACAGTGGCTATGTGGCGCGCGCCAAATTGGCGGATGCCACCAGTGCGATGGGTTCGTTTGCGGTGCAAATGCAAAGCTATTATTCGGATAATCGTAATTTTGGCGTGGCGGGCGGCGCGTGTGGCATAACCCCTGTGACTAGCGCGACCTTCACCTTCGGCTGCGCTACGGGTGGCGCGACTTATACGCTTACGGCGACCAACAAGGCAGGACAGGGCTTGGGTGCGGCGGGTGATTATGTGTACACGCTAGATCAAGCGGGTGCCAAAGCTACGACAACTTTTAAAGGCGCGGCAGGCTCGGCAAGCACTTGGCAGATCAAATAATCGCAATCACGTTGTTGCTTAGAAGGAGTATCGGTAATGAAAGCAAAACGGTTCAACGGCTTCACCTTGATTGAGCTATTAGTAACAGTGGCGGTGTTGGCGATACTGGTCGCTATTGCCATGCCCAGTATGCAAGGATTATTGCTGAACAACAAAATGAGTATTGCGCAAGATAACCTAGCGCAAATGTTGCAGCAGGCGAAGACCTTGGCGTTATCGCGCAGCGTGATTAGTACTGTGCAAGTATCAAAAGCACAGGGTAACGCGGTCTTAACGCTTTCGGATAAATCCGCTATTGATGGCTTGGGGGGCGCGGCATCAGCCTCGATACCTTTTGGCAATGGTATTGTCGTAACTGATGAAACGTTTACGTTTAATCCTTCTGGCGTGGTAAGCATGGCGGTATCCGCCAGTGGTGTCACAATAAGTGCCACAGGTGGCGTGTCTCGTTGTGTCTTGGCAACGCCGTTGGGCAGCATACAGATTAGCAAATGTTAGGAGTCAATATGACCAACTTAAAGCAATCGGGGCTGAGCTTGATTGAAGTGCTCGTTACCATTTTGATACTCGCCTTAGGAATGGTGGGGATAGTGTTTTATACCGCTGCGGCACTTCATGCCAGCGCGGCGAACCATGATCGTGCTAATGCGGTACAAGCTATTGGTCAGGCCGTTGAGCCGATTATTTATTCGGTTAATTCGGCGGCGGCGTTAGATGCGGCACTGTTAAACTTTGCGGCGGCTTCTGGTGTGGCAGTGAAAAATGACAACGATAAAGATAGTTATAGCATTGCCTTGAAGACGGTGCGTAATGGTGATGGCGTGGCAGCAGCGGGTATTCCGGTGACGTTGATTTCACCTGTTACCGTCGAGTTTGGCGTGTCATATGTGGGCGCGAACGATAAAGCCAAAACGGTTAATTCTTCTTACACATTTTTCTTTCAATAAATCATGAAAACCAAACTACAGCAATCTGGGTTGTCGCTGATTGAGTTAATGATTGCAGCGACTATTGCGATGATTATGTCGATTGCGGCAATATCGATTTATATCAATCAAATGAAAACCTATGTGCAAACATCGCGCAAAGAGATGACAGAGCAAGATGCGCGTGCTGTGTCGGTGCGTTTGCAGCAGTTATTAAGACAGGCGGTGATTTGCACTAACAATACCGTCGCGCCGACTTGTAGCCCGATTGTCCCGATTACCGTGAGCTACACGGGTGCGACCGCGCCCTTGGCGAGCAGCGCATTAAGTGTGGCAGGTAAATCGGTGCAAGTGGTCTTTGAGCTGCCCGCAGGTTATGCCATCTGGCCCAACACCACCGCACCCTACAGCAATAAACAAGTAACGCTGGATTGGACGAATAAGGCGGGCGCAGCGCAAGAGCAGGTGCGCATTAGCAATGGCGGGGTTACGCATGTGTTATCGGGCGATAGCAGCAATACCAAAATTATCAACCTTGATTTTTGGCCGCTGAATGCGGATGGCAGTCGTGGTGCTACCGCGACGACCGTCGCGGTGGGCGGCTATTTGTTAAATTTGACTGCGCGTATCGGTGTGGCAGATCTAAGCTATATCAATCAAAAAGACCCTAATAATGCACTCGGTTTCCAGCATTATCGTACCGTTACTTTTGATACGCGTATCTTGCCCCGCAACTAATTGGAACAAGGACTTATCGTGAAAAACTATCATTTTACTAAGTGGCAAGCGGTTCAGACGGGATACATTTTGCCGTTTGTCTTGATTTTGCTAGTCGCGCTTATTTTGTCTTCGGCGGCGTTTTTCAACCGCTCGGTGATTAGCACCCAGCTATCGGGCTTTTCTAAAGACTCGGCGCAGTCGCAACAATTGGCCGAAAGTGCTATTAACCGTTTTCAAGGTCGCTTCTTGTCGGGCTTAACTTCGCCTACCCCCAGCACGATAACGCCCATCAACGATATTGACGCAGACTTGGTTCGCCTCGATCGAGATCATATTTCTGCGGTATTACCAAGCTTAACGGCAGGGCCTACGGGCGCACTCCCCGTGTATGTGTTCTATGCGGCGACGGCAGCTGGGGCGTTGCCCGTCGTGGCACCTGGTACCACCACGCAAATTTTACAAGCCGTGGCAGATGGTGCTGCACACGGACAGGCCGTGCTCGCACCCACCGATGCGGGGTTTGTGGTACCTGCTGCGGGCATGAGCATAGACAGTATGTTTATCAATGCGCCGACTAAAACCGCCTTGTTGTGGTGCGGCGTAAATTTGACCCCCAACAATGCCCCTGTAACCGATTTACACGCGGCGGAAAGCTGTACTACGGCTGATTGGAGTGCCGCTAACGCTGAAAAAGTGGCGGTGTGGATGGAAATCGTGGCAGATACCGCCAATCAGAAGCTGCATCTTTATGCTGAAGCGGTGGCGCAAGTCGGTAATGCTAAAACCTATTTGCAACGCAAAATGGCCAGCATTGACTACAACCCTGGTTCGACTTTGGGTAGCATGGTCGCGCCTTTGGCAGAGTCGGGCAATCGTTTCTAAACCTAAGCTTTATTACTCACGCAGGAGACTGACATGAAATATTCTTTTAAGTTGTTGGCAGCTGGTTTGTTGGCGAGTTTCGCGATGTCGAATAGTTATGCAGCAAACTGTTCGTTCACCGCCACCTCACCGATTTCTGTACCTGTTGGCGGGAGCATTACCGACATTTACTCAGGCATTACTAAAGTTACTACTGGCAAAACGGGTAAGCCCACGGTCACTGTTACGCCTATTAATGGTGGGACGGTGAAGATATTAAGTGCTACGCAGTTCCAATACACTCCGCCTGCAACGCCGACTTTGCCTACAGACAGTTTTGATTTAACCCTCAAGTGTGCAGATGGCACTACGCTCACCTTAACCATAGACGTTAACATTACAGGGCTGACTACCACACCCACACCCACACCCACACCCACACCCACACCCACACCCACACCCACACCCACCTTAAGTCAATCCACGACAGCGGGTACCAATGGTGCAGCGGGTACGGTTTCGGGTACGGGCTCGATTATTGTTGACAATACCCCTAATCCAGGTACGCCTGGGATTAGTGCCAATATGAGCATTACTGCCGGGGGCACGACTATCGGTAGCACGCCGTGCAGCGGCACTAAACAATATGGCGTGTGTAACAGTTTTAGCCAAGCCTCGATACAGGTGATGCAGCGCGTAAGCTATAGCCCTAAATTGATTGATGAAGTGGGCTTAACACAAAATACTTGCAATGGTAGTTGCGATGGCAGTATGGCGTGTACAGGTAGTGCCAAAGACAGCACCACTGGCTTGGTGATGATAGACCCGCTGACGGGTAAAAACATTCCTGCCTCTGGCGTATGTTCTAGTACGCAAGCGGGTAATTTTGGCAATGTGAATAAACGCACCAATTATTTTGCCAACGGTCAGCATTTGTTTGATTTGGATCGCTTGCGTAATGCAGCGGATTATTTATACGACTATCGCACAGGTACAAGCAAAGCAGGTATTGCGGCGAGTGCCACTCACCCTTTAGGCACGTACGGTACGATTAGTTGGGCGCAATTTATCGGCAACATCGCCGCCGCTCGTCCGATGTACGGGATTACCCGCGTGCTGATTCCTTTGCAATTGGGCACAGCAACAGGTACGACTTGTACAGGCGGTCCAGTTGGATTTGCAACAGGGGTTAAAAACGCGGTGTACAAAACCGTCTATTTGGATGCCAATGGCGTACAAAAAACTCACCTAGAGTGCGTCCCTAAAACGACGGTATTTGGTTTCTGTGCCACGCTCTCAGCCGCCAGCATGTGTAACTCCGCGCCAGGTACAGGGGGGACGACCATCGGTGCGGCTACTACTATGAGCGGCATCGCGGTACCCAGTACTGGCGCATTGATTATGTATGGCTCGTTGCTGTTCGATTATGTTGCCGACCAAGCTTATCCAGCTTTGTTGCACACCGTCGCCGGCTTAAATTACGCCAAAGGTGCGGCGTATAAACAAGGCGATGCGATTGATTTGGATCATTTACATTTTGATGCCAAAGCATGGACCTATATCAAAGTGCAAGTGCCCATTAACGTCAATCCCTCGAATGATCATTGTGTGAACACTGGTGCGGTGATTGCCAACTATGCCGCTTGTACCGCCAGTGCCACAGGTGATGGTGCGATGGACAATATGGAATATATTGACTACTTAACCGCAGCAACCAAAACCACCACAGGTAAATATGCGTTTAGTGCGCCAATAGACTATGCGCAAGTACCACAAGAAGCCAAAGATAGTTATCAGTTTGAGTTTAATAAACCTTTAACCGCCGCAGAATTTGCTAGCTTAGATTTGGCTAATCAATATCATTTGTTGATGCCATCAGGATATGAAGCGGGTTGGGTAAAAGCATTTAATGAGCTGGGTATCACGGCGGCGGCATGGTCTTCGCAAGGTGTAGTAGGTAGTGATAATGCGGGTAATCCCCGCCCCGTGTTCACAACCCCTGCGGCGAGTGCCAGCACAGGCATCCTGACTATTAACGAAGTGCGCGGTAATGTGTTTGAAGATATTCCCGTGTATTTGTATTCAGGTGGCTTGGTTGATATGCACTATCACACCAATATCTCTGGTTTGGTGTATGTGCCGCAATCCTTGGAGCTTGAAGCGCGTAATGAAAGCTCTGGTAAAGGTGTGGGCCCTGGTGGTGGTAACTTGGCGTTAAATGGTCGTCAATATGTGTCGGGTGCGGTGGTGATGCGCGACGGTTTTTATATTGAATCGAGCTCTGGTGCACCGAGTACCATTACCGTGTTTAGTAGTAATCCACAAAGCATTTCTAACATTCGCGTGTTGGTGCATTCAGCGGCTTACACCTTAACTGCCACCACCACCAGTAGCGGTGGCGGGCGTTTAGGTAGTGCTACAGGGGTGGGCTTGCCGGGTGGCACGGGTGGCACAGGTGGCACTTCACCATGCGTAGGCTGTGGTGGCGCGGGTGGTGGTGGAGGCGGCGGCGGGGCTGCGACCAATCTTGCACCGGGTGAAAACCAATGGATTTTTATCCAACCTAAATAGCGGCGGTGTATTGCTAGTAAAAGAAAAAGCGACCTTAGGGTCGCTTTTTTATGTGATTTTAATGCCATCGTATGAAGCGGCTATAAATGCGGCAACAAGTTTCACCGACTAATTGTCGCCTATATGTCACTCGCCGCAAGTACAACTCAAGCCGCCGATGGTAATTTAGTGATTAACTCGGTGGGGCAGCGTACGGGGGGGGCGAAAGGCACTTGGTAAGTTTTCTGTTAAGCAAGTTGTAAGCAAAAGCCCCGCCTAAACAGCGGGGCTTTTTTATGGAACGACTGCTGGATGCAACAAAAACTCCTTGAATGCTAACGCTGCGCTGGACAGGCGTTTGTTGCTGCGATGCACCACAAACCAGTGGCGCAACAAGGGGAAGTGTTCGACGTTGAGCACCACGAGGCGTTTGGTTTCGAGCTCTAGCTCGATGGAGTGCAGCGACAAAATTCCTAGCCCCATGCCTGCCTGCACGGCTTGTTTGATCGCTTCGTTAGTTTCCATTTCCATGCTGATGCGCGGCTGGATGTGATGTTGCGCAAACACGCGCTCCATTGCGCTGCGCGTGCCTGATCCTTGCTCGCGTGACAAGAAAGTCTGTTCGGCAAGCTGGGCAAATTTAATTTTTTTCAACTTAGCTAGCGGGTGGCTAGGTGCCGCAATCACCACCAGCGGATTATCTAAAAACTGTTTTGAGCTTAAATCTAAACCCGATGGCGGCTGCCCCATGATGGCTAAATCGGTGCTGTTGTCGGCGAGTTGTTTGAGTACTGCATCGCGATTGGCAACTTGTAGCTGCACGTTAATGTGCGGATAGCGCAGGCAAAAAGTCGCTAATAATTGTGGCGTGAAATAGTTGGCAGTGTTCACTACTGACAGCGTGAGCTTGCCCTGCCCCAAGCCTTTCATCTCATCAAACATCGCCTCCATTTCGACCAATTGCTGGGCGATGTTGCGCGCGTAATGAAATAATTCACGCCCGGCTTCGGTAAGAAAAATTTTCTTGCCCATCTGTTCAAACAAGGCTAATCCGACATGCCCTTCTAATTGTTTAATTTGCATCGACACAGCGGGCTGCGACAGATATAGTTCTTCGGCTGCGCGTGAGTAGTTTAAGTGGCTCGCCACTTTTTCAAACACTTGTAGTTGTCGTAAAGTGAAGTGCAGCATAGCGGTGGTGTCATCGTGTTGAAGGTGGGCAAAGTATAATCGACTATAAGCATAGCTTATGGTTTCGATAAAAATAATTGACTATCACTTATACCAAGCCCGCCCTATAGTTGCATCCGTAGCAGGTCAAACGTAGTAAGAATCATAATTTATTAACTTATTGGAGAATACGTAATGGATCAATCGAATCGTTATGCAGATTTAACTTTGAAAGAAGCGGATCTGATTAAAAATGAAGGTCACATTTTGGTTGCTTACAAAATGAAACCTAAGCCAGGTTTCGGTAGCTACTTGTCATGCGCAGCTCACTTTGCAGCTGAGTCATCAACAGGTACTAACGTTGAAGTTTCAACAACTGATGATTTCACTAAAAACTTAGACGCGTTGGTTTATTACATCGACGAAGCTAACGAAGATATGCGTATCGCGTATCCAATCGACTTGTTCGATCGCAACATGACTGATGGTCGCATGATGATGGTGTCAGTATTGACATTGATTATCGGTAACAACCAAGGTATGGGCGATATCGAGCACGGTAAGATTTACGATATTTATTTCCCTAAGCGTTGTCTGCAATTGTTTGATGGTCCTTCACGCGACATCACTGACATGTGGCGCATCCTTGACCGTCCAATGAAAGACGGCGGTTACATTGCAGGAACAATTATCAAACCTAAATTGGGTTTGCGTCCTGAGCCATTTGCTAAAGCAGCTTACCAGTTCTGGTTGGGTGGCGATTTCATCAAGAACGACGAGCCACAAGGTAACCAAGTTTTCTGCCCAGCGAAAAAAGTTTACCCGATGGTTTACGACGCAATGAAACGCGCTCAAGACGAAACAGGCCAAGCGAAAATTTTCTCTGCCAACATCACAGCGGATGACCATTACGAAATGTGCGCTCGCGCCGATTTCATCTTGGAAACATTTGGCGCAGATGCAGACAAAGTAGCTTTCTTGGTTGATGCGTTTGTGGGCGGTCCAGGCATGTTGACGACAGCACGTCGCCAATACCCAGGTCAATACTTGCATTACCACCGCGCAGGTCACGGCATGATTACTTCACCTTCAGCTAAACGTGGTTACACCGCGTTTGTGTTGGCGAAACTGTCACGCTTGCAAGGTGCTTCTGGTATCCACGTAGGTACGATGGGTTACGGCAAGATGGAAGGCGAACATTCAGACAAAAACATTTGCTACATGCTGGAACGTGACGAATGCCAAGGTCCTGTTTACTACCAAAAATGGTACGGCATGAAACCGACGACTTCAATTATTTCTGGCGGTATGAACGCGTTGCGTTTGCCAGGCTTCTTTGAAAACTTGGGTCATGGCAACGTGATTAACACATCAGGTGGCGGCGCATACGGCCACATTGATTCTCCTGCTGCTGGCGCGATTTCTCTGCGTCAATCGTACGAGTGCTGGAAGTCAGGTGCTGACCCTATCGCTTACGCTAAAGAACATAAAGAATTCGCTCGCGCATTCGAATCGTTCCCAGGCGACGCTGATAAGTTGTACCCAGGCTGGCGTGAAAAACTGGGCGTACATAAGTAAGCCTTGTTGTAATTTGCAGTGAAATTCGCCCCACTAGCTGGGGCGTTTTTTCAGCGGCTTCTGCCAAAATTAAATTCTGTGTGAGTGCAATTTTGGCAGATGCTTCAAGTAAAAGTTGTCCCGTTAGCTACCCCGTTCTTCCTTATCAATCGCGTATTTTTTGGAGAATCACATGACGAACATAGATCAATACAAAGTAGCAAAACAACCTTTCTACCAAGCGCAAGGCGACGAAGTTGAGTTGTACGAGGCCGCGTATAAAGCGCGTTTGCCCGTGATGGTAAAAGGCCCGACGGGCTGCGGTAAATCACGCTTCGTTGAATACATGGCGTGGAAATTAAACAAGCCGCTAATTACTGTGGCGTGTAACGAAGACATGACCGCCAGCGATTTGGTAGGGCGTTATTTATTGGATGCCAACGGCACGCGTTGGTTGGATGGCCCGTTGACTACAGCGGCACGCATCGGTGCGATTTGCTACCTCGATGAAATCGTCGAAGCGCGCCAAGACACCACCGTGGTGATTCACCCATTGACCGATCACCGCCGTACTTTGCCTTTGGATAAAAAAGGCGAATTGATCGAAGCGCATCCTGACTTTCAGTTGGTGATTTCGTACAACCCCGGCTACCAAAGCCTGATGAAAGATTTGAAGCAATCGACTAAGCAACGCTTCACGGGCTTTGATTTTGACTATCCAAACGCCGCGACTGAAGCGCAAATTTTGAGCACAGAAACGGGCATTGAGGTCGAGCTGGCAGCCAAGCTGGTGAAAATCGGCGCAGTCGCGCGCAACCTCAAAGGTCACGGTTTGGATGAAGGTATTTCTACCCGTTTGCTGGTGTACGCAGCGACCTTGATTAAAGGCGGTGTCGCTCCGCGTGCCGCGTGCCGTATGGCTTTGGTGCGTCCGATTACCGACGATGCCGACATTCGCGACACGCTCGACCACGCGATTGATGCAACGTTTGCTTAGGGCATCTCGCAAAACTCAAATCTCTTCGCGATGCGTTGTTGCTCGCAAAAAATTACTCCTTACATAGTCATCTATGTGTCGTCGTAATTTTTTGTTCGCGCCTAGCCTCGCTTCGATATTTGAATTTTTCGAGATACCCTTTAGGTCGGATGAGGCGGGTTCATGCCGTTATCCAACCTGCCGCCGCATTAAGCCGAAGGTACGAACCGTCGCACCCACAGGAGCCTCGCTATGGAAACGCCCATCATTCCCCCTGAATTAGAAAGCTATTGGCAACAACTGGATTGCGGCTTTAAGCAAGTCCAGCCGATTTTTGCGCACACCATGCCTGAAGCCTTGGCGGTTTTTTCGCCTGACGGATTACAGCAATACTTAGACAGCGCGCGCTTCTTAGGCAAGATGGGGCATGGTGCAGAACCGATTATGCTGTTTATGGCGAACATGCCTGCGACCGCGAAAATTGTCGGTGAAGAGACTATTGCACCCATCATGGCGTGCATTAAAGTGATGTGGAAATCGCCGAACGGCAAAGCCATTCCGCCCTTTTTGCAAAACCTTCATGCCGTCGCGCAAAGTCTGCAATCCGCTGAACAAATGCGCCATTACCTCGATTTGGTATTGGATTTTATGGATCGCAGCACAGGCTCGGTGCATGGTATCCATAAGACTTTTGCCAGCCCAGGCTTGCCTGATTTCTTAGCCCAAGCTCCGCGTTTGTTGACCATGCTGTCGCTGGCAGGATTGCGCAACTGGATAGACTACGGCGTGCGTTATTACAACCATCACCCCGAACGTCAAATCGAGTACTTCACCTTGAAGTCTGCCGACAGCCGCGCGGTGTTGCAACGCGAACGGCACGGCACTTTGTTGGTGAACAACGAGCGCAAGCTAGATTTGTATATGCGCGCGCTGTGGCAAGACCCGGAGCTGTTGATTCCCTATTCGCTCGCGTTTGATCAGCAAGATAAAGCCCAGCCGTATTTTGATGCGCTAGGGATTCGTTTGCCTGATGTGTATGACGACCTGGTACTCCCTCACCCCCTATCTAACTTTCCCCCGCAAGACGGGAGAAAGGACGACCGTCTTGCTACGGAAGGGCTGGTTGTTAGCGGGCTGACACGCTATCGTGCCGCCCTCGCGCATATTGCCGCACACCGCCGTTGGAGCCGCTCCATCATTGCCGATAACTTCAGTCCGTTTCAACGCAATGCGATTGAGATTTTGGAAGATTCGCGCGTGGAATTTTTGGCGATGCGCGAGTATCCAGGCTTGCGTGAGACTTTTATGGCGTTGCATCCTACGCCCGCTGAGGATGCGGTCGATTACGAAAACGAGTCAGGCATCCGTCATCGTTTAGCGATGTTATCGCGTGCCATTCTTGACCCGCAGCATCCGTATAAAAATCCGCACATCATCGACTGTGTGCGACGTTTTAATTTGGTTATGGCGGCGGACGACAGCAATACCGCTGCGATGGCAGACATCGCGATTTCTTTCATCGTTAAATCGCGGATGCCTAACGATTCAGCCGCGCAAATCTACTTCACCGATACCGAAGTCGATTACCGCGATGACAATCGTCATTTGTGGCAATTCATCGAAGAAGGCGACGAAGAGGAAACCTATAGCGATGCGCCCGCCGAGGCTAAAACCGAAGAAATTACGGGTTTGCCGCCGCGTCATTACCCCGAATGGGATTACAGCAACAGCAGCTATCGCCCCGATTGGGCAAGCGTGTATGAGCGCGTCCATCCGTCGGGCAAGCCTGCCGACATCGACGCGTTACTGGCGAAACATGCGGGCTTGGCGAAACGCTTGAAAAAGCTGTTGGACTTGCTCAAGCCACAAGACAAGGTGCGCATTCGTTATCAGGAAGAAGGCAGCGAGCTAGATTTAGACGTGGCAATACGTTCGCTGATTGATTACAAGAGCGGCGCGCAGCCTGACCCGCGCATCAACATGAGCCACCGCAATGACGGGCGCAATATCGCGGTGATGTTGCTGGTGGATTTGTCCGAATCGTTGAATCAAAAAGCGGCGGGTTGCAATCAAAGTATTTTGGAATTAAGCCAAGAAGCGGTCGCCTTATTGTCTTGGGCGATTGAGCAACTAGGCGACCCGTTTGCCATTGCAGGCTTTCATTCCAACACTCGCCACGACGTGCGTTATTTGCACATCAAAGGCTTTAGCGAACATTGGGGCGACGAGGTCAAAGGTCGCATCGCAGGCATGGAAGCGGAATACTCAACGCGCATGGGGGCGGCGATGCGGCACGCGGGGCATTATTTGGGGCAACAACAAGCAGACAAAAAATTGCTGTTGGTGCTGACCGATGGTGAGCCCGCCGATATTGATAGCCACGATGGCAAATTGCTAATCCAAGATGCGCACATGGCCGTGCAAGAGCTGGATCAGCAAGGCATTTACAGCTATTGCATCAACCTTGACCCCAAGGCAGATGAATACGTCGCGGATATTTTCGGCAAGCATTACACCATCGTCGATAAAGTTGAGCAGTTACCCGAACGCCTACCAGAATTGTTTATTTCACTGACTAAATAGACGCGAGACAGCAGGCTTAATCCTGTAGAATCGCGCGTCAATTTTTTATCAAAACTTATTTTAATTAACGCTAAGGAGCTACAAATGGATGTGATTCAATTTATGCAAGAAGAGCAGCGCAAACACGGCGGTCATGACATCGTCGGTTTGATGGAAAACATCACGGCTGCTTGCCGCAAAATCGCGACAGCGGTGAATCGCGGCGCATTCGTCGGCATGATGGGCAGCGCAGGTAGCGAAAATATCCAAGGCGAAACCCAAAAGAAATTGGACATCGTAACCAATGACATTTTCACTGAAGGCAACCAATGGGCGGGACATTGCGCAGGGCTGGCATCAGAAGAAATGGATGATCCTTATGAAATTCCTAACGCCTATCCACGCGGTAAATACTTGCTGGTTTACGATCCATTGGATGGCTCATCGAACGTCGATGTGAACATTTCAGTCGGTACGATTTTCTCGATTTTGGTTTCACCAAACGACAAGCCAGTGGCAAAAGATTTCTTGCAAGCGGGCGTAAAACAAGTGTGTGCAGGTTACGCACTGTACGGCTCTTCAACCATGCTGGTATTGACCACAGGTCACGGCGTGAACGGCTTTACGCTGGACACGAACACGGGCGAATTCGTGTTGACTAACCCCAACATGATGATCCCTGCTGACACCGCAGAGTTCGCGATTAACGCGTCGAATCGTCGCTTCTGGGAAGAGCCAGTTCAGCGTTACGTTGAAGAGTGCGTCAAAGGTAAAGACGGCGGCCGTGAAAAGAATTTCAACATGCGTTGGGTGGCTTCTATGGTTGCCGAAGTACACCGCATCTTGTGCCGTGGTGGCGTGTTTATGTATCCATTCGATACTAAAGATGCTACGAAAGCAGGCAAATTGCGCATCATGTACGAAGCGAATCCGATGTCGTTTATCGTTGAACAAGCGGGTGGCGTTTCATCAACAGGTCGTGCGCGCATTATGGAATTGCAACCTGAAGGTTTGCACCAACGTGTGCCAGTCATCTTAGGTTCTAAGAACGAAGTTGACCGTATCGTCGGTTACCACGCGGGCAAATAACATGAGTACGCAAGTCGCTATCATTATGGGCAGTGCCAACGACTGGGAAGTGATGCAGCAGTCGGCGCGGGCTTTGCAGGACTTCGGCGTGAGCTATGACGCACGCGTGATTTCAGCGCATCGTTCGCCTGATTTGCTGTTTAGTTACATGGCAGAAATGATTGCGCAAGGCGTGCAATGTTTCATCGCAGGGGCAGGTGGAGCGGCACATTTGGCGGGCGTGATTGCTGGCAAAACTACGCTGCCAGTATTGGGCGTGCCGATTCCATCTAAGTATCTCAAAGGCATGGATTCGTTACTGTCTATCGTGCAAATGCCGAAAGGCATTCCGGTTGCGACGTTTGCGATTGGCGAGGCGGGTGCGGCGAATGCAGGCTTGTTTGCAGTGTCCATGTTGGCGTTGCAGGACCAGGCGTTGGCTGACCAGCTGACCGCCTATCGCGTCAAACAAGCCGAACAAATTGCCGTCACGACTTTGCCTGCTTTGCAGTAAGTTTTGTGCAGTAACGGTATTAAAGAAAGCGAGGCAAGTCCTCGCTTTTGACTATCTAGAAAAGGAATGACTATGAGTGCTTTGCATGAATCTAATTTAAGCAGCTTACCTTTCTTGCATCGTGGCAAAGTGCGTGATTTGTACGCGGTCGATGCGCAACATTTATTGATTGTGCAAACCGATCGTTTATCCGCTTTTGATGTGATTTTGGATGATCCAATTCCTGGCAAAGGTGCGGTGCTAACCGCCGTGTCGAATTTTTGGTTTGCCAAATTACAGCACATTATCCCTAACCATTTGAGCGGCATTGCACCTGAGTCTGTGGTCAAAGGCGAGGCAGACATTGCGCAAGTGAAAGACCGTGCGTTTGTTACCAAAAAACTCACGCCGTTGCCTATTGAAGCGATTGTGCGCGGCTATTTAGTTGGCTCTGGTTGGAAGGATTATCAAAAGACTGGCACGATTTGCGGACTAGCTTTGCCTAAGGGATTGCGTGAGGCGGAGAAGTTACCTGAACCCTTGTTTACGCCCTCCACCAAGGCGGCGGTCGGCGAGCACGACGAAAACATTTCGTACCAGCAAGCGGTACTGTTGTTAGGTCGCGAGATGGCTGAAAAGGTGCGTGGTGCAACGCTCGCTTTGTATGTTGCCGCTGCCGATTACGCTTTGACTAAAGGCATCATCATCGCCGATACCAAGTTTGAATTTGGTACCGATGCAGCGGGTACGTTGTATTTAATCGACGAAGCCCTAACGCCTGATTCCTCGCGTTTTTGGCCGGCCGATGAATATCAAGTGGGCAGCAATCCGCCCAGTTTTGATAAGCAATTCGTACGCGATTGGCTGGAGTCGTCGGGCTGGAATAAGCAAGCACCCGCGCCGCGTATCCCTGCGGATGTGTTAGCAAAGACAGCCGCAAAATATCGTGAAGCGCAACGTCGTTTGCTCGGCGCATGAGTACACCTAGCCTCCTCATTGCAGGCTTCGCGCGGTTTCGCCGCAATCATTTTTCGCGCGAAGATGCGCTGTATCGCAACTTAGTCGAACAAGGTCAAACCCCCAAGGTCTTGATTGTCGGTTGCTGTGATTCGCGCGTTGATCCCGCCTTGATTTTTGACTGCGCACCCGGTGATTTATTTGTGATTCGCAACGTGGCGAATCTCGTGCCACCGGCCGAAGATCGGGTCGGTCATCACGGCACCACCGCCGCACTCGAATACGGTGTATGTAACTTGGCGGTTGAACATATTGTGGTGTTGGGACATGCGCATTGCGGCGGTATCCACACCTTGCTGCAAACCGCAGGCAAAGATAATCCCAATTCCTATATTGATGATTGGATGAGCTTAGTCGAAGCCGCACGTTTGCAAGTGATGAGGGATTTTGCTGCTGCCAGCGATGAAGTACGGCAACGCGAATGCGAGCAACGCGCCATTGTTGTATCACTGCAAAACTTGCTGTCGTTTAGCTGGATAGCCGAGCGCGTAGCGAGGGGGACATTAGCCTTGCACGGCTGGTATTTTGATATTGAATCGGGACAGTTGTTGGCTTATCAAGCTGACAGCGATAAGTTTGTCAGCTTGTAAGAATAGCGATTACTTACCTGTCAGCTCTTTATAACGCGCCAAGTCTGCGGCAAATTTAGCTTCCAAGCGCACTTTGTCTTGTTTGAAACCGTCTAATTTCGCGGTGAGTTTTGTGACAGCTGTTTGTGCATCCAACAAGTCCTCCTTGGTATAGGCATCTATGCTTTGTTTAGCGCGAGTTTTGGCATCCACCGATTTTTGCAAGTCAGCTAAGGTTTTATTCGCTTCGACTAGTAATCTATTGGTGCTTTCGATGCGAATGTCCACTTGCTGGGTATTGCGTTGGCGCGATAGCTCAATCTCTTTCTCGTTGCTGTAAGTGCTCAGTAACGATTTATCGCGTTGCTTACTGACCTTTTCCGCTTCTAGTGAGGCGCGCACTTTGACATCTTGTGCTGCCTTCGCTTGACGTTCTTCAGGTGTCAGCACCTCAGTTTTTTTCATTACTCGCCCTGTTTTACTCAACTCCGAGCGATCTTTGTTGGCGTATTCGGCAGGAATGGTTTCGCCGTAATGCGTCACCCCTTTGTCGTCCTGCCATTTATACATTTGCGCCTGAGCGGGCAAGTACACCGCCGTCAGGGCTGCTGCCAAAAATAAATTACGCATACTGAACTCCATATTGATTGCGATACGTTTGAGTGGCGACGCAGTGTGCTTGTAGTTGTGGTTCGCCGTGTAAAAAGCCTAATAAATCATCCAGGGTCGCGATGCTAATGACCGGAATTTGATACATCTGTGCCACTTCTTGTACCGCCGACAACGAACCTAAGCCACGTTCCATGCGATCCAGCGCAATCACCACCGCACAAGGTTGTGCGCCCGCCGCACGGATAATCTCAATGGATTCACGCACTGACGTACCTGCCGAAATTACATCATCAATAATCAACACGCGTCCCGCCAACTTTGCGCCTACGATGCTGCCGCCTTCACCGTGATCCTTGGCTTCTTTGCGGTTGTAGGCATACGGCACATTGCGACCTTGTTGAGCTAGAGCAATAGCCGTGCCAGCCGCCAGCGGGATGCCTTTGTAAGCTGGGCCAAACAGCATATCGAACGGCACGTTGGCAGCGGTAATGGCTTGCGCATAAAACTGCGTGAGTTTGAGCAGCGACGCACCGTCATTGAATAAACCTGCGTTAAAAAAATACGGCGACAAACGTCCTGCCTTGGTTTGAAATTCGCCAAAACACAATACTTTTTGTGCCACAGCGAAACGAATAAAGTCAGCGCGAAAATTCAACATGGTAAACAGTATAAATAGAAAAAAAGCGGTGCATTATAATGGTGGTTTGCTCTTCTCGAGAATCTTATGCGCATAATTTCTGTCAACCTAAACGGCATCCGCTCCGCCAGTAGTAAAGGCTTTTACGCTTGGCTCGCGCAGCAAAACGCCGATGTAATTTGTTTGCAAGAACTCAAGGCGCAAGCAGCGGACATGACCGCCGAGATGCTCGCGCCATTGGGCTATTTTGGCGATTTTCACTATGCAGAGAAAAAAGGCTACAGCGGTGTAGGTATTTACAGCCGCGTTAAACCGAGCTCCGTCACCATCGGTTTAGGCATCGCCGAATTTGATGCCGAAGGGCGTTATATCCAAGCCGATTATGCCGACTACAGCGTGGTGTCGTTGTACTTGCCGTCGGGGTCGAGTGGTGAAGAGCGTCAGGCAGTGAAGTTCAAATTTTTGGCAGCGTTTATGCCGCATTTGCAAGCGTTGCGCGCGGCTGGGCGCGAAGTGATTGTGTGCGGGGATTGGAACATCGCGCACCAAGAAATTGACTTGAAAAATTGGCGCGGCAACAAAAAGAATTCAGGATTTTTGCCCGAAGAACGCGCTTGGATGACGCAGCTTTTTGATGAAGTTGGCTGGGTCGATGTGTTCCGCACCCTTTACCCCACGCTTGAGGCATACACTTGGTGGTCAAATCGTGGTCAGGCATGGGCAAAGGACGTGGGCTGGCGCATCGACTATCAAATTGCCACACCAAAAATCGCGCAACGCGCTCACGCCGCGAGCATCTACAAAGCCGAACGCTTTTCCGATCACGCGCCGCTCACGGTGGATTACCAAGACGAGTAATATTGACGCGCTGAAAAGAACTAGGCCGCCATGATGGGCGGCTTAGTTCTTTGCTTTTTTCATATCGCGCAGAAACCGTTTTGCTCTTCTTAGCTTTGCATCCAAGGCAAACCAGCGGCGCGCCAGCCGCTGGATTTGTTGCGCTGTTTATTGGCATCGACATCACCTTCAAAACCTTCCAAGACGTTGTAGCAAGTGGTGTAGCCCGCTTGGGTGGCGGCAAGTGCGGCGGCATGGGAACGTCCGCCGCTGCGACAGATAAATAGCACCAGGGCTTCTTTTTCGACTTGCTGTTGCAAGTGGGTTAAAAAATGCTCATTGGCTTTCATGCTCGGATACGTTAGCCATTCGATTTCGACGGAACCCGCAATGCGACCGACCCAATCAAGTTCAGCGCGGGTACGCACATCGACTAATTTGGCACCCGGTGCGGCTTGCAAAATATATTGCGCTTCCGCTGGCGTGAGCGCGCCTTGATACGGCAAGTTAGCTTTTTTAGCGCGGGCTTGTGCGGCTTCTAGGGTGGCGGAGATGGTGGTCATGGCGAGCCTCTTGATAGGTTTCTTTAATCGGTTATGCGCAGGTGATATGCTGCGCGGCTGTTTTGCATACTAGCCGAATTTTTATGAAAAATCATAGTCACGCCCATCATCACGGACACGCGCATCACGAAGCGTTTGAACCCGCTCATCCCGAACGCTATGCCGCTGCGCAACGCTCTACTTGGGTGAGTATCGTCATCAATTTAGTGCTGACTTTCTTGCAAGTGTTAGGCGGCTTTTTCGCCCACTCACAGGCTTTGATGGCGGACGGTCTGCACTCACTCGCCGATTTACTTTCCGATATTTTGGTGTTATTCGCCAATCGTCACGGCAACAAACACGCCGATGCGAATCATCCTTACGGTCATGCGCGCATCGAAACGGCGGCGACGTTAATTTTAGGCGTGTTGCTGGCGGGCTTGGGCGCGGGCTTGTTGGTCGCCGCTGCCTTGCGCTTGCAACATCCGCAAGCGGTGTTAGCGGTTAGCCCAATCGCACTGGGCATTGCCGTCATCGCCCTCATCGCAAAAGAAGGCATGTTCCGTTACATGTTGGCAGTGGCAAAGCGGGTGCGCTCGCAAATGTTGGTGGCGAATGCGTGGCATGCGCGCTCTGATGCGGCTTCGTCGCTAGTGGTGGTGGCGGGTATTGCGGGTAATTTACTGGGCTACACCTTTCTGGATTTAGTCGCGGCAGCCGTGGTCGGCGTGATGATTGCGCACATGGGCGCGAAGCTGGCTTACGAAGCGTTGCAAGAATTGGTCGATACGGGGCTGGACGAGGAAGAGGTCGCCGCGATTCGCGCCACCTTGCTCGCCACCCCAGGGGTGCGTAGTTTGCATGATTTACGCACACGCAAAATGGCGGATAACGCGCTGGTCGATGCGCACATTATTGTTGACCCCAAAGTCAGTGTGTCCGAAGGGCATTACATCGCCGAAGCCGCCCGCAACGCGGTGTTGAGTGCGCATCATGTGCTGGATGTGATGGTGCATATCGACCCAGAAGACGATATGCAAGCCAAACCCAACCTGCACTTACCCAATCGCGAAGCCTTGCAGCAACAGCTCGCCGAGGCGTTAGCCATGCCAGAACTCTTGCAGCAGCGACTGGTATTTCATTATTTAGACGGGCGTATTGATGCGGAAATTTATTTGGCTGCCAATTTTACCAACGCGCCCGCTTTGCAACGTCTATGCGACCAGCTCACGCAAACTCATGCGGTGTTTCGCCATATCGCCGTGGCACAGTGCTGCGCCCAAAAATAGTGCGTCTGGCGAATTCGCCGCCTTGTTTTAGTGCAATTTTTTGCTACGCGGACAGGCAGGCTTATGGCAAAATGCGCGATTGCTAGCATGGCGGAACTGGCATAGAGGTTGCTGATGTACCGCCCAGTTTTACCCAATTGTATTGATGACGATTTTTTTCTTAGGAGAGTGTGATGGCGATGACAGCTAAAGATGTATTGCAAATGATTAAAGATCGCGACGTTAAGTTTGTCGATTTCCGTTTTACCGATACACGCGGCAAAGAACACCATGTTGGCGTTCCCGCTAAGTATGTATTCATGGATAAATTTGAAGACGGTCACGCGTTTGACGGTTCTTCTATCTCAGGCTGGAAAGGTATTCAAGCCTCCGATATGTTGTTGATGCCTCAACCAGACACCGCTTACATCGACCCATTTATGGACGAAGTGACCATGGTAATCACTTGCGACGTAGTTGATCCAACTGACGGCAAAGGTTACGACCGCGACCCACGTTCGATTGCTAAACGCGCTGAAGCGTATTTAGGTTCGACAGGCATTGGTGATACCGCTTACTTCGGTCCAGAACCAGAATTTTTCATCTTTGATTCCGTAACATGGAACATCGACATGTCAGGCTGTTCAAGCAAAATCAATTCAGAAGAAGCCGCTTGGTCAACTGGCGACAAATTTGATGGCGGCAACACTGGCCACCGTCCTACTGTTAAAGGCGGTTACTTCCCAGTTCCGCCAGTCGATAGCTTGAACGACATCCGCGCCGCAATGTGTATGGCGTTGGAAGAAATCGGCATCGAAGTTGAAGTGCATCACCACGAAGTGGCGAATGCGGGTCAATGCGAAATCGGTACGAAGTTCAATACTTTGGTACGTCGCGCTGATCAAACTCAAGCCCTGAAATACGTGGTGTTCAACATCGCGCATCAATACGGCAAGACAGCGACGTTCATGCCTAAACCTATCGTTGGCGACAACGGTTCAGGTATGCACGTGCATCAATCCATCTGGAAAGATGGCAAAAACATGTTCGCAGGTAACGGCTATGCAGGCTTGTCAGAAATGGCGTTGTACTACATCGGCGGTATCATCAAACACGCTAAGGCTTTGAACGCGATTACTAACCCTGGTACAAACTCCTACAAACGCCTCGTGCCTCATTACGAAGCACCAACGAAATTGGCTTACTCAGCTAAAAATCGTTCCGCTTCGATTCGGATTCCTCACGTTCCTAGCGAAAAAGCACGTCGTATCGAAACCCGTTTCCCCGATCCTTCAGCTAACCCATACTTGTGCTTCGCGGCATTGATGATGGCCGGTTTGGATGGTATTCAAAACAAGATTCACCCTGGCGATCCAGCCGACAAGAATCTGTACGATTTGCCACCCGAAGAAGACGCAAAAATCCCTACCGTTTGTACTTCACTCGATGAAGCATTGAACGCGTTGGACAAAGATCGCGAATTCTTGACTCGCGGCGGTGTGTTCTCGAACGACTTTATCGACGCATACATCACCTTGAAAATGGAAGAAGTCACACGCTTGCGCATGACCACTCACCCCGTTGAGTTCGACATGTACTACAGCTTGTAATTAGTACCTTAGCGGAGAGCATCCCGCTTAAATAAAAGGGCGTGCAACCTAGGTTGCACGCCCTTTTGCGTTGCGCATCGACAAAAAAAGCCACCAATGATGGTGGCTTTTTTACGGCTTAAATAGGCTTAGAAACGGAAGCCTAATTTTGCGCTGTAGGAAGGTACAGAACCCGTTTTGTCGTATTCAAGTGCCAAGTTAGTCAGACCCATATTGGCATTCAAGCCTGCAAAAATTTTGTTTTGGCTGAATGATTCGGCTGTGAAAGGCGCGGCGGTACTGTTGCTCCAAACTTTACCGATACCCGCATACGGGGTGAACATCAAAAAGCCTTTAGACACTGAAATATCCAAGCCTTTGGTGTTCAAATCCCAACCGTTCACGCCCGCCAGTTTGCTGAACGAACCACGCACACCAACAGCAGGCATGGTCATACCGCCGTCGATAATCGCGTAGCGCACTTCCGCGCCATACAAGCGGATGTTCGTGGTAGGAATTGCCGCATAAAAAGCCGCTACGTCAAAGCCCATCGGCAAGCCCTTCGCCACATGCAGTTTAGGGATAGGCAAGGTAGTGGTGCTAGTGCCGCTCACGGTCTTGAACGCTGGGCTTTGCAATTGTGAGGCGGTGACTTCTACGCCGATGTCGAAGCCTGTTACGCCCAATGCGGTTGGTGGGGTCACACCTTTGTAGCTCAGGGCTGCGCCCATGTCTTCAGAGAAGGCGCGGAACTGTGCTTGTCCTGCTGCGCCCGCACCGCCTAAGTTAGCCATGTTGATAGTTGCTGCTGATGCAGAGGTTGCGAAACAGGCTAAAACTGCGATGGTCGATAAACTCTTTTTCATAATGTTTAACCTTTCGGGTCGTTGATAAAGTGAAGCGGGCGGATGCTATCACAGCAATCTGCTACGCGGGGTTGAGAGCATGGCTTTCCGATAAGGTTCAATCGTCATCCGCTAAACGGCAAGCTCGGCAATCACAGGGGTATGGTCAGAAGGACGATCTTTTTTGCGCGGCTCTTTGTCGATGACGCAACTGATGCAGCTCGCCACCAGCGGCGTACTCAACAGAATATGGTCGATGCGCACGCCGTGATTGCGGCGAAACGCCATCATGCGATAGTCCCACCAACTAAAGGCTTTCGGGGCTTGCTCGAACAATCTAAAACTATCGTGCAGACCGATTTCCAGCAGCTTGCGATACAAAATTCGCTCCGCTTCGCTGACCAAAATGCTGCCTTGCCACAACACGGGGTCGTGCACATCGCGGTCTTCAGGCGCGATGTTGTAATCGCCCAACACCACTAAATTCGGATAGCGCAGCAATTCCAAACTCAGCCACTCGCGCAACGCCGCCAACCAACCTAGCTTGTAATAATACTTATCGGAATCGACCTCTTGACCATTCGGCACATACACACACACCACGCGCACGCCGTTAATCGTCGCGCTAATCACGCGCTTTTGTTCATCGACATAATTCGGAATACCGAACTGAATATCGCTCATCGGCAGCGTGCTCAAAATTGCCACGCCGTTATAGGTTTTTTGCCCGATAAAAGCCGTGTGATAACCCGCCGCCAATAGCTCAGCGTGCGGAAAATCTTCGTCTTGCTGCTTGGTTTCTTGCAGACACAACACCTCAATCGGATTTTTCGCCAGCCAGTCCAATACATGCGGCAGACGTACCTTCAGCGAGTTCACATTCCAGGTTGCGATTTTCATGCTGCTAGCCCGTTATGGCGCAACAGCGCGTCGATGTTGGGCGCGCGACCCCGGAAGGCGGTGAAGGATTGCATCGCGCCGCGTGAGCCGCCCATCGCCAAAATTTCGGCACGGAATCGCGCACCGACAGCGGGGTTCAGTACGCCGTTTTCCTCAAACAAACTATAGGCATCGGCGGACAACACTTCCGCCCATTTATAGCTGTAATAACCCGCCGCATAACCGCCCGAAAATATGTGCGAGAAGCTATTGGGAAAGCGATTAAAGGCGGGTGGAATTAACACTGCGACCTCATTCCGAACTTCATCGAGTAATTGCAAAATCGACTTCGCGCCACCCGCCGCAAAATCGCTGTGCATCAACATGTCGAATAACGAAAATTCAATCTGACGCAAGGTCGTCAAGCCGCTTTGGAAGTTCTTCGCCGCGAGCATTTTGTCGAACAGCGCGCGCGGCAATTTTTCGCCTGTTTCCACTTGGCGCGTCATGTCTTGCAACACCGCATATTCCCAGCAAAAATTTTCCATAAACTGGCTGGGCAATTCCACCGCATCCCATTCCACGCCATTGATACCGGACACCGCGAGGTCTTCGATTTCAGTGAGCAAATGATGCAAACCGTGACCAAATTCATGGAACAAAGTAATCACGTCATCGTGCGTAAAGACGGCAGGTTTGCCGCCGACGGGAGCGGAAAAATTGCAGTTCAAATACGCCACGGGTGTTTGAATGCCAGCAGGCAAACGACGACGACCAATCACATCGTCCATCCACGCACCGCCGCGCTTGTTGTTGCGCGCATACAGGTCGAGATAAAACTGTCCGACCAACGCGCCTTGGGCGGTGCAAACATCAAAAAAGCGCACCGATTCGTGCCACACCTCCGCCTTAGCAGCCTTTATTTGCAAGCCATACAAGGTTTCGACCACTTTGAACATACCGGGCAAAACCGCGTCTTCGGGGAAGTATTGCTTCACTTCTTGTTCGGAAAATGCGTAGCGTTGTTCGCGTAACTTTTCACTGGCGTAGCTGATGTCCCACGAATTTAATTCACTCAGATTTAATTCTTTGCGTGCAAATTCGCGCAGCTCGGTCAAATCTTTTTCCGCAAAAGGCCGTGCGCGCGTTGCCAGTTCGCGCATAAATTCCACCACTTGTTGGGGCGTGTCTGCCATCTTCGCGGCGAGTGACAATTCACCAAAATTGGCAAAGCCTAACAAGCGCGCTTCTTCACCGCGCAGTTGCACAATTTCCGTCATCAATGCGGAATTATCTTGTTCGGCTTTGCCGAATTCCGACGCGCGGGTGCTGTAAGCGCGATACAGTTTTTCACGCAATTCACGATTGTTGGCGAACTGCATCACTGGCATATACGATGGAGCTTTCAAGGTGAACAGCCAACCTTGTTTTTCGGCTTCTGTCGCCGCCTCGGCCGCCGCTTGCAGCGCATCTTCTGGCAGCCCAGAAAGTGCTTCAGGAATCTCCCGCTCGCGGGAGATACGGTCGCTCCTTCCCCCGTCGGGGGAAGGTTGGGATGAGGGAGGCTTTTCGATTAACAGCGAAAAGTCGTTGGTCGCATCCAATAAATTGTCAGAAAAACGCGATGATAATTCGGATAATTTTTCTTGAATTTCCAAGTAGCGCGCTTTTTTGTCGTCGGCTAATTCCGCGCCACCCAAACGAAAATCGCGCAATTCATTTTCGATAATTTTTTTGCGCGCATCGCTCAATCCCGCGAATTCATTGCTGTTGCGCAAGGCTTTGAATTTATCGAACAACGCGAGGTTTTGTCCCAACTCGGCATAGAAGGCGGTGATTTTTGGCAGCGTGGCGTTATACACCTCGCGCAATTCTGGCGAATTCATCACCGCATTCAAATGCCCCACCGGTCCCCAAGCGCGCGATACGCGCTCGTTCGCGTCTTCCATAGGTGCGACAAAGTTTTGCCAAGTGGGCGCGGCGGTATCCGCTAATAATTGCTCAACTAACGAGCCCATCTCCGCGAGTAATTTTTCAATCGCAGGCGCGACGTGAGCGGGTTGAATATCGGCGAAACGAGGCAGGCCAGTGCAGTCTAAAAGTGGGTTCATATTGAAAATCGGTGAGTGGTGAATGGGGGGCGTGAGTGGTTGGTGTTGGCTGGTCGCTACAAGCTAGTAGCGACCAGCTTGTCATTATAAAGCGCGCGTCAAATCGCCGCGCGCAAAGCCTGTCAGGGATGAGCTTATGTTTTTGCCGAAGGCAATGACTTTGAACAAGTCGCCCATTTCTGACGGGCTAGTGAGTTTTTGTAATTGCGCCGAGAGCGGTAAATAAGTGCGCAGATTTTCGGGATCTTGTTGCGCGAGTAAGTCGGTGATGCCGCCATTGATGAGAAAGAACGCTTGGTTGGTGTAGCCCAATAATTCCAGCCCTGCGTCGATGCCGCACTCGGCGATGTCGGTGAAATTTACATGCGCGGTAATGTCCTGCAAGCCGGGTAAATAAAAGGCATCGTCGTGGGCGTGATGGCGGTAATGACACATCAGCGTGCCGCGATTACGTTGCGGATGATAAAACTCGGATGCGCCAAAACCGTAGTCGATCAACAGCAGCGCGCCTTGCTCTAAACAGGCGGCGAGGCTTTGCATTAAGCCGCGCGCGGCTAGGCAAATTTCGCTCTGATAATCATCGGGCACGTTGATGTTTTGTGCGGCGGCCAGCAATTCAGCATCGGCAATGTCGCGCTTGGCATAAACAAAACCCGCATCGTTTGCCACCACGCCACGCTCCAACACCGTGCCGTCACGCCAATCAACTAAATGCACGGGTAAGGCATCCAACACTTCGTTGGCAATCATTGCGCCCGAAAACTTTTCGGGTAAAGCGTCTAGCCACTGCACGCGCGCCAATAAATGCGGCAATTTTTCTTGCATTAAAGCGCGCTGGCGTTGGCGTAAATCGGCACTCACTTCGAGGATGGAATAGCTGTCGGGCAAAGCATTTAAGTCGGCTAATTCAGTGAGTATATCCACCGCTAACTTACCGCTGCCCGCGCCCAATTCCAAAATATGCGGCGCGCTTTGCGCCATGATTTGCTGCATTTGGCGCGCCAAAGTTTTGCCGAATAAAACTGATAATTCAGGCGCGGTAATAAAGTCGCCCGCCTCGCCAAACTTATGCGCCCCCGCCGTGTAATAGCCCAAGCCCGGCGCGTACAACGCCAGCTCCATATAGCGCGCAAACGAAATCCAGCCACCGTGAGCTTTGATGTCGTGCTGAATAAATTGCGTTAAATGAGTGCTGTGTTCGAGTGCTGCGGGGCTAGGAAGCGGAAGGGAATTTGGCATGGGCTGGTATAATTTGGAAGTTTTATGGTGTGGCTAAAAATTCAAATATCGAAGCTAGGCTAGGCGCGAGCAAAAAATTATGACGCAGCATAGAACAACTATGTAAGGAGTAATTTTTTGTAAGCAACAACGCATCGCGATGAGATTTGATTTTTTAGCCACACCCGATGAGATTTTAGTGGAGTGAGCGATGCAAGGCAAAGTGATATTGGTGACGGGCGGGGCGAAACGGGTGGGTGCGGCGATTTGTCGTCGTCTGCACGCGGCGGGCGCGCGCCTCGCCATTCATTACCACACCTCCGCGACTGAGGCGCGAGCCTTGCAAGCCGAACTGAATGCGCTGCGTGCCGACAGTGTTGCAGTTTTTTCTGCTGACCTGCTCGACTTGCAAGCCTTGCCCTTATTGGTCGCACAGAGCATGGCTCAGTTCGGCAGATTAGACGGGCTGGTAAATAACGCGTCCAGCTTTTATGCCACGCCGCTGACCAACGTAACTGAACAAGATTGGCACGATTTGCTGGGCACGAACCTGAAAGCCCCGTTGTTCTTGGCTCAGGCGGCGGCAACTGAATTACGTCGCACGCAGGGCAGCATCGTCAACATTGTCGATATACACGCCGAACGTCCGATGACAAGTCATCTGGTTTACAGCGTGGCTAAAGCGGGCTTACGCGCACTAACCCTAGGCTTGGCGCAAGAACTCGCACCCGAAGTGCGTGTGAATGGCGTGTCGCCGGGGCCGATTTTGTGGCCTGAACATGGCGATTGGCAAGACACAGAAAAACGCGCGGCTATTGTCGCGCAAACTTTATTGCAGCGCGTTGGGGCACCCGACGACATTGCTAAAACAGTATTATTTTTGATGCAAGACGCGCCGTATATCACGGGGCAAATCATCGCTGTTGATGGCGGCAAGAGCATCAACACTTAAATGGCATCCCTATAAACTAAAATCTCGTTGCAATGCGGCGTTACTCGCAAAAAATTACTCCTAACATAGTCACCCTATGTGTCGTCGCAATTTTTTACTCGCGCCTTGCCTTGCTTAGATATTTTAATTTCTAGAGACACCAAGACAACGAGAAAACTATGAACGCAATTGCACAACCCATTCAGTTTGAAGAGCACTCCAACAACTTTAATCGCCTGCGCTCGCGCCTTGAACATCAAGTCGGCAAGGCCATCGCCGACTTCAACATGATAGAAGACGGCGACAGCGTGATGGTGTGTTTAAGCGGCGGCAAAGACTCCTACACCTTGCTGGATATTTTGCTGGCGTTGCGCAAACGCGCACCGATAGATTTCCGTATCGTGGCGATGAATCTCGATCAAAAACAGCCTGGTTTTCCTGCTGAAATTTTGCCCGCCTACCTGAAAAATCTGGGCGTGGAATATCACATCGAAACGCAAGATACTTACTCCATCGTCAAAGAAAAAGTGCCTGAAGGCAAGACCACTTGCTCGCTGTGTTCCCGCTTGCGACGCGGCATTATTTATCGCGTCGCGGGTGAATTGGGGGCGAATAAAATCGCGCTCGGCCATCATCGCGATGACATGATAGAGACGCTATTTTTGAATATGTTTTTTGCGGGCAAACTCAAAGGAATGCCGCCCAAACTGATTACCGATAAGGGCGACCATATGGTCATCCGACCGTTGGCATATTGCGCGGAAAAAGACATCGCACGCTTTGCGCGCGCCATGGAGTTTCCAATTATTCCGTGCAATTTGTGTGGCTCACAAGAAAATTTGCAACGCCAAAACGTCAAGGAAATGTTAAACGCATGGGAGCTACAATATCCCAACCGCACTGCCACGATGTTCACTGCGATGCAAAATGTTTCCTCGTCGCATTTAATGGATAGCAGCTTGTTCGACTTCAAAAATATCCAAATGGGCGATGCGCACGCGCAAGGAGATGTGGCTTTTGACCAAGAGTCGGCGTGTTAATGAACTAAATTTCAGTCATCCACTCAAAAACCCGCTTTTATTATTTAATTTCTTAGGAACTCACCATGAACAACTCCATGCGTTTATCGACTTTACTGATTGCCTTATTGCTCACCGCGTGCGCCGCGCCCGTCAAAATTGCGGTGCAAGCCAACGACGCGCAACTGGCTAAATACAAAGACTTGTCGGCTTTAGACATTGTCTCGGCACTGGAAAAAAATGTGGCCGATGCGAAATCAGCAGGGATGCCGTTCACTGCGCCGCATTATTTCAAAGAAGCCACGCAAACTTTAAGCGCGGCACAAAACGGCTTGAGCAGCCAACCTAAAGATCAGCTTGCGCAACAAGCGGCTAAAGGCGATGCGATTTTAGAAAAAGGGCGCGCCATTATGGCGGTGGTGCAATATCGTTTTGCCAATGAACTCGCCGTTAAAACGGAGTTGGATAATTTAAGCACCGAAAAATCTTTGCCTAAAGAGTATGCCAATGTGATGGGCAATTTTGCCGACTTAATCAATGTGGTTGAAGCCGAAAAAGTCGATAACATCGACAAGAAAAAAGAAGCCTTACTTAAAGAATTGACCAGCTTAGAAGTGCGCTCTGTGCAAGAAGGCGCGTTGCATAGCAGCGAAGTGATTAACGACGAGGGCAAAACCAAAAACGCCGACAAACAAGTGCCTGCGACCTATGCTGAGGCAGTGCGTATTTACCTAGATGCGAAAACAAAAATTGCCGCCGCTCCCCATGACAAAGCGTTAGTGCAACGCTTAAGTGCGCAAGCCTTGTTCGCCGCACGCCACGCGCAACAGCTCAACGAGCGCGTCACCGAGCTGCAAAATCAATTCAAGGGCGTGGTGGCAAAACCCGCACTGGGCGTGAATGTAGGCGGCTTAGTGGGGGTCAGTGTCAATACCCAAATTGGCGGCACTCCCGCTGTGGAAAAAGGCTTGATTGAAAAAATTGCCGCGCAAGAAGAAGAGCGTTTGGCGGCTATCGGCAGCGCGTTAGGCTATAAAGATGTGCGTGATTTGAGCGTGGAGAAACAGGCGCAAGAATTGAAACGTGCCGCCGCTGAGCTAAGCGAACAAGCTAAAAACGAAGCCGGTTTAGCAACCGCGAAGAGTTTAGAAACACGCTTGCAAACAGCCCTTGATGCGAATAAAAAAGCAGCCATGCAGCTCGCTGACAAAGACTCGTTATTAGCCGAAAAAGACCTGCAAATCACCAAGCTCAACGAGCAAATCGCCGCGCTGGAAGCGAGTCATGTCACCATCCCCGCCGCCACGATTAAAATTCCAGCGGCGAAGAAAAAGAAATAATTTCTCAAGCAACATCGCGACGAAAAAAAGCTCCTGTGTTGCAGGAGCTTTTTTTCGTCTAGCGGTCGGTAAATTTAATCGGCTAACACGACACTAAGCTGCATCCACGGCAATTTTCATAATCACCTTGCGTATCGCGCCCTTGCCCACCAACGGCGCGTGCGCATCTTCAGGAAAGAAAATACAAAAGTGTTGCGGCGGCACGCTTATCCAGGTGGCAGGTTCATCGTCAAAAAAGCGTATATCCCGTTCCACGTTATGCTCGTCTAGCGGCTGATGACAATCCGCCAAAGCCTGCCAACCCATCTCGTCCAGCCCCTCTAACACCAACTGAATGTCGATATATTTTCGATGCGCTTCCAGCTTAGCTTCGCCACGCGTGCGCCCATTGGCTTGTTCCACAATGATGAAGAGTTGCTTATCAATAATTTGATGCACACCAGGCGTAAGCGCATTGAGGTCAGTGTCGCGCAGGTAGGCGAAAGCCTGTGGCAATAAGGGATGCAGTGCGGCGTAGCGGCGTGCTTGTGCGAGAGCAGAAAAAATCATGGCGTTTAAGGGCGTTAGTAATAAAGAAGTCGATATTGAACAACACACGCGGCGCAGCTAGCGAGTCGATGCGCGCAAGCGTCGTTTTCAGCGCGCTAATTGGTTTAGCAGTATTCGCTAGGCAAAGGCTGTAAATCAAGCGGCTCTGGCCACAACGCCGCAAGCGTGGCGCGTGCGTGGGCAAGGTTGCCGCTGCTATATAGCTGCACTTGCCCAGCCCTTCCATCCGCGCTTGTGGTGCTGCCTAACTCGCTTTGCAGACGATGCTGTAGTTGTCGTGCCACCGCAGCACCCGTATCGACCAAAGTGATTTTTGAGCCTACGACTTCGCGTATCAGTGCCGCCAAAAATGGGTAATGTGTGCAGCCTAAAATTAAGGTGTCCGCGCCCTGTGCCAACAAGGGCTGGGTGTAACGCGCTATCAAGTTGCGCGTTGTGTCGCTGCTTAAGTCGCCTCGTTCGACTTGCTCGACGAGACCTGGACAACCTTGCGTAATGATTTTCACTTCATTTCCGTAGCGTTCCAGCAAGGCGGCAAAGCGCGCGCTTTCCAATGTACCGACGGTTGCTAGCACACCGAGCACGCCACTTTTGCTGACCGCGACGGCGGGTTTGACGGCGGGTTCCATGCCGATAATCGGCAATGAAAATTGCGCACGCAAACTTGCGGCAGCGGCAGCAGTGGCGGTGTTGCAGGCGATGACCAGCGCATCTGCACCTTGCGAAATTAAAAAGCGGGTAAGCGCGTGCGAGCGTTGTTCGATATAGGCTGCGGGCTTGTCGCCATAGGGAACGTGCGCGGAATCGGCGACGTAAATCAGACGTGCGGAAGGCAGTGTGCGGCGAATGTGGTGCAGCACAGACAGTCCGCCCACACCTGAATCGAATACGCCGATGACGATATTAGAAGACATGCTCTCCCCCTTTAAGGGGGAGGGCTAGGGAGGGGGAATTCCCCTAATCCACTGCGCGACCCCCATCCTAGCCTTCCCCCTTGAAGGGGGAAGGGATTGCTTAGCTTTAAGCCACCGCTTGGTCGCGCAGATACTCTTCGTAAGTACCGTGATAATCGTTCACACCTTTGTCGGTGATTTCGATAATGCGCGTCGCCAAGGAGCTAACGAATTCGCGGTCATGGCTGACGAAGATTACGGTGCCTTTGTATTCCAGCAACGCGGTGTTGAGCGACTCGATAGATTCCATATCCATGTGATTGGTCGGCTCGTCCATCAGCAACACGTTGTGTTTTTGCAGCATCAATTTGCCGAACAACAACCGTCCTTTTTCGCCACCCGATAAAACTTTTACCGGCTTGTGCGCATCGTCGCCGGAGAACAATAAACGTCCCAGTGTGGCACGCACGGTTTGGTCATCGTCATTAGGACCGCGCCAGTAAGTCATCCAGTCCGTCATAATTTTGTCTTCGGCGAACTCGCTGTAACTGTCCTGCGCGTAGTAGCCGATATTGGCTTTTTCCGTCCATTTAATCGTGCCCGTGTCTTGCGTTAAATCGCCCACCAAACAACGCAACAAGGTGGTTTTACCGATACCGTTCGAGCCGATAATGGCGATTTTATCGCCCGCATCGACGCGCAAATTCACATTAGAAAAAAGCACTTTGTCGAAGCCTTTAGACATGTGCTCAACTTCCACGGCGGTGCGATGCAGCTTTTCGCGCTCGTCGTATTCAAAGCGAATAAACGGATATTGGCGGCTCGATGGCTTGATGTCTTCGATTTTAATTTTGTCGATTTGACGGGCGCGTGAAGTTGCCTGTTTCGCCTTAGACGCATTCGCCGAAAAGCGCGCTACGAAGGCTTTCAGTTCGGCGACTTTTTCTTTCGCCTTGGTGTTATCGGCGGATTGTTGTTCGCGTGCTTGCGATGCCGCCAGCATGTAATCGTCGTAAGTGCCAGGGTAAGTGGTAATTTTTCCATAGTCCAAATCGGACATATGCGTGCAGACGCTGTTTAGGAAATGACGATCATGCGAGATGATGACCATGGTGCAAGTACGCGCGTTGAGGATATTTTCCAACCAACGGATGGTGTTGATGTCCAAGTTATTGGTGGGCTCATCCAGCAACAAAATATCGGGATTGGAGAACAACGCCTGTGCCAACAACACACGCAATTTGAAGCCAGGTGCGACCGCGCTCATCAGACCTTGATGTAATTCAATCGCAATGCCCAAGCCCAGCAGCAATTCGCCAGCACGCGCTTCCGCTGTATAGCCGTCGTATTCGGCGAAGGTCGCTTCCAAATCGGCGGCGCGCATATAGTCTTCTTCAGTCGCATCGGGATTGGCATATAGCGCGTCGCGTTCCGACATCGCCGCCCACATTTCGTCGTGACCCATCAGCACCACGTCCAGCACGCGCATCTCTTCGTAAGCGAATTGATCTTGGCGCAATTTACCCAGACGTTCGTTTTTATCTATCATCACCTCGCCAGAGGTCTGCACCAAATCGCGCCCCAAAATTTTCATAAAGGTTGACTTGCCGCAGCCGTTCGCGCCGATTAAGCCGTAACGATTACCGTCGCCGAATTTGACCGAGACGTTCTCGAATAAAGGCTTCGCGCCGAATTGCATGGTGATATTTGCTGTAGATAACATGAGGATTGCCTTATTTTGAAGGCGCGCATTCTATCACCGCTGGCGCATAAACAGGCAGTTAGCGCGCTTTTAGCTGTTGAGTTTGTCGAGCAACTCGCGAATTTTTAAGGGGTCATCGGCGCGCAGAATTTTTTGCGTGAGCAAGCCTAAGTCCGCCAAGCTACTGGTCAACACGCGTTGCTTAATGGCGGGGACTTGCGCAGGACTCATGGAAAACTGACGCAGCCCTAAGCCTAAAAATAAGCGCGTATAAGCCAGCTCACCCGCCATCTCGCCGCACACCGAAATCGGCACGCCAAACTTATTCGCGGTGGAAATCACATGCGCTAACAAGTGCAGCACAGCGGGATGCAGCGGGTCGTACAGATGAGCGACTTCTTCATCGGTGCGGTCAATCGCCAGCGTGTATTGAATTAAATCGTTGGTGCCGATTGACAGAAAATCAAGTTTTTTGGCGAACACTGTGAGTGCCAAAGCGGCGGCGGGAATTTCGATCATGCCGCCGATTTTTACGTCTTTATCGTAGGGAATGTTTTCCGCATCCAAGGCTTGTTTAGTCGCCTCGATAAACTGCAAAGTCTGGTTGATTTCTGCCGCGCCCGACAACATCGGTACCAGAATTTTGACGTTGCCGTAATGCGTGGCACGTAACAGCGCGCGTAACTGGGTGCGGAATAATTGCGGCTCGGCAAGGCATAAACGAATCGCGCGCAAACCCAATGCGGGATTGTTGGCAACGCGTTCTGCGCCCTTGATTTGTTTGTCCGCGCCTAAGTCAAAGGTGCGGATGGTAACGGGCTGCCCGTCCATGCCTTGTGCGACGGCTTGGTAAGCTAAAAATTGCTCTTCTTCGTCGGGCAACACGTCGCGATTCAGGAATAAAAATTCGCTGCGGAATAAACCGATTCCCGTTGCGCCATGTTCTTTCACTTCGGATAAATCATCGGGTTTTTCGATGTTGGCGTGCAGCTCAATCAGCGTGCCGTCCAAGGTGTTGGCGCGCGCGCCGCGCAAGCGTTTAAGCTTTTTGCGATCCAGTTCCCACGCACTTTGACGCAGTTTATATTCCGCCAAAATCGCCTTGTCTGGGTTGACGATTAACACGCCTTGCTCGCCATCCAAAATCAGCAAATCGTCTTCGCGTATCAATTCGCGGGCGTGATGTAAGCCGACTACACACGGCGTATTCAGGCTACGCGCGACAATCGCGGTGTGCGACGTTGCGCCACCCAAATCGGTGATAAATGCGGCGTATTGCTGCGGCTTGAATTGAATTAAATCGGCGGGACTTAAATCGTGCGCGACCAAAATCATTTCCACATCGTGGCGCGCAGGCGCGGGCTGATGCCCTGGTTGCCCCAGCAATTGCTTGAGTAAACGCACCGCGACTTGTTTCACATCGAGCTGGCGTTCACGCAAATACGCATCTTCAAATTCATCGAATTGCGCCACCAAAATTTCGGTCTGCGTCTTCAATGCCCACTCCGCATTGCAATGCTCGCGCTCTATCATTTCGCGTGGTGCCACGCTCAACAACGGGTCTTCCAAAATCATCAAATGCAATTCGAGAAACGCATCAAACTCGGCGGCGGCATGTTGCGGGCGATTGGCACGCAAGCTAATAAACTCTTGGCGCGTCGCCTGTAACGCCACATCAAAACGCGCGACTTCTTCGTGGACTAATTGCTGCGGCAAGTTGTAATGCAACACCTCCAAGGAGGTGTGCGACAACAAATGCGCGTGCCCAATCGCGATGCCGCTCGAAACGGCGATGCCATGTAGCGCAAAAGTCATTGATTCCCCCTAAGAGCCGTAGCGAGCAAGGCAAGATGCAAAGAGCCGCGCAGCGAGCAACGAGACATATCGGAAAGATAGGCGAGGCGCGAGCGAGCACGCGATGCCGCAGATTGACTGCGCAGTAGGCTATTAGGGGGAATCACTCGCCTTCTCCAAAGTAGTCGTTGATGAGATTGACCAAGGCTTGCATCGCCGCTTCTTCATTTTCGCCATTGGTTTCGATGCCGATGGTCACGCCTTTGGCGGCTGCCAACATCATCACGCCCATGATGCTTTTTGCATTTACGCGGCGCGTGTTGCGCGTCAACATCACTTCACATTTGAAGCTCGAAGCGAGCTGCGTGAGCTTGGCGGACGCGCGTGCGTGCAAGCCGAGTTTGTTAATAATCAATACGTCTTGTTGTTGCATAAAACCCTCTAAAAATTATTTTCTGCTAGCTCGACACAAGCCGTCAAATATCCGAATTCATATAAACGATGCACTCGCGTCCGCCTTCAACGGCAAGCTGAGCAAGGGCTGGCAGGGTGGTGGTGGGGTGGCATACCACGCGCAACAGCATAGGTAAGTTCACCCCCGCCACGCCAATCACGCGCTCGGCATGACACAGTTGGCGACCGATATTGGACGGCGTTGCACCAAACACGTCCGCCAAAATCAACACACCACTGCCGTTGTCGAGCTGCTTAATTAAGGCTTCACCTTGAGCTAATTTTTGTTGCGGATCGTCGTCCGCCAATACCGACAACACCTTGAGATTACTAGGCGCAGCACCCAGTACATGCTTGACGCAATCGACCAGACTGTCGCCTAGTCCATTGTGTGTAACCAACAAAATTCCAACCATTAAAACTTCCTCAGTAGAAAAACGGCACACCCAACAGCGACCAATATCACCAGTGCGTAGCGTAAAAATTTCTTTACATAGCGCGTCTTGGCGGCATCCGTTTGCGCTTCATCGCGCACGATGACGGCGATTTTCCGCAAGGCGTTTTGTGCCGCAGCACGGCGAGTTTTATAAGCAACGATGTCTTGTTCTTCGCGCATTTTCTTACTCCACGCTAACGGTATTATTGTTATCTAAAAACTCTAAGCGGGTTTTTAATTCTTCGGTGATATGCACGCGTCCTTGCTCATCAATCAACATCGCTGCATCTAAATTCATCAGCTTGGCAGCGTTACGCCAACCCTTTACACCCGACATAAAAACAGGCTTAGAAGCCGCATCAGATAACGCGCCAGCATTCTTCCCATGCGTCAAAATCGTCACGGCTTGCACCGCTTGCATCGGGTAACCAGTGCGCGGATTGATGAGGTGGCAATAACGTATCGCGCCCAACATAAAGTAGCGTTGATAGTCGCCCGACGTGCCGATAGCCTCGCCGTCGTGCAGCTCCAAACTCGCCAACGCACCCGCTTTGCGCGGATGCTGGATGCCCACGCGCCAGTTGCGTTTGCCGTTATGCCCCAACGCCATGATGTTGCCGCCGATGTTAATCAGCGCGTTGTTAATGCCACGCTGATGCAGAATTTGCGCCGCCCGATCCAGTGCGTAGCCCTTGGCGTAGCCGCCTAAATCCAATTGCACAGCGGGATTTTTACTCTCGATGCGACCGTGGTCTATGCTCAAATCGCTCATCTGCGGATTCGCTGCGACTAACTTTGCCAGCTCATTTTGGTCGGGTTGCACGGGCTTAAAATCATCGGCATGAAAGCCCCACAGCCCCACCAATCCGCCGATTGCAGGGTTGAACATGCCGTGCGATTGTTTGGCGAGTTGCGCCGCGTCTTGCACGATACTCACCAACTCATTCGACACTGCCGCCGATTCGCCGCGCGCTAACGCGGCGTTGAGTTCGCTTAATTCGGATGGCTGCCAAGCGTGCAACATGCTGTGCAAGCGTTGGAACTCTTGCAGCACCGCCGCCACGGCTAACTTGGCATCCGCTTCAGGCGCGTCCGCGATGCTGACTTCCACCAGCGTGCCGAACACATAGCCTTGCTCTTGATACACAGGCGCGGCTTGTTCGGTGCAGGCAGTAAGGGAGAGTGCGAGTAAAACGATGCGCCACATCAGGAATTTTCCGCCGCTTCGATTTCTAATGCTGCCGCCAACAACGCTAAACGCGCCACTACCCCGTAGGCGTAAAAGCGATTTGGCGTGTCGTCGGGGGCGCAATCGGGATTAGGCAAAGAGCAGCATGACTCAAACGCCAGCGGCACAAATTGCATTCCCGGCGCGTTGAGATTTTCGTCGATACCGCGCCCCGTATGGACGCGATAAAAGCCGCCGACGACGTAGTGATCGACCATATAAATCACGGGTTCGGCGACCGCTTCGTTGATATTTTCAAAGGTGTAAACGCCCTCTTGTATCAACACGTCGCTGACCTCAACACCTTCTTTAATCACCGCCATTTTGTTACGTTGTTTGCGATTCAGCGCGGTAATTTCACTGGCATTTTTCACCGTCATAATGCCCATGCCATAGGTTCCCGCATCGGCTTTGACGATAACAAACGGCTCGGATTTCACACCGTATTCGGCGTACTTAATGCGGATTTTGGCGAGCATCAGTTCGACTTTTTCTGCCAAGCAATCTAAGCCGATTTGCTCCTGAAAATTGATGCCGCTACAGGTATCGAAATAGGGATTGATCAGCCAAGGGTCGATGTGAATGAGCTCGGCAAACTCCGTCGCCACCTTGTCGTACATGGCAAAATGTTGCGATTTGCGGCGCGTGTACCAACCCACCGACAGAGGCGGATAAATCTCTTGTTCAAGATTTTTAAGGATGTCAGGCACGCCGCCCGATAGGTCGTTATTGAGCAACACCACGCACGGATCGTAGTCTGCCAAACCTAAGCGATTACCGCGTCGCACCAAGGGTTCTAGGGTGAGCGCACCGCCATTCGGTAAGCTAATCGTGGTCGGCTCGGTGATTTCTGCCAACAGCGAACCGACGCGCACGCGCATCCCCGCTTGCTTGATGATGGTGACCAGTTGCGCGACGTTTTGCAGGTAGAACAAGTTGCGCGTGTGGTTTTCGGGAATCAGCAACACGCCGCGCGCTTCTGGGCAAATTTTTTGCACCGCGCTCTGCATGGCTTGCACGCACAAGGGCAGAAAATCGGGATTGAGATTGTTGAAGCCGCCAGGAAATAAATTGGTATCGACGGGCGCAAGTTTGAAGCCGCTGTTGCGCAAATCTACCGAGGCATAAAACGGCACGGGATGCTCCAGCCATTGCGTGCGAAACCAATGCTCGGTGGTCGGCATAGACGACAGCAAGCGTCGCTCTAAATCGAGCAACGGACCCGTTAAAGCGGTAGTGAGATGAGGAACCATGATGTGCGCCAAATTCAAAGAGCGCGCATTCTAGCTGATGCGCTTAATTCGCGCGGTGCTTAGACAAAACCAGTGCTTTTCCTAACTGCGCCAACACCGCCTCGACGCTGATTAACGCCATCGCGTCAGGATGATGCACACGGGTATTCCAAGCAAGTTGTGCGACCGATTTACCTAAGAATTTTTGCACGGCTTGCGGATACGCATCGACGCAAAAATCCAAGGCTTGATACGGGCCCGTTAGCTTAGGGCTCGCGACTGCATACAGCCCAATAACAGGCGTGTTCATGCTGCGCGCGATATGCACCGCACCTGTGTCTGGCGCGATGAGAACATCCACTAGACTGAGTAAAGCAGCGAGTTGTTGCGGCGTAGTTTTGCCGCATAAATTAAGCGTTGCAGCGGGCGCGCTGTTGGCAAGCTCTGTACAAATCGCGTGCTCCAGTGACGAATTGCCTCCTGTTAAAACGATGCTGGCATGATGCTGCGCAACAGCATGTTCGATGACGGCGCGATAGCGTTCGGGCAGCCAATTCCGTTCCGCTTTGCTGGCGACAGGATGCACGGCAAGCCAAGGTCGCGGCAGCGCACTTAACCGTTCCTGTGCCCACGCCAAGTCTTCAGCGGCAACTGGCAAGCCATGCACCGCCTGCTGCGCGCGTCCTGTGAGGGACTTAATAAAAGCTAAAAAACTATCCAGTAAATGCGTGTCGGCAAAGCCGATGCGACGGTTGCAAAACAACCATTGCCCTTCGCGCGCACGGGTTTTATCGAAGCCGATTTTGATGGGCGCGTGCAGCGCGGGGTAGAGTAAATTGATGCGTAAATTGGCTTGCATCGCCAGCACCACATCAAATTTTTGCTGGCGAAATTCGCGATAAAAACTTAGGTAATCTTTGAAGCTGCGCGGTTTGTCGCGCACCACAAAGGTCACGCCAGCCATGCCTTGCAACAAGCTATACGCCAGCGGGCTGGTTAGCCAAGTGATGTGCGCATTAGGTAGTTGCGCCTGCAAAGTGCGCACCGCCGCCGCGACTAACACGAGGTCGCCCAAGGCAGAAAAGCGCACCACAGCGATGCGAAAATGGGGCGTATCAGCAGCTTGCACAGGGAAGATATGAGGGTAAAAAAACGGCGCGATTGTAGCGTAAGCGATGGCATAACAAGGTTAAATCAGTCCGCAGATTGCGCAGATTCACGCAGATTTTTTAGCTGCGGATAAACTATGGGCAAGCCTAGTCCATCGCCTTTTGAATCTGTGTGAATCTGCCTAATCTGCGGATAAAACGAGCTACTAACTACAAATGACTAGTACGACAGCCGCATCAATAATCATTTTCCCTAAGGCTATAATGCGCGACTTTATTTTTTGCCTCGTCCTTATGTCCCATTACCCGCCGATTGTTGCTGCCCTCGTCACGCTGCTTGCGACCTTGTTACTCACCCTCAATAAAGACGGCACGATTAAAGATATTCCTAATGAGCGTTCGCTGCACAGCACACCAATTCCGCGCGTGGGCGGCATCGGCATCATGTTGGGTATCTTGGCGGGCTGGGCATTTTTGCTGAGTGATTTACGCGTGTGGCTGGTGCTGCCGATGTTGGGTTTGTTCGCTTTATCTATCGTCGATGACAAGCAAGGGCTGTCGGCAAAATCGCGTTTTATTGCGCATGTCGTCGCGGCAATTGTGGTGCTATTTGGGCTAGGACTGGCTTGGTATTGGTGGCTGCCCGTGCTGCTGTACATTGTATGGATGACCAATCTGTATAACTTTATGGACGGCTCAGACGGTTTGGCGGGCGGCATGGCGATGTTCGGTTTTACCGTGTACGGCTTTGCCGCGTTGCAACATGGCGGCGCGGATGCCGAAGTGTTTGCCATGCTGTGTTTCGCGATTGGCGCGGCGGCGTTGGGATTTTTGTATCACAATTTTTATCCTGCCACGGTGTTTATGGGCGACGCGGGTTCGATACCGTTAGGCTTTCTCGCCGCCAGTTTGGGTGCGTGGGGTTGGCAGCAAAACTTCTGGCCGTTGTGGTTTCCATTGCTGGTGTTTTCGCCGTTCGTGATGGATGCGACGGCGACTTTGTTGCTACGTTTACGACGCGGCGAAAAACTCACTCAAGCGCATCGCAGCCATTATTACCAACGCTTAATTTTGAGCGGTTTCGGTCATCAAGCCATGGCAATTTTGGAATATGTGTTGATGGCTTTGGTCGGCAGCTCCGCCGTGTGGGGCATCACGCAAACGCTTGCGGCACAGGCCAATTTACTGGCGTTTTGGGCAGCGATTTATCTCGCGCTGTCGATGTGGATAGATAAACGCTGGCGCACTTTTTGTGCCTTACAGGAGCAAAAATAATGCTACGCAAATCCAATACCCGCACGGCTTTTGCCATGCTGCACGACAGTGTCGCCGCAGGACTGGCGTGGAGTCTGGCTTACGCCTTGCGTTTTAATTTTGAGTTGCCCGTCAATTTTTCTTTAGAGTTGAAACACACCATCGTGTGGGTGGTGTTGGTGCAGCTAGTGGTGTTCTGGCGCATGAGTTTGTATCGCGGCATTTGGCGTTATGCCAGCTTGCCTGACTTGAAACGCATCGTGCTTGCGGTGTTGGTTGCCGCCGCGCTGATTCCTTTTGCCTTATGGATGCTGCGCGTCAATCTCGTTGTGCCGCGCTCGGTGTTAATCATCAACCCGCTGTTGTTAATTTTACTGATGGGCGGTAGTCGGCTGGGCTATCGCTCATGGAAAGAAACGCGCTTGCACGGCAAACTCAAGCTCGCCTCCGAACCGGTGCTGGTATTGGGCGCAGGTGATGCAGCGATTCATTTAGCCAAAGACTTAGTGAAAAATCCTGCTTGGCAATTAGTCGGCTTTTTGGATGACGATGACAACAAGAAAAACTGTGTGTTGCATGGCATCAACGTGCTGGGCAAATTGGACGACTTAGATCGCTGGGTAGCACATTTTTCGATTGAAAAAGTCATCCTCGCCATGCCATCCAGCTCGCATCAACAACGCAAACGGGCGATTCAACTGTGCCAAGCCGCAGGTGTAGAAGCCTTATCCGTGCCGTCCTTCGACGACTTGATGTCGGGCAAAGTGGGCGTGACGCAACTGCGCGCCATTGAGCTAGACGACTTGTTAGGACGCGATCCCGTGTGTCTAGACAAAGCCGGGCTGCAAAGATTATTAGCCGACAAGGTCGCCTTGGTCACGGGTGCGGGCGGCTCGATAGGCTCGGAACTGTGCCGCCAAATCGCGCTCTACGCGCCCGCCAAATTAGTGTTGTTTGAGCAAAATGAATTCGCGCTGTACACCTTGGAACAAGAGCTCAAGCAAACTTTCCCGCAGCTTAATTTTTTATGCATCGTCGGCGATGTACGCGATGCCGCACGCGTCAACGAAGTGTTTACTGCGCAAGCCCCGCACACGGTATTTCACGCGGCAGCTTACAAACATGTGCCGATGATGGAGCAAAACAATGCTTGGCAGGCGATACGCAACAACGTGCTCGGCACGTACACCGTGGCGCGCGCCGCACTCGATTGCAACATCGCCAAATTCGTGTTGGTGTCCACCGATAAAGCGGTCAATCCGACCAATGTGATGGGCGCGTCGAAACGCTTGGCGGAACTGGTGTGTCAGGCGTTGCAGCCCGAACAAAACTCAGCAATCCCCCTATCCAAATCCCCCTCGCTATGCTCTCCCCCTGCGCAAGCGGGAGAAAGGGCAAACGAGAAAAGCCTTTCTAGCCCCTTAACACGCTTCGTGATGGTGCGCTTTGGCAACGTGTTGGGCAGCACGGGCAGCGTAATTCCTAAGTTCCGCGCGCAAATTGCGGCGGGCGGGCCGATTACCGTGACGCATCCCGACATCACGCGCTTTTTCATGTCGATACCTGAAGCGGCGCAATTAGTTTTGCAAGCGGGGCTGATGGGACTAGGCGGCGAAATTTTTGTCTTGGATATGGGCGAACCCGTCAAAATTGTAGATTTGGCTAAGGAGCTGATTCGACTTTCTGGCATGAAGGAAGATGACATCAAAATCGAATTCAGCGGCTTACGTCCGGGCGAAAAACTCTACGAGGAATTACTCGCCGACGATGAAAATACCTTGCCCACGCCGCATCCAAAATTGTTTGTAGCTCTTGCCGTGCAATGCGATGCTGCTTGGCTAGAACGCTTATTGGTGTGGGCTGCGGCGACGACTAAACCGGATGCCCAAGTACGCGCCGACTTAACCCAATGGGTGCCCGAATACCAACCTTATAGCGACATTGCAAAATGATTCCCCTGAAGCTGTCGGTCATTATCATCACCAAAAACGAAGCGGCTAACATTCGCGACTGTTTGGCTTCGGTGGCGTTCGCCGATGAAGTTGTGGTCGTTGATTCAGGCAGCACCGATGACACCGTTGCCATCGCGCGCGCGCTGGGTGCGCAAGTTTTTGAGTTCAAAGATTGGCCAGGCTTTGGCGCGCAAAAAAATCGTGCTTTGCATTTTGCTAGCCATGACTGGGTGTTTTCGCTTGATGCCGATGAGCGTGTCACACCTGCTTTACAAGCGGAATTATTGAGTGCGATGCAGGGTGAATTTGACGGCTATTTTGTGCCGCGTTTGTCGCAGTTTTGTGGCACGTTTATTCACCATTGCGGCTGGTATCCCGACTATGTGTTGCGTCTATTCAAAAAATCTCACGCGCGATTTTCGGATGATGTGGTGCATGAACATGTCGAGCTGCAAGGTCGCTCTGCCCGCCTGCGCAACGATTTACTGCACTACACTTATTTGAATATGAGCGATGTGGCGCGCAAGACTTTGCAATACGCGCACGCCGGTGCAGAAAAAAGTTTTGCGCGTGGCAAGCGCGCAACCGCATTGGACGCACCAGTGCGCGGCAGCTGGGCTTTTATGCGCACCTATGTGTTGCGCGCAGGATTTTTAGATGGCACAGCGGGCTATCAAATTGCGCGCATGAATGCCCAAACCACTTACTTAAAATATCGCCAATTACAGTCCTTGTGCTGTCTAGCTAAACCGCGCTGACGCGGATGTCCGCCCCATGTTGAACGCCGTCAAAATATTTTTTTTCTTACTCTGCTGCGGCATGGCGGTGGGCGCGCGCGCCACGGAAATTGCGCTGTATTTTCCGGTTGCGGTAAATGGTCCCATTGCGGCGACCTTGCGCAATTTAATTGAGCAATTTGAGCACGACTACCCCGATATTCACGTCGCCCCCACGTATGCGGGGACCTATCAAGAAGCCTTGGCTAAAACTTTATTAGCGCAACAAAATGGTCACCCGCCTGCCTTGGCGGTGCTATTTGCCGCTGATGTTTACGCGCTGATTGATGCTCACGCCATCGTGCCCTTTGACGAGGTGCTTGCCGCTAATAACGCCTCCTTACCTAGTTTTTTTCCTGCTCTGATGAGCAACAGCCGCCTGGCAGGCAAGACCTGGGGGGTGCCGTTTCAGCGTTCGACGATTTTGTTGTATTGGAATAAAGCCATGTTTCGCGAGGCAGGCTTAGATCCCGACCGCGCACCGCAAAATTGGCGCGAGATGAGCGCGTATGCGCGCCAACTTGAGCGTAAAGATGTGAAGCAAAAAATCACCCGCCTAGGCATCGAAATTCCTGCCACGGGCTTCCCGTATTGGCTGTTGCAAGGCATGGTAACGGGGCGCGGCGCGCGTTTAATGAACGCCACGGGCACGCAAACTTATTTTGATGACCCGCTGGTGATTGCCGCCTTAAACGATTGGGTGCAACTTTGGCAAAGCGGCAATGCGCAGCCGCAAAAACTAAGCGAGTGGGGCGCGGTCAGCGAAGATTTTTTGCAAGAAAAAACCGCCATGCTGTGGACGAGCAGTGGCAACTTAAGATATTTGCAACAGCACGCGAAGTTTGATTTGGGCGTAGCGATGTTGCCAGGAGCGGGCTGGCAAGGTTCGCCCACGGGAGGCGGGAATTTTTATTTACTGCAAGGCAGTAGTGCCGCCGAACAACGCGCCGCGCTCACTTTGGTGCAGTGGCTGGTGTCGCCTGAACACACGGCACAATGGAGCATCGCATCGGGCTATATCGCCGTCACCGCTGCGGCTTATGACACCGAACGGATGCGCGCACATCTGGCAAAATTCCCGAATGCCGCGATAGCCAAAAACCAACTCGACTTTGCCGTGCCAGAGCTTTCTACGCACTTTAATCAGCGCGTCACCGCCGTACTCAACGATGCCATTGTTGCCGCATTAACGGGCGAGCAATCTGCTCAGGCCGCTTTGCAGCAAGCACAAGCGCGTGCCGTGAAAATTTTGCTCCCTTACCAACGATGAAGCCCTTGCCTGCACTTTCGACTTTGCGCCCTGTCGTGCAGCAGACATGGGCAACTTTGCGTACGCCGTTTTGGCGTGGGCGCGAATGGCAAGTATTGAGTTGGATTGTCCCGATTGCGGTGCTGCTGCTCAGCCTCACGGTTGCGCAACGCATCAACAGTGAGCAAGCGCGCGAGGTGGCGCGTGATAGTCAGGCAGATTTCGCGGTGCGAGTACGCGAAACGGTGGCGATTTTTCAGGAGCGTATGGCGAACTATCAGCAAGTGTTGCGCGCCACACAAAGCCTGTTTGCCGCCTCCGATTCGGTTGATGCGGCGGAATTTAGCAGTTTTATCGAACACAGCGAACTGTACAAGCTGCGCGGCTTGCAAGGCATCGGCTATGCAGAAATGAATGCCGCTAAAAATGGCGAGGCGAGCAGCACGGTGCGTTATGACGTGTCATTTAATCGCCCTGCCGAGCTGTTTGTGGGTGTGGATTTTTTTGCTCAACCCTCGCGCCGTCCCGCTTGGGAATATGCCCGCGATACGGGGTTATTGGCGATTAGCAATAAGCTGCCGTTACCTGAAGAAAATCCACGCAAAATTGCGGCGGGCTATCAAATGGTATTACCGATTTATCGTAAGCCCAGTGAGCAAAATAGTACAGAGTGGCGGCGTAACAACGTGCAAGGCTGGGTGTATGCACGCTTTAGTATGGACGGCTTAATCGAAGGTATTTTGGGCGAGCGTCCCAACATCGCCATTAACATTCTCGACGGAATTGAGCCGCAAACTTTACCCCGCCATCAAGAGCGTGTCGGTGGCGAATCCACTGTGCAGTTACTTATCTCAAATACGCTGGTAGAAATCGGCGCGTACCAATGGACGATTGTGGCGCAGTCGTTGCCTAACCTCACGCCGACGGCAGCGATGCAAGAGCTCGGGGAGCATCGTCATACGGGCTGGTTGTTGAGCGTGATGCTCGCGGTATTGAGCTGGTTGTTTGTGCGCTGGCGCATCCGTGTGTTGCGCCACGAAAGCCTGCTGCAAGCAGCCAAAGCCGATGCCGAACACGCCAATCTCGCCAAGTCAAAATTCCTTGCCGCTGCCAGCCATGATTTGCGCCAACCGATACACGCGCTGTGTTTATTCTTAGACGTATTGGGTGGCACGACACTGAATGCGCAACAACAAAAATTGCTCGCGCAAATTCGTTTAGCTTCGGATGCCACTAACAATATGCTCAATACTTTGTTGGATTTTTCGCGCATCGAAGCGGGGGCGGTCGAAGCGCGTGTGCAGAATTTTCCTTTGCAAAAATTATTCGTTGCCGTGAGCAATGATTTCCAATCGCAAGCCGCCAGTAAAGGCTTGCGCTATCGGATGCGTCACACGCGCCTAGAAGTGCATTCCGACCCGATGTTGTTAGAGATGATGCTGCGTAATTTGGTCTCGAACGCGCTGCGTTACACCCCGCGTGGCGGCATATTGCTGGCATGTCGCCAGCGTGGCGATGAGGTGCTGATTGAGGTGTGGGACAGTGGCATTGGCATTGCGCCTGAGCACCAAGAAACAATTTTTCACGAGTTCCAACAGCTCAACAATCCCGAACGTAACCGCGATAAGGGCATGGGGTTGGGCTTGGCGATTGTGCAAGGGCTGGCGCGCACCTTGACGCACGCTTTAACACTGCGCTCTATCCCCGCACAGGGCAGCGTGTTCCGTATCAGCGTGCCGCTGGCAAAGCCTTAGCGCGCCAGCCCTGCCAGCCTTTTCGCAGCACAGCGAACGCGGCATAACTCGCCAGCAAGGGGTCGATAAAATAATCCCACGCGTTGTTCGATTCATACAGTCCAAACGACCAAGCCAGCGTCGCTAGCGCGCTGCTCAAGACGATTAAATTGGACTGCCGCCACCATGCCCATAATGCAATTACCAACACCGCAATAAAAAATCCCGTATCGCCGTAGCCCAAGCGATACGGGTCATACAGGGTGATACCTAGCGTCATGGGATAAAAAATCAGCGCGACTGCGGCGATGCCTAGCAGTAACTGCGAGCGTGATTTTTCACTCGCAGCGATGCCATAAGGGCGCAGCACTGCCAGCCCAATTAACACCAGTGTGGTGATACTTAAATCGCCCACCATGCCGCGCGTGTAGCCCGCCAAAGGCAGGTCATTCAGTGGCAATAAAGCGAGCAAAAATACCATCGCAAGCAGCCAACTTAAATGTCGCGTGGGCAAACGGCGCACGGCAGGGACAAGCAATAAGCAAGCGGCAAGCGCGCTGGCGTGTCCGAATAATCCTGCGACATCGGTGAGCATCATGGCGCATCCTTTGGCGGGGCTGTGCGCAACTGATTTTCGAGCCAAGCGGCATTGAATTGCACATGTTTAATCAAGCCGCGATTCCAGGTATAGACCAGCTGAAAATCGCCGCGCTGGGTCTGGATTAAATACGGATAAGAAAACTCAAAGTCGCATAAAGCGGTACATTTATTGCGCTGCGCGGTCGCCGCATAAGGCTCGCCATCGGTGACATTCGCGTCGCTTGCTCGTGCCAGTTGCGCATTGCGCTGCGCAAACTTTTCGGCACTCACCGCCACATCGCTCTCCTGCTCAAATTCATACACGCTGCGCCAGCTCATGCCGCGATCGCTAGACACCATCAAGGACAAGGCGTGGCGACCGACCGCCACATTATTCAGTACCACCAACATGCGTCCATCGGGTAACGACACGCCCGTCAAAGCCGCATCAGGATTGGCGCTGGCGAGCTTAGTCGGCACGCTCCAAGTCTTGCCGCCGTCCTGCGTTTGCGTAGCAATCACGCGCTTAGGCGGCGCGTTGGTGTGGCGCATCAGCACCGTGGCGTGTTCGCTATCGCTGATGAGCAGCACGGGTTGAATGCCTAATTTTCCGCTGCTCAAGCGTTGCTTATCCAACACTGTGCCGTGTTGGGAAATGCGCAACAGCTCGCCAAATTTACCTAGAAATTCGTGATAAACAGGCAAGCCCAAGCTGCCATCTGCATAGACAAACGGCGTGCCTTTGATGAGTGTGCTGATATTGAAAAACGGTGAAGTAATCAAGCGGCGCGGCGTGTCCCAACTCGCGCCTTCGTCGTGGCTAGTGATAAAAGAAATTGAGCTGCCCGCCCAGCCGCCGAGCGACACGCTGACAAAATATAAAACCAACGCACCGTCGGCACGCCTTGCTGCAACAGGGTTGCCGAGCTTCTTCACATAACGCCATACGCCTTGCTGGGTTTGCTCGCGATTGATTATGGTCTGCTCTGCCCCCCAATTTTCCCCGTCAAAAATCGCGCTGCGCAGCGTCACATCTTGCGCACCCTCGCGACTGCCTGCGAACCAAAAGGCGCGCAATTTTCCATCGTTTAATTCAATCAGCGAGGCGGCGTGAGTGGCAATATTGAGTTCGCGCGAGACAAAATTAGTATTCAAAAAAGCGGGACTGGCGACGGGCGCAATCGCAGTCTGTTGAAAGCCATCCACTAGCTTGCGTTGCGCAATTTTTTGTGCGGCAGCGAAACTTGCCAACACCAGCAACACCAGCAGGAATAAGCGTTTGCGCGGCATTAGCGACATTGCTCCGTAAGCGTTAAGGCGGGCAAGTTGGGCAACGTAGCGGTAGATTGCAGCAGCACTTCGCGCACGAATAAATACTCAAAAAATTTGCCGTGCAAAAACATTTCTTTGAGCTCTGCCGAGCTTTGTCGACCGCGTATATCCAAACGCTGTCCGATGATTTTGCAGTCCGCGCATAAGCTGGTTCTAACGTCTTGGTTAAGCGGGATTTGCACGGCAAAAAACGCATAACGCTGGGCTAATTGCGGCGCAGCTAGATGTAAATTTTCGTGGTAAGCAGTGAGGTTGGTGTGCGGTAATAAAAATTGATAACGCTCATCGGAGGCGCGAAAGTCACACGGCACAGCCACATTTTTGCCTTGCAGCGTAGCTTGCGTGGCGGTGCTATAAATCGCTAACTGCGTATCAAAAGGACGTAGCAAAGCAGCAAAACTAAGCAGCACTAACAGCCCCGCAATCGGTGTGGCATCACGCGTTAAGCGCGGCACAAACAGCGCGGCAGCGATCAACCCGCCAGTCAAAAATAGCAACAGCCAAAAGCCTGCCGCATATAAATGAGCATCGCCGATTTCGCTTTGTAAGCGCGCGGTCAACACCGCTAAACTCAATAAACACAAGCCCAATAGAGCCAATGTTGCGACGAAAAATTTGCGACTAATGGTTTGCCAATTCAGCGCGGCAAGCAGTGCGAGTGCGGGCATCGCGGCTAATAAATAACGTCCTGAGCGTTGGCTGGGCAAGGCGAAGCTGATGAAAAATGCGCCTATCCACAGCCACAATAATTGCTCTTCACGCGTGAGGCTGCGGCGGTTTTGCCAAGCTGTGACGCACACGCCGATAGCGACAAAAGTGAGCAGTCCCGCGTTGCTTAAAAAGGCTGCGCTGTAGCTCCATAAACTTGAGCTGCTCCACAGCAATTTCGCCAGGTAACTGCCGCCATGTGGATCAAATTTAGCTGCGTTTTCGCCGATGACAAACTCCTGCCACACCTCGCGGGGATTGGGGTCTAGCGCGAACCACAAGGCGAATATCGCGCACGCTATGCTGATGCTAAGAACAATTTTTAACGCATCGCGACGGAAAAAAACCGCGAGATAAAAATCGCGTTCGCGCCAATACCAAGCCGCCAAAACCAGCGTCATCGGCAACCCTAGTGCGAAGGATTTATACAAAAATGCGCAACCAATACTGATGCCAAAAAGTAGCGGCAACAGGTAGCGTGATTGAAAACTAGCGCGCCAATTAAGCAGAGCGAATAAAGGCAAACTGAGCCAAAAAACTTCGGCAGCGTTGGTCAAAAAAGGACGGCCAAAACGATACGTGGAGAAAAATGCGAGGAAGGTCAGCGCGGCGATAAAGCCCGTTGCGACTTGCCCAGTGAGCCGCCAGGCGGTAAAAGAAAGCAAGGCGGCGGTGAGCAAAGAGTAGAGCACTGACGGCAAACGTAATGCCGTTAAATCCCAGTTTTTACCGCTGTCGCTGCTTGCGATGCCTTGCCAAAATAACAGCGGCGGCTTGGTGTTGCGCATCCCATCTAACTGCGATTGCAGCGGTAAATAATTGCCGCTGGCAGCGGTTAAACGGGTGATGTGCAGATAGACATCTTCATCGCCATTTTTCGGGATGTACTGACTATCCAGCGCGTAAAAATAACTGGTAATCGCCAACAGCAGCGCGGCAATCAGCCCCGCCAGCCGAGCATTATTTTGCCGCATCGTCATCTAATTCGGGAATGTTGGGCAACGCCAGTTCATCCGCATCGCTAGGCTTATGGTGACGAAACGTCCAAAAATTATTCACCAAAAAATTAAATACACTCGCCAACACAATCGCGCTGGTGTTCGCCACAAGGTAATGCAAATGCGCCACCAGTAGCTTAGTCAGCACAAATTGCAACACGATGCCGATCCACACCGCGAGCGCGTATTGACCAAAATGCAGCAGCAAATGTTTGTCGGGATGATGCTGACGGTCGCGCCACGTCCAAGCGCGATTCCACAAAAAATTATTCACTGTGGCGCAAAAAATCGCCGTCGCCAGCGACACATTCAGGCGCATATCGGCGGAGCTAATGGCGCGGAATAAAAATTCTTGGCTGATAAATAACACCGCCAAATTGACCAATACACCTGATGCACCAACCGCGCCGAATTTCATAAAACGACGTTTGAATAGCCACACAAAACTGCGATGTTGAATGACGCGGTCTATCATGCTGGCGTACTTTCGGCGGCTTTAGCAGCGAGCATTTCGTGCGCTTTTTGTAACACTTGTTGCGGCGAGATTTGCTTCAAACATTGGTTGTCACCATCACACGCCGAAGCTCTATGGTTATAGGCGGTGAGGCACGGTGAGCAAGGCAGGTTGCGATAAAAACAATAGGAATTCGTGCCCAAAGATTTATACAAAGTGGGCGTTTCAGGGCCGAAGAAAATAATGGTTGGTAGCTTGGGCGTGAGTGCGGCGAATTGTCCGGGGCCGCCGTCATTGGTGATAAGCAAACAGGCTCTATGAAACACCGCCAACAAATGCCGCACTGATTTGGTATAGCCCGCCAAATTGACACACGCGGCATCTTTACAAGCATCCACCACTTGCTGGGAAATCTCGCGATCACCTTTCATGCCGATGACCCCCACCGCGTAACCCTCCGCCAGCAAGGCCTTGGCGACTTGGCAATAATGCTGTAGCGGCCAAGCGCGTATCGGCAAAATGCCGCCGCTGGGATAAATCAGCACCAGTTTTTTGTCTTTAATCGGTGGGTAAAAGTTGTGCAATTCTTTGCTGACTTGCATCAACTCTTCAATCGGGAATTCCAGCACGGGCGTTTTGCCGACATAGGGTTCGGGGAATAATTTATTGGCGGGCGTGCTGTCCGATTCAATTGCCGCTGCCAAACTCAAAAACTGCTGAGTCAAATGGCGATAGGTGTTGTAAGCCACGCGACGGTTGATGAATGTGCCGCGATACAAGCCTTCTTGGGTGTGTCGATAAAAGCCGACGCGATACGCCGCGCCCGACAGATAGGAAAAAATACTGCTGACGCGCGAAAATAATTCGCAATCAATCACCGCATCAATTTTCAAATCGCGCATTTTGATAATCGCATCGACACTGTCTTTGAGCAGTGTTTTGAACGAGCTGTCATTCAGCGTGATGACATTTTCTGCTGGTATCAACTCCATCAAATCCAGTACTTCGCGATTTTTGCCGAACATCAACACATGAATGGACGCGTCGGGATATTGCTGCTTGAGGCGCATAAACATCGGCTGCGCCAACACCAAGCTACCCATTTCGGACAGCAAAATCACCAAGATACTTTTTGGCGGAATGCCGTCGGGTTCGCGCTTAAACACGCGGTTAAGTCCCGACAACAGCCAGCAAATTGGCACACCAATATATCGGTCAACGGCACGCTGATGGTTTATGTCCATAGGATTTTTAAGCTAGGAAGGGAAAGAGGGATGAAACTGGGCGCGGATTATCGAAGATTTCAATAAAGCCCGCAACCGCCAGCAGGATGCTGGCGTGACACGAGATTACTTAGGTGCGACTGCTGATGCTGCTTTTACGTCCGCTTTCACTGCTGATACCGCAGCGGCTGGCGCAGCTTCGGCTTTGACTTCAGGTTTCGCTGCTGCTGCGCCACCGCGCTTGTAGCTCAGATGCTTAGTGCCGCCATCGCAAGTGCCGATGGTTTTGCCCGTATCTTCTGCACCGTTCGTCACGATGTCCAAAGTGTAGTTTTGTACGCCTTTGGTTTTGAAGGTCGCTTCAATTTCAGCTTTCAATTCTTCGCAAGGTTTAGCTGCAAAAGCACTTTGTGTCAGACCCAACAAACCGATAACAACTAATAAATGCATGGCTTTCATGTGAACTCCTTAAAGTTAATTCGCAACCGACAGGGTGCGAGTTGGCAATTTTGCCAGCCTTTAACCAAGGCTCACTAGCTGACAAAATCGCCGCGAAGTGTCTGCGCTCAAAGCAAGGTTGTCAACATGTTATGCCACGCACTGTTATGCCACGCACTTTGCTGGTGCGAATCCTGCTGCTGTGTCCCTTGGTTTGCCCGATTTGCGCGCGGCGCGCTAGGGGTAAATCGCTGCAAAGCCTCTAAAACATTAGCCTGTTGGCGGCGGCACGCATATTGCTTTGTCTAAGCCATGAATAAAAATACTGTTTTTAATGAGATGCTCAAGCGCGATGGGCAAGTGCGTGGCGTGTATGCGGATTTCGCGGCTTGGCTTAAAACCGTGCCGCACGGACGGTTGGAGCAAAAACGCCTTGAAGCGGAGCTGCTATTTCGGCGCGTCGGCATTACCTTTAATGTCTATGGTGAAGAAGCAGGTGCGGAACGCTTAATTCCCTTCGACGTGATGCCGCGCATTTTGGCAGCGAGTGAATGGCAAAAACTCTCGGCGGGCGCGATTCAACGCGTGCGCGCGCTGAATGCGTTTTTGCATGACATCTACCATCAGCGCGACATTATTCGGGCAGGCATCGTGCCTGAAAGCATCTTAAGCAACGAGATGTTTCGTCCTGAAATGATGGGGGTTGATGTGCCGGGTGGCATCTATGCGCATATCGCAGGCATCGACATTGTGCGCACCGATGAGCACGAGTTTTTTGTGCTGGAAGATAATTTGCGCACCCCGTCTGGCGTGTCGTATATGTTGGAAAATCGCAAAATGATGATGCGACTTTTCCCTGATTTATTTAAGCGTTATCCCGTCGCGCCCGTCGAACATTACCCGCAAGTGTTATTGAATAATCTGCGTGCGGTCGCCCCCGTTGGCGTGTCCCAGCCGACTGTGGTGTTGCTCACGCCAGGGGCTTATAACAGCGCGTATTTTGAACACGCTTTTTTGGCGCAACAAATGGGCATTGAGTTGGTGGAGGGGCAAGATTTATTCGTACAGGATGATGCGGTGTTTATGCGCACCACGGAAGGGCCGAAGCGTGTCGATGTGATTTATCGCCGCCTCGACGATGAGTATCTCGACCCCTTAGTGTTCAAACAAAACTCGATGTTGGGTGTGCCAGGTTTGGTGTCGGTGTATCGCAATGGCGGCGTGACGCTTGCCAACGCCATCGGCACGGGTGTGGCGGACGACAAGGCGACCTACACTTATGTGCCCGAAATGATTCGTTTCTATTTAGGCGAAGAGCCGATTTTGCAAAATGTGCCGACGTATCGTTTGTCGCGAGCCGATGATTTGGCGTATGTCTTAGAACATCTGCACGAGCTGGTGGTGAAGGAGGTGCAAGGCTCTGGCGGCTACGGCATGTTGGTAGGGCCTGCTGCCAGTCAGGCGCAATTAGCGGAATTTCGTGCGCGCATTCTGGCGCATCCCTCTAATTACATCGCGCAACCCACCTTGGCTTTATCGGCGTGTCCGACTTTGGTTGAGCAAGGCATCGCGCCGCGTCATGTGGATTTACGTCCCTTTGTGTTGTCAGGAAAAACCGTGTCATTAGTCCCCGGCGGCTTATCGCGCGTGGCATTAAAGGAGGGCTCTTTGGTGGTGAATTCTTCGCAAGGCGGTGGCACGAAAGACACTTGGATCCTTAATCAGGAGCTGCCATGTTAAGCCGCACCGCCGACCATCTGTATTGGATGGCACGCAATATCGAGCGCGCTGAAAATATGGCGCGGGTGTTGGATGTCACCCAAAAAATGGCGTTACTCGCTCATGCGGGACAGCAAGAGGCCTCGCTGTGGCTACCGCCCGTGATGATTTCAGGTAACTTAGCCGCGTTCCAAAATCAGGCGGGCGAATTGAATGCGGCACAGGTGTTTCGCTATCTCGCCTTAGATGAAAACAATCCCACCAGCATTGTCAGCTCGCTCAATTCCGCACGCGAAAACGCACGCGCGGTACGCGTCGCGATGTCGTCGGAGATGTGGGAAAACGTCAATGCCTTGTGGCTAGAGTTGCGTGCGCGCATCAGCGTAGGCATTAGCGAAAATGAGCTCAGCGAGTTTTGCGAGTGGGTTAAATCCAGCTCACATTTATTTCGTGGCGTGACCTCTGGCACGATGTTGCGTGACGATGCGCACCGCTTTGTGCAGCTCGGTACTTTCATCGAACGTGCTGACAACACCGCGCGTTTATTGGATGTGAAATATCACTTGTTGTTGCCCTCGCAAGAGTCGGTTGGCGGTGCATTGGACTATTACGAATGGAGTTCTTTGTTGCGCTCGGTGTCGTCTTTTGAGGCGTACCAAAAAGTGTTTCGCGACACCATTGAGCCGTGGCGCGTCGCCGAATTATTGGTGTTGCGTGCCGATTTGCCGCGTTCTTTACATGCCTGTTTTGATGAATTATTGGCGATTCTGGAACAGCTCGGCAGCGGCTCTAACAAGGAATGTTTACGCTTGGCGGGTGAGCTTCATGCGCGCTTACATTACGGCAGTATGGAAGCGATTTTTCAAGCGGGGCTGCATGAGTTTTTGGCGGACTTTATTCAGCACAACAATCGCCTTGGTCTCGAAATTCAACACGCTTTCTTGTCGCCGCCGTTATGAAATTACACATCGAACATCACACCCATTACCACTACGAGCAGCCGATTTTGCATTCCGTGCAGCATTTACGTCTCACGCCGCAAACGGGTTTTGGACAAACGGTTAAGCATTGGAAACTGCGCGTTAATGGTCGTCTCACCGCCTATCGCGACAGCTATGGCAATGCCGCGCACACCTTGGTGATGAATGCTGCGCATCAAGAAATTGACATTGTTGCCAGCGGCGAAGTGGAGACGGGTGTGGTTACGCCGCCCCACGCCGAGCTCGTACCGCTGATGATTTATTTACGCCACACCCCGCTCACCCTTACCGATGCGGCTCTGACTGATTTTGCGCAAAGCTATACAGGTGCACAGGCGACGCAATTAGAAGCCCTAATGCACGCTATCTTGGCGCGCGTGACGTATCAACGCGGCAGCACCAGCGTGCATACCGATGCCGCGCAAGCCTTCGCGGTGGGAGCGGGGGTGTGCCAAGACCATGCGCATATTTTTGTAACCTGTTGTCGCGCCATCGGCATTCCTGCCCGCTATGTGAGTGGCTATTTGTTCACGCAACATGGCGAGTTGAGCGAGAGCCATGCGTGGGCGGATGCCTGGGTGGACAATCGCTGGTTGAGCTTTGATGTTTCGAATGCGCAGCGCGCCAATGAATGCCATGTGCGGCTGGCGGTAGGCTTAGATTTTCGCGATGCCTCGCCTGTGTCGGGCAGTCGGCGCGGCGGCGGTATGGAACATTTGCAAGCGCAAGTGCAAGTCAGTCAAATCCAACAATAGCGCGCAAATGTTTTATCATCGCGCCCCTTCTTTTTTCATCCCTCTGCTATGACTTATTGTGTTGGCTTATTGCTCGATTCGGGCTTGGTGATTGCCTCGGATTCACGCACCAATGCGGGCGTGGACCACGTTGCCATTTTTCCTAAAATGACGATTTTTGAACGGGCGGGCGAGCGGGTGATTGTGTTGACGACATCGGGCAATTTAGCAATCTCGCAAGCTGTACTCAATCATTTACAACAGGCGATTCACGACAATCAAGAGCCGCATTTATTAAGCGTGAGCACCTTGTTTGAAGCGGCGCAAGTGGTCGGCAAAGCCATACGCAGCGTGCATCACCATGATGCTGAAGCACTGCGTCAGCAGCACACCGAGTTTCTACAATCAATTTTGTTGGGCGGACAAATTCGCGGCGAAGCTCCGCGTCTGTTCAACATTTATGCGGCGGGAAATTTCATCGAAGCCTGCCAACAAACGCCTTATTTCCAAATCGGCGAAACCAAATATGGCAAGCCTATTCTCGACCGCGTGTTGGCGAACGGCACGTCTTTAGATGAAGCGGTGAAATGCACGCTCATCTCGTTTGATTCCACCATACGCAGCAATCTTTCAGTGGGTTTGCCGATTGATTTATTTGTCTATCGCAGCGATAGCTTTAGCACCATCGAACGACATTACATTACCGAAACGGATCGCTATTTTTCGCAACTGCGCAAAGGTTGGGCAGAAGGCTTGCGCAAAGTGTTTAGCGAGCTGCCTGCACCGCCTTGGCATCAGGGCGAGTAGTCTCGTCGTAAGACGATTGGGGTTTGTAGGCGGTCGAGCGATTGCTGTACCCAAAATCATCACTCGACCAGTCGAGTTCCCACAACACACGGTTAATTAAAGCTCCCTCGCGGGAGCTCTTTTTTGCGCCTTAAATTAACGCAGCGTCGTGAAATACTTATCTGGCGATGCGGGTGATGCGTCCGCACTCTGTGCAGTGGGCGGATTTTTAATCTGTGGATGCAGTATTTGAATCTGATTGGCTAACGCCAGTAAATCTGTGTTTTTGGTGTCGCGTGCGAGATGGATAACTTCCAGCGCGTAATCGGTGTTAATGGCAGCCCATTCCACATCTATCATGCGATGCGTTTCGCGGCGCAACAACACATAGACACGTCCGAGCAGGGCAAATAATTGGTCATTTTGTTCAGTGTTGAGAGTCATTTGCTATCTCCTAAGAAAATTTTGGCGGTAAAAAAAGAGCACCTTGCGATGCTCTTTGAGGTGAGCCAGGCTGGCTGGCTCAATTGCTCTTGGGGGAGAGTAATTATTAGAGGTTGTACGCACGTTCACCGTGTGACGCTGTGTCCAAACCTTCACGCTCTTCTTCAACTGTAACGCGCAGACCGATAGTCCAGTCCACCAGTTTGTAGCAGATAAATGCCACCACGCCCGACCAAACCAAGGTGGTCAATACTGCTTGTGCTTGTATCCAAACTTGGCTGCTGATGCTGGTGTTTACGATGGTGTTGTTGACGTAATCAACTATCCCTGTGCCGCCCAAGTCCCAAGTGTTGAACACACCTGTCAGCAACGCGCCCAAGATACCGCCAATGCCGTGGATGCCGAATACATCGAGTGCATCATCCGCGCCGAGCAATTTCTTCAAGCCCGTTACGCCCCAGAAACACACTACGCCTGACAACGCGCCGATGACCAAGCCGCCACCGATACCAACCCAACCGCAAGCGGGTGTAATCGCTACCAAGCCTGCTACTGCGCCTGATGCTGCGCCCAACAAGCTAGGCTTACCTTTCAACAACCATTCCGCTGCCATCCAAGTCAATACCGCTGCCGCTGTGGCAATCAAGGTGTTAGCGAAAGCCAAAGTTGCTGTACCACCTGCTTCTAAGGCTGAACCAGCGTTGAAACCGAACCAGCCCACCCACAACAATGACGCGCCTATCATGGTCATCACCAAATTGTGCGGAGCCATCGCTTCTTTGCCTAAGCCCACGCGTTTGCCGATTAAGTATGCGCCGACCAAGCCTGCAATCGCTGCGTTGATGTGTACCACGGTGCCGCCCGCAAAATCCAACGCACCTTTTTGGAACAACCAACCTGCCGTTGAGTTAGCAATGTCCGCAGCTGCTTGCGTGGTGTAAGCATCTGGACCTTGCCAGAACCAAACCATATGCGCGATAGGCAAGTAAGCGAAAGTGAACCAAAGTGCAGAGAACAACAACACCGCGCCAAATTTCATGCGTTCGGCAAATGCACCGACCGTCAACGCCACAGTAATTGCCGCGAATGTCGCTTGGAATGCCACAAACACAAACTCAGGAATCACTACGCCTTTGCTGAAGGTTGCCGCATTGGTAACCGAGCCCGTAACGGGGTCAAAAATGCCTTTCAGGAACAAGCGATCAAAGCCGCCGATAAACGCGTTGCCCGTAGTGAATGCCAGCGAGTAACCGTAAATCGCCCACAACACCATAATCAGCGCGAAGATGCTGAATACTTGCATGAGGATAGACAGCATATTTTTGCTGCGCACTAAGCCGCCGTAGAACAACGCCAGACCAGGAATCGACATCATAATTACCAGCAAAGTACACACCAGCATCCATGAAGTATCGCCTTTGTTAGGCACGGGTGCAGCAACGGGTGCGGCGGCAACTTCAGCCGCGACGGGTGCGGCAACAGCGGGGGCGGCATCTGCCACGCTAGTCGCCGTAGCAGCACTAGCCGCTGCGGCATCTTCCGCCAAAGCGGGGGCTGACAAGCCGCACAAGGCGGCTAGTAACAGCATTGAAGCAATGAGTTTTGACATGTTTTCTCTCCAATTACTTAAATAAAAATTTCTCTAGGGTGTCTCGAAAAATTCAAATATCGAAGCGAGGCTAGGCGCGAACAAAAAATTACGACGACGCATAGATGACTATGTAAGGAGTAATTTTTTGTGAGCAACAACGCATCGCGAAGAGATTTGGGTTTTGCGAGATGCCCTTACAGTGCGTCTGCGCCAGTTTCACCCGTACGGATGCGGATAACTTGTTCGATTTCAGTAACGAAAATTTTGCCGTCGCCGATTTTCCCTGTGTTCGCTGATTTTTCGATGGCTTCTAAAACTTGATCGAGCATCTCGGCTTTAATCGCTGCTTCGAGTTTGACCTTAGGTAAAAAATCCACCACATATTCCGCACCGCGATACAACTCAGTGTGTCCTTTTTGTCGTCCAAAACCTTTAACTTCCGTGACGGTGATGCCTTGTACGCCGATGTTAGACAAGGCTTCGCGCACTTCGTCGAGCTTGAACGGCTTGATGATTGCTGTGACCATTTTCATAATTTTTCTCCCGATAAGGGCGAACCACAATTCGCCCTTGTGTTTTTAGAACGAACGGCTTAAAGATAAAACCGCAGTGTTTTTACCCAAAAACTTGTTTGTACCGCTGGTGTATTGAACTTTGTTGGCATTGGTGCCGCTGTATGCCAAACCGAGTGCATAGCCGCTAAAGTCTTTCGCAACAGAAAGTTTGTAGTCGCTGTAAGTTGGGTCAGATGCGGCGGCTTTGAGTGCATCAGCTGATGCACCTTTGTATTTTTGCATACCGTAATGTCCGCTGACCGTAACACCTGTATCTGCAACAGGGTACGCTGCGTTCAATTCAAAATAAGTTGAACCTTTCGCTTTAGATACGCCGAACAAATCACCCAATGCGTAGGACACTTTTGCGGTAACGATAGAGTAAGTTGCCGCGCCGTAGATTTCGTTGGTGTCCGCTTTAGCAGAGCCTACTGGCAATGTTGCAACATAAGTGCCTGGGTAGTTATAGCGCAAGAAGCCTACGTCGTACGCTACATCGCTCACTGCACCTTTGTAACCAAAGTAAGTATCTAATTCGACTTGCGCGCTAGTCGCACCTGTTACGGCCGGGCTGTCGGTCAACCAACTGATGCTAGAACCCCACACGCCTGCGTACAAACCGCTCGCATGAGCGTAGTCGAAGCCGCCTTGGATAGCAGGCACTGCGCCAGTTTGCGAGATACCGCGATACAGATAGTTGCTAACCAATGCCACGTTTGATGTCACGGTATGTTCAGCAACCGCATCCGCTGCCATCGCAAAAGTAGGCAAAGCCAATGCACCCAAAACTACTGCGTTCAATAAATTGCGTTTCATGTTGATGTCCTTTAGAGATTAAAAAAGTATTTAGAAATACGGCTTACATCTTCCGCGCTGTTACTAAAGCAGCAACCGTGCCAAAGTTTTAAGTTCTTATAAAAACAATAAGATAGTTATTCTATTTCAGGCGAGTTGCGGCTTGATGCACCATTAACAAGCAGCCTGTGCGCGCTTTGCACTAAGCTTGTGCCAGTCGTAAAAGGTTTTTGCTACACTCCACGCACCCTCATTCATTGTTAGGAAATTATCATGTTGAACGCTAAAATTTTTAATGACTTATCCGCAAAGCTGCACGATGCGGCGAATAGCAGCCCCGTCAAAGATGCCGAAAAAAACGTGCGCGCTTTGCTGGCACAAGGCTTTTCTAAGCTCGATTTGGTGACGCGTGAAGAATTCGATGTGCAAACCCAAGTGTTGGCAAAAGCGCGTGAGCAATTGCTTGCTTTAGAAGCGCGTATTGCCGAGCTGGAAGCGCAGAGCAAATAACATGAACCTCGCTGTCCTCTATAGCCGCGCCCTGTCTGGCATGGAGGCGGAGCTGGTCACTGTTGAGGTGCATCTTGCCAATGGCTTGCCGAGTTTTACCATTGTTGGCTTGCCCGAAACCGAGGTCAAAGAAAGCAAGGATAGAGTTCGCGCTGCCTTGCAAAATTGCAACTTTGAATTTCCCGCACGGCACATCACCGTCAATCTCGCACCCGCCGATTTACCTAAAGAAAGCGGGCGTTTTGATTTGCCGATTGCGTTGGGAATCTTGGCGGCAACAGGGCAAATTCCTAGCGACAAATTAAGCGAGTATGAATACGCGGGCGAGCTGGCTTTGACCGGTGAACTGCGTGCCATACGCGGCGCGTTGGCGATGACCTATCGCGCGGCAAACTCAGGCCGCGCCTTCGTGTTGCCCGCCGTCAATGCGCCGGAAGCCGCGCTGGTCGAGGATGCCGTGGTGTATGCCGCGCAGTCTTTGTTGCAAGTCGCCGCGCATCTGGCGGGACGCGAATTATTGCAACGCTATATTCCCAACCCGCAAGTCGTCACGCCCAACTATCCCGACATGCGCGAAGTGAAGGGTCAGATGCAATCCAAGCGCGCGCTGGAAATCGCGGCGGCGGGTGGACATTCCGTGTTGATGAGCGGCCCACCCGGCACGGGAAAATCCATGTTGGCGGCGCGCTTCCCTGGCATCTTGCCGCAGATGACACAAGCCGAAGCGTTGGAAAGTGCGGCGATGCAATCGCTGGGCGGCATGTTCAAAATCGAAGATTGGAAACGCCGCCCTTATCGCGCGCCGCACCATACAGCATCAGCGGTTGCGCTGGTTGGTGGCGGTAGCAATCCGCGCCCTGGCGAGATTTCAATCGCGATGAATGGCGTGTTGTTTTTGGACGAACTACCCGAATTCGATAGGCACGTTTTGGAGGTATTGCGCGAACCTTTGGAAAGCGGGCGCATCACCATCTCGCGTGCCGCACGGCGTGCCGACTTCAAGGCGCAGTTCCAACTCGTCGCCGCGATGAACCCTTGTCCCTGCGGTTATCTCGGCCATTACAACGGCAAGTGCCGCTGCACCCCCGACCAAGTGTCGCGCTATCGCGGCAAAATTTCGGGCCCCTTGCTAGACCGCATCGACATTCAAATTGAAGTACCCGCCGTGCCGCATGACGACTTGTTAAAAGTGGCGGATGGCGAAACCAGCGCGGTGATACAAGCGCGCGTTGAAGCGGCACGGCAACGCCAATTGGCGCGGCAGAAAAAACCCAACGCGCTACTTTCTGTCAGCGAAATTGATGCCTATTGCGCACCCGATGCAGCGGGCGAGGCTTTGCTGCGTCAGGCCATCACCCGCCTCAACCTCTCGGCACGCGCCTACCATCGCATCCTCAAAGTCGCCCGCACTATTGCGGATTTGGCAGACAGTGAAAATTTACAAATTAGCCACATCGCCGAAGCTGTGCAATATCGGCGCATGGATAAAACCGCCTGATAGAGCCGCCTGATTGCTTCACGACACTCCATGCGCATATAATATGCGCATCATTTATGGAGGCTTTATGTCAACCATCCACTTCGACACATCCGCGCCCAAGAAAGCCACTAACCTCAGCATCAACTCCGATTTGCTGCGCCAAGCGAAAGAGTTGCATATCAATCTTTCTCAAACCGTGGAAGATTATTTGGCGGGCGTGGTGCGCGAAGCGAAGCAACAACAATGGTTGGCAGAGAATGCGCAATTCATCGCGGCATACAACAAACGCATTGAAGAAGACGGGCTTCCGCTGCAACAATATCGAACCTTCTGACGATGGCACGTTTCGATATTTACCCTAATCCAGGTCACAACAAAAAATCCGACGTTCCCTATTTACTGGACGTGCAAAGCGACTTGCTCAGCGCGCTAGATAGTCGCGTGGTTGTACCGCTGCGGCGTGTCGATCGCTTTGATAAGGTGACGCTGCCTACAAGCCTCGCACCTGTATTTGAGATTGACGGTTTGAGCTGCTTTATGGAAACCGCCAAATTAGCCGCAGTGCCTGCCAAAATATTACAACTACCCGTCACTAGTTTGGCGAACCAGCATGTCGCCATTACGACGGCACTTGACTTCCTCTTTCAGGGTTATTAAGACCCGCAGCCATAAGCAGATTAACCGCCATGAACAAACAACCTCATCTAATTGAACAACTTATCCAGCAGCGCATCCTGATTTTGGACGGCGCGATGGGCACGATGATTCAGCAATACAAACTCACCGAGGAGCATTATCGCGGCACGGTTTTGCATGGTGATTACGCTGGCGCGCGCAAGACTTTCGCCGACCACAAAGTCGATGTAAAAGGCAACAACGATCTGTTGGTGCTGACCCAGCCGCAGATTATTCGCGAGATACATTCGCAATATTTGGCGGCGGGCGCGGACATTCTGGAAACCTGTACGTTCAACTCTACCGCTGCCTCGCTAGACGACTACGACATGGTCGATTTAGCTTATGAATTGAACTTCGCGGGTGCGCGTTTGGCGCGCGATGTGTGCGACGAATTCGAGGCGAAAATCGCCAACAAACCGCGCTTCGTCGCGGGCGTGTTAGGCCCAACCACCAAGACCGCCTCGATCTCACCCGACGTGAATGATCCCGGTTTCCGCAACGTCAGTTTTGACGCATTAGTTGAAGGATATGGCGTGGCGATTTGTGGTCTGCTGGACGGCGGCGCGGATATTTTGATGGTGGAAACCATCTTCGATACGCTCAATGCCAAGGCGGCGTTGTTCGCTATCGAAAAGCATTTCGAGCTGCACCAGATGCGCGTTCCCGTGATGATTTCGGGCACGATTACCGATGCGTCGGGACGTACTTTATCGGGGCAAACCACCGAAGCATTTTGGAATTCTTTAAGCCACGCACGTCCGCTCTCCATCGGGCTGAACTGCGCGCTGGGCGGCGATTTAATGCGCCCTTATGTTGAAGAATTATCGCGCGTCGCGAGCTGTTATGTCAGCGCGCATCCGAACGCGGGACTGCCTAATCCGCTCTCGGAAACAGGCTACGACGAAACGCCCGAATACACCGCCAAAGTGGTGAAAGAATTCGCCACCAGCGGATTCTTGAATATCGCTGGCGGTTGCTGCGGCACGTCGCCCGCGCATATCCAAGCCATCGCCGAAGCCTTAAAAGACGTGCCGCCGCGAGCCTTGCCCGACCTCGAACATCAGTGTCGTTTGTCGGGCTTAGAGCCGTTCAACATTAGCGACACCTCGTTATTCGTCAACGTCGGCGAACGCGCCAACGTAACAGGCTCGGCAAAATTCAAGCGTCTCATTCTCGAAGGTCAGTACGACGAGGCATTGGAAGTCGCCAAACAACAAGTTGAAACGGGCGCGCAAGTCATCGACGTGAACATGGACGAGGCGATGCTGGACGGTCAAGCGGCGATGGTGAAATTCCTCAACCTCATCGCCTCCGAACCGGACATTTGCAAAGTGCCGCTGATGATAGATTCGTCCAAGTGGGACATCATCGAAGCGGGTCTGAAATGCGTGCAAGGCAAGTCCATCGTCAACTCAATTTCGCTCAAAGAAGGCGAAGAAAAATTCCTAGCGCAAGCGCGTTTAGTACGCAGCTACGGCGCGGCGGCGGTGGTGATGGCGTTCGATGAAACAGGCCAAGCCGACACGTTCAAACGCAAAACCGAAATCTGCCAACGCAGCTACGACATTCTCGTCAACCAAGTCGGCTTCCCACCCGAAGATATTATTTTCGATCCGAATATTTTCGCGATTGCGACGGGTATCGAGGAGCATAACAACTACGCGGTGGACTTTATCGAAGCCTGCGCATGGATACGAAAAAATCTGCCTTACGCAAAAATTTCCGGCGGCGTTTCCAACGTGTCGTTTTCCTTCCGTGGCAACGAGCCGGTGCGCGAAGCGATTCATACCGTGTTCCTCTATCACGCCATTAAAGCGGGCATGAATATGGGCATTGTGAACGCCGGACAGCTCGGCGTTTACGAAGAAATTCCGCGCGAATTGCGCGACGCGGTGGAAGACGTGGTACTCAATCGTCACCCCGATGCGGGCGAGCGTTTAGTCAAAATTGCCGAGAACATTAAAGGCGGCGGGCGCGAACAAGTTGAAGATTTGGAGTGGCGCAAAGGCACGGTGCAGGAACGCCTCACCCACGCGTTGGTGCGCGGCATCACCACCTTTATCGTCGAGGACACCGAAGCTGCGCGACTTGAAGCAAAGTTCCCCGTCGAAGTCATCGAAGGTCCGTTGATGAACGGCATGAATGTGGTCGGTGATTTGTTCGGCGCGGGCAAAATGTTTCTACCGCAAGTGGTGAAATCCGCGCGCGTAATGAAACAAGCCGTGGCGCATTTGATTCCCTATATCGAAGCGGAAAAATTGCGCTCTGGCGACACCAGCACCAAGGGCAAAATCGTCATGGCGACCGTCAAAGGCGACGTGCATGACATCGGCAAAAACATCGTCACCGTGGTGTTGCAATGCAACAATTTTGAAGTGGTAAACATGGGCGTGATGGTTCCCTGCCAGCAGATTTTGGACACGGCGCGCGAGCACAATGCCGACATCATCGGACTGTCAGGTTTGATTACGCCGTCGCTGGAAGAAATGGCGCACGTGGCCAAAGAAATGGAACGCCAGGGCTTCAAGATTCCATTGCTGATTGGCGGCGCGACCACTTCGCGTGTGCATACTGCGGTGAAAATCGAACCGAATTATCCGAGTGGACAAGTGGTGTACGTCACCGATGCGTCGCGCGCCGTGGGCGTGTGCAGCAACTTGCTTTCCGACACGCTGCGCGATGATTATGTCGCGGGCATCAAAGCGGAATATACGGCGGCGCGCGAACAACACGAAGCCAAGAAGAGCAAGGCGGTTTACGTCAGTTTAGACGTGGCGCGCGCACATGGCGTGCAGACCGATTGGACGCAATACACACCGCCCAAACCCGCGCTACTCGGTGTGCAAAAACTGGAAAATTATCCGCTGGAAAATCTGGTCGAATTCATCGACTGGACACCGTTTTTCCAAGCGTGGGAATTGGCGGGACGTTATCCCAAAATTTTGCAAGATGAAGTGGTCGGCGTGGAAGCGACCAAACTGTTTGTCGATGCACAAGCCATGCTGAAAAAAATCGTCGATGAAAAATGGCTCACCGCAAATGCCGTGTTCGGCTTGTTCCCCGCGAACTCGGTGAACCATGACGACATCGAAATCTACACCGACGAGACGCGCAAAAACATCGCGATGACTTGGCATAACTTGCGTCAGCAAACCAAAAAACCCGCCGACATTCCTAACTATTGTTTAGCCGATTACATCGCACCGAAAGATAGCGGTGTGGCGGATTACATCGGCGGTTTTGCGGTCACGGCAGGCATAGGCATAGACGAACACGTCGCGCGTTTTGAAAAGGATAACGACGACTACAACGCGATTTTATTGAAGGCTCTCGCGGATAGATTAGCCGAAGCGTTTGCCGAACATTTGCACCTGCGCGTGCGTAAAGAATTCTGGGGCTATGCGGCCGACGAAACCTTGAACAACGACGCGCTGATCAACGAAAGCTATCGCGGCATCCGTCCCGCCCCCGGCTATCCCGCCTGCCCGGAACACAGCGAAAAAGGTCCGCTGTTCGAGTTGCTGCAAGCCCCAAAAAATGCGGGCATCACCATCACCGACAGCTTTGCCATGCTGCCCACCGCAGCCGTTTCCGGCTTCTATTTCTCGCACCCCCAAGCGCAATATTTCGCCTCGGGCAAAATCGACAAAGAGCAAGTCGCCAGCTACGCGAAACGCAAAGGTTGGGATATGGAAACCGCCGAGCGTTGGTTGGCTCCAGTGTTGAGTTACTAACGTAGTAGAATCACTGGCGACCAAACTTTAAGGAGTCATCATGTTGCAAACCATAGAGGTTGAAATAGATGCGCAAGGCGGAATACATCCGCTGCAAGCCATGCCCGCCATGGCAGAGCGACGCGCGTTATTGACATTGGTGATCCCTGAAAAAGCGATAGTTCAATCTGACTGGCGCAGCTTTGTTGGTGCATTAAAAGACTCGCCTTGTTTCAACGAAGACCCCGTTGCCATTCAACGAAAGATGCGCGATGAGTGGAATTAACATGTCAAAAATTATCAGCAAAGAAGCAATCAAACGAAGAAAATATTGGGTCGAAGAAATTCGTAAGCTCAGTGGCAATTTTAGCGACGATTCTGATCGTCTTGAAACAGAATTAGCGAATGAAATAAAACAACATAAATCTCAAGCACTGATAGATCACTTACGGTTGTGTGGCGACATACCAGAATCATATGGACACGACTCTAGCGAGGAAAAACTATATTCAAAATATACAGACTCGCTGCTGTCAGAGGCTTTCAAAGCACTGGGTTTGAACAGTCTTGTGCTGAAAGAAAGAGCGGATGCCGCAGACGTAGAGGTCTTCGGCAAAAACTTCAGCTTTGTAGCCGACGCTAAAGCATTTCGACTCAGCAGAACCGCTAAAAATCAAAAGGATTTTAAGGTTCAAGCTATGGACGGCTGGAAGCGTGGAAAGCCTTATGCGATGGTGGTTTGTCCCATCTATCAACTCCCAACTAAATCTAGTCAAATTTACGAGCAAGCAAGTGCCAGAAATGTCTGCTTGTTGACTTATTCGCACCTAACTATGCTGGTGACATTTTCCTTACTTGAGGGTGAAAGCAAAGCTGAGGCTCTCACCCATCAAATTTTCAAAACAATAGCCGCATTAAATCCTTCCAAAGATGCCTCTTGCTATTGGTTAGCAGTAAATAAAACCATGCTAGATTTTTCGCCAAAAATCGAAAGTTTGTGGAAAATCGAAAAGCTAGCCGCCGTTGAGTCCATTGCCGCTGCGAAGGAAGAAGCATTGGTTTTTCTAGCGGAGGAACGTGAAAAAATCATGCGTATGAGCCACAAAGAGGCTTTAACAGAACTGATAAAAGTTCACAAATTGGATAGTCGAATTAAAATAATCAAGTCCGTATCTGACAACCGCATTTTAGAAATGAAGTAGTTAATGAAATCCAACTTCGCAGCAAATACGGTTATCAATAGCGATAGCATCTTAGCCATTCGCGATTTGCCAGACAATCACGTCCATTTAATTTTAAGCGACATTCCCTATGGTATCGGTGCAGAAGACTGGGACGTTTTACATGACAACAAAAACTCAGCTTACTTAGGTTCTAGCCCAGCTCAATTGAAAGCTGGTGCAGTCTTCAAAAAACGTGGTAAACCTATCAATGGTTGGTCTGAAGCGGATAGAGCAATTCCTAAGCAATATTACGATTGGTGTTCAAAATGGTCTGATGAATGGTTGCGAGTGCTAAAACCAGGCGGCTCCGTTTTTATTTTCGCGGGTCGTAGATTCTCACACCGTTGTATTACTGCCCTTGAAGACTCTGGTTTTACATTCAAGGATATGTTTTCTTGGATGCGCCAACGCGCACCGCATAGAGCACAGAGAATTAGCATCGTTTACGAACGTCGTGGCGACCATGTCAATTCACTTGCTTGGCATGGATGGAGAGTAGGGAATTTACGTCCAACATTTGAGCCTGTCTTATGGTTTACCAAGCCTTATAAAATGGGCGGCACAATCGCTGATAATGTCCTCTTGCATGGTATAGGGGCTTTTAATGAGGAAGCCTTTCTTAAATACGAAAGTTCGCCAGACAATGTTTTGCATAGCGGGTTTGCAGCAGGTGAAACTGGCTTCCACCCGACACAAAAACCCGTTCGATTGATGCAAGCCCTTATTGAGTTAGCCACACAAAAAGGACAAATAGTTCTCGATCCATTTTGCGGCAGTGGTTCGACGCTTGTTGCTGCAAAATTAACAGGTCGAAAATATATTGGTATTGAAATTGATGCTCAATATGCCGAAACAACCAAAAAACGACTTGAAGAAGTTGCAGACCAAACAACAGGGTTAGTGCAAGCCATTCCTATTGCCCCGTCAGAAAATGAGCAGCTAGCACTTCTACAGAAGCAAGCAAAGTACAAAATCACATAAGCTGCGCAGCTCACCCTACAAATCACCAACTATTAAGGAAATAGCAACATGACCACACTCATCAAAACCGACACTAAACTGGGCGAAGGCGCGGAGGCGCAGGCGGGGCAAACCGTTATCGTGCATTACACGGGCTGGCTGTATGACGAAGGTGCGCCGGATAGCAAGGGCGCGAAATTTGATAGCTCACTCGACCGTAACGATCCATTCGATTTTCCGCTTGGTGCGGGTCATGTGATTCAAGGTTGGGACGAGGGTGTGGCGGGTATGCGCGAAGGCGGTCAGCGCACGCTGATTATCCCGTCGGAGATGGGCTATGGCGAGCAAGGTGCGGGCAATGACATTCCGCCAAATGCGACGTTGTTGTTCGAGGTGAAACTGTTGAGCGTCATCCGCACCGAGATCGTCGAGATTAAAAAAGGTGAAGGCGCGGAAGCTCAAGCGGGGCAATTGGTGACGGTGCATTACACCGGCTGGTTGTTCGACAAGAATGCGCAAAACAACAAGGGCGTGAAGTTCGATAGTTCACGCGACCGCAACGAACCGTTCGAGTTTCCGCTAGGCGCGGGGCGTGTCATTAAGGGCTGGGATGCGGGCGTGCAAGGAATGCAAATCGGCGGCCAGCGCACGCTGGTGATCCCGCCAGAAATGGGCTACGGCAAGCGCGGTGCGGGTGGCGTGATTCCGGCCAATGCTAAACTGATTTTTGATGTTGAATTATTGGATGTTGAATAATTTTTTTGGGGATGAAAATGATTTCAAAACTGTTGTTCGGGCTGTTATTGTCCGTGACTTTCGTTACCACTGCGTGCACTAAACCTGCCGCAACCACTCAACCTACTATGGAGCAAAGCAGCATGAGCGAATTGATTAAGAACGACACGAAATTGGGCACGGGCGCGGAAGCAATTGCGGGACGCGACATCTCGGTGCATTACACGGGCTGGTTGTACGACGCAGCCGCGCCTGAACACAAAGGCAAAAAATTCGACAGCTCGCGTGATCGCGGTCAGCCGTTTAACTTCGGGCTGGGCGGTGGACAGGTTATCAAGGGTTGGGATCAGGGTTTTGCGGGCATGAAAGTGGGCGGTCAGCGCACGCTGATTATTCCTGCCGCAATGGGCTACGGCGCACGCGGTGCGGGTGGCGTGATTCCTGCCAATGCGACGCTGGTGTTTGATGTGGAATTGCTGGGCGTGCGCTAAAGCCGCCGAAGTAGGTCAGCTGAACATCTAACTTACTTCACTCTCAATTTTGGATAATTCCCCAGCAACTGAAAATCAAGATTACGAGATGCCTTCACCCGCATGGCATTGCGAAGTTTTGAATATGCGCGAACAATTGGTTGTGCAGGGCTTGGCATTATTTCGTGATTGGGAAGATGCAAAAGACAAAATTTGCGCTTCCGTGCAATCCAAACAAAAATGAATCTAATCTCCAACCCCTTATTGCTCACGGCTTTGATGCTTGCCGTGAGCAATTTATTTATGACTTTCGCCTGGTACGGACATCTAAAAAACTTCGCCACGTCGCCTTGGTATATCGCGGCGTTGGTGAGTTGGGGCATCGCCTTATTTGAGTATTTGATTCAAGTACCCGCCAATCGCATCGGCTATAGCGTGATGGATTTGGGGCAGTTGAAAATCATGCAGGAAGTCATCACGCTGCTGGTGTTCGTGCCGTTCGCGGTGTTGTATATGCACCAGCCACTGAAGTGGGATTATCTGTACGCCGCGCTGTGCATGATGGGTGCGGTATATTTTATTTTTCGCGCCTAGCAAACCCCTTAAAACATAAATTTTCGCGGTACATTTTTATGAGCAAACACATCCACATTCTCGGCATTTGCGGCACGTTTATGGGCGGCATTGCGGCCATCGCCAAGCAAGCGGGCTATCGCGTCACGGGTTGCGATGCGAACGTCTATCCGCCTATGAGTACGCAGCTGGAAGCGCAAGGCATCGAACTCATCGAAGGCTTTGGTGTGGAGCAGTTATCGCTGAATGCGGACGTGTATGTCATCGGCAATGTGGTGACGCGCGGCAACCCGCTGATGGAAGAAATCCTGAATCGCAATCTGCCTTACGCGTCGGGCCCGCAATGGTTGTCCGATACTTTGCTGCGCGATAAATGGGTGTTGGCTGTGGCGGGGACGCACGGCAAAACCACCACGACTTCGATGTTGGCGTGGATATTGGAATACGCGGGATTAACGCCGGGCTTTCTCATCGGCGGTGTGCCAGAAAATTTTGGCATTTCAGCGCGACTTCCCCCACCCCACCCCTCCCCCGAAGGGAGCGGGAGTCTAGTCGGAGGATTTTTCGTGATTGAGGCCGATGAATACGACACCGCGTTTTT
>CAVVRT010000002.1:0-414030 GCA_963750775.1 uncultured beta proteobacterium
TACTTAGTCTGGTGGTTTTTTCGAATAAAGGAAGCAACATGTCTGCCTCATACAACACAGATGTCATCGCATGGGCAAACGAGCAAGCTGCTTTTATCCGCATGGGTAAGTTTAACCAGTTAGATTTAGAGCATCTTGCAGAGGAAATCGAAGACGTGGGCAAAAGCGAACAACGCGAATTAGCCAGTCGTATGGCGGTTTTTTTGGCACATTTGTTGAAATGGCAACATCAACCGACCAGACAATGTAAAAGTTGGCAGCTGACGATTAAAACCCAGCGAAAAGATGTTTTGTACTCACTTCAAGAAGCACCAAGTCTTCGCACCAAGTTTGCTGATGAGCAATGGACTGAAATTGTGTGGGGGAAGGCAAAATTACAAGCAGAAAACGAAACGGGAATGGACATTGATACCTTTGCAGAGGCGTGTCCGTGGAGTATGGATGACGTATTGAGAGAAGGCTGGTTGCCTAGCTAACTGTCTTGCTGTGGATTTGTGGTAATCGGGGATTTAGGCGCACCGTTGGTGTGCATTTGATGATTAAATGATTAGGCAATAAAACCAACATAGGAGCGGCGGATTCAACTCTGAAGTGCAACTTTTACAAACAAATTAGGTGGTGAGCTGCGATAACATCGTGACGCTTAAACGACCAAGTAAAAGGAACACGAATGAAGCCTTACACCCAGCTCACCAGCGAGCAACGATACCAGATTTCAGGACTCAAAAAAGCAGGCTTTACACAAGCTGCCATCGCACGCGAAGTCGGCGTACATAAATCTACCCTCTCGCGTGAATTGACGCGTAACCAAGGCCAGCGCGGCTGGCGACCCGCCCAAGCACAACGCTTTCGGGATGAACGCAAACGCGCCTGTCTCAACGGCAAACGATTCTCGGCAGCCGATTGGCACGTCGTGGACAGCCTGATACGCACAGACTTAAGTCCCGAACAAGTGTCCAATCGTTTGCGCTACGAGGGCGGGGTATCCATCTGCCACGAAACAATTTACCAACACATCTATGCGGACAAACGCCTAGGCGGTGAGTTACACCTGACCTTGCGTAGTCAAAAGCCTAGGCGCAAACGGTATGGCAGCGGCCAAGAACGACGCGGCATGATACGCAACCGCGTGAGTATCGACGCGCGTCCTGACATTGTGGCAACACGAAGTCGCATTGGCGATTGGGAAGGCGATACCGTGATTGGTCAAAACCATCAAGGCGGCTTAGTGACCTTGGCAGAACGCAAGTCGCGCTATGTCTTAGCGGCTCCGATACGGAGTAAACACGCGGCAGGTGTCACGGCGCAAATCAAGCGTTTGCTGGCGCCGCACAAGGCCAAGTGCCACACGATTACCTTTCATTCAAAAACACGAGCGTTTACGCGACATGTTTTGTGGGAAGACCCTTGCGGTCTCGATAACGGCAAAGAGTTTGCGGAGCATGAACAGATGGCTACGAGCTTAAGCGCGGACATTTACTTTGCGCATCCGTACCACTCGTGGGAGCGCGGCTTAAACGAGAACAGCAATGGCTTATTGCGCCAATACTTCCCGAAAGGCATGGCGTTGCATGAGATTACCGATGAAGAGGTGCAACGTGCGGTAGATAAACTCAATCATCGCCCGCGCAAAGTGTTGGGATTTAGGTCGCCACATGAAGTATTCTTCGGCGTGCAATTAAGCTACGTTAAAGAACGAACCTGCGTTGCACTTCAGAGTTGAATTCGCCATTAGTGATAGGCACCGCACTCGGCAATATGGCGCGCCCAAGTGGACCCTCGCTGGATTCATTAGATAACGACATCGCAAGAATAAGAAATAGAAACCTCCAAGAAGGACTGAATAACTGGAAGGTTAGTTTTAACAAGGCGATGGGGACGATTCACAATGTCCGCGCTAAACTGAATGCGCGTGTTGAAACAGAAGAAGAATTATTAGCTCAGTTAAAAGAAGCGGGTGTAAGCGTACCGTTAAGCGACCCTAAAGCATTTACCGCAATGGCAACGCAAAAATACTTCGAGAAGTTTGAAGATGAGCAGGTTATAAAAACAACTTATGAGACTGTTGGCGTCCTCCCAAGAGACGAAAAAGAGTACATTCAAGGGCTTAAAGATAACAAAGAAGCCATCAAATGGCACAGATAAGCTATCTGTTTACCCAATAAAAAAGACAGCCTAATCGCTGTCTTTTTTTGCTTTAATAACTCAAGGTTTTAGAGTAGGTCAAGGGCGACGCCCTTGTGCTTGCCCGCACAGGGCGAAGTTATTTCCCCCCTTTATCGCCACCCGCTTCATCCTTCTTCTTATTTCTCTCCTCGGCTTTTTCTTTAAGTTTATTGATACGAGCGCTATTTGTGCTGCCGTTACCCATCATACCGGAAGAATTCATCATAGCTGCGACGCCTGCGGTACCTGCTGCGAAGCCGTCGGAGATTTTTTTACCGAGGGCGTTGCCATTTTGCCCGCCAATCCAAGTGAGGGCGGAATCTGGGATGAAATGGATGAGGTCACAGGCATTGGTGACGAGCATGACGGAGATTGAACAGAAGATAACGATATAAGCGATGATGGAGAGCAACCCTGTCCAACTATCGGCTTGATTATCTGCCATAGCGACGAAGAAAAGGGAGGCGAAGAGCGTGCCGACGACCTTCATCACGAGCAGAGAGAGGATTAACCCGATAACCATGAGTAGAGGGGTTAAGAGGAGATTAAGCATGAAGACATAACCATGTTGAGTGCGCTGACCGAGTCCTTCGCCATCGGTATCGAGATGAGCGAACGCCCATAGAGAGGCGGAGACAACGCCTTCGACGACTTTACCGCTTTATTTCCCGCAGCATGGCATCGCGCAATATCGCATTGATTCTCGTTTGATAGCCTTTGCCTTTAGATTTCATCCAAGTTAAGACATCCGTATCGACTCGAATGGTGGTTGATGTTTTTGTCGGACGGTATAGCGGGTTGCTCACGGCGGCTTTCCAGTCTTCCCGCGACAATCTGGCTATATCGCTAAAATCAATGTTGGCATCTGGCATGTTAGACAAAGCGACAATCTCAGTCTTTTGAGCATTGGTAAGCGCAGAGATATTTGCTGCGTTCAATGTAAATTTAACGGTCTTTTTCATAATATGCTCGCTCCTTCTTGTCAGCTTTCCGCGCTGAAATAATCTCAATAATTTCACCCTCGCCTTCATGATGAACGGTGTGCGCCACCAGTAGCAGTAAGAATCCGTCAACCATTCCAAGTGTTTGCCAGCGATATTCGCCATTCTCAATGCGGTCTTGATGCGTTAGTGCTAGTGGGTCAAGAAATACACGCGCAGCAATTTCAAAGCTAACGTGGTGCTTTTTGATATTGCTGCGGGCTTTTGCGTCATCCCATTCAAAGTTTATATCCATGCGCATTTGTTACTACAATAATGTAACTGCAAAAAAAAGTCTAACCCAATTTTTTAGCCAAGTCTGCAGCGCGTGGATGGTAGTAACGTTGAATTGCTTGGGAGCATAAATTGGGGGTGTCTGCTGCGAAGCCGTCGGAGATTTTTTTACCGAGGGCGTTGCCATTTTGCCCGCCAATCCAAGTGAGCGCGGAGTCTGGGATGAACGGGATGATTGGTGATGAGATTGACTAAAATCGAATAGCTCGTTAAGATAAATCCTTGTCCAAAATGCTGTTGAAAATGCGTTTTAGGAACATCAACAGGAACACTTTCAATCTTCTAAAAAATTTAACAGCAATTTCAATTAGATAGATTGTTCTTCGAGTCTCTCTTTTTTCAAATTATCCTCAACTCAATCAATCTCAAGGAACTCAACATGTCCAGCGTAGAAACTGTGAGCGCGTTAGAACGTCGCATCAATGCTTTTATTCCTCAACAAGCTATTTTGGGTGAGGTTGCGGCGCGCCTGAAAAAAATTGGTCGTACTGCGAAAATTGCGGGTTTCCGTCCTGGCAAAATCCCGACTAAAGTTCTTGAACAGTACTACGGCGCACAAGCGCATCAAGAAGCCTTGGGCGAAGCTCTGCAAAATTCTTTTGCAGATGCAGCGCAAGCGCAAAACTTAAAAGTGGCGGGCTATCCAGAATTTGATGTGAAAACGGCTGATTTGAAGGCCGAAAAAATCGAATACAGCGCAACTTTTGAGGTTTATCCAGAAGTTGTGGTGGGTAGTTTGGCGGCAGAAGTTTTAGAGCGCACTACTTACGCGCTGTCAGAAGCGGATGTCAATAACACTATTGAAACTTTGCGTAAGCAGCGTGCGGAGTTTGTCGCTGCTGATCGCGCAGCGCAGTCTGAAGATAAGGTGACTGTGGATTTTACGGGCAAATTGGATGGTGAAATTTTCCAAGGTGGCGAAGCGAAAGATTACCCCGTGCAAATTGGCGTGGGGCGCATGTTGCCTGAGTTTGAAGCGGCAATTATCGGTATGAAAGTTGCTGAAACTAAATCGTTTAATATGACGTTCCCTGAAACTTATCACGGTAAAGATGTGGCAGGTAAGGAAGTGACTTTCACGATTACGTTGAATAAAGTTGAGGCTCCGCAATTGCCAGCATTGGATGCGGCGTTCGCTGAAGCGGTTGGTGTGGCGGGTGGTGATGTGACTAAATTAGTCAGCGAAATCAAAGCAAACTTGCAGCGCGAGCTGGATCGCCGTTTGAAAGTGCGCAACAAAGATGTAGCGATGGACGCGTTGTTGAAAGTCACCACCTTTGATGCGCCTAAAGCCTTGGTGGAGTGGGAATCTAAAGCTCTGATGCAGCAAACTTTACGCGATATGGAGCAGCGCGGCATGAAGGCGGGCGGAATGCAATTGCCTTTGCAGTTGTTCGCCGAGCAAGCGACTAAGCGCGTTAAATTGGGCTTAATTTTGGCAGAAGTGGTGAAGGCGAATAAGCTGGAAGCTAAGCCTGAGCAAGTGAAAGCCTTGGTACAAGAATATGCGCAAAGTTTTGACGAGCCTGAGCAAGTGGTGCGTTGGTACGCGGCGGATCCTAAGCGTTTGCAAGAAGTTGAAAACTTGGCGTTAGAAGAAAATGTTGTGGCATGGGTAATGAGCCAAGCAAAAGTGACTGAAAAAACAGCAGTTTTTGCTGAGTTGATGGGGAATTCATAACATGCTGCGCGATTTTGAGCCGCAAAATATCGGCATGATTCCGATGGTGGTGGAAACCAGTGGTCGCGGCGAACGTGCTTATGATATTTACTCGCGTTTACTCAAAGAGCGCGTGGTGTTTTTGGTGGGCGAGGTCAACGATTTTTCAGCCAATTTAATCGTCGCGCAAATGTTGTTTTTGGAATCTGAAAGTGCTGACAAAGACATTCATTTTTACATCAATTCACCCGGTGGCTCGGTCACGGCGGGGATGGCGATTTACGACACCATGCAGTTCATCAAGCCCAATGTGAGTACCTTGTGCATCGGTCAGGCGGCTAGCATGGGCGCATTTTTGTTGACGGCGGGTGAGAAGGGTAAGCGTTTCTGTTTGCCTAACTCGCGTGTGATGATACATCAGCCTTTGGGCGGCTTCCGTGGTCAGGCTTCCGACATCGAAATTCACGCTCGCGAAATTTTGTATTTGAAGCAAAAATTGAATCAAATGTTGGCGCATCACACGGGTCAAACCGTTGAGGCAATTGAGCGCGACACCGATCGCGATAACTTCTTGAGCGCGGACGATGCAGTTAAATACGGCTTGGTTGATCAAGTCTTGCAAAAACGTAACTAAGTCAAAGTTGCTAGTGAGTTTTCGCGCTGCGGCAAGCAAAAATTAAGAGGTTTTATCATGGCTAACGACAATAATACGGGCGAAAAATTGCTGTACTGCTCGTTCTGTAACAAGAGCCAGCACGAAGTGAAAAAGCTCATTGCAGGTCCTTCAGTGTTCGTCTGCGACGAGTGCATCACGCTGTGCAACGACATTATGAAAGAAGAGGCGCAGGCGTTGAATATCGCTGCGCCTAAATCTGACTTACCTACGCCTAAAGAAATTTGTGCCTCGCTGGATGACTATGTGATTGGTCAAGAAAAAGCCAAACGCATTTTGTCGGTGGCGGTTTATAACCACTACAAGCGTTTGAAAAGCGACCATAAAGACGGCGTGGAGTTATCTAAAAGTAATATTCTTTTAGTTGGCCCTACGGGTTCGGGTAAAACCTTGCTGGCGCAAACGCTGGCGCGCTTGTTGGATGTGCCCTTTGTAATGGCAGATGCGACCACTTTGACCGAAGCGGGTTATGTCGGCGAAGACGTAGAAAATATCATCCAAAAACTGTTGCAGGCGTGTGATTACAACGTCGAAAAAGCGCAGCGCGGTATTATCTACATCGACGAAATCGACAAAATTTCACGCAAGTCAGATAATCCGTCGATTACCCGCGACGTGTCAGGCGAGGGCGTGCAGCAAGCTTTGCTCAAATTGATCGAAGGTACGAAGGCTTCGATTCCGCCACAAGGTGGACGCAAGCATCCCAACACTGATTTTCTGCAAGTCGATACCACCAACATTTTGTTTATCTGTGGTGGTGCGTTTGATGGTTTAGAAAAAGTCATCCGCAATCGTTCTGAAAAAGTCAGTATTGGTTTTGGTGCGACTATCGTCAGTGCGGAACAACGCAAAGCAGGTGTGACCTTGCGCGATGTTGAGCCAGAAGATTTGATTAAGTTTGGTTTGATTCCTGAGTTCGTTGGGCGTTTGCCAGTGGTGGCAACCTTAGAGGAGCTAGACGAAGCAGCGCTAGTGACGATTTTGACGCAACCCAAAAACGCGCTGACTAAGCAGTATCAAAAACTGTTGGCGATGGAAAATGTTGAGTTGGAATTCCATACGGGCGTGTTACAAGCTATCGCCCGCAAAGCGTTAGCGCGTAAGGCTGGCGCGCGTGGACTACGTTCGATTTTGGAACATGCCTTGCTCGATGTGATGTTTGATTTGCCTTCCATGAACAACGTCAGCAAAGTGGTGTTGGATGAAACGGCTGGCGAAATTAAGCCACTGATTATTTATTCCGACGCACACAAAGCCGCTTAATTTAACCACTGAAATTTTTATCTTGTGATGATGGGGATGCTTGAATTATTTTCAGCCATCCCCATTTAACCTTTCAATTCCTAACAGAGGTTTGCCATGACTGCTCAAGATACCTCCCTAAGTATTAGCCCACAAAATTTACATCCCTTATTGCCGTTGCGCGATGTGGTAGTTTTCCCGCACATGGTGATTCCGCTGTTCGTCGGTCGTACCAAGTCAATTAAGGCTTTGGAAAACGCGATGGACGCAGGGCGTGGTATCGTGTTGGTGGCGCAAAAATCCGCTGCCAAGGACGATCCGCACACTGACGATATGTACCAAATCGGCAGCATGGCGAACATTTTGCAAATGCTCAAACTGCCCGATGGCACGGTCAAAGTGCTGGTTGAAGGCACACAACGCGTGAAGTTGTTGCGCGTGGTGGATTTGGGCAGTCATTACAATGCCGAAGTCGAAGCGGTCGCCTCTGAAGCGGGTTCAAATAGCGAATCGGAAGCGATGCGTCGCGCGCTGATTGCGCAGTTCGATCAGTACGTTAAACTCAACAAAAAAGTGCCGCCCGAAATCCTTACATCGCTTGCCAGCATTGACGATGCGGGTCGCTTGGCTGATACCATCGCCGCGCACTTGCCGCTCAAATTAGAGCAAAAACAAGAAGTGCTAGAAGTCATCGACGTGGCGAAGCGTCTGGAGCATTTGCTCGGTCTGTTAGAGGCTGAAATCGACATTTTGCAAGTGGAAAAACGCATCCGTGGACGGGTTAAACGTCAGATGGAAAAGAGTCAGCGTGAGTACTATTTGAATGAGCAAGTTAAAGCCATTCAGAAAGAACTCGGTGAGGGCGAAGACGGTGCTGATCTCGACGAGCTAGAGAAAAAAATCAAAGCCGCGCACATGTCCAAAGAAGGGCGTACTAAAGCCGAGTCTGAGCTGAAAAAACTGCGCTTGATGTCGCCGATGTCAGCCGAGGCATCCGTGGTGCGCAACTTTATTGACGTGTTGGTGGCTTTGCCTTGGAAGAAAAAAACCAAAATTTCGGAAGACTTAAAGCAAGCTGAAACGGTGCTGGAAGAAGACCATTACGGCTTAGATAAAGTCAAAGAACGCATCATGGAATATCTCGCCGTGCAACAACGCGTAGATAAATTAAAAGCACCGATTTTGTGTTTAGTGGGTCCGCCAGGAGTGGGTAAAACGTCGCTTGGTCAATCTATCGCGCGCGCGACCAATCGTAAGTTTGTGCGCATGGCCTTGGGCGGCGTGCGTGACGAGTCGGAGATTCGCGGTCATCGCCGTACTTACATTGGTTCGATGCCGGGTAAGATTTTGCAAAACATGACTAAAGTCGGCGTAAAAAATCCGCTGTTTTTATTGGATGAAGTTGACAAAATGGGCACGGACATGCGCGGCGATCCTTCGTCTGCCTTGCTTGAAGTGCTCGATCCTGAGCAAAACAGCAGCTTCGTTGATCACTATGTTGAAGTCGAATACGACTTGTCGGACGTGATGTTTGTTGCCACCGCGAATAGCCTGAACATCCCTGACGCGCTGCTCGATCGTATGGAAATTATTTTTGTCTCCAGCTATATGGAAGACGAAAAAATTAATATCGCGACACGTTATTTAGTGCCTAAGTCGATTAAAAATAACGGTCTCAAGCTGGAAGAAATTCACATCGCCGAAAGTGCCTTGCGCGACATCGTGCGTTACTACGTTCGCGAAGCAGGTGTGCGCGGGCTAGAGCGCGAGATTTCTAAAATTTGCCGCAAAGTGGTGAAGGCTTTGTTGCTTAAAGCTAAGGACGGCAAAGTCACCATTACCTCGCGCAATTTGGATAAATACTTAGGCGTGCGTCGTTATTCTTATGGTGTGGCGGAGAAAAATAATCAGGTCGGACAAGTCACCGGCTTGGCGTGGACAGAAGTGGGCGGCGAGCTGCTCACTATTGAAGCGGCGGTGTTGCCAGGCAAAGGTAAAACCACCACGACGGGTAAGTTGGGCGACGTGATGCAAGAGTCGATACAAGCGGCGTTGAGTGTGGTGCGTAGTCGTGCGCAACGCTTAGGCATCGACCCTGAGTTTTACCAAAAAACCGATTTGCATATTCACTTGCCTGAAGGGGCTACGCCCAAAGACGGACCGAGTGCGGGGGCTGGTATGTGTACCGCGATTGTCTCGGCATTAACGGGGATTCCAGTGCGTGCCGATGTCGCGATGACGGGCGAAATTACCTTGCGTGGCGAAGTGTTGCCGATTGGTGGATTGAAAGAAAAAATGATTGCGGCGCAACGTGGCGGAATCAAAATTGTTTTGATTCCGCAAGAGAACGTTAAAGATCTCGCCGAGATTCCTGACAACATCAAAAACAAATTGGACATTCACCCAGTCAAATGGATAGAGGAAGTGTTGGCGTTAGCGTTGGAACGTCAGCCTGTGCCGCTGGAAATAACCGAGCTAATTGCGGTTGTTCCTGCTGTGGTAGAAGCCACGACAATCGCGATTAAGCATTAGATTTTTCGTCTGGCGTAACCCTTTGCAACTTTAAGCACGCCGTTGTCGCGATGACAACGGCGTGCTTTTTTACTTAACGACGCTTGCTCGCTAGGCAAATTTCTAGGGAAACGCTGTCACTACGCTCGTATAATGCGCGCCTTCAATTTGTCCTCGTCGCGAAATCATGAGTTTGATTTATCTATTAGACCTGTGCGCGGTCGCCATCTGCGCCATCACCACTACTTTAGAAGCGCGTCACCGCGATTTGGATTTATTCGGTGTATTGGTGATTGCGGTAATTTCTGGCATAGGCGGCGGCACGCTGCGCGATATTTTGTTGGGACGTTTGCCTGTGTATTGGATACACGACCCCGTGTATGTGGTGGTGGGTTTAGTGGCGGGCACGCTGACCTTTTTCTTAGGGCGAAAATTAGCTTTACCAAAAAATCTCTTTTTAATTCCTGATGCAATTGGCTTGGCGTTGTTTACCGTGATCGGCACCAGCGTCGCATTAAAACTAGGCGCACCTTGGCTGATTGCCGCGCTAATGGGCGTAATTACGGGCGTGTTTGGCGGCGTGTTGCGTGACATTTTATGCAATCAATTACCGTTGATTTTCCGCACCGATATTTACGCCACCGCCTCACTCGCGGGCGCATTGTTGTTTATCGCACTGGATGCTTATGCCTTAAACCAAGCCGCCGCGATGTTATGCGCCATGTCCACCATCGTGGTGATTCGTCTCGCTGCCATTCATTGGCATTTGCAGTTGCCCCGTCTCAAATAACCAGTTCCGCCAAAAAATTATGACGACTAAATCTCCCGCCACCGCACCGCAAAACTGCTTTGCGCAACTGCAAGAACGCTTGCAAAAATACCCTCATCAAACTGCTTGGCTGATGTATTGCCGTCCCGGTTTTGAGGCGGATTGTTTGCAGGAAGCGCAGCGGATGGCGCGCGCACAACAGCCTGTATTGGCGCAGCCTTATGTGGTGCAAGAAAACAGCGGCTTGGCTTTGCTGGCAGTTGATCAACATGCCATGCGTTATGACGAGTTGATTTTTGCGCGGCAGTTGTTGCGCGTGCATAGCGTGTTGCGCCCCTTGCCTGAGCGCGATCGCTTAACGCCCATTGTGCAAGCGATTTGCGCGCTGAAAGAAAGTTTTGGCGAGCTGTATTTAGAAGTGCCCGACACCAATGATGGCAAAACTTTGTCGGCATTTACGCGGCGCTTTCAACCGCTGTTAGAAGCGGCATTGCTGGCAAAAGGCAAGCTGCCTAATGCCGCTGCGAGTAGCGAGGCGGACGACGATAAAGCCGCCAACTATCGCAACTATCATTTGCCGCGCTTGCATTTATTTTTCCCCGACACCAATACGGTGGTTATCGCCAGCAGCGATCCTTACAACAGCTCCTCCGCCTTGATGGGCATTCATCGCCAAAATATGCCAGCCGAAGCACCGAGCCGTTCGACCTTAAAACTCGCTGAAGCAATCGACGTGTTTATGGACAAAGCCGCGCAAACACGGATGTTGCGCAGCGGCATGACAGCAGTGGATTTGGGCGCGGCTCCAGGCGGCTGGACGTGGCAAATGGTCAAGCGCGGTATCCGCGTCACAGCGGTGGATAACGGCCCGATGAAGGGCGTGTTGGCGGGGCATAAATTGGTCACGCATTTGCGTCAAGACGGCTTCAAATTTCAGCCAGCCAAAAATGTCGATTGGCTGATTTGCGACATGATAGAAAAGCCCGCCAAAGTGGCGAGTTTGATGGAAACTTGGTTTGTATCAGGCTGGTGTAAGCAAGCGATTTTCAATCTGAAATTACCGATGAAACAACGCCTGAGTGCCGTCGATAGCGCGCTAGGCGGCATCCGCAAACGTTTAGAAGAAGAGGGCATCAATTACCGTTTGAGTGCCAAGCAGCTCTATCACGATAGAGAAGAAATCACCGTGTTTTTAACGAAAACGAAATAATATAAATTGCTACAATCGCGCCTGTTTTTTGTTTTCCCATTTATCTTTCCTAGAGGTCTGCCATGAAAAAAATCGAAGCCGTGATTAAGCCATTCAAATTAGACGAAGTTCGTGAAGCCTTGTTGGAATTGGGCGTGAGCGGTTTAACTGTCACCGAAGTTAAAGGCTTTGGTCGGCAAAAAGGGCATACCGAGTTGTATCGCGGTGCAGAATATGTAGTCGATTTTTTACCGAAAATTAAAGTGGAAGTGGTTATCGCAGAAGCCATGTTGGATACCGCCGTGGAAGCCATTATCAAAGCCGCGCACACCGGCAAAATCGGTGACGGCAAGATTTTTATTTCCAGCATCGAGCAAGTGATTCGGATTCGCACTGGCGAGACTAACGAAACTGCACTGTAAGGTTTCCAGTATTGCTGTAACTAATTAGTCAAAACTATATGACGGTCACAAATCAATGGGAACAACTACTGACACCTGCTGTACTGAAGGAGAGGTTAATTTCGACCTCACTATATGTAACTGCTTTTGAGCTTTTGAAGGAGTCGATAGTTGGTCGCATACGCTCTTTCTACACGGTTGGTTTTGACGCAGGCGGAGATATTGTTGATGAAAAATATCAAATATCTGTTCTCTCCAGAAAAAAAAGCCCCTTGTATGCATCATTAGATTGGCTTATTGAAAATGGAGTTATAGATAAAAGCGATTTTGAATTATTTGAGCGTATTAAAGACACTAGAAATTTACTTGCTCACGAGCTGCCATCGCTTATTTTGGGCGGTGCTGACATTAAGCATATTGAGAGATTTCAAGAAGTGATAACGCTATTGAGAAAAATTGAAGTCTGGTGGGTTGTCAATCTCGAAATCCCCATCAATCCTGATTTTGATCAGGAAGAAATAGATGAAGAAGGTATCGTTCCAGGTGCTCTCTTGATTATTCAAATAATGCTTGATGTGGTTTCAGGTAATGAGGCATTTGCAACACATTATCGGGAAGCTTGTTCTCATCCAGCAAAATAAGCTCGTCGCTCGGATAACCCAGCTAAACCAACTGAAGACAAGAGCCGCTGTATTGGTCATCCTAGATTTTTCAGTCTCGTTTTTGTCGGATGACGCTGCGCTCTTGTGCTCAGGTGGTTTAGCTGGCGGAACCCGACCTACATTCCTCCCACAAATCCCTGTCACGAATCACACTGATTTACCATCCTCGCGATGATGCGTATAATCCGCGCTTTGCCGAAACGGACTACCATGCGCATCATTCAAAAAGCTCTGACCTTCGACGACGTTTTGCTCGTTCCCGCTTACTCTAATGTATTGCCGCGCGATGTTGCTTTACGCACTCAACTCACTCGCAAAATTCACCTCAACATTCCTTTGATGTCCGCTGCGATGGATACGGTGACGGAATCGCGTCTGGCGATTGCGTTGGCACAAGAGGGCGGTATCGGCATCATTCATAAAAATATGTCGTCGCACGCACAGGCGGCGAAAGTCGCTAAGGTGAAGCGTTTTGAGAGTGGCGTAGTGAAAGATCCCATCACGATTAGCCCTGATATGACGGTGCGTCATGTGTTGAGTTTGACGCGTCAACATAAAATTTCGGGCTTGCCCGTGGTGCAAGGTAAGCAGTTGGTCGGTATTGTCACCAACCGCGATTTGCGCTTTGAAAACAACTTGGATCAGTCCATTCAAAACATCATGACCCCGCGCGAGCGTCTGATTACCGTTAAAGAAAACACCAGTTTGGACGAAGCACGCAGCTTGATGCACAAGCATCGCATCGAGCGCGTGTTGGTGGTTAATGACGCGTTTGAATTGCGCGGCTTGATGACGGTTAAAGATATTTTGAAATCCAGCGAACATCCGTTGGCGTGTAAAGACGCACAAGGTCGCTTGCGCGCAGGTGCGGCGGTGGGTGTGGGCGAAGGCACGGAAGAACGCGTGGCGTTGTTAGCTGAAGCGGGCGTAGATGTCATCGTGGTGGATACCGCGCACGGGCATTCGCAAGGCGTGTTGGATCGCGTGCAATGGGTGAAGAAAAACTTCCCGCATATCGAAGTGATCGGCGGCAATATCGCCACGGGTGCAGCCGCGTTGGCTTTGGTTAAGCATGGTGCGGATGGCGTGAAAGTCGGTATCGGCCCAGGCTCAATTTGCACCACGCGCATTGTTGCAGGCGTGGGCGTGCCACAAATCGCGGCGATTCAAGGCGTGGCGGACGCGTTGAAAGGCACAGGCGTGCCACTGATTGCTGACGGCGGAATTCGTTACTCAGGCGACATCGCCAAAGCGATTGCGGCTGGCGCGCATGTGGTGATGTTGGGCGGCTTGTTTGCGGGCACGGAAGAAGCACCTGGCGAAATCGAATTATTCCAAGGTCGTTCGTATAAATCGTATCGCGGCATGGGCAGTTTGGGCGCGATGGCGCAAGGCTCTAGCGACCGTTATTTCCAAGAAGGCGAAGGCAATCAAGACAAGCTGGTGCCCGAAGGCGTGGAAGGGCGCGTGCCTTACAAAGGCAGCGTGTTGGCGGTGATTCATCAACTAATGGGCGGCTTACGCGCCAGCATGGGCTACCTCGGCTGCGCCACCATTGCGGATACGCATGAAAAAGCTGAGTTTGTCGAAATCACCTCTTCCGGCATACGCGAATCACATGTACATGATGTGCAAATCACCAAAGAAGCACCGAACTATCATATTGATTAAAAAATAGGATGCTGGATACGGGATGCAGGATTAAAAAGCTCGCTCCGTACGTCGAGCGTGCCTGAATCCTGAATCCTGAATCCTGAATCCTGAATCCTGAATCCTGAATCCTGAATCCTGAATCCTGAATCCTGAATCCTGAATCCTAAATCCGCACTCATCAATCCCCACTCCTAGCCATGTCCCAGAAAAAAATTCTTATCCTCGATTTCGGTTCGCAATACACGCAACTGATTGCCCGTCGTGTGCGTGAAGCGCATGTTTATTGCGAACTACATCCTTGCGATGTGGACGCGGAATTTATTCGCGCTTTCGCACCGAGCGGCATTATTTTGTCGGGCGGGCCGAACTCGGTGACCGAAGGCGATACGCCGCGCGCACCGCAAATCGTGTTTGAGTTAGGCGTGCCTGTGTTGGGGATTTGTTATGGAATGCAAACCATGGCGGCGCAGTTGGGCGGCGCGGTCGAGACGGGTTTGGTACGCGAATTCGGTTACGCCGAAATTCGTGCGCAAGGTCACTCGCCGTTGTTGTGCGACATCCAAGATCGTAGCAACGCGGCAGGTCATGGCTTAATTGATGTATGGATGAGTCATGGCGATAAAGTCACGGCGTTGCCCGCAGGTTTTGCCGTGATTGCCAGCAACGCGACTACGCCGATTGCGGGTATGGCAGACGAAGCGCGTCATTTTTACGCGCTGCAATTCCATCCTGAAGTCACCCACACCGTGCAAGGTGTGGCGATGCTGAATCGCTTTGTGCATGATATTTGCGGCTGTGCGAAAGATTGGACGATGCCTAATTATGTCGATGAAGCCGTGGCAAAAATCCGTGCGCAAGTGGGCAGCGATGAAGTGATTTTGGGCTTGTCGGGCGGCGTAGATTCGTCGGTCGCTGCGGTGTTATTGCATAAAGCCATCGGCGCGCAACTAACGTGCGTGTTTGTCGATAACGGCTTGTTACGCTTGAATGAAGCGGCTGAAGTGATGAAAACATTTGCGGACAATTTGGGCGTAAAAGTCATTCATGTGGATGCTAGTGCGGAGTTCTTGGGCTTTCTCGCGGGCGTGACTGATCCAGAGAAAAAACGCAAAATTATTGGTCGTGAATTCGTCGAAGTGTTCCAGCGCGAAGCAAAGAAATTGCCGCAAGCAAAATGGTTGGCGCAAGGCACGATTTATCCTGACGTGATTGAGTCGGGTGGTGGTAAAAACAAAAAATCGCACAACATTAAATCCCACCACAACGTCGGTGGTTTGCCAGAAAGCCTGCATCTGAAATTGCTCGAACCGTTACGCGAATTGTTCAAAGACGAAGTGCGCGAATTGGGTGTTGCGATGGGCTTGGAACACGGCATGGTGTATCGCCATCCTTTCCCGGGACCGGGTTTAGGTGTGCGCATTTTGGGCGAAGTGAAACAAGAATATGCAGATTTATTGCGCCGCGCGGACGCAATTTTCATGGAAGAGCTGCGTGCCACCCAAGCTGACGATGGCAAAACTTGGTACGAAAAAACTTCACAAGCCTTCACTGTTTTCTTGCCCGTCAAGAGCGTCGGCGTGATGGGCGATGGACGTACTTATGAATGGGTCGTTTCGCTGCGTGCCGTGCAAACACAAGACTTTATGACTGCGCATTGGGCGCATCTGCCTTACGAATTATTAGGCAAAGTGTCGAATCGAATCATCAACGAAGTGCGCGGCATTAACCGCGTGGTGTACGACATCTCTGGCAAGCCGCCCGCAACGATAGAGTGGGAATGATTTAAGGTCTAGCAATAACTGAGTTAGACCCGCTTTTGTGGACGGGCAAGTTGATGTACTTTACCAACTTGTTAGGAGAAGCCATGAAACGTATCCCCCGTCGCATATTTACCGAAGAATTTAAGCGTGAAGCCATTAAGCTTGTTACTGAACAAGGTTTGACGTTAGCTGAAGCCGCCCAAAAATTAGACATTGCAACCAAGTCTCTACGCACTTGGATAAATCAGCAGAGCTGAGGTTCGCTCAAAGACAGCTTAGGCGCAACCAAGCTCTCGCCAGATCAGCTCCGTATTCGTGAGTTGGAACGTGAATTAGCCATTGCCAAGATGGAGCGCGACATCTTAAAAAAAGCGACGGTGTACTTCGCGCGTGTAGCGAAGTGAAGTACACACCCTGATTGATAAGCTCCGCAGTCAATACCCTGTCGCCAAGCTATGCAAATTATTAGACATTGCCAAGAGCGGTTATCAAGCTTGGAGCAGCGGTAAAGTCATTTCTGCACGGGTTTTAGAAGAACACCGATTGGTCGCCGCCGTCAAAGCGGCTCACCAGCGTGGTCGGGGTATTTACGGCTCGTTAAAGATTCGTGATGAACTGGCAGCGCACGGTTTTATCGTTGGATTAAATCGCATTAAGCGATTGCGTAAACTGCACGGCATTTACTGTACGCATAAAAAGAAATTTAGAGTCACAACGGATTCAAAACACTCGCTACCCGTCGCTGACAATATCCTCAATCGCGAGTTTTTTCGAACCGCACCGAATGAGGTGTGGGTTGCTGATATTACCTATATTCCAACCGATGAAGGCTGGTTATTTTTAGCTGCGGTCAAAGACCTGTACACCTGTGAAATCGTGGGCTGGGCGATGGATAGCAGAATGACCAAAACGCTGGTGATGGATGCGCTGCGTGCCGCGTATTGGCGTAAAAAACCTAAAGTTGGTTTGATACATCATTCAGATCGTGGCAGTCAGTATTGCAGTGTAGCTTACCGTGCGTTGCAAGCAAGCTATGGCATGACGACTTCGATGAGTCGTCAAGGCAACTGTTGGGAAGTGACTTTCGCAGGCATTTGAGCGCAGCTCAAAGCTCGCATAACGCGGCGATGGAAAGCTTCTTTGGTACGTTGAAAACGGAGAGCCTACACCACTACCGCTTTGCAACACGAGCGCAGGCACAGCAAGTGGTCTTTGAGTACATCGAGGTTTTTTACAATCGTATTCGCCGCCATGCGAAACTAGACAACCAAATTCCAGCGGATGTCGCTCACCAGTTTTATGCAAGCAGACAGCAATCTGTAGCATAATTGAAATACTTGCCCGTCCACTAAACCAGACCTATCTCAAGAGGAGCAGGGCGCAAGTCAAGGAAGGGCAAGCACGTTAGAAGCCCCTGATTGGTCGCGTAAGGAGGCGAACCCTTGCCGCCAAAGCCGTGCTTGTGCGTACACATATTGAAATTGCTCAAGCCAAACCAAATCCATGGGGCGACCGACAGGCGGGAACAACTGGCAGCCCCGCACCGACCAACCCTCCCATGCTTTGCCAGGTAATTCATAGCCGCGCAGAATGCGCAACATCCGATACGCCATCCACGGAATGCGCGCCCCGCCTGTTTCCCAGTTCTGTATCGTGCGCGGCGTAACATCCAAAGCGGCGGCGGCTTGCTTACGCGTTAAAAGGCTTTGCTTGCGTAAATCGCTAAAGGATGCAGGCGAGATATAACGGCGGCGCGTGCATAGAAGGCGGCTCATTGCACACCTCGACGCGGTTTAGCCACGCGATAAACCAAAGGCGTTTTGCAGGAAGTGGAGCTTTGAAGTTCTAAGGAGGTAATGGCACGATATAGCCAGACAACGAGCCGCCCAGATAGACGCAACGACACCACCAGCCACCAAGACGGCGGCACAGTACGCGCTGGCAAGTTATAGAGCTGCGGATGATGCGCACGAGACAGCGGCAAGGACAAGGCACAAAGCCCGTTAAAGGCAAGCCCTAAAATCACCGCCAAGCCATGCGCTAGCCACCGAGCCGCACAGCCTGTGCGCAGCCTATGGATAACTCCCTGCCGCCTTTGGCGTGGCTTGCGCCAGTCGGCAGGGTTTACCCACAGGCTGACCACACGAGCAGTCATCCCAGCGGGTAAAAGCACCCCGAAGAACGCCAGCGGAGAGCGTGCCATAGATGCAAATCCCAGCATCATCCACGACAACACCCCTACGAAAATCCAAACCCCTAAACCCCTTGATTTAAGAGCTTTTAGAGGGGTGCCGTTGTCGCGTACTTTGCGGGTTAAAACAGGCGAAACTATTCCACAAACTGTGCCACGTTTGCCCTTCGCTAAATACGCATAATGTATATTATGTAAAATTCATTTCTAACATAATCGGCACTTTTAAGGAGTTCCGAAAATGTTAAAAAATATCTCACTTAGCCCCGCCCCCTTTGATTTGTTTGGTGATGTTGTGGTGACACTTGATGATTGTGAATTGTGGCTCGACTGTGTGCCGCGTATGCAAGGTTGCACAGCCAAGCGGCGCGCATACTATTTTAAGTACTGGGACGTTGTCAATAAAATCAAACGCGCCAAGATTGAAGGCTATTTTTCAGAACTCACAGCATCCGCACCCGAAGAGGAATCTAGACTTTCCGCCGTGTTGTTAGCATCGCGCTTTAAGGCTTGATTGCTACTCCAGCCTTTTGCCGCATCTAATCCGCGTGATAACCAAGCTAAAAAACGTGCCATCAAGACATAAAACGCTACCCAAAAGCCTAACGACAGAAGCATATCGAACCACTCTTCAAAGGCTAAGGAATCGCGCAATCGCCAAAAAACTAATGCCGCGCTAAACAGTGCGGCATTTTTTAAGGTGTTGACATTTTTTTCGTTCATAGCGCGCCCCTTGTCTAAAGTTGCGCTTATCCTGCGCGCGTTTTTCTAGCTGCGCAAGGTTTTTTATTTTGGTAATGAATTGTAATAATTGCGTGCTACGCGATACGCCGCCCCTGCGCTTTGAACTGTTTGCGCGGCTATTTGCACTTCCGCTGGTGTGTAACCTGCACGCCCCGCGTATATCATTTTAGCCACCTGCCAATCTGCGCGTAACTGCTCCATTTATAATCTGTAAGGCTCTGCCGCTGCGATATTTGCGGCTTTTTGCGCTGCGCTATCGGCTTTGGCAAGTAATGCCGCATCCGCTTTTGCTTGCCTTGCTGCCGCGTCTTTTGCCGCCGACCTTGATGCCGCCCGCCAAATTGATTTCACTCATTGCCAATTTTGCACCGTCGCGCATCGACGTACCCATAGGCGCAGAACCACCGCTAAAAGGCCCCGTTAAAGCGATTTTAACCACATCCGCAGCCAGCGCAGTCTGCGCAAAAGCTCCTAACAGCAAAGTAGCAAGTAACGTTTTTTTCCTGTGCAAGATCTCCAATAAAAGGTGCTGAGGTCAATATCCGCAGGATAGCCAAACTGCGGGCTGCGCAGTCTAGGGGAATCTGCTGCGTGCAAAAAACTTTATTCATCGCACGCTTAAAGCGATGCGCAATCCCTGCTAAGCTCCGCGCATTTTTTCTCTTCCAACTCGTCCACCATGAAAAATTCAGCCAGCGTATTTCGTCTTGATTACACTCCGCCCAGCTACCTTGTAGATAGCGTTGAAGTTGCTTTTGATCTTGATACCCAAATGACTTTGGTTAGTACGCGCACCGTACTGCGCCGCAATTCTTTAAGCAGCGACAGCACTTTGCAATTGCTCGGCGAGCAACTCGAATTAGTCTCACTGCGCATGAATGGCGCACGATTAAAAGCAAACCAAGACTACCTCCTAGATGCCACGCAACTACGCATTCTCAACGCGCCGACTAACGTCACCTTAGAAATCGTCACACGCATCCATCCCGCAAAAAATACTTCCTTGATGGGCGTTTATGTATCGAACGGAAATTTTTTCAGCCAATGCGAGGCGCAAGGATTTCGCAAGATTACTTACTTCCCCGACCGTCCCGATGTGATGGCGAAATACACCGTGATGTTGCGCGCCGATAAAGCCAAACACCCGGTGTTGTTAAGCAACGGCAACCTGATAGAACAAGGCGATTTAGGCGATGGCCGACATTACGCGCTGTGGCAAGATCCATTCAAAAAACCCTCGTACTTGTTCGCTTTAGTGGCGGGGAATCTAGTCTGCCAAGAAGAGCAATATAAATTGGCTTCGGGTCGCAAAGTGCTGCTGCAAGTGTGGGTAGAACCCAGTAATTTAGACAAGACCGCGCACGCCATGACCTCGCTGAAAAACAGTATCGCGTGGGATGAACAACGCTTTGGCTTAGAGCTGGATTTGGAGCGATTTATGATCGTCGCGGTGAATGATTTCAATATGGGCGCGATGGAAAATAAAGGGCTGAATATTTTCAACACCAAATATGTGTTGGCGAATCCGCGCATCGCCACCGATGCCGATTTCGACGGTATCGAATCGGTGATTGGCCATGAGTATTTCCATAATTGGACGGGCAACCGCGTGACGTGTCGGGACTGGTTTCAGCTCTCTTTGAAAGAAGGTCTAACGGTGTTCCGCGATCAAGAATTTTCGGCGGATATGGTCGGTTCTGAAACGGGTCGCGCGGTTAAACGTATCGAGGATGTACGCGGCTTGCGTCAGGTGCAATTCTCGGAAGATAGCGGACCGATGGCGCATCCTGTGCGCCCCGATAGTTACCAAGCTATCGACAATTTTTACACCGCCACTATTTACGAAAAAGGCGCGGAAGTGGTGCGTATGTATCAGACTTTATTGGGGCGCGACGGCTTTCGTCGCGGCATGGATTTGTACTTCTCCCGCCATGATGGACAGGCGGTGACGTGCGATGATTTTCGCGCCGCGATGAGCGATGCCAACGCGCGTGATTTAACTCAATTTGAACGCTGGTACACCCTCGCTGGCACGCCGCGTATCGCGGTTAAGACGCAGTACGACAGCACGGCTAAAACTTATAGCGTGACGCTCACGCAACGTCTTGCGGGTCAAGAAAATCAACCTTTACATATTCCTTTCGCAATCGGTTTATTAGATGCAGAGGGTCACGACATAGATTTGTATTTGGCGGGCGTTTTGCAGCCGCAAAAAACCTGCATTTTGGAATTAACCCTTGCGACGCAGAGCTTTGTTTTTCAGAAAGTTAATCAGCCTCCTACACCGTCTTTGTTGCGCAATTTTTCTGCACCCGTCATCGTCGAATACGACTACAGCGATGCCGAATTACTACATTTATTCGCGCACGACAGCGACGCGTTTAACCGCTGGGAAGCGGGACAACGCTTGATGTTGGCACGCTTGGAAAATTTAATCACGCGCGTGCAAACTGGCAAAAATTTAGACTTAGATGCGCCCTTCCTCAACGCGCTACGCGGCACGCTACTCGATGAAAAACTCGCCCCCGCATTACGCGAATTGATGTTGAGTTTGCCCACTGAAAACGTGTTGGCGGAACGCAGCAAAGTCATAGACCCGCACGCCATTCACAGCGCGCGACAATTCATGCGGCATAGCTTGGCGCACGCACTGAAAGCTGAATTGATTGCGGTCTATCAAGCCTGTGTCAGCCGCAAAAAATACAGCCCCGACGCGCAATCGGCGGGCCAGCGCGCGTTGAAAAATTTGTGCTTAAGTTATCTGTTGGAATGGCATGACGACAGCACTGTGCAACTGGCTCTCGCGCAAGAAAAATCTGCTGACAATATGAGCGATAGACTATCCGCGCTCATCGCCTTACTCCAACACGATGCCGCGACACCCGCGCTGCAACGCTACTTTGCTGACTTTAGCGAGGAAGCCTTGGTGGTGGACAAATGGTTTGCGTTGCAAGCCAGCTCCCGCCACAGCGATGTTGCCGCGATACGCAAACTGATGCAGCACACAGCATTTACGCTGAATAATCCAAATCGCGCGCGCAGTTTAATTTTTAGTTTTTGCAACGCCAACCCCGCGCAATTTCACGCAGCGGACGGCAGCGGCTACGCGTTCTGGGCAGAACAAGTCATCGCGCTGAATGCCATCAACCCGCAAGTTGCCGCGCGCCTCGCGCGCAGCTTGGATCACTGGAAAAAATATCAACCCGTGCTGCGTAAGCAAATGCAAGCCGCGCTGCAACGCGTGGCAAAAGAACAATCACTCTCAAAAGACGTGCGTGAATTGGTAAATAAAGCACTGGCTTGAATCATTACGCCCAACGCTCTGACTGAACTGGTCGAAAAAATCATTTCAACAAAATCGCCCTAATTTAAGTTTAGGGCGATTTTTTACTTGACCGTTATACTCAGCTTTTTGCCCCCTCTTTTCCGTATGCACAAGCTGCAACAACTCACTTTTCTGAATCGCTATGCGCAACTGGGTAGCGATTTTTCTAGCGCGGTTTATCCCACCCCGCTGCCCTCGCCTTACCTAGTAAGTTTCAATGCCAATGCCGCGCAATTGTTAGATTTAGACAGCAACGCGGCACACCGTCCCGACTTCGCCGAGCACTTTTGTGGCAATCGCATTCCACCCAACGCCAGCCCCTTAGCGATGTTGTATGCGGGGCATCAGTTCGGACACTTCGTCTCACAATTAGGCGATGGGCGGGCGATTTTATTGGGCGAAATTTGCAACACGGCAGGACAACATTGGGAAGTGCAACTCAAAGGCGCGGGCGCAACCCCTTATTCGCGACGCGGCGATGGACGTGCCGTGTTGCGCTCGTCGATACGCGAGTACTTGTGCTCGGAAGCCATGTACGCGCTGGGGATTCCGACCAGCCGCGCCTTGTGCATCGTGGGCAGCGACGAGGCGGTCTATCGCGAATCAGCCGAGACCGCTGCCGTGCTCACACGCTTAGCACCCTCGCATGTGCGCTTCGGTTCGTTTGAAGTATTTTTTCATCGTGGTCAATTTGAGCAGGTAAAAACGCTCGCCGATTTTGTGATTAAAAATCACTATGCAGAATTTAGCAACGCAGCCAATAAATACCGTTTATTTTTGCGCGAAATTACCCGCCGCACCGCCGAGCTGATAGCGCATTGGCAAGCGGTGGGCTTTTGCCACGGCGTGATGAACACCGACAATATGTCGATACTGGGCTTGACACTGGATTACGGCCCGTTTGGTTTTATGGAAAATTTTAATGCGGGCTATATTTGCAACCACTCCGATCCTCAAGGTCGTTATGCCTACAACCAGCAGCCGCAGATTGGACTATGGAATTTATCCGCGCTGGCGCACGCTTTATCCAAGCTGGTAGATGAAGAACAACGCGATGAAATTTTAGAAGGCTACGCCACGATTTATTACGAAAAATATGCGGCGTTAATGGGAGCGAAATTAGGACTGAAAAATCCTTCGATAGCAGACTTGCCGCTCATCACGACATGGTTAGATTTATTGCAAAACAGCCAATTGGATTACACCAATACATGGCGCAGTTTGAGCAACTTTTCCAGCACCTCGCAGGCTGATAACGACTGGCTGCGCAATCAATTTATCGACCGCGCGGCGTTCGATGAATGGGCGGCAAATTATCGTGCGCGTCTGCAAGCTGAAGTGAGCTTAGATAGCGAGCGAAAAGTGCGCATGGATGCGGTCAATCCCAAATACATTTTGCGCAATTACCTCGCGCAAATTGCCATCGAAGCGGCCTGCAAGCAGCGTGATTTTTCTGAAGTGAATCGCCTATTAACCTTACTTAGCAAGCCGTTTGACGAGCAGCCAGAAATGCAAAACTATGCCGCGCCGCCACCCAAATCCGCGCGGCATATCGTGCTGAGTTGCTCGTCTTAAATCCTTATCTTGCCAACTTTATTCAGCTCAAAAAATCATGCAAAGACTTATCTCATCACTCGCCACCATCGCCCTCACCGTCTGGCTGGGCGGCTTACTCGCAATCGGCTACCTCGCCGTACCCGTGCTATTCCACAGTCTGCCCGACAAACAATTAGCAGGACAACTCGCGGGCGCGATGTTCAACGCACTAGGCTATGTCGGCATCATTTGCGGCGTAATTTTATTGCTGGAAAAACGCTACACGCAAACGGCACAACAGCGTTTTTGGCGCAACAAAAGCGTGTGGATAATCGCGGCGATGCTGGGCTTGAGCTTGATCATTCAATGCGGCTTATCACCCGTCATGGCACAGCTCAAACTGCAAGCGCAGCCGCTCGACGTGATGCACAGCAGTTACGCCGCGCAGTTCAAAATGCTGCACGGCGTATCGAGTATTGTGTATTTGCTGGAAAGTATATTGGGAGTGATTTTATTGCTTAGAAAAAGCCAAGATGTCGGCTAAAAATAACGTCCACAAAATCAATAGGCCTCGGAATCATTATCATCCGAGGCCTATCTAGTTGTGTTGTATGACAAGGCTCAACAGCCCCGGCTTACGGTTTTTTAGGCCGCGATAGCGTAGTTTTCATCGTTTGCATTTACATGCTTGCTTCATTTACGTCGATCGCCTGACGTGTCGCCCCAAAACCTATCTGCTCACTGTCGAAGCCATGTCATCCCCATCATAAATACGCAAATAAACTGTGTACTTATGGTGGAGATGGGCGGGATTGAACCGCCGTCCAACAAGCCCTTAATGAATCAGAGTTTTCACAGACCGAAGTCCGCTCACAACAATGCGCGGCATTATAGGGAAATAAATTAGGAACGCCAGCGGAAATTTTGAGCCGCACAATTGCGCTACCTAAACGGCTAGAACGACTGATTACATAGGCGTTGGCGAGGTTTCACGCTAGAATGCGCGTCTGCCAAAGAGTCCCTGTAGTTAAATGGATATAACCGCCCCCTCCTAAGGGGCAATTACAGGTTCGATTCCTGTCGGGGACACCAGCATATAAAGCCCCGCAATCAATAGGTTACGGGGCTTTTTCTTTACCTAGCTTTACCCCAGTTTACCCACGTTTACCCCCTTCTGGCACAATTCAGTGTCCCAAATTTGTCCCAAACTGTCCCAGCAAAAAACGCCTGTTTACCTAAGTTTACCTATATCTACCAAATTCAAATAAAAAGACATAAAAGCCTTATGTAGCAAGGCTTCAGAGGGTTTATTAAGTCTTTTAAGGTAAGCGATTGGGACAAATTTGGGACACTGGTGGCGGCACTAAACCCCACCAAACCCAATGACAGCAAGGCTTTCAAGCCTTTCATGGCGCGCTACTGGCGGGCGCGTCGATTCGGTGTAATGGAAAAGTGTAATTATTTTGATGGATAGTGAAAAAAAGTTTGGGAGGTCGATAGGGCTGAAACGCCTTTGTTTATATAGAAAACAGCCAATTCATTGCATGGCTTTGTAATCTAACAAGATGATTTAATTGAAAAATAAGTTGCAAGGTAATTATGGATAAGTATAATTATTTCTATTCCCAGTGGGAAATATAAAAACACGAAGCAACGCCAATAGTGTGTTTTTGAATAGAAGTCGCGAAAAAATAGGTCAGCGTTTTTGTGCTGCGCGAATAGCGGTTTGGTGATGGGTCGCCAAACTTCAATCCACGTTTTAAAGAGTTAATGCGGTGGGGAAACCCTAGAGTGAATCATCAGCTCAGACTGCATATTGGCAAGCCCCTCTTCCATCGGTAAATACTGGTGGTATTGGAAAAGGCTTGCCAAAAAATGTATACAAATTCACTCGATTTAATTCAACAGTTTTATCCAAAAACTTTTCGAATTGACAACGACCAATTAGCTGTTCTAATTGGATTGGGAAGTCAGACGGTCCGCAATAAAACATCAAAAAACACGCTTCAAATCAAGTCAATGAAGGATGGCGCGCGCCGCCTGTTTGACATCCGCGATGTGGCCGACTTTTTGGATGCGCAAGGCAGCCAATCAAACGCCCTTCAAGCCACTCCCACCACCCCGACCAAACGTCGAGTAGGCCGCCCTACCAAAGCCTCTCAAATTGCCGCTGCTGCTGCAAAAAATGGGGTGTCAGCATGAACGCCGCCCTTTCAAATCAACAAAAAAATGACATCGAAAAACTGTACAAATTTCGGATTCATGAAGATTTTACCGCAGACATGCGTCAATACGCAGCGTTGGAAATTCTTAGTAAAAACAAGCCATTATCGGCGGCAATGGGTGCGGCAAAATGCCAATTAAAACGGGACGAAGCCAACGCAGGAATCACACCGCCGAATTGGAAAAAGAGTGAGAAGTTAGAACGAAAACAACGTGTTGAGCTTGCAAAGCAACGCAAAGAATTTAAAAAAGGAGGGATTGCGCCCGACTTTGAATATCTAGATGCCGACCCAACGGAAGACGACGAAAAATTGTCATTGCACGAGGTTTTGGCCGCGCCAAAGCCAACCAAAATTGCACTCTGGAGGGTCGCAGAACTGGACGAAGTGATGGAGCAAACTTTGAAATTTATGAGTCTTGGCGGCGCATCAATTGGTAGGTCAATGGGGCTGACACCTCGCCGTGGCCAGCAAAAAGTTGTTGGATTTGTTGAAAAAATGGTAAGCGAAGAGGCTGTTTTGTGCGGTGCGCCAGGGCAATTTGGATTGAATTTTGGGGGTGGAAAATGATTGAATCAATTAAAAATAGTATTAAAAATGGTGAAATGCAAAACCGAACTTTGTCACAAATCGGTAATTTTATTCCATTTATCCCAGCACTCAGCCCTATTGCCGGGGGAGTGTTAGCCGCAATTTTGATGAATCGTTTAGATTTTTGGTTTGAAAAATATCCAGACGGTTTTTTCAAATTTCTGGATGTGCCAGAAAAAGGACATCCCGCTTTTACTGAAAATTCAAAGTCTTGGACGGAGGAACTCTCATTTTCAAAGGACGAATTTAGGTCAGCCTTTGACAAAATTGGAGTTAGATACAGCTCAAAAACCGAATTTTTTAAAAGGGATGGCGATAAATTTCAAGGGCGACTTTATTGTTCAGTTATAGATCGAAAATCTAATCTAACTTATTATTTTAGAAATCATATTATTGTCGATGCAGTGTTAAATAATTTGACAAAAATGCCGAGAAAACCAAGCAAAACAAAAGCAACTACAGCTAAAAAAGTGGGTGAAATTGAGGTTTTGGATGTAGAAAAGGTTGTTACCAAAAATCAATTCAAAAAAGGGGAAGATGAAGAAACAGGTGTGTATTTAAATGATAAAAAAGATGCCGCCGACCTGATAAATATTATCAAGGAAAAAGGCATAGATAACATCAAAAAATTTGTTGAAGAAACGCCAGGACGAATTTATATTAGTACAATTGTAAAAGCGTTTTATCCAAAAAATGAAAGGGGTTCAAAACTCACTATTGGAAAGTGGTCTGGAATATCAAAAAAAGATTTTAGAGAAGGAAGTGGGGGAATGGAAAATAACTTTTCATTCTGATTTTGAGCTCCACCAGTTGCGACAAAATAGTTTGTCGGTATACTTAGTCTGGTGGGCATTTATGGAATGTAAGCCGCCGATAGGCGGGAGGAGTGGGTATGGAAGCAATTGAACTGATAGTCATTGGGAGTATTTTAAGCCTCCCTTTGGTTGGTGCGTATTTTTTATTTACGTCCAAAGGGGAAAATATCTCAACCGATTGTGATGAGGAAATTTGGTCTGTAATAGACGACGATGATATGCCAGTTATCATAAATTCTATTACGAATACAGGGTTTGTCTTATTTGAAGATTAGATTCTATGATTATTTTATCTCTGGATGAAAATGATCAAAAATAGGATTGGTTATATTTTCAGAAACCCATTGGTCTCCCGTCATACCGCTTTCACCATAACCATGTTCCATCGCTGCGCGGGTAGCACCATAAGCAGCTTGGAATGATAGGCCGATTTCTGGCGCAGCTACATCAAGCCCGGCAGTTACAAATTTAAGAGCAGCCTCTGGTGTAAATCCATTTTTTTGCAGCTCCTGTACAGCTCCAACCAGCTCATATCCAGCAGCAGCCAACCCAGCCCCTTGCAAAACATGTTTACCTGCCATTTTAGCTAGGCTGTCAGCCTCTTTTGCGACACCCGCTGGCGCGGTAGTTGTTGGCTTTGCAACAGTAGGTTTCTCAACTTTATTTGCAGCGCGCTCAGCCAATACGTTGCCACCAAGTTCTGCAAGCTGACCTATGACACCCAAGGCAGAGGCTGCCGCAGCTCCTATCATTACAGGGTCGGTGGTATTGACGTTTGCCATCGCCCTCTTAAACAAATCTTCCCCTCCAATTTTTTGCATATTTGCTTTTTGCTGAGCATCAAGTGAACCGCCATAAGAATCCCAAACCTTTTGATGTTGAGCAATTAAATTTTAGAAGAGATTGACCCAAGGTCTCTGCGTTCAGACTCGTAAATAGCCTGCATTTGTTTTGTTACTGGAGGCATTCCCGTCTTAACTTCTTTCATCTTAGCATCTCTAAGATGTGCCATAGCCTCTTGATCCTTAATTTTTTGTGCTTCTGGTTCGGTCTTTTTCTTAACCTCAGCATCCACAGTTGATGGAGGTGGTGGCGGGGGAGCATAGCCTACTGCGCCTTGAATTGCGCTAGCTCCATTAGGCAAGCCAGACCCGTATGCTTGCTCAAGCATCAGACCGTCAGCAACATCCTGAGCTTCCTGGGTATTAAATTTAAAGCGCCCAAGATCATCATTTGCTGCAGCTTGCGCCAGTTTATTAGCACCATATTTCTTTTTCAAAGCTCTTGCTGCAGAAACAGCCCCTTCATCAGAGGCTAAATTACGAACAAGGTTATCCCTAGTAGTTGTTGATGTTGTAGCAACCCCTACACTATTTGTGTTGCCGGCGAACTCGGCTTCATTAAATGTTATGCCACCCCCTTCTGTGAAGCCAACTCCAGTTGTATTTGTTCTGGTCTGACTGCTAGTATTTGTATCAGAAACACCTTGTCCAAAAGCAGAGCCGTGAGTTTGCTTATAATCAGAAAGTAATTTATCCGAACGAGCGCGCTTAATAGTATTAGCATCCGATACTGACTTTGCATGTTTTGCGTCGGATGAGGTTTTAGATTCAACTCCAGCGTTTTGCCCAGAACTAATCTTTGTGCCAGACTTTGTTGCAGCTGCTGGTTTCTTACCCGCTTTAGTGTCCAAAGCATTCTTAGCGGCCTGCCCGGCTTCGCGAGCCATATCTACGCTGGCCCCATTTTTCAATGCAGTTCCAATCGCCCCTGCAATAACATCAGAATTGGTATTTGAGTCATCTTCCTTGTCACCAATTTCACGAGCAATAGATTTGGTAATTTCAGCAGCAGCTGCATCAGTAGATCCAAGGGTTTTTTGATAATTAGCTGCGGCATTAAGTGCGTGACCAGATTGTTCGGCATTTCCAAAAGCAGAAACATAGCTTTTGGTTTCATTTTGCCCCCACTGCGTTGACTTGGTAGACAAATTACCTGCAGTAGCTACATTTTGTTTTGTTGTCGCTAGATTTCCTGCTTGCGCTCCATATTCTGAATACACTTGCTTATTTGTATCAAATGAACGCTGAGGATCGCCCACTAATGCTGGCTGTAGTTTTGATATATCGGTAATCCCAGGCGCCAAATCCTTCTCCGAAAAATGATCCTTCTGATTCATAGCCCCTGCCAAACTCGTCATAGCCTGCACGCCTCCGGTTAGGAGAGCGTAGCTAATCATTGGGGTCATCGCGAACAATTCGGAGGCTAGGCCGATTAATTCCAGTAGATGGATATTCCAATTTACAGACATCGGTAAAGCCAATCTACAGACATCGGTAAAGCCAATTTATAGAAGTTGGAAAAACACGACTCCCTATATATATAAATAGAAGAAAAAAGAGATGAATAAAATATAAGAAGAGAGAGTCGCGCGTGACAAAGCCTCTCTCTATATATACACATTTTTATAATCGAAATTCAACCCACCCCTTGCGTTTAACGCCCCCATGAGGGGGCTACGCTGGAGTCTTCAGCCGCGCAAGCGCGTCACTTGTTACAAGTAGATATTCAAATCAAATAAAGCTCTTCAAAATCATCGCCACCTGCCGAACCAAAGGCTTTTGAGGCGGTAGCCTCCCTCCAATCACTTCCCTCCCCATACGCCACCCCAAAAGTGGCGTTTTTTTTCGTCCAAATTTTCGTCACTCCAAAAATTTCGCACCACCCTCCCTTATCACTATCCAAAAAGAAATCGTCTTTTTGGACAACCGCAACATCCAAAAAATAGGAGCTTCAAAAATGAAAAAATCTATCTTAGCAATCGCCGTCCTCTCAATTTTTGCAACAACCACCGCAAACGCCGCCGAAGCCCTTTTAACCGACGATGCCGCAGTAGTAGAGCAGTCGCAGCTTCAAAAATCCAAAGACGCTCAAAACGATTTTGAAAGCATGTCGCGAGAAATGGTTAATTTTCAGTGGGTCGGCGGCAGCGTCGGGATGGCTAACAAAACCTTCGCAACCCCCGCCACAGCAGGCTTTGGAGTAGGTCAAGTCGCACCAGCAGGCATCGTTTTTAACAATCCATCCAATTCAAATGTTCAACCAAATATCAATTTGAATTTCACAAAAGGCGTGATTTTTAATGGCTTTGCTGGTTCAAAAGTGACTACTTTTGGCGGCGCGTTTGAAGCGAATTTGCTGGCAATGAATAGTCGCCTCATCCCACTTTTCAAAATCGATGGTGTGGTCGTTTTACCCAATGAATCGTTTAATTTTATGCCGAACGTGGGGTATTCGGTGCGCACTGGCAGCGTTTTTGGCTTGGATGCACTCCATCCAATCTGTAACAGCAATGATTGCAGCGTTTCCTTAAAAGTCGGCATCACCAAATTCAATAAATCGGTCGAGGGTGCGAATTTTGTAGCCAATGTCGGAATCGTAAAAGCGTTTTAACCCAACGGTGGCGGGCTTTTCAGCCCGTCATAACCAAATTAAAAGAGAGAAAAATCATGTTTGAAAACACAAAAAGCAATATTAAAAGTTTTTTGCATCATCAAAAAAACGACCCCCAACCGCCAAAACTTGAAACGAGTTGGAAAGAGGCATTTGCGGGACTTTCCATCCTTTTTATCTTCCTTTTCCTCAGTTATTCGGTAGGTCGCAGCGACGGTCGCCAGTCAGAAATTGACCAAATCCCACAACTCGCCGCCGTCCAAGACCACCTAAAAGAGGTCGAGAAAGCCTGCCAATTGCGTTTTGACACACCAAAAACCGAAAGCCAAACAGACGGTGCAGCCAAATGAAAACGAGCCTTGTAAACCGTTTAAGAGAAGCCCAAAAGATAAAGCCAGCGAGGGTTTTATCAATAATTTTTATTGGGTTGGTTTTTCTACAACTTTGGCAATTCCTAAAGCTCGCGGCTGATTACATCTCAAAACTTTTTTAACAAAAATTTCGCACCCACCCACCTAAGTATCAGTAGGTCAATCGTCCTACTAAAACCTAACAAAAACTGAAAGGCAACACCATGAAAACCACCGTAGAAAAATTGCAAGAACTTGCAACCGACTTTGACAAATTGACCAATTTCGAGGCTGGATTTGTGAAAGATAACCTCGTCCGAGTCGAAAAGTACGCCGACGAAACCCGCTTTAGTGAAAAGCAAACCGCACTGATTGACAAGATTTTTGAAGAGCGCGTCGTCGAAAACAAACCTAAAAAGGGCTAATAAAATGACCAATCCTGCTTTCAAAATGAGCTATGCAGAAAAGCAGGAGCGGCACTCCCAGAAATGGGCGCGCCTGCTCCAATTTTTAGCCACTGGCGAGGTTTACACAACCCTGCCAGTGGCCGCCCAACTTTTACAGGCCAGCGAGCGCACCACCTTGCGTTTACTTCAAAAATTAGTCGAAGAAAAGCTACTTAAAATCGACTTAAACGTGATGCCGCATACAAATTTGAAGTTGTATGGCATATCGGAACATGGTTTGGCAATGACTGAAAACGCTAACCCAAAAGCGAAACCGTTTATGTTGTCGCGCACGAATCCGAGTTGGGTTCAACACCACGTTGACGGCCAGCTAATCCGTATAAAAGCCGAGGCGAGCGGCTGGAAAAACTACGTGCCTGGAAAACTTTTGATGGTTGAAAACACCGCTCGCCTCAAAAAACTGCCCGATGCGCTGGTAACTCGTCCAGATGGTCGCGGTGTGGCAATAGAAATCGAACGCTATGTGAAGTCGCGCAAAAGAATGGCTGACGTGGTTGCCGCGCATCTTAGCCAAATCATCGAGAAAAAATATGACTTCGTTTACTACTTCACCCCTCACAAAACCGCACTGGATAGGGCTTTCGCGGCCGTGCAATTCGTGGCAATGGATACTAAAAAAATCCAATTAAACGACACACACCGCGCACGTTTTAAGACTTTTGATTTATCTAAATGGAATGGAGAAATGTAATGGGGCAGATATTTTTAGGCATTTTAGTCGTGACACCACTCGCGGCACTTGTTTTGTTTTTTTCGTTGGAAGGCAAACAAGAAATTAAACATGAGCAACGGCTAGAAAACGCCACGCAAGCATTGGAATCAAAAAAATTCGATGATGAATTTTCTGACGCATGGAACGGCAAACCAACTAAAGAAGTGCGTAAACAGCGCGCCGAAGCGGTCGCTGTATTAAAGGCAGAAGTCGCAACCGCCAAAGGTAAGCGGGACGAGTTGGATAAGGTGTTTGACGACGCGGCGGACGACATGAAGGACACGATTAAACAAGAGAACGATCGTCTTAAAAAGATTGCCGCCAAAGCAAAAGAAAACGCAAAAGGAGTTGATGAATGAAGCCGCGCTGTGTGACTTGTACTTACTGCATTCCTTTTCAGATAAAGGCTAATCCGCCTTTATCTACCTGCGGAAAAACAGGACAACCTAAGCAGGAAATGCACTGCGAAAGAGGCTGCGAACACTACTCAATGTTACACCCCTATCTAATTGCAGAACGTATTAAAAACCATCCATTCCCCAAATAAAAGAAGGAAAAGCCATGAAAAAATTACTCATCATCGCGTTGTTATTACCAACAATCGCAGTCGCAGACCCATCAATTTCAAGCGATGCAGGCCGAAGTATCGACAACAGCCAATCCAACTCGATTAAAACCGACAAAAGCCTGTCCGCAGACAAGTCGCGCGGTCAGCGGCACGCCGATTCTGACAGTCGAGAGCGCGCCCGCGAACAGTCACTTTCAAAAAGCCACAGTGAAAAAATCGGGCAGAGCGCGGAACGGTCAAAAAGTTACAGCAGCGACATCAATGTAAATGGCTTGTTGATTCGTGAATTTACAAGCCGCTACGAGCGAAATTATCAAGGTAGTGGCGCGGCGGGTGAGTATTTTGCGGCGTGCCAAACCATGTTAAAAGCTCTGCCAAACTACCCAACTTTTAACGTTAATACGGGCGCGATCGAGGGGCGAAATACCGTAGAAAGAAGTCTGAGTTATGGCGAAAACGTTCCCCCGCAGGCAAGCGCGCGCGAGCCATATTTGTCCCGGTATTCCCAGTGCAGGATTACTACAAGTTATTGGCTTAGCGAAGCAGGTGACCGAACGACAAGCCAATCCATTACAACCGAAAACGAGGTACAACAAAAAGTCCGAGACACTTTTATAGCTATGGATAGCGACCCCTATCTATTCCAAACCCTACGTCAAAAATCCCGTGAAACATGGGCGAACGCCGATTGCAGCGGTTCACAAATCGAAGACTTCAAACACTTCAAAAGTCCAGCATTGAGGTGCGGCGTATTCAGTTTTGAAGGCAGCGAAATCGAGGTTGATTATCGCAAAACTTTGTCTGAATCCAGCATAAACGGAAGAAGCTACAAAATCGCTATCAATGCCGCTGAAAGTGAAAGCGTAGGAGTGGATGATTCGATAAGCAAAGATGCCAGGGTGAGCAGTTCAGAGCGAGTTGGAGACTCAAACGAACGCTACACCGAATCGAAGAAAACAGCGAGCTTATCAAAGTCGAAATCAATGGACAAATCCAACTCTTCAAAAATGGATCGGTCGTCAGGCAACAGCATGAACGCCACACCTTCTAAATAAAAATTTCGCACCCCACCCCCTAATAGTTGCAGCGTAAAAAACTGCACTATTTTTTATCTCAATTAAGGAAATTCAAATGAAAAAGTTTAATGCAAAAAAATCAGTTTTAGCCGTCGCGCTTGTCGCAACTTTTGCTTCACAAAACGCAAGCGCATGGGAATGGTGGGCGAACGACGCCGACCACAAAACGGTAGCTGGCGCGCTGCTTCTGTCGGCGGCAACGACAGGATTGTCCGGCGGAGCATTCTCAATTTTATTCGGTGTGTATGCGCTCGGAAAAGGGATGGAAATTGTCGGAAAAGGAACGCCAGAAGAGCAAGAGGTGCATCGAAAACGCGTGAACAGCGGCTTAGTTTTGTGTAGCAGTCGTGTTTGGCATGAATCAAATGTCGGCCAAGTTCAGAGTGGTCAGTATTCTCACTTTACTACCGATTATGACCAGCCAACGGCCAACGAATTATCACCAATCACACCAACATTTACAGTTGCAGAAACGAAGCGTTATCTTAAAAAATCATTTAGCGATAAATGTAACAAAGCCAATGTTGGATACACGGCTGATAATTTTCACAAAGAACTGAGCGCCAGTCCTGATTCTGATTTTGCGTTGGGCTTGAGTTGCACAGCGTTGGGCGAGCGCGGAAATGCGCTCGAAATCCACGATCTGGCTTATAGCGATGTTGTGGCAGGTGCGTCATACCATTTCCTAAAAAATGGATATGTTGTAAAAAACAGAAACGGCACGGGTGAAAATTGCGTGGATGTCTGGGCGGATGATTGGGCAGTCGCCGACTTCCTTAAAAAGGAAAAAGAGAGCAACAAGATGGACTAAAAAACCGAGGTTTATTCCTTTTCCAAAGTTTCCACCAACCAAAAAAGTTGGTGGTTTTTTTTCGTCCTAAATTTCGCACCACCCTACCTATTAATTGCAGTCGAATTGATTGTAAAAAATACTGGAGAACACCATGAGCATCGAAAAACTTCTCAAACAAAAAACAGCCATCGAAAATCAAATCGTTCAAGCAAAACTGGTGCAAAAAAATCAGGCGCGAATTGAAAAGCTGGTGCTGAAAATTCTGCAAAAGCACCCAGATTTTTTTACGCTTGACGTAAAAATCCTTGAGCAAAATTTGAATGATTTTTTGTCCGACACCGTAAAATCCCACACCAAAAATCGAACGTAATCTTGGCAGATTATCGTCAGATTTTTGATGATAATCGGAGAGCAACATCACCACGGGCAACGCTAATCGCGCTGCCCGTTTCGCTTTCTGTATGATTATCTTGCTGCGCGAGCGCATAACGCTTGGATAATTATGCAGGGTGGGCTGCGCAACAACATGGCGCAACCGAAACAGGGAAAAGCCAAGTCAAAGACAACGTCAAAAGCCAAGACAACGGCAAGGTCAAAGACACGGATACCAGTAAAACTCGGCTTCGCCGCCCCTAGGGGGGGCGTTTTACTTAGCTCGCTAGGGCGAGCTTATCCTAAAGTCAAAAACGACTTCCCCGCTACGCGGGCAACCTCTTTTGGCGCGCATCACTTCGTGATTCGGCACATAAGAAATCGCTGCGCTCTTTCTTATTCAAAAAAGGTTGCCCGCGTAGCTGCGCTACTCTGGGAAGTGGGGCTACGCCCCCCACTAATGGTCGTCGCTGGGGCGACTAAAAATAACGACGCTGCGCTGTTATTTTTTCCATAAGTGGCTCCCCCCGCCCAAAGCCAAAACTTGCTAGGGCAAGTTTGTGTCTTCGGATGCTGCGGCGAGACGATTTGAGTGCGTTTTCTGCGAAAACTTACTCTGCATCTTCGCCTTGCACCCTGCTCAATTTTTTTACGTTCGCTACGCTTACTTCAAAAATTGGCACGGCTCTAAAATCAAAAGCCAAGTCAAACCCAACGTCAAAATCCAATCAAAACCGTGGGCTTTTTAACCAGAAATCAGCAGCCAATTTAATCAAATTCCAACAAAAATAATTGCAAAGTGCGCAACAAATCTAATCAAAAGCCGCGACATAATCAAACAAAATTATCACAAAAATCCATCAAAATTTATCGCGGGCATACACAATAATTGCATCAAATTTTATGCGCGACGGTCAATATATCGGCTAAAAATCCGAACAAAAAATCCTCACCGTGCATACCAAATCTCCATCCAAAAACTAACCGGCTTCGCCGTAAAGCAACGTCAAAATCGTCGCCTGCGCTCCTTAAGCAACTTCGTTGCCTAGCTGACTGGCTTTGCCAGAAACCTCAGCGGCTTTGCCGCAAATCTAAGCGGCTTTGCCGCAAAATCGGCGTATCCACGCCTCACGCTTGCAGCGAGCCTAACCGCCTTCGGCGTAAGTCAAAACCGCACGTCAAAATCCATGTTGTGCAAATAAAAATTACATCAAAGTCGCGTCCAACTATTGCAAAAAAGCATCGCAATTACTTAGGAAAAGGCTTAGGGACATTCCCAAAAAAGAAGTCGCGTGCGCGCCTTATTTGTTGTGAAAGTCCCCGACAAATTTCGCACCACTCCACCTAGTAATGGCAACAAAACAACTTACTAGGAGAGCCAAAAATGTTTGAATTCGCAACGCTGTTTTTACTCAAATCACTGTTCTTTTTACACCAAGATTTGTTCTGGCTTGGTGTTTTAAGTGGAGGGCTTTTACTGGCTTGGAATGCAGGAGAAGACCATCCAATAAAACGCATCTTTTATTTAATTGTCGGGCTAGTTTCATTCGTCCCACTAGCTTCTTATTTTGCAATTCCGTATGCAGCATTGCTATCCGACTTGCACCCCAAACACTCAAATTTATATATGGGCGCGTGGGGTTTATGCGTTATTTTCGGATGGGCTGCCGTCATTGTTTGGTTGCGCTATGGCGTGCCAGCGGTCGATGTTTTGCAAGAGAAAGTTACGCGCAGAACGGACTTGGAGCGCAACAAAAAAACCGACGTGCGCGAGATAGCCAAGCACCTGCCGACCGAGGCGTTGAAGTTCGATCCACTAAAATTTATGGATAAAAAGCGCGGTGTTTTATTGGGACTGGACGAGAAAAAAGAGCCGACTTATATCGAGTTTGGCGGCGGCACAAGTGCGCCACACGTTCAAGTTATTGGTACAACGGGCGCGGGTAAAGGCGTGTCGCTTGGTGTTATGGCAAGCCAGTTTTTAGAGCGTGATGAAGCGGTATTTTTCTGCGACCCGAAGAACGATGAATGGGCTCCAAGTGTGATGTTTGATGCCGCGAAACGGATGGGGAAACCTTACGCTTACATCAATCTAAACCGCCCAAATGGCCCGCAATTTAATTTGTTTGAGGGTGCTACAGAAGACGAGGCGTTTGAGTTGTTTCAAGCGGGCTTTAGTCTGACTGAAAAGGGCGATGCGAGCGACTTTTACGGTATCGAAGACCGTGCCGAGGCGGGTAAAACCGCCGAGCTCATTGCCCGTGACAATCTCACTATTTCGCAGGCGTATGCGATACGAATGAGCCAGATTTCCAGTGATGACGGCGGCGGCGAGGACGTGGCTAAAAAGTTTTACGGCAAGCTGCGCGAAATGGCGATGACACCCTCCATCAATGCAAAATCAGGCGGTGTGTCGCTAGCTAAAATCATTGAGGGCGGTGGTTGCGTTTACATCGTCGGTTCAATGCGCAACGACATTGTAAAAACTGCGCAACGCATCCTTTTAGTTCGCTTAATTCAGTTGTGTGAACGCCGTGACCGCATGGCGGGCGAACTGCGTAAAGTCTGCGTGATTTTGGATGAAGTGAAATACCATTTGTCGCGACCAGCCTTGGAAGGACTGGGGGGCGGCGCGCGATAAAGGAATGCATTTGGTGTTGGCACATCAATCGTTGGGCGACCTTAAAGACTGCACCAAAGATTTGAATCCCGATGCGGTTGTGGATGCGGTGGTAGAAAATTGCCGCATCAAAATTTGCTACAAGGTGCAATCGCCAGTGACCGCAGAATGGCTTGCGCAAATGAGTGGCACGATCCAAGTTGATGATGAATCGCGGAACGTTAAAAAGAATCTTGCGCAGGCTGAAACCGTTGAAGGTGCGCGCTCAATTCGCCAGGCTGACCGCTATTTTATAGATGAAAATATGCTGCTGAATTTGCCGCCCCAAGTGTCTGTGTTGTACGGTGCGGGCTTGCCTAAATTCGTGTCCATTCAACCGCTCAAAGTCCCCAAATCGCCCGACGCTATCCGCATTATGATTTGTGAATCAGGTATGGGAAAAACGGCGGAGGATAAGCTGAATGAGTTGGAGGTGATTGACGATGCCGCGCCAGTGGATGAAGGATTGCCGATGCTGTATTAGTTGCGTGTACATTCTTTTGTGCATACAATACACCCAATGAAATATCAATCAGATCCTGACAAAGCGGCTCTTAACCCAATCAATCACGATGGTGTGACGTTTGATGAAGGTTATCCTGTTTTGCTTGACCCTTATGCGTTGACGCGCGAAGACGTGGATGCTCAAGGTGAAGTGCGCTTTGTTACATTAGGCATGGGCGGCAAGGGGCGGATTTTGGTTGTGGTCTGGACGTTACGCGATGACCAGCCCCGCTTAATTTCAGCATGGAAGGCAAACCAACCGCAAAGGAGGCACTATGAAAGCCAATTCTGATCCTGTTTTTAATCAATACGCTGACATGGATTTTAGCGATGCTAAACCCGTCGCTAAAGTGCCAGTCTTGGTAGCCCTACAAGCTGCTCAGGGTGGTAAGTCGCGCATCACCATGCGAGTTGATAATGCGACCTTAGCTATTTTTAAGGCGCGTGCTGAAATGATGGGTGGTAATTATCAAACACTGATGAATGAAGCGTTGCAACAGTTTGCGCAAGGTCGCACCTTGGCGGACGTGGTGCGCGAGACAATCAAGCAAGAACTCCGGCATACTCATGCCTGATTAGTTGTTCAGAAAAGCAAAAAAGCCCAGCTAGAAATAGTTGGGCTTTTTGCATCTAGTTAATACCCAACCTCTAGCTGATGCCGCACTGCTACGATGATTGCGGTGTCACCATCAAAGTGATAGAGCGCGATATAACCGCTCCCTCCAAACGGAATAGGCAACTCGCGGTATTCAGCATCCATTTCTTCGCTAGGTCGTCCAATTTCAGGATGTTGCGCCAAAATGTTTACGCTTGAGCGTATCGTTTTAACGGCCTCACGCGCTGCGAGGCCGTTTTTATTTGCTAAAAAATGATAAACGCGTGCAATGTCTGCCAGTGCGTCAGGCGACCAGATTAAACGTGACATGCAGGGGGTGGAACATCTTGGCCTTGTTCTAACTGTGCTAACCAAGCATCGGCTTCATCGTGTGTCAGATGCAAGCCAGTCATTTGATACTCTTCCCATGCGCGAATACCATCTTGTCTAAACGCCTCACGCTTTTCTTCGCGCTCAAGATACTCGTTAATCGCGTCCAACATCACACGATGCGGCGTGCGATGTCGCGCATCGGCTAAACGCTTAATGCGTTCTTTAATATCCTGATCGACTTTAAGTGTGATCGGACGCAATAAGGCAATTCCCATCGTTTTTCCAATATTGAAAAGTTAAAGTATTACTAAGTAACACTTTACTTTATTCTAGGCTTGTAGGCTAGTGCTGCTAGCTTCAGCCCACATCGCAAAATTATAAATAAAAATTCCAGCAAAAAGCCCGTTACTAGAACGGGCTTTTTGCTGACTTAAATACTCCAATAGATACTTTAATACCGACTGTTAGTCTTTAATTTGCTCTTTATTGTCTTTTTTGTACGACACATTCGTCACCAAATTTTTCTCGTCCACGGTCACGACCAAAAGGTAGTTATTGTGCATAGTCAAAATCCCCGCAAAGCGGGCGTAGGTGTAGGCATACACCAAGCCGCGACTATTCTTTTCTTTCACTACAGGATAAATCACCTCACCAGAAGGCTTACCCATCAAGGCGATTACGTCATCCGCCGTGCTTTTTCCTTTTTGGATTGAGGTAATTTTTTTGACATCAAACTCAGTGTTTTCGCCATCCATTGTGCTGTTAAATTCCTGCCCCACCATGATGTCGTTGTACAGTGTGTAACTCAACCAACGCTCAGGAACGATTAAGCCCCAAAATTTTGCGCCGTCGTTGTAGTAATAGCTCAACGCTTTAACCGTTTCGCCATTCAATTTAACATTGTCGTTTTGTGCTGTTGGCTTGCCTGCCAACTTAATAATATCGGCACTGTTTGACTTACCTAGCGTGAGTGAATCAGCGGCTGGACGTACAAAATTTGAGGCACAGCCGCTCAAAGCGACCAGAGTGGTTATTGCTGCTATTAGATGAATCAGTTTCATTATTTATTTCCTTTTAGAGTTGCAAAAATTTATATCAGTTATTGGATTTTACGAATCATTTGGTGGTCACCTACATACAGCTTTGCGCCATCTGAAGTTATGCTAAAAGGCTCACCTCCCCAAGCCCCCAACCATCCAGTGCCCAAACCAGCAGCAGTACCAACGCCATCTTTTTGACCTATACCACCGCCAGCTAAAGTTGTTACAACGCCTGTACCTATAACTAACTTTCTTACTCTTCTGTTGTCCGTTAAGTATAAATTTGTTCCATCTGTTGCTATAGCAGTAGGTAAATTGAAGAGAGCTGCTGTCCCTGTTGCGTCAAGGAAACCGACCGAGATAGAGCCAGCTATGGTAGTGACAGCCCCAGTTGTAATTCCAACTTTTCGGATTGTGCTTGAGTCAACCACATATAGGCTTGTGCCATCCGTGGTAATCCCAGTTGGCTTAAGGAAGGTAGCAGCAGCACCAATCCCGTCAGTTAGTGCAATTACATTGGCTGGATTGCCTGCTAACGTAGTTACCACACCAGTTGCAATATCAATTTTACGAATAGCGCGATTTAACGAGTCAGCCACAAATAAACTAACACCATCAGTTGTAATGCCAGCGGGGCTATTAAAGCGTGCGATGCTTGATGCCCCATCAGCGAAACCACCAACACCACCCACCACAGCAGGAGCAACACCTGAAAACGTTGTAACAACAGTCGTTACTATGTCTATCTTGCGTATGATCTGATTGTCTGTATCTGATATATACAATGATTTCCCGTCAGTTGTAATTCCGCGTGGCACATTAAATGAAACGACGCTTGAACCATAATTTCTTCCTTGCCATGAGCCTGCAATACTTTGTAGTGGTCTAATAAAAAAGGACACCTCGATAGGGTTACTATTGACCTAGAGAGGAAGTAAAAATGAACAAGCAACGCAAGCAATACGAAGCCGCATTTAAGTTGGAAGTAGCGCGCATGGTGGTCGATCAAGGGCTGAGCATCGCGCAAGTGGTTAAAGACATGGGCATTGGTCGTACCGCAGTTTGTCGCTGGATTGAACAATACCGCGCCGAGCAACAAGGCAAGCCTGGCATCGGCAAACCGCTCACCGCCGAGCTGCAACGAATACGCCAACTGGAGAACGAGAACCGCCAACTGAAGTCGGATAACGCCATCTTAAAAAAAGCATCAGCCTTCTTCGCCCGCGAACTGAAATGATCTACAGCATGGTCAGTCAGCAAACGCAGAAGGCTGACATTCGCCAAACCTGCCGTGTATTACACGTCAGTCGCTCAGGCTTTTACGCTTCAAAGTGTCGGGCTAACAAGCCTAGATTGTGCCGCGCCAGCGTTCAGGTCAAAGCCGCTTTCACCAGCAGTCACCAGGCTTACGGCAGCCGTCGTATCGTGCAGGAATTACAGGCACAAGGCGTGGCTATTGGACGTTTTAAAGTGCGTCGTTTAATGCGTGAAGCAGGGCTTAAGCCCGTGTGGAAGCGTAAGTTTGTTAATACCACCGACAGCAAACATGATTTACCCGTGGCAGAGAACCTCTTGGCGCGGCAATTTAACCCACCGCTGTCGAATCAAGCGTGGACCTCTGACATCACCTACATCCGCACCAAGACGGGCTGGTTGTATTTGGCGGCGGTGATGGAATTACATTCGCGCAAAATCATCGGCTGGGCGATGGACGCGACCATGCCAGCGGAGCTGGTGTGCCGAGCATTGCGCATGGCGATTGGGCAACGACAACCGCAAACTGGCTTGATTCTGCATTCAGACCGAGGCAGCCAATATGCCAGCCATGAGTATCAAGTGTTGTTGAAGCAGCACGGCATGATTTGCAGCATGAGCCGTAAGGGAAATTGCTGGGACAACGCGGTGATGGAGCGGTTCTTCTTGAATCTGAAGATGGAGCGGGTATGGCAACGGGAATATGCGAATCAGTTGGAAGCGAGGAAAGACGTGACGGACTATATCGTGGGGTTTTATAACTGCGTGAGACGACACGCGGCGTTAGGCAATGTCGCGCCGATTGTGTTTGAGCAGCAAGCAGCAAAATGTCCTATCGTCGTGTCCGAAATTACTTGACCACTACACTTGTTGTTACTCCCGTTGTGAAGTTAATTTTCCGAATCAGGGAGTTGCCGGATGTTAATAACCAGTTGTCCACAACATAAAGATTAGTGCCGTCGGTAGTTAATGCATCAGGAGTGCAAAAACTAGGTGCGGCAAATACTCCCCCCAAAACATTTCCATCCAAAGGGCCACCTGCACAACTACCCATCACAACATTTGGGTACGATACAACCGTTGCGGACAAATTGAGTGCTCCATTCAGTCGTTCACCACCCATTTGCACTCCTAGTGCGACTGGTGTTGGTGCTGGTGTTGGTGCTGGTGTTGGTGTTGGTGTTGGTGTTGGTGTTGGTGCTGGTGTTGGTGCTGGTGTTGGTGCTGGTGTTGGTGCTGGTGTTGGTGTTGGTGTTGGTGTTGGTGTTGGTGTTGGTGTTGGTGTTGGTGTTGGTGTTGGTGCTGGTGTTGGTGTTGGTGCTGGTGTTGGTGCTGGTGCTGTACCGCCGCCGCATCCGAGCAATCCGCTCACTGCTAAACCCAATATAATCTTTTTCATGCTGAAATTCCCTGTGCTACTGCACTTATCAATAAAAACACGACGTAAAAACGTCAAATCTGCATCGCCTAATAATTCAGGGCGAGCACTCAAATTTGCTGCTGGATGTTGGAGCGGTTAGGCGAGATGCGGAACTAGCGGTGGCTTGATTTAGTTATTATCACTTATAGTAGGGTATACTATAGAGCGTCGATTCATATAGGTCAACTGGATAAGCTGCTTAATTCAATTTTATTGAGTTGGCGCAATGGATTACCACCCTTTAGAGCTATTCGGGCAGCACCTGATAGTGTTACGTAAAGCACACGGCTGGTCACAAGAAAAGCTGGCGTTGGAAAGTGGCTTAGCGCGTTCTTATATCGGCGGTATTGAACGCGGTCAACGTAATCTAGCCCTTATCAATATCTGCATATTGGCGCATACGCTGCAAGTCTCGCCCAGCGAGATGCTGAATTTTTTCCCAGAACTGACAAGTCGCAAAAAATAATCCGCGTATCACGCCATTCAAATTGAATAACTCGGTTCAACTACACAATTCAATTTCAATTTGAAATTAAAACACCGAATCAGGCCGAGCGAAGCCAATCCCTCAAAACCTCGCAAACCTTATAGCTACAAGGTTTATCCTCAAATAACACCCATCCAAAATATATGGGTAAATTTCAAATTGAAATTCAAATTGAATTTGAAACGTGTAATTGAATGACACAATTCAATTGGAATACTGCAATTCAACACCGTCAATCCGCAAACGTCGTGTAGCCACACCACGTTAAAACGCGGCAGCGCGCCGTCATGTTGTCGATCTACCGCCTCACCTTCGCCCACAACTCACCTCCTGTACGTTCGACACGCACCATTACGCAAGCCGCATTCAGCGATTTCTCACTAAGCATCCAGTGGTGGTCGCGCGGCTTCGTTGCAGCTCAAAAACATCACGGTAAATCCAACACCCAAATCAAAACCAACACGGCACGTTGATGTAAGCGCGTTGTCGTTTCCCGTCTTTTCGTTACGTTGCCCTGCAATCGCCGCTTTTGTTCATTACACGCCTGTCGCAATCAATCTCAAGTTTCGTTCAAGCCGAGGCTGTGCAGTCGCGCAGGCCGCACCACCTTTCACTTTCCAACTTGCCATTGACCGCTATGCCAGTCGCTACATCGCTTTCAGCGCAGCGGCTCCAAACAGCAGATCAACTTAAAACGAAAAGGAAAAATCATGGGAAACGACAACCACATCAACGCTAACAACCCAGTCAAAAGCGCAGCTCACCAAACAGCAGTCATAAAAAGCTACTTCGCACAACCTTATAACCCTGATGCGCTGGGGTTTTACTTCAATGATTTGGAAAACTACGAAGCACAAGCAGGGGCGTGCTTTGACCGATTTGGCTGTGTGGTTGAAGAATTTGAAATCATGTTTATTGATGGTGACGACGGCGCGTTATTTGAAGCGTGCGGCATCAATCAAGCCAACCTTAAAACATGGTTTGACGACATAGAACCCTTGCAAGAACAAGAGAAAATCGCCTTGTATTACTTGGTAAACGGGGTGGGTTACGTTCTCGCGGATGTGCTGGAAAAAGTCGAAGATGTTTATTTGTACACCGGCAGATTGCAGGATGCGGCGCAAGAATATTTTGAAGATAACTTTGTGGAAAGTGTCCCTGAAAATCTGCGTACCTACATTGACTACAAAGCCTTTGCGAACGACTGCCAGCAAGGGGGCGACATGGTTGAGTTTGAATACAAAAACAAGACCTATACCGTGACCAATGCCAACGGCATTTAAGAGCCTCATAAAGGGCATAGCAGCCCTTTATATTGCAGGCTTCGTGTGGTGTTCGATAACGCCATGTGAGCCATTAAGAACAGCAACTGCAACGATAGGTATTCGAGGCTAACGGCATGTTGCTACAAACCTTTAATTGATTGCCGTGTTCCCCTTTTTTATGCCTTCGTCGTCGCCAATTTGCTTCAAAGGGGCTGGGCGGAAGCGCAATAGTCACGCCAGGCTACGAAACGCGCAAAAACAAAGGCGCGCGCCCTCTGGGTTGCCTATCAATCGTTTCCAGCGATGAAACCGCTGGAACTGCGATTTCAGTTCAATTTCTTGCCTGTCATGCCTATTGCCCGCCCAAAACGCCCCTTTTCCGCAAACGCTTGGCGAGCGACGACGAAGGCATAAACAAAAAAGGAGAACACAGATGCGCAATCAATTAAACATCGCAACACAAAAAGCCAAGTCAAAGACGAGCTCAAACAAAAGCATGTTGAAAAACCTTTTACCCAACCAAGGGAAAACCATGACCATCAAGTTGATACAGATTTTTTATTACCTCGCCGCAATCATCCTCTCTTTGTTCGGCATGTTCGCTGTAAGCGAATCCGTTGAAGTTACAGATTTTATGAGTTTGGCATTGCTGTTTTTAGTCGCCGAGTGGGTTCAAGAGGAATTTCACTCGCAGCGTTAAATGCCAGGATTTCGCACCACCCCACCTATTTGGTGTGGTGGATGCAAAGCGGTTTAGAGGCCACCGCATAAAAGGCCTCAAAAAAGGAGCAGTAAAATGAAAAAAGTAACGATGAATAAAACGGCAGAAATCTTCATGTTTGCAATCGCGGAAGGCAACACGGGCGTTTCTTTTAACGGTTTGAGTGATAAATCGACTGATCGTCTCGTCGGTTGCGCATCAGATAACACCAAAACCGAAGCTGAGTTTTTGGGAAAAGTGCAGACCTGCGCAATTGTGTTCAATGAGTGTATCGGCCATGCAATTACCGATATTGAATCGGACATTATGGCTGAGAACGACGATGGAAAAACCAAGATGCAAGCCGACTTGGTGATTCTTCGCGAAATGCAAAGCTGGACATTTGACGAAAAGGAACTGGAGGCATTAGCCCGCGCGGACTGGGCTGAACATCACCCAGCGTAACAAAAATGGGATGCGTCACGGTGTGGCGCATCTCTAAGATTTTCCTGCCCTTTTGGGGGTGGGAGATTGCAGTGTAATAACCCCTTAAATTAGTGGTAAATCAAGATTCACCCATTCAGTTGGGTGATTGAAAGTCCAGTTCAACGGTGTATCAAATGTTCAAACTACTCGCAATCGCAGGCCTCTTCGCAGCAGCAACCCACACTTTCCAAAGCCAGACACCAAGCGAGACCGTGGCGCAGCTTCAAAAAGGGCGTGCGGAAATGCAAAAAACTGTTGAGGCCGCAGTGCCGCACGTCCAGGCTGTGATGGATAAGGTCATCATGCCCTCCGTTGAAGACTTCAAAAGCAGTTCGGTCGCTGCGTTGCAGACCCCAGCCGTTGTGGCGGTAGCCACGCCTACCAAGGTCGCGACTGTGAAACAAGTTGAGGCTTACGACTGGCGCAATCACACCAGCGCGAAGAATTGCATCACGAAATCCAACGGAAACGTGGAATGTAAGTAATAAAACAAAGGAAAAACCATGAGCGCCATCAATTTTTTGCACTGGATTTACTATTCCGCATTCACCACAGTCGCGATAATCGGTATTTTTATGACAAGTGCCGTGGTAGAAATCGCGGCAGTTGTTGTTTTTGGCTTGTATTGGCTGTTTTCGCTGTTGGTCGAAGAGCAGTGTAAGTATCAGCGTTAATTTGATGGACAATCCGATAAACATATATTATCGTGACATGTCACAATAACTGAAAGATGGAAATGGAAAGCTCGAAACTAGGACGACCACCAACTGGGAGTGCGATGACGGCAACGGAGCGACAACGCATGAGTCGCTCCACTCGCAAGCTGCAACGCTTTGAGAGTTTCCCACCTTCTCAAATTTCTATGTTGCTATCGGCTGAAGCAAGTCAGGCTTTGCGGATGTTGATTAACCGTGACACGTCACAAAAAGAGGTTATTGAGAAATTGCTGATTGAGGCATACCAGAAAACCAAAGGGTGACATGTCACATTATACCTTGCGCGTAAAACCCCTAAGCCGCCCCCGTGCGGCTGGTGATGATTAGGGCTGATAACCATACCCCCTTGCGTTTAACGCCCCCACTGGGGCTACGCTGTAGTCTTCAGCCGCGCAAGCGCGACTATTACCATCGCTAGGCTTTATCAACTACGCAGCCATGTTCCCGAAACTGATTTCGGGAACATACAACAAGTATTCCACCAGAATTTAACGCAGGTGCGTTCGCAGGTGCGTGGCATCCTACGGGGAATCCTACAGGGAATCCCCTATGGAATCCCCGTAGGATAAGCGGGCAAGAAAAAAGCCACTCGTTAGAATGGCTTTTTAAGTATTACTGAGCGTCGCCCGCAGTATCTTCATTAAGAAGAATCCTGAGTCTGGTTTCCCAAACACCCCGCCCAAGTGGTATATTTGACCCCACTTACCGCTGCAATGTCACGCCTACAGGTCAATCAGCGAACATATCGTCTTCGGATGAACGAATACTAACTACTAAAGCAACTGAATGTCAACCATTTTTACCACTACAGGCAACAAACACAATGATTTATGGCTTGTAAATGGATCACCAGAATTCGCGATTTTCCCTGCTGGATTAGTTGATGGCGTTGAATCTGAAACCCCTATCTATTTGAAAGTTGGTAATCTATCTTATGGTGAAACACATATAAGATCGAAGCATTTTCACTGGGTTAAAAAGCAAAATTTTCAGTCTGTTGCCGAGTTGGTTTATTTCAAGCTTGAACAACCTGGATTGGTTTACTGCACTGAAACAGACTCAAAGCTGAAAATCATGATGCGTCTAAATCCATCTGCCATGCTAGTTTTGCAACTCTATCACCACCCTCATTTACATTTATCGGTTACTACAATTTACCAGCACCAAAGTGCTTTGGACGGTGAGAAGCTAGGGCGTTATCCTGGACGACGCAAACGTCCCACCTAACCCAGCTTTTTAGATAAATCCTCAGCCTTCAAATGCGTATATCGTTTAAGCATGGCTAATGTTTTATGACCGCTGACGCTCGCCGCCTCCATTGGATTTAAGCCTTTCTCAAATAAACGTGAAACGGCTTCGTGGCGCAAATCGTGGAAACGCAAGCCTTCAATCCCAGCTCTAATACACGCCACCTTAAACGCCTTGTTAAGTGCCTCGCCTCCGCTCCACCGCCTAAACACTTTACCGCTAATGTTTCTGGGCATTGATTTTAGAACAGCGATAGCCCCCGACGACAACGGAATTATTCTGTCTTCTCCATTTTTGGTATCCCAGAGTTTTGCCGTACACCGCTCTAGACTTATATCCTTCCATTGGAGCTTGAGCAGCTCCCCTTGTCGTGCGCCTGTCTCTAACGCTAGCCTGACTATTGGCGCAAGCTCATGTCTCGCCTCGGATAGTTCGCAGGCTTCAAACAGTCGAGCCTCTTCGCCATCATTAAATCGTCTATCGCGCCCTTTGGGTTCAACTGGTCGCTTTACCATTAGGCACGGATTTGCGGCAATTGGGATGCCCCACTCCTTCCCAGCCAAGTCAATTATCGAACTGAGCAGATTTATTACTTGTTTTACGCTCGATTCGCTTACCAGCTTCAATCGCAAATCCCTGTATTCCGCAATTTTTTGGCTAGACAACGAAGACAATGCAATCTTGCCAAATGCAGCCTCAATCTGATTTAACGAGCTTTTGAAGTGCTTGCCCTTCTTTTTTGGCAATTCGTCAATTCTGTATTTTTCGATTAACCAACCGACCGTCGTCCGCTCAGCGGCGCTACGGTCAAAGAATAATCCGCGCTCAATGGCAATCTCTGTTTCTTTGCCCCAACGCTCAGCGTCCGCCTTCAAAGTAAAAGTTTTACTTTGTGCGGGGTGTCCTTTTGCTCGAACTTTTGCTTGCCATTGAAAATCGCCGCGCTTGGTAATAGATGCCATTTTTGAATCTCCGTTGTCCCAAATTTGTCCCAATAATTATATATATACCTCATAACCATTGCAAATAAAGGATGTAATAACCCCCTCCTAAGGGGCAATTCCGCGTTCGATTCGCGGTGGGGACACCAACACAACACGCTTAGGCGACCTCATTTAGCCTTGCAACAACTGCTCCAAACGCGAACGTCCTGCGGGTGTGGACATCACCATCAACACATCATTGGCGTGTATCACATGCTGCGCATCGGGATTGAGTTGCCATTTGCCAAATTGGCTACGCACTGCAAGCAATACAAAGTCGCGCTGTTGTGGATTGAGCATGGCAATGGGCTGACCTGCAAAATGCGCAGGCAACACGATTTCTTCCATACGCAAATTGTCGTCCGACTTGAGCATGTCATCTAAGAACGACACCACATGCGGACGCACCATCGCGGACACCAGCCGTAAACCGCCCGTAAAGTCTGGCGAGACAATTTCATCCGCGCCTGCACTGCGCGTTTTTTCGGCATTCTTTAAGTCGTGGCAGCGCGCCACGATGCGCACGTCGGGATTGAGCTGGCGCGCACTCAGGCTAATCACTAAATTGAGCGTGTCGTCGGGTGCGACCGCAAAAATCCCACGCGCGTGCAACACACCTGCCGCAATCAACACATCGTTGTCGGTGGCATCGCCATGAATAAAAAGTTGTTCGGGGTCGCGTACTAAATAATTTTCGATATTGGCTAAATTGGAATCGAGCATGACGAAGTTGCGTCCCGTCATCAGCAACTCATGTGCGACGTTGCTGCCGACGCGCCCTACGCCACAGACGATGTAATGGTCGCGTAATTGGTCGATATTTTTTTGCATTTTCTTTCTCCGCCAAGTTTGTTTAAGGTCACCTTCTAAAATCACTGCGGTCACTGCCGACAAGGCAAAAGTCAAAATTGCAATGCCCGAAGCGGCAATAAACATGGTAAAGACGCGACCTTCTGGGTGATGCGAAAAATCAATGATTTCACCAAAACCGATTGTCGAGACGGTGATGAAAGTCATATAAAAACAGTCTAGCCAACTAACTCCTGATCCACCAATGATGCGATAACCAAGCGTGCCGATGAGCATCACCACTGAAATGGCCCCCGCTGCCCAAGTCAGGCTGGCAAAGGCATGGGTACGCGCGACTTGGGAAAATTTGCTCATAGGGGAAGGGTTACTCAGCGGCTCATTCATCTTGCAATTCTCGATCTGGAAACAGCTCGGCGGTGTAACCAAACTGCGTCATATCGGTGATGCGCATGGGATACAAAACGCCATCGAGATGATCGCATTCGTGTTGCACCACGCGCGCATGAAAGCCGCTCACGGTGCGGTCTATCAGTGCACCTTGCTCATCAAAGCCTTGATAGCGGATTTGACTATAGCGACGCACCACGCCGCGCAGTCCTGGCACACTCAAACAGCCCTCCCACGCCTCGTCGGTTGCCGTGCCAACAGGGGTAATCACAGGATTGATGAGTACCGTTTCAGGCACGCTTTCGGCATCGGGATAACGCGAATTAAGCTGCACACCAAAAATCACCACACGCCAGCTCACGCCAATTTGTGGAGCGGCCAAACCCGCGCCATTCATGACTTGCATGGTGTCGCGCATATCTTGCAAGAGTTGCAATAATTCAGGTGTGGCGAAGTTTTTGACCGCATCCGAGACTTGCCACAGCCGCGCATCGCCCATGCGTAATACGGTTTTTATTGCCATGTTAATTGCCGTTATTGGCGATGTGTTCGATGAGACTACGCACGCGCGCCATCGCCGCATCAGCAGTTGCATTGACGCTTTCCATATTGATGCCAACACGGCTGTCGCCGCGTCCTGCTGCGTAATTCGCCACTACCGCAATGGTCGCATATTCCAGCTCTAACTCTTTTGCTAGCGCGGTTTCAGGCATCCCTGTCATGCCCACCATGTCTGCACCGTCGCGTTCATAGCGATTGATTTCGGCAATGCTGTCCAAGCGCGGACCTTGCGTGGCGGCATAAACCCCGCCATCCAAACACGTCTGCTCGGCCAGTTTCGCGCTCGCTAAAATACGCTGACGCAAACTACTGCTATACGGCAGCGTGAAGTCGGCATTGCTATAAATTTTGTCACGCACTTCAAAAAACGTCGCATCGCGACCATGCGTGTAATCAATAATTTGATCGGGCACAACAATCACGCCAGGCTGCAAATCGGCACGGATGCCGCCCACCGTTGCCACCGAAATCACTTCGCTTACGCCCTGCTCTTTTAACGCCCACAGATTGGCGCGGTAATTCACCAAGTGCGGCGGAATGGTATGACCGTAACCGTGACGTGCTAAAAAAATCACTTCACGATGGTCTATCGTGCCAAACAAAAACGCGCCCGACGGCTCGCCATAAGGCGTGCGCATCACTTGGCGATGGGTAATTTTAAGATTGGCTAATTGCGAGAGACCTCGCCCACCGATGATTGCTAACATGTAAAACTCCTATTTTAGGATTCAGGATTCAGGATTCAGGATTCAGGATTCAGGATTCAGGATTCAGGATTCAGGATTCAGGATTCAGGATTCAGGATTCAGGATTCAGGATTCAGGATTCAGGATTCAGGATTCAGGGGATACAGCAAAACCGATGCACCGCATTTAACTTAATCCTGCATCGCAAATCCTATTCTTCTCTTACCGCATAAATCGCGGGCAGATTACGCCACGCCCCTTGTACATCCATACCATAACCAAACACAAAACGATTCGGCACGGTGAGAGCGACGAAATCAGCGTGAATAGGCTTAGCCCGACCATGTTGTTTATCGGCAAATACCGCGCTCATACAACGCGTCGCGCCCAACGCCATGACGCGCTCATGCAACGCTGCCAGCGTATGCCCCTCATCGAGAATATCGTCTAGCAACAGCACCACCCGACCGCGCACATTTTCGCCTGGCTCGACCTTCCATTTCATCGCGCCGCCATGGCGCGCATCGCCGTAACGCGACACCTGCACATAATCAAAATCAAGCGGGAAATTCAGCAGCGGCAACAACTGCCCTGCGAACACCACCGCCCCGCCCATCACCGCTAACACTAGCGGATGCTGATTGCTCAGGCGCGCAGTGATGTCGGCGGCGACTTGATGCAAGGCAACTTGCACCGCATCGGCCGAAAACAACTCCTCGGAATTGTGCAGAAGCTCACGCGCGGCGGCAGGGCTGATGCTCACGATTATTTGAGACTGGCTAAATAGGCGGCGAAAGCATCATGCGTTTCAGGATGCTTCAAACCAAAGTCCACCGTGGCTTGCAAATAACCGAGCTTAGAGCCGCAATCGTAACGTGTGCCCTTGAAGCGATACGCCAACATTTTTTCATGCTGCATCAACATCTCTATCGCATCGGTCAATTGAATTTCGCCGCCCGCGCCAGGCTTAACATTTTGCAGATGATCAAAAATCGCGGGGGTCAAAATATACCGCCCCACCACCGCTAAAGTGGTCGGCGCATCTTCAGGTTTAGGCTTTTCGACAATGCCGTTTACCCATTCCAAATCGTCATTGTGTCGCTCAGTGCTGACAATGCCGTATTGACGGGTTTGTTCGCGCGGCACATTTTGCACGCCTAAAATCGAGCATTGATGTTGCTTAAACACCTCCACCATTTGCTGCACGATAGGCTGTTCACCATCACATAAATCGTCTGCCAAAATCACCGCAAACGGCTCATCTTGCACCACGGGCTTAGCACACAACACCGCGTGTCCCAAACCCAATGCTTCCGCTTGGCGAATAAAAATACAGTTGATGTGCGAGGGAATTACGTCGCGCACGATACGCAGCAATTCCGTCTTGCCGCGCATCGCCAACTCGGCTTCCAGCTCATACGCCTTATCAAAATGGTCTTCAATCGAACGCTTATTGCGCCCGGTGATAAACACCATATCGGTGATGCCCGCCGCCACGGCTTCTTCCACCGCATATTGAATCAGCGGTTTATCCACCACCGCCATCATTTCTTTGGGACTCGCCTTGGTCACAGGCAAAAAACGACTGCCCATGCCCGCAACGGGAAATACTGCTTTAGTGATTTTTTTCATGCCAGATTTATTCACAAGTTCGTTAAAAAATAATTAAGGATAAACCCAAGCCTTGCCCGCAAAATCAGGATGCTGCCAGCTTTTATCAACGACTTGTTGATTGATGTTGGCGATGTAACTTTCCGCAATACTGTCGTGCCACAAACCTGATTTATAGCGTCCTACGCAGCCCATCAAATCACCCTTGGCATATTTTTTCACGCCTGCGCTAACAGGCTTCGCCGCCAACCAGGTTTCATAGCCTTCAAAACACACGCGCACGGATGCCAAAGCCACATCCACATTCATCGCCGTACTGCTTTCCGCTTCAGGCCAAGCACTCGGTTGTTGCTCGTAATTCACTTGGAGCACGCCCCAATCGCGCGCGCAACTCACCGACTCGCTACCTGTACCAGCGGGTGGATAAACAGGCAGTGGATTAGGCAAGGCAGAGGGAGTAGCGACACTGCCTGGCTGAGTATTTTTAGTGCAATCGTCCGATTGAAAGGCGGGCTTAGGATTACCGTATTGCGCCGCTGCTTGAGCCGTTTCTGGCAAGTGTGTCACACCCATGCGACGCGCTTGTTGCCAATCCGAATCTTGTAACGCCATAGCCTTCACCACGTTTTCGTCTAGGCCCCATTTACAGGCACCCCAACGCAAAATCTCTTCGGTCGTGCCCACAAAATGTCCTGTCACCCGCGCCGCAATCAAACGATTGGCGCGCGCATCATCACCATGAAAAAACGGTAACGTTAACGGCTTGCCGTAGCTGGCGTTATAAGCGGCATTACTAGGGCGAGCTTCGGCGATGGGTTGCGCGGCTACCCAAGCGGCGCATTGCGCGTCATTGGGCAAAGCCTTGCGTGCCGCCAGCGTCGTAAAGTGACTAGGGGCTTTAACGCGCACGGTCGTTTTAACCTCGGCGAGCGGTGCTGCAAAACTCAAGCTGCTGCTGGTCAATAAAGCCAACAGCACAGTATTTTTAATCATATTCATTGCTATTCCATTCACAGTTAACAGTATAAAAAATTAAGGATAAACCCAAGCCTTGTTTTGAAACGCAGGCAGCGTCCAAGTTTTGTTCGCCAACTCGGTATTGATGCGGTTAATGTAGGTAATGGCATTCGCGTCATACCACGTCCCCGCGTTATAGCGACCCACGCAGCCCATCAAATCACCTGCGGCATAGGGTTTAGGCGCGCCAGGGTTGGCAGGCTTAGTGCTAATCCAGGTTTCATCGCCGTCATAACAGGCGCGCACCATTGCCAATACCACGTCCACATTCATCGCGGTACTGGCTTCGGCTTCTGGCCAGGCACTGGGATGTTGTTCGTAATTGAGCTGCAAAATGCCCCAGTCGCGGCTGCAATTTGCCGTTGCCGCACCCGTACCTTGCGGCTGTTGAATGGGCAGCGGATTAGGCAAAGCACGCGGGATATTGACACTGCCGCCTGGCATGGTGTTGGTGGCGCAGGTGGTCGAAGGATGATAAGTCAGCGTGTTACCCACTGCCGATGCGGCGGCTTGAGCGGCGGGCAAGTTGGTGGCATTAAAACGATGCGCTTGTTGCCACTGCGATTCATTGCTCGCCATCGCTTTCACCACGTTTTCATCTATGCCCCATTTGCACGCGCCCCAACGCAAGATGTCTTCGGTCGTACCCGTGAAATTGCCTGAGATGTGCGCGGCAGTGACCTGATTGGAGTGCAAGACTTTGGCATCAAAAATAGAGCCGTTAAAAAAATTGGGCATGGGCTTACCTGTCGTGGCGTTGTAAAAAGCATTGTCGGGACGATTTTCAGTGCGGCTATTCGCGCGCACTTGTGCCGCACAGGTCGCGTCGCTAGGCAAGGCTGCGTAAGGGGCTAAGGTCGTATAAGCCTGTTGCCCGCCGCCATTACTAGCTCCACCGCCTCCCCCACCACCGCACGACACCAACAAACCTGCGCAAATACTCAACACCGCTAACATCATTATTTTGACTTTCTTCATGCGCATCACTCCTCAAGATAAAACCACGCTTAACGACTTATAAACTTTTTGATAACGCTACGCCTACATACCACTCTTTAGGGGGATTGAGATTGGCTTGCAGCCCTGTATTGAACTCCAACATTGCGCCGCCTAATACTGGCGTGGCAGCAAACAATCCCGCTTTGGCGATGCGATAATTTGGCCCTGCCTGCAACCCCAATTCAGGGCCTAAACGCCAGTCCCAACGTGGCTGATAGCCCAAGCGTAGATGACTCCAATACGAGCTTTGTCCGATGGCGTAATTCGCCATAAAGTCGGCATCGGTCTGCTGGGTAAATTGATACTTGAGCTGCACTTGTGGCAACAAAATAATCGCCCCACCTTGCTTGCCCGTAGCTGGAATATAAGGCGTTTGCTGGGTATTTTGATAACCCAAACTTGCCGACAAGCCCACCGCCGCATCGCCCGCTGTCCATTGATACCCCATGCCGCCGCGCACCCCAGGCACGGTGGCGCGTACCTTGACCAGTTGCCCATTTTGCAAGGTGGTGTAGTTGTAACTAAGCCATGAGACAAACGCCAACATATTCCAACCTTGCTTGAGCGTATTGCCCGCCAAGGGCGCGATGTAACCCGCGTGGCTATAAGTATTACTCGCGGAAAACTCCGTTCCCGCCAACACAATGGCAGAATCATCCGCCGCATAAGCTGCGGCTGGTGTGGCGAGCAGCAACAGCAGCCCTAATTCTTTAATCACACCACTCTCCTAAAAAATTTACGGGGCAGGATGGCGGCGCACCCGATACAACCTTAATAAACGCGGCACCAACCACACCAGCACGGCAATCAACAACAGCAATGCCAACAAGGCAAACCACGGATGTTGCGAGGCAAAAATCCCCAAGCCACCGCGCAAACCAAAGGCGGAAATCGGCGTGACATCGACCGCGACGGTATGCACCACGCTGTCATCGGGATGCCAAAAAGCCAGCTTGCCATTGAGCTGTCCCCAATGCCCGAACCCCGTTAGCGTGTCCATGCCGCGCGCCAACACCGCTGGGGTCTCCGCACTAAACACCGTCCACGCCCCCGCACGGCGCGCGTAAGCCAAGGCAAATACCTGTTCACTCAAATCAGCCGTTAAGCCCACCGTGGCACGCGTGTGCTGCGCAGGCGGTGGCGTTAACACAAAAAAATCGCGCAAAGACGGCGGCAGCAAGGTGTACCAAGAATTGCCCAAAGGCGCACTGGCAATCGGCGTATCCAGCGCGTAATGCGTGCTGGCTTCCAGATTGCTTTGCGCCACAGCGGGCAGCAGTGATTTTTTGCCCACCAACCAAGCCGCGCCAGCCTGTTCATCTACCGCCCCCAACGCTAGGCTGACATGCCATAACGGGCGTTTCTGCACTTGCGTGAGCTTGGCAACTAAAGTCAGTCCCGCTGAAATCGTATCAACATCGTTATCCAATAAATACAAAGTTAATGGCTCGGTGCTATTGGCCAAACTCACTTCACCAGTGCGCGCAAACAAACTCAAATCGGGCTGATTCAAACTGCTGCCGCCCAAGCGTTCCAAGATGGAGTCGTCATAGACCGTGACGGCTAAATTACCCAGAAAAAAGGGCGAACATTTCCCCCCATGTGCGAGCGGAATTAACACGGGTTTTAATTCCAACTTGTTCCAACCCTCGTGCATGGCGGTGCTGGGTACGCTCACCGAGTAGTCATCGTATTGCCCGACTTTATCGTCATTCAAAGGAATGCTGCCGACCATCACGTTATTCACCAACACATTCATTGCCGACTGCGGTGACATGCCCGCCGCATAAGCCAAGTGCACACGCATTTGCATCCGTCCTTGCCAACGATCGTTCCAAAAATTCATGGTCTCGCCCGCCACATCAAAGCCGCGCAAAGTCTTGGTTTTATAGCCCAATGACTGTAACGGCGTGACGGTTTGCGCCGCCGCTTGCACGGCGAGTACGGGGGGTAAGTCGGCGGGCTTGGGCAGGCTAAATCTGTCCAAACTAACCCACGCCAAATTCGGCAAAGGTAATTCATGCAGCGCAAATGCCTGCGCTAAACGCAGCAGCATCGCCTCATCATCCGCTGCTAACAACAGCAAGCTGCGCGCGGCATCGCCGGGCAAGGCGCGTACCGCTAACACCGCGTGTTCGCTGGCGGGGATATTCAGCTCGGCTAACCAGGGCGCGAGTTCCGCGCGTGTGCCCAATAGCACCACTTGCCCCTGTGCTGGCCAGACTTCTTGGTAGCGTTCCGCAAAGACTTTGACGGGCACATATTCATAGCGCAATGCCACGCCCTGCACCACCGCCGACATCGCCTGTAATTGCCCCAACGTCGGCTCTTGCTTGGTCAATACATGCAGTTCGGGACGTTTAACCCAAGTGGTTTTATCGAATACTTGATTTAAGTTATCCAGCAACAGCGGCTGATTGCGCGCGCTGGAAGTGAGTGTGAAATGTGATTTTTGTAAATCAAGTTGCGTCCACAACTCCGGAGCTAGGGGCGTTTCGCAGCCCTCACCATAATGCTGCACGGCTTGTAAACGAACGCGGTTGTAACCGGGTTTGAGCACGTCTAGCGGCACCGCCATATCGACATTTAATTTGGACGCAGCACCGCTTAAATGCACTTGCCCTATCACTTGTTCGTTGACCGTCACCACCAGTTGTGACGGGGCAATCAGCACATTGGACAAAATGCCGCGCAAGCTCAGTTGCGCGGTGTGCAACTGCACGCGCGCCGAGACGGGCAAGTTAACCGTCAGGCTCGCATCACTGCCGTGCAAACTTGCCACATTCAGCTCTTCGCCAAACAGCTCGGCAAAGGTCAACTCGGTGCTGGCTAGATTCGCTGTTTGTGCCTTGACTGGCTTGACTTCAAGCGGCACAGCGGGCGGACTGTTGCGCGTCATGCGTTGCGGAATTTCCGCGCTCATTTGCAAAGCTAGGGCTTGCGCCATGCTGCTCAAACTACAGAGCAATAACACCATCCATCTATTCATTTCTATCCTAAATACCTAAGGCCGGCTTAACTAAATTTTTTATAATTTGGCGGCGCACAATAAACAGCAAATGCGCGCCACCTTTGAACACACTAGTATAGACGAGCCACACTAAACTCCCTATGACAGTCTTGCCTTTATGGCGTTGTTGGTTGTTACGCAATAACTGCGCACTCGAACCAAACGCCACCGCTGCAATCAATCGCTCATCCGCAACGCTATCGGGCTGGTAACAAAGCCCCGCGTAATGCAGGCCTTGCGGATTCGTCCAATGCCACTGGATGCGTGCCAAACAACATTGTTCACGTTGCGGAAAAAACACCTGCACGACGGTCGCCACAGGCGGTAACAAGCCCGATTCTGGCGACAGAATTTGTAAGCCCGACATCGACGCATTGACCATTGCCACCGTTTGCGTCTGGCTTACCCCCCAACGCACTGCGATATTTTCTTGATGCGCCACACGCGGTTCTTTACGCGGCTGCCGCTGCTCAAACAACACGCCCAACATACCCAATAAAAATAAGGCATCCAACACCGCCCAAAATTCCACAAACATAATCATGCCGCGATGCGCAGGTTCATCTATATAACGCCATACACCAAACGCTATACTGAGTATGTTCAGCGATAAGAAAATATAAAACGGCCAAGCCAATTCAGAGATAAATGACTCATTCAAATCTTCGCCTTTAGGCGTGACCTTAAAAGTCGGGGCGCGCGGCTTACGCACCACCGCAATCAATGCCCAGGTGACATATATCGCCTGCGCCGTTTCATACAGTTGCGACATAAACGGCCAACGCACGCGCCCGTAAAAATACTGCGTGGTAATCAGTGCTGCCAACATTTGCGGCAAGGCATACACCATCAATTCCTCATTGGTGGTGTCGCATAAATTGGCACTAAAAAACAAGAACACGATAGGCGACAGCAGCATCGCCAAACGCGACAGGGCAAAGCCCCAATAGAACGCAAAGTTGGTGTAAAGCAGCCGCTGTACCAAGCTCAAATTAGGAATCAGCCAAGGATTTTTGAGCATAAAAATCTGCAACATACCTTGCCCCCAACGCGAGCGTTGCAAAATAAAACCAGAATACGTTTCTGGCTGCAAACCCGACACCATCGGGCGATTAAAGTACAGGGTGCGATAGCCCAAACTCATCGCATCTAAAGTCGTTTCGGCATCTTCGGTAATCGTTTGCCCGGCAAAACCACCCACCTCATCCAACACCGAACGGCGCAACATCGCCGCCGAACCACAAAAAAACGACGAACCCCAAAAATCCAAACCTGGCTGAATCACGTCATAAAACAATTCATTCTCAGCAGGGGAGGATTGAAAGGTATCGAGATTGCGCTCCAGCGGATCGGCGTTAATAAAGTTATGCGGGGTTTGCACCAAAAATAATTTTGGGTCGTGCAAAAAAAATCCCACGACATTCTTAAGGAAATCTTGTGTGGGAATATGGTCGCAATCCAATATCAAAATCAGCGCGCCATTGGTAAAAGTCAACGCGCTATTCACATTGCCGGCTTTGGCGTGCAGATTTTTTTCACGCGTTAAATAACCCGCCCCAAATTTTGCCGCCAAGGCTTGCAACTCGGCTTGCCTAGCGCGGGCTTCGCGCGCTTTTTCAGGATTGACATCGCTGCATTTTTGCACCGTGCCGCCGTCATCCAAAATATAAACGTGCAATTTTTCACGCGGATAATCTATCTGCGTCGCCGCGATAATAGTCGGATAAAGAATGGCAGGATCTTCGTTGTAGGTCGGCACATACACATCGACATGCGGCCACAACGCTTGATTCTCAGGTAAGGCTAACGGTTCACGTTCTAAGGGGCTGATATTGGAAAAGAAGCCGAACATGGTCGTTACAAAACCGTAAAACTCGGCGAGAAATAATGCCAGACCAAATACCGCACTCAACCAGCCAAACGCCATCGGCAAGGTTTCTGTGGCACGCCAATACAAATAACGCCAAGCCAAAAAAGTGGCAATGCCAATAATTAACAAGCGCAACGCCATAATGATTTTTTTATCCTTGACATGATAAGAAATCACATAGGCGTGAAACAGCACCGCCACCAACACAAACCCAATCAAGGAGTCGGTCAGTCCGCCCATTTTGAGCGTCGCAAAATACAGCAGCGACAAAAATACCGCCGCCAACACAGCGGGCAGCGGCACTTTCCAAACCACATGATTTTTAAGCGAATTTAACCCAGACAACTTAAAACATCCTATCCATTCATCATTGAGCAGCAAACCGCGCAGCCCGCCAATTTGCTACGCGCGCAAACCAAGCAAACGACACATTCATATACAGCTAAAAACCTTGCGTCGTGGTCATCACAAAACCGTTCACATCGCGCGTTTTCACCGTCACCTCGGCATAATCAACCACAGGTGCGGCAAGCACTGGCGCGCCCACCACGACCACGGGCGGCAAAATCGGCACAGGGGTGTTGTGCGTTGTAATTGGCAAGCCCAAATAAGGTGCAGCAACGGCATTAAAAACAATTACAGCCGCTGATTTAGCAGTGATAGACACCGTGTCGTACTGCTGACCCGCGCGCAGCGTCCAATTGACCGTCACCGTGGTGTTGGGCAACCAAGCTGTTTTTGCAGCGGGCGTGACCGAGTTAATTACAGGGAAACTCGCTGCATTCATCGCCGGCATCGCGGGCATCACTTGGTTGTAAATATATTGAAACGCAACACCCGTGAGCGGACTCACCCCAGCAATGACAAATTGATAATTGCCACCCGTCATTTGCGTCGTCTCTAAACAGTTGCTGCTAATCGCCGCCACTAAACCATTGGCAGGGGCGCACAGCACTACTGGCTGCACACCAGGCAGCGGAGCAGGTGCGGGAGGAAGCGGCACAACAGGCTGCACATCAAAGACGCTAAGCGTGCCTGGCAAACCATTCACACCCATAGTTCCAGGACCCGCTACGGTTGCAAACTTCACGCCACGCGCCAATAAATCGGCATTAAACGTGAGCGAATTCAAAATCAGCCCTAACCGTGCACCCACCGAATACTTAACGGTTTGCGGCACAGCGGGTGCGACATTGGGAATGTATTGCGTGGCAAAAGCGACAAATTTAAGTCCCACTTGGCGTTGATTACCCGCAATCAACCACTGCCCCGCAGGTGAGCGCACCGCCAACCAAATATAGCTAATGCCATTGTTGCTGGTACTAAACCATACATGGGTCGCATCATTAGGCACGGCACCCACATCGGGGGGCGACACCGCTTGCGGCGCACTAAAGCGACTCGCGACAGGAAAGCCCGATGGACTGCTCATCACTGCGACCCAAGCTGCACGGTTATCGCCGTCATTTAAGGCATTCACATCAAACACAGCGGTTAATTGGGCATCTGTTGGCGCAGGTTTGGTGGTCGCAAACTTGAGCTCTATAATTTTTAATTGCGCGGCAAGTTGCGCCAACGCCTCTTGTTGTGCCAAAGCAACTTGATTGGGGGGCGCGCTTTGCCCGCCACCACAGCCGACTAAAGCCAACAGCGATAAGCTCAAGCACCATTTTTTAATTAAACCGATGTCCATTACTGCCCCCAATTTTTTGCTAATCACGCCAACAATTTAGCCGCTGATTATAAGGGCATTCACACACTGTCTCTTAACCGTTTAAGAGTAGGTTGCGACCGTTTATCCGCTGCTGCGCAAGGGGCTAAAACAAAGTGGGTTGCGCGGGCGTGGTCGTCTCAGTCGCGATAGGCTCCGAGGTGTTTGCCAACAAAGCCAGTAACTGCGCTTCATCTAGCACCGCGATGTTCAGCTCTTGCGCCTTGTCCAGCTTGCTGCCCGCCTCACTGCCTGCCACCACATAATCGGTTTTTTTCGACACGCTGCCGCTGACTTTTGCGCCGAGTGCTTCGAGTTTTTCTTTGACCGCTTCACGGCTCAAAGTCGGTAGCGTGCCAGTGATAACAAAAGTCTTGCCCGTCAATGGCAACACCGTCGCAGCTTGCATCTCAACCTCCGTCCAGCTCACCCCGCAAGCACGCAATTGCGCGATGACTTCGAGGTTATGTGGCTCATGTAAAAACGCTAACAAACTTTGCGCCACGATGGGGCCGACATCCTGCACCTGTAACAGAACCTCTTCGCTGCTTGATAGTAACGAATCTAGGTTACCAAAATGTTTCGCCAAGTCTTTGGCGGTGGTTTCACCCACATTGCGTATGCCTAAAGCGTAAATAAAACGTGCCAGTGTGGTGTGTTTACTTTGCTCGATTCCTGCCAATAAATTCAGCGCGGATTTTTCACCCATGCGTTCCAAACTCACCAGCTCTGGCAAACCCAAACGATACAAATCAGCAGGCGTGCGCACGATATTCGCATCGACCAGTTGCTCGACCAGTCTGTCACCGAGTCCATCCACATTCATGGCGCGACGACTGGCGAAATGCAGCAAGGCTTGTTTTTTTTGCGCGGGACAAAATAAACCGCCTGTGCAGCGCGATACCGCTTCATCGGCAGCTTTTGCGACATGCGATCCGCACACCGGGCACACATTAGGCATCAGAAATTCTGACGCATAGTCAGGGCGATTTTCGAGCATGACACGCGCCACTTCGGGGATAACATCGCCCGCGCGCCGCACCACCACGGTGTCGCCGATGCGCACATCTTTACGGCGTATCTCGTCCTCGTTATGTAACGTGGCATTGGTCACCGTCACGCCGCCGACAAACACGGGTGCAAGCCGTGCCACGGGAGTCAGTGCGCCCGTGCGCCCGACTTGAATGTCGATGGCAAGTAATTGCGTCGTGGCTTCTTCGGCGGGGAATTTATGTGCAATGGCAAAGCGCGGCGCGCGCGACACAAAACCTAACTCTTGCTGCAACACCGTGTCGTTGACTTTATAGACCACGCCGTCGATGGCGAATGGTAAATCGGCGCGCAGTTTTCCGATGTCCTGATAAAAATCCAGCAGCCCTTTCACGCCGCGCACCACACGACGTTGATGCGCTACCGACACGCCTAATTTTTGCAGCATCGCCATTTGTTGATGATGCTCATGCGCTAACGTCACCCCCTCGCAACGCCCCACGCCATAAGCAAAAAAGCTCAGTTTACGTTTGGCAGTAATACGCGAATCGAGCTGGCGCAATGCCCCCGCCGCCGCATTGCGCGGATTGACAAACTCCTTCTCGCCGTTGTCACGCTGCATGGCATTCAGCGCGGCAAAATCATCATTGAACATCAGCACTTCGCCGCGCACTTCTAGTTCGCTAACAGCTTCGTTTAAGCGCAGCGGAATATCGCGCACGGTGCGCAAATTTTCCGTGACATCCTCGCCCACATTGCCATCGCCGCGCGTCGCACCCTGCACAAAAATCCCATCGCGATACGTCAAGGTAATCGCCAGCCCGTCGAACTTGGGTTCAACCGCGTATTCGATTTCATCTAGTCCCAAAGTCTCGCGAATCCGCGCATCAAAGGCGCGCACTTCGGCTTCAGAAAAAGCATTATTGAGCGATAACATCGGGGTGCGATGTGCAACTTCTTGGAAGATTTTGAGTGGTGCAGCACCGACGCGTAAGCTAGGACTGTCGGGGCTTTGCAGCTCAGGATGCTCAGCTTCTAAACCTTGCAGTTGGCGGAATAATTGATCGTATTGCGCATCGGAAATAGTCGGATTATCCAGCGTGTAATAAGCGTGATTATGTTGTTCGATTTGACTGCGCAAAGCAGCAATTTGTGCAGCGGGATTCATGGCAGCCATCCCGTCTTAAGAGAACAAACGGCGGGCTTGCGCGCTACCTGGTGCGATGTCATACGCCCACATTTTGGCTTCGACGGCGGCGATTTGTGCGCGGATGCGTTCTAAGCCGCTAGCACTCAACACCACGCGTTGATCATCGACTAAATTAAGTTGCAAATCGTGCGCTAAATTTTTGGCAACCTCGCACAGCGCGGCAAATTGTTGCACGGGATTTTCCACGCGTGGCACGTCCAACAACAAGGTCAGGCCTGTGCTGGTGGCGTGTGCCAAAGTGTGATGTTGGAACGGCGAGCTATCTTGATTGATGAGGTGAAACAAGCTCTGTCCCGCCGCATTAAAGGCGTGCAAAGCACCATCAGATTCCAGCGTCATGCCTTGCAAACTGGCCGCTTCCGCAACACTTCCTGCCCGCAAAGTGCGCCCAGTATTAGCCAATAAATTGATACCCACCATCTGATCAACGGCGGCGCACCAAGCATCTAACTCGACCGCGCGTTGATAAGCATCCTCTACATTCGGCACGCTAATTTCGGCGTGAATATCGTGCGCGATGCCTAACACTAAATCGCGAAAATCCGCCAACTTGCTAAGGTTGACTAAGCCACTGCGATCAACCAGTTGCAAGGCCAAACGCAATTTCACATACAAAGTTGGACTATCCGTAATCACGCGCTCCCAAACTTGCGTATGCAAATTGAGTCCACAGACTTGCAGCGGTTTAGTAAAGTCAAAACGATGCGGCCAAAACGCATGGAGTACCGCCGCAGCGGCAGGTTCGGACAACGTTAATTCGATTATAAAATCGCTGCGATTAGTGAGCAGCCCGCACGACTCATCCAATGCGCTAGGGAGGCTAAAAGTTTCTGTAAGCGCAGCATCTAACGCCAGCACATGTTCAACGGGCGAGAGCGTCGCGTCATACAAAGCATCGCCCGCTGTTACTTTGAACGCTGCGCCAAACTTGCGATGATATTGGCGTTGCTGCCACCAGCCCGCGCCATACACAATCACGATGACACCCAGTCCAATGGCTAATAACGCCGCTTGTAAATCACTCATACGGTTTTCCTAAATTCGGGGCGAAAAAAATTAAGCGCGAATTATCGCAAGAAGCCAAGCCTTTGGGGAATCTAATCGCGCAGCAACGTCATCACAGGGAGCTGCAAAGTGCGGCGCGCAATAAAACCGGCGGCAAGCACCACCAGCACCATGCCGCCGCCTATGCCGATGAGCCAAACACTCGCGCTCATTTGATAAGGAATTTCTAGCACCCAACGCGATACCGCCCAGGCTAAAACGGACGCGCCCGCTGCGGCAAGCGCACCACTTAGCGCGCCTAACAGGGCGAACTCGGCACGCTGCAAACGGCGCAAATAGACACTGCCCGCGCCTAAGGTGCGCAATATCGCGCTACTTTTCGCGCGTTCATCTTGGCTGGCTAACAGCGCGGCATACAACACCACCAAGCCGCTCAACAGCGTGAATAAAAACACCGCACTGACGGTCTGCGCAATCTGCGCGATGATGCTTTGCACTTGCGCAATCACGCTGCTGGTGTCGATGACTAATAGATTAGGAAACTCGCGCGACAAGGCATCGCTCAAGGCTAATTTATCGGGCGGCACATACACGCTAGCGAGATAACTTTCTGGCATGTCGCGCAACACATCAGGCGTGGCAATCACAAAAAAATTCACCTTCATCGAGTCCCAGGCTACTTTGCGCAAACTGGTGACGCGCGCGCTAACGGTCGTGCCTGCCACGTCATAAGTCAGTGTGTCGCCTAGCTGTATGCCTAGCGTTTTCGCGATGCCTTGCTCCACCGATAATTCATTCGTCGCATTAACCTGCCACCATAGCCCCGCCACGAGTTCGTTCCATGACGGCAAGGTGTCGCGATAGGACAAATTAAATTCGCGCTCAACCAAGGCTTGCGCGCGCGGCTCGCTAAAACTATTCGCGTTAATTTGTCGTGCGTTAATCGCCACTAAACGCCCGCGCACCATCGGCAAAAGCTCTGGCGGCGAAAGTTGCTCACGCGTAAAGAAATTTTGTATCGCGGCTTGTTGCTCAGGCTGAATATTCACGACAAAACGATTCGGCGCATCGGCTGGCAACTTGCCCTGCCAGCTCGCCAACAAATCGGCACGCACCAAGGTCAACACCAACAACGCCATGCCGCCCAAGCTCAAGGCGACAATTTGTAACGCCGCACCATGACGCGCTAAATTCAACACACCTAAGCGTTCGGGGGCAGCAAAAAAATCCGCGTAGCGCGCTAACACACGCAGCAATAAGTTGGCTAACACGGCAAATAAAATCAGCGCAAATAACAAGCCGCCCAACACCAACAAACCCAGTTGCCAGCTACCCGCTTGCCACACAAATAATCCCGCCAAAACCAATCCTGCCAAGCCATAAGCCAAGCCTACACTCGCTTCGGGCGAGGCTAACTCGCGGCGCAACACGCGCAACGGCGAGGCTTTGCGTAATTGCAACAACGGTAAAAAAGCAAAGCCGATGAGCAACGCCAGCCCACTTAAAGCCGCTTTCCAGACAGGTAACAAACTCGGCTGCGGCAAATTTGCCGCGCGCATCGCCGCGATGCTATCGACTAAAACGGCTTGTGTGGCATAGCCCAACAGCCCGCCCAGCAAAGCGGCGCACAGCCCTAGCAAAATAAATTGATACAAGAATAGCCACAGCAGTTGCGCTTGCTGCGCGCCCAAGCAGCGCATCACTGCGCAGCCGTCTAAATGGCGCAACACAAAGCGGCGCGCTGCCAACGCCATCGCCGCCCCCGCCAACATCGCCGCCGTCAATGCTGCCAAGCCTAAAAAACTTTCCGCGCGTTCCAATGCCACCCGAATTTCAGGACGCGCATCGCGCACGTCTTCTAATTTTTCATGCGCTAATAATTTACTTTGCAAGCGCGTACGCAACGCCGCCACTTGCGCCGCCTCGCCCGCAAACATCATGCGATATGAAATACGACTGCCTTCTTGCAGCAAACCTGTGCTGGCTAAATCCGCTTCGTTCATCATCACGCGCGGCGCAAAACTAGCAAAGCCTAGCGACTGATCGACATCTTTGACAATGCGCGCCGCCACGATAAATTGCCGCGCGCCTATGGCTACTGCGTCGCCGATTTGCAAATTCAAACGCGTCAACAAACGGCTATCCACCCACACCGAGCCGCGTTTAATTACTCCCGCTGCAATATCCCCTCCCCCATGCAGGGGGATAACCAGCGACTTGCTCGCTTGCGAGCTTAGTCGATTGGCTAGTTGTTCCTTCAGGGCTAGGGTGGGGGTAAAAACTACTTCGCTAGAACGAGCATCAACCCCCATCCCAACCTTCCCCCTGCATGGGGGAAGGAGCAAGTTCTGCGTTTGCGAACAATTTGTATCAATCTCAATCTTGCCGCGTAGCGGATACCCCTCTTCCACCGCCTGTATCTCGCTCAACAACACCTGCTCGCCGTGCGCCACCATGCTGGGGAAAGTGCGACTTTCCACCACGCGCAGCCCGCGCGCCATGTCGCGATATTCCGCAGGGAAAGTACGCGTAGAAGTGATGCGCAAATCCGCCCCGATTAAGCTGGTTGCCTGCTGCGCTAACGCCTGCCGCACCCGATCAGCGAACAGCCCGACCGTGGCAAGACTGCCCACTGCCAACACCAAAGCCAGCAACAACACGCGCCACTCGCCTGCCCGCCAGTCGCGACGGAGCAGATTTAGGGATAAACGAAGGAGATTCACAGACACAAAAAAATGCAATCAAGCGACATAACTACACCCGCACCAACAGTTGAGCCAATTCTTGATAATCGGGAAAGCGTTGGTCGGCACTTAAAAGCTGCGCCTGAAAATCCAGTGCCGTGGCGATGATGATGCGATCAACGGGATCTTTGTGATGCTCAGGCAACATCACGGAGCGTTGCGCGATAGCCCTAGAAACGGGAATCATCTCCACCCCGCTTGCTTCTACTTGGTCTAACCAAGCGGCAACGGGCAATTGCAAAACGATGCGCCCTTGTTTTACCAGCCACATCATTTCCCAAGCGGTCATAGTCGAAACAGCTAATGACTCAGACGTTTCGATGAGATTGATATGTTGAGGGGTGAGCTTGTTTGGGGTGCGATTCACCCACCAATACAGCGCGTGAGTATCGAGAATAAGCATTAAGACAACGCTTCCCAATCACTACTCGGAACGCCAGTGAGTAACTCGCCGTGCTCTGTGCCCAAACCTGCCAAAGCAAGCGGTGGCGAACGACGACCCGATTGATTTACCGCGTCCCACATCACAATCACACGCGCTCGTTCCGCATGAGCAGGCAAAGCCTCCCCTTGCACCACGAGACGATGATTACTAATAGGCACAACCATTTCAATCGCTAACATAATCGAGTCCTCCTGAGTTTATTTACCTTGCTCGCAGATTCTACCCCATCACCTTGCATCACACCCGCACCACCCGCCCTGCCGCCAACTTCAATTGCTTGCCACAGCGCGCGGCTAGATTTTCGTCGTGCGTGACCAAAATCAGCGTCGTACCTTGCGCGCGATTTAGCTCCAACATCAGCTCGATAATTTGCGCGCCCGTGGCGGCATCGAGGTTGCCCGTAGGTTCGTCGGCGAATAGGATTTTTGGTCGGGTGACGAAGGCGCGGGCGAGTGCCACGCGTTGTTGTTCGCCGCCCGATAAATGTTTGGGCAGGTGGTGCAGGCGCGCACTTAAACCGACGTTGTGCAAGGCTTGTGTGGCGCGCGATTTAGCTTCTGTTACGCCTTGCAGCTCCAGCGGCAACATGACGTTTTCTAGGGCGTTGAGCGCGGGTAAGAGTTGAAAAGATTGAAACACAAAGCCTGCTAATTCGCCGCGCAGCCGCGCGCGTCCGTCCTCGTCTAAGCCAAATAAATCAACGCCATTCAGCAACACGCGCCCTGCCGTCGGCTCATCTAATCCCGCTAGCAGCCCCAACAAGGTTGATTTGCCAGAACCTGACGCACCCACAATCGCCAAGCTATCGCCTGCGTCTAGACTAAAACTTACCTCGTGCAAAATTTGCAAAGGCAAGGCTTCTAAACTGGGACTTTTGACTTGCTTGGAAAGTCCTATTGCTTGCACAATCTCTGCCATGAAAAATTTACCCCTAAAGATCCTAAAGATATTATTACTAGCCACTTTGCTACTTAGCCACGCCGCTTTTGCGGCGCAAACTGTCGTGGTGTTCGGCGATAGTTTATCAGCAGGCTACGGTATTACGCGCGACGCGGGCTGGGTGAATTTACTCACGCGAGCACTCGCGCAAACACACCCACAGCTTAACGTCATCAACACCAGCATCAGCGGCGAAACCACGACGGGCGGGCGACAACGCATCGCGGCGGTGTTAGCTAAACATCAACCTAAATGGATAATTATTGAGCTAGGAGCAAACGATGGCTTGCGCGGGGCGAGCCTCAATGAAGTGGAAAATAATCTGCGCGAGATGATTCAACAAGCCAAAAAAGATGGAACGAAAGTGCTGTTACTAGGAATGCAATTACCGCCCAATTACGGACTGAGCTATACGAAAAATTTTAGCGCGCTGTATGCGCGTATCGCACGACTAGAAAAAGTTTCGCTCACGCCGTTTATGTTGGCAGGCATCCGCGCCGAGCAATTTCAAGCCGACAATTTGCATCCCGATGCGAGCGCGCAAGCACAGATTTTGCGCAATGTGATGGTGCAACTCGAACCCTTATTGCACTAGGCTAATTCGACATATACCACGCGCAAAATTTCTAGCTCGGTCATGCCTAACGGGGTGCGCAACAGCGCGACATCGCCGACGTTTAATTTCAACAACGCCATCGCCAATGGCGACACCCAACTAATCCGATTGCGCGCCACATCCGCCTCATCAATGCCGACGATGCTGTAAGTATTTTCCATCCCAGTTGGGTCGCACACCGTCACCGTTGCACCAAAAAAAACCTGCTCGCACTCTTGCCGCTGCGCGGGATTCACCACTTCGGATAAATCAAGCCGCCTACGCAAAAAACGAATGCGTCGGTCGATTTCACGCAAACGTTTTTTGCCATAAATGTAATCGCCATTTTCCGAACGGTCGCCATTGCCCGCCGCCCAAGTGATGGTTTGCACCAACACGGGACGCTCAACTTTCCACAAACTATCTAGTTCGTTTTGTAAGCGTTGCTGCCCCTGTGGCGTGATGTAGTTTTTCGCCCCCGCAGGTAGCTTAAAGGCAGGCTCTAGCTCGTCTTCGTCCTGATCGGATTCTTTGGTAAAGGCTTTATTCATGACAACCATTTGGCATAAAAGAAGATTAAATCGGTAAAATTATATAGCTAATATAGCATCATAAAAGTTTAATATAGTCAGCACATTAGTGACTTTATACTGGGCAGTTGCTAAGATATTGCCAATTATTAAAGCGTCATATTCATTACGCTCATTCAATTTACCGCCCCGCACAATCAAAATTTGCACCAAGGAGAATATCTTGAAACGCTCGCTCCCTTATTCGCTTCGTCAACTTAACGACAGGCTATCTTGCCACGTTTTTTTTATCGCCAAGGCGCAGTCAAGTTTCCGAAAATATCACCTGCGTACCCTATTTGCCTTAAGCATATCGTTACTGCTTAGCTTAATGCCATATTCGTTTGCGCAAGCGGGTACGCATGCAGTAGGTACACCATCAGCAGGTGCTATCACATGGGCTACATGCGCTAGTGCTTGCCACGGTGGGACAAGGGGGGGCGCACCCAGTGCAACAGCTTTTACCTATAACAATATTGCCTACTACGCACAAAACCCTGCAAATTTCACAAGGGCAATCTCGATTAGTGTGAATGCGACAGCGATTCAGGCATTTATGGGGAATCCAGCTACCGCCAACACAAATGCAAATATAGCTGAATTAAATCAAAATAATCTTTCTGCCTATTTTGCCTCTTTAATCACCCCCGTCATCAATCCTCAAGCAATCACTGCCGGTTCAGGTACGACTTACACGGGTTCAATTAGTCCTGACTTAGTGCAAGATTATTTAGTCAATAGCACGACTTATGGCATTACCGCAGGTGCTGGACGGGTGGTGAATGCCGCAGGCAACTATAGTGGCACTGCCCCTGCCGTAACAGTTGCGACGCTCTACAACATCACCTTAAGTGCTACTAATGGTGCATTAACTGGCACCGCCAATTTAGCGTTGACGGTTAACCCTGCCGCACAAGCTATTACTTTTGGTGCAGCCCCAGCCATCACTGTCGGCGGCACGGGCGTGTTGTCAGCGACAGGCGACTCGGTCAGCGTCGTGATATTAAGCAGTAACTCGTCTAGCATTTGTAGTGTCGCAGGCAACACGATTACAGGCTTAAGCGCGGGGACATGTAGCATCACGGCGAATCAAGCCGCAGGGTTGAATGCAGGCAATACCATAGGCTACTCAGCCGCCACCGCGACCACCACTTTTGTCATCGCTAAAGGCACACCAACGCTTTTGCTTACGCCACCTACGCTCACTGTGAATGGCTCAGGTTCAATCAGTGCCAGCAGTGCTTCTACAGGGGCAATTACGTTTAGCAGTGCCACGCCGAGTATTTGCACGGTCGGGACAGGTAATCCTACCTCCATCACCGTCACGCTGGCGGCGAATGCTGGCAACCTTTGCTCCATCAATGCCAATCAAGTTGCGGATGCGAACTACAACGCAGCCGCGCAAGCCACCAGCAATATCACCCTCAGTGTGGCAAACCAAGCTATCACTTACGGTGCTGTTCCCACACTGGTGGTGGCGGGTTCGGGCACGATTAGCGCGACTGCCAGTTCTGGGCTGGCGGTCTCTTTGAGTAGCAACACCCCTGCCGTGTGTACCTTGCCCGCTGCATCAATTAGCCCAGCACTTATTACGGTTGCAGCAGGCGCAGCGCAGGGCAGCATCTGCCAAATTTCCGCCAGCCAAGCGGGTAACGGTAATTACGCAGCCGCGACGACGCTGACGCAAAACATCACACTAGGACAAGGCACACAAACACTAGGCTTTGCGACTGCGCCCACGCTGGTGGTCGGCGGCACAGGCAGTGTCAGTGCAACTTCTTCGGCGGCTTCGGCGGGTTTAACATCTGTCACTTACAGCACTGCCAGCGCGTCATGCTCGGTAACGCTTGCTGGGGTGGTAACTGGCATCAGTGCTTCACCTGTTAAAACTCCAGATTGCTTAATTACTGCAACACAAGCGGGCAATGCCAGCTTTGCCGCCGCGACAGCAACACAAACTGTTGGCATCGGACAAGGTTCACAAGTATTAAAGTTAGGCAGGCCAATCCTCACAGTCGGTGGCGCGGCGGGGACAATCAGCGTCATCAGCTTTAATGCTGTTTCAGGCGCAGCAACTGGCTTACTCAGCACCCTCAGCATTCCTGCCACCCCTAGCGTTTGCAGCATCACAGGCTCACCCGCTGCGGGCTACAGCATTACCCCACTCAGCGCGGGAACGTGTACGGTGGTCGCAACCCAAGCAGGCGATGCCAATTACTCGGCAGCACCTGCCAACACGGCTAGCTTTACGATAGGCGTAGGCACACAAAGCATTACAGCGGTGATTCCTCCCACCATTTCGGTCAATACCTCAGGCACGATTTCAGCTACCAAAGGCGCGTCCACTAGCCCCGTGATTTTTAGCAGCCTCACCCCTGCCATCTGTACCGCGACAGGCGTAAACGGCGCAACCATTACGGGTATCAGCGCGGGAACGTGCGTCATCGCCGCCGATCAAGCTGCCGATGCTAATTACGCTATCGCCACCCAAGTGCAAACTAAATTCGCGGTGGGACTAGGCACGCAAACCATCACCTTTGGCGCAGCTCCTACGCTCTCTGTGGGCGGCACAGGCACATTGCAAGCCACCGCCTCGTCGGGTTTGCCAGTGAGTTTTTCTAGCACTACGCCCGTGATTTGCAGCGTCACAGGCAACAGCGTGACCGCGTTAAGTGCAGGGAGTTGTGTGGTCGCCGCCAATCAAGCGGGCGATGCCAATTACACCGCCGCCGCGCAAATCACCCAAACGATTGCGCTGACGCATCTTGCCCCTGTTGCGAATGCCACCACCATGACTGTGCCGCTCAATACTGCCACCACGCTTGATTTAACCGCTAGCATCAATGCGACTTCGCTGACGGGTGTAACACTGGCTAGCGGTCCCGCGCACGGCACACTCACCGTTAATGGTACGAAAGTCACTTACACCCCTGCGCATAATTATTTCGGTGCGGATGGCTTCACTTATGCTGCGATAGGGTTAGGTGGCACGTCCGCTGCGGCAACCGTGACCATTAGCATTGTGGGTCGTCCCGACCCCAGTCTGGATGCCGCCGTGATGGGGCTGCTCAGTGCGCAAGCAGATACCGCATTGCGTTTTGCTGGTGCGCAAATTGCCAACTTCCAACATCGCATGGAAAGTTTGCATCATCGCGCTCAAACCGCTCCCGCCAGTGTGATGCGTTTTAATGACAGCATGGACGCAACGCCAACAGACGCGCCCGCTGCCAGCTATCCACTGACTAGCGCGCTCACCGCACCGACTGCGAGCAATACCTTCAGCAGTAATCCTGCGGCTGCCAGCGTGCCCAATGAAAACCCCGCTTGGGCGTATGGATTGGTGGGCTTAGTCACCACGCAATCGCTTAATTTGGCGAATTTAGTCGGCAACAGCAACGCGACGGCGGGCAGCAACAGTGCCGCAAATATCTGGGTAGAAGGCATCGCCACCTTTGGTAAACAAGCCGCCAATGGCACGCGTACTGGTAGCGAATTTTCCAGTAACGGCGTGAGCGTCGGCATGGATAGACGCATCGGCAGCGACTTGACCTTAGGCTTTGGCGTGGGCTTTGCGCGCGACAAAACCAACATCGGTACGGATGGCTCAAAAAACCAAACCACGGGTAACTCGGTCAGCCTGTATGGCAGCTATCAAGCCAATGACAGCGCGTTTGTGGATGGCTTGTTAGGCATAGGCACGCTTAACTTTGACATGCAGCGTTTTGTCGCCCCCGCCAATGCTTATGCGTCCAGCACGCGCCAAGGACGACAATTGTTTGCGTCCGTTGCCACAGGTATAGAGCATCGCGCCAAAAATTTGCTGGTGTCACCTTATGCTCGCCTGGATTATTCGTCTGACCAGCTCAATCAAGTGACGGAAACGGGGGCGGGCATCAACAATCTCACCTACTTCAAACAAACCAACCCTACCCTACAAGGCGCACTGGGGGTGCGTTTAGAGGCGCAACACGACACCAGTTTCGGTTCAGTCAGTCCAAGATTGCGCAGTGAGTATCGCCACAATTTCCAAGGTAATCGCGTCAGCAGCATCGCTTATGCCGATAACCTCAACAGCCAATACTCGGTCAGCAGTGGCGCGCTGGTGCGCAATAGCATTGTGCTGGGGCTAGGTAATAATTTCATGCTGGACAATGGCGTGAGCATCGACTTGGATTACCAGCATCAACACACTTTTTCGCAAACCCAAAACGACAGCGTGCGCGTCAATCTCACCAAAGCGTTGGATGCGCCCACCACCCGCCGCCACTTTAGCGAAGCCGATGACGAGGCAGCAGAACATAGCGGCGTACAAGTGGATGCGGGCTTGATGTTTGACGACAACATCACGCGCGCCACACAAGCAGGAGATATTTTGTCCGACCACAGCTATAGCTTTAATGCCAACAAAAACTGGCTATTCCCCGTGGGCAATAATATGCGTGCGATATTGACGGGCACGCTGGGGGGTGAAAAATTTGCCAACTACGATGGTTTAAGCCATGTGTTAGCGGGTGGCAAAGCCAGCTATCAATATCGCCCCTCATCCGCGTTTGGCTCGCCTATTTTGGGCGTGTTCGCCAGTGGCAATGCCTTGCAGTATCGCAGCCAATTACGCGATGGCTACAGCTATAGCACAGGCGTGGACATGCGTTTTGCCCTGACCGATCGCATCAACGCTTACACCGCCTTAGCAGCTAATGGACGCACGGGTAAAAGCGCGGTATTCAATAGCCGCGATACCGCCTTGCGTGGCAATCTTGACTACGCTGTCACCGCACAAAGCACCTTGTATTTAGGCGGCGAATATCGCAGCGGCGATATTGTTTCGACCGGTCATCCCTCACTGATGAGCATCAACATCGCCAAAGTGTTGGTGCCAGACGATGCGTATGCGGGTGGACAATTATTTAGCTATCGCATTGATGGCAAAACCATCATCAGCAATGTGGGCTACAACATCGGTTTGGGCAGCCGCGATTCGTTCGATATTTCATGGCGACGCGCTACCGCCACGCCCACGCTGAACCCGCGTGCCACGGCGATGGCGCGCACTTATACCCCCACTCAATATGATTATGTGACCAACCAATACAGCGTCGTTTACCTCATTAGTTTCTAAAGGAATCATCATGCGCACCCCTTATTTGGCTTTAATTTTATTGACGCTGCTAAACGGCTGCGGCGGCAGCAGCCCTAACGATATTTATCCCAACACCCCGCCTGTTATCACGCCCAGCAACGGGCCCGATAGCTTTTTGCTGTTTCCCAATCCGCAGCAACAAGCCGATGGCACGCTGCAAACCAACTCGGCCGAATACGCGCGCGCCTATTACGCCGCAATTGATCCGCTCAATCAGCGCAGCACATTGGCGGGGTTCAAAAGCGTGAATGGTTTTGGTAACGGCACAGGCACTGAACTATCCGCCACCTTTGGCGACAGCCGTGATTTAGGTTACGGACGACGCTTGAGCGCACGCCAAAACGCTGATGGTAGCGTGGCATTTTTGGTCGGCAATTATTTGGTTAATACAGCAGGTATTTATGGCTATTCAACATTAAATTTAGATGCCGCTGTAGTGCAAGACCCTCAGTGGCACAAAGGCACTAGCGCAATTGAATTTAGTCCCGCACTTACTGGCGGAGTGAGCTTCGCCAAGTTTTATTCCTTCGATGCGGCAGGCAATCGAGTCACCAGTTTGGATTTGGATGGACGCGGCGAAAAAGCATTGCCCACCACCTGCTTGTCTTGTCACGGTGGTCGTGCCGACCCGCTCACCCCAGCCCTAGGTTCGCCCACAGGCTTAGCCTTATTCGCCGTGCAAAGCAATTCTGCCTCGCTGGCGCGCGGCGATGCGCAGGCACATTTGCACGCGCTCGAAGTTGATGTGTTGGATTTTTCTACAGCGACGGGCTACACCCGCGCAGCGCAAGAACGCACCCTCAAAGCAATCAACCAAATTATTTTAAGTACCTACCCGATTCCAGCGGCAACCGCCTTTACCGAAGATGCAGGACGACGTATCGCCACCGTCAATGAATGGCCGGGCACGGCGGCGAATTTAATTAAGAACGCTTATGGCGGCAACGGCTTGCCCAATGCGAGCTTTCGCGATACTTATCTGCCCGCTGATTGGTTAGCGAACGGGCAAAGTACGCTGTATCAAAGCTCGGTTGTGCCCGCTTGCCGCGCGTGCCATATTTTGCGCGGCACTAAAAATCAAGCTGATTTGGATTTAGACACGCTGGCGAAATTCACCAGCTATGCGGCGCGCATCAAAGAACATGTGATTGATCGTGGCGATATGCCCTTGGCAAAAATCGTTGCGGACAAGTTCTACGCCAGCAGCATGGCAAACAATATGGCCCTGTTTTTAGCCAGCGCGCCGCTGGCATTTGTCACGCAAGACAGCGCAGGCAATGCCTTAAAAGCAGGTCGCCCGATAGCCTATACCGACCCTGACCGCGTGGTCTCGACAGGGGCGACGCAACTTTCCGCCGCTGCCAGTTTGTTTTCCACGGGCTATCAATGGCGCTTTATTAGCAATCCGAGCGGCGCGACACTCAGCAATCCCAACAGCATCAATCCGCTCTTTACCGCCACCGTAAATGGCACTTATGTGCTGCAACTCATCACCAGTAAAGGCGCGTTGCTGAGCGCGCCCAAAACCCTCACGCTGCTGGTCAACAGCGCGCTCGCCCCCGTACCCAGTGCGATACGCTTTGCCAACATCAAGCCCGTGTTGCAAGGCAGCTGTGCGGGCTGCCATATCGCGGGGGGTGCTGCACCAATTAGCTACGATAACGTGGATAGAAATGGCGATGGTCTAATCGACACCACGGATGATGCGTGGTTGTACGCAGAGGTGCGTGGACGCATTAACTTTACCGATATTCAGTCAAGTCAGTTGCTACGCAAACCCAGCGGCGAACATCACAGCGGCGGCTTGCAAGCAGGCTTTGATAGCACCAGTGCTGCGGGCAACGCACTACGCGTCAATTACGATTTGTTTTTGAATTGGGCGTTAAACGGCGCACCGCAATAATTTTTAGCACACCTTAAGCCACAGGAGTTCAACATGAAAAAATTTGATGACATAGACGAATCACGCCGCAAAATTCTCCTGCAAGCATTAGCCCTAGGCGCGGCGAGCACGCTTGCCAGCCAAAACGCATTAGCCAGTCTGTTTGGCAATCGTCCCGCGCAACTACCTAACGATCAGTCCATCTATCGCATCACAGGGGATGCGACGGTCAATGGCAAGCCCGCCACTTTGCAAACCCGTATTTTTCCAGGCGACACCGTCGCCACGGGTAAAGACAGCGAGATTATCTTTGTGGTGAATAGCCACTCGATGATTTTGCGTGCCAACAGCCATCTTGTTATCGAAACTCCGTCGAATAATGCCGCCGCGTTATTGATTTCAGGCTTACGTTTATTGACGGGCAAGCTACTTTCGGTGTCGCGTAACAGCCCCATGCAAATCAACACCGCCACCGCCACCATCGGCATACGCGGCACAGGTTTTTATGTCGAGGCTGACCCTGAGCTCACTTATTTTTGCACTTGCTACGGTGTCACCGATATTGCCGCCAGCAGCGACCCGTTAAGTCGCGAAACCGTAACCTCGCAGCATCACGATAGGCCGCTGTATATCGTCGCGGGCGCGAGTGAAGGCAAAAATATCCGCAATGCCCCGTTCATCAATCACACCGACCAAGAGCTGTTGCTGATTGAAACCTTAGTGGGGCGCACCACCCCATTTGTGTTTGCCAACGATGCCTACAGCGCGCCGCGCCGCGATTACTAACAGACTATTTGTATCAATCAGGCACTGCATTGCTAGTGGCTGATTGATTGTCGAGCAGGCAAATTAAGCAGCAAGTTTTAGCCGCGCAAATGTTCTACTGCCAACAGCGTTTATATTTATAATCGCGCCTCATTTTTTATCGTCTTTCACACCATGTCTAACTCAAAAAACCGCAGCTTAAACACGCATCAACACGGCTTCACGCTGATTGAAATCATGGTGGTGGTGGTCATCATGGGTATCCTCGCTGCCTTGGTCGTGCCGAAGTTAATGGGACGCGCCGACGACGCGCGCATCATGGCGGCCAAGCAAGATATTTCCACCATGCTGCAAAGTCTTAAACTCTACAAACTCGATAATCAACGCTACCCCACCACTGAGCAAGGCTTAGCCGCGCTGATTGCCAAACCGACTAGCGGCCCTGTGGCGAATGGTTGGAAAACGGGCGGCTATTTAGACAAATTGCCTAAAGACCCGTGGGGCGGCAACTATCAATACTTGTCGCCTGGCATCAAAGGCGAACTGGATATTTTTTCACTCGGCGCAGATGGGCAAGCGGGCGGCGAAGGCAATGATGCTGACATCGGCTCGTGGCAACTGTAGCTCGACTATCTCGCCAAACTCAAATCTCTTCGCGATGCGTTGTTGCTCACAAAAAATTGAAAAACTCACGCGGCTTTACCCTGCTTGAACTCCTCGTGGTGATGGTCATCGCGGGGATTATTTTAGGCATGGTGTCGTTCAAAGCCATGCCTGACGACCGCCAAGTGTTGCAACAAGATGCCGAGCGCATCGCGCTGTTACTGCAACTGGCGCGCGACGAAGCCATCGTGCGCAACCGTCCGATTGCCTTTGAAGCGGATGCCACGCACTATAGTTTTTTGGTCAAACCAGAACAGCAATGGCTGCCATTGAAAGACGACGAAATGTTGCGCGAGCGCGACTTCAAACGCAGCCCCGTCAGCTTCACGATTACCCCTAGCAACAGCCTAAGCACCCTACCCTTACGTTTAATTTTTGCTCACGAACCCGTGGATAAACCGTTCGTTTTAACACTCACGGTGGGCGCGGCGCAGGTCGCGATTGCCGCCGACGGTATCGGGCATTTCACGGTCGAATAAGAGCAAATGAAACTTACAAATTCAGCGTTTTGGGATGAAGCGCAAGGCGCAGCACAGCGAATGACGCAGGCATATCAGTTTGATAGACAAGGAATGAGTGCGCACGCAACGCCGCGATTCGCCCAAAAAATGAATTTGGCTGGATTTACCCTACTTGAGGTGTTGGTCGCCTTGCTAATTGTCGGCACGGCACTCGGCGCGAGTTTGCGCGCGGTGGGCAGTTTGACGCAAAACAGCGCAGGCTTGCGCGCCGCCATGATGGCGACTTGGTCGGCGGAAAATCGCCTTGCGCAAATTCGCTTGGCGCATGAATTCCCCGCGCTGGGCAGTCGTCAATTTACTTGTCAGCAAGGCGAGCTGCCGCTGTTGTGTGATGAACAAGTATTGACCACGCCCAATCCGTTTTTCCGTCGCGTCGAAGTCAGCGTGTATGACGCGGCGCACAGCCGCCGCATTATCAAACTCACGCAGGTGGTGTCCAATGCGCAATAGCAATGCAGGTCGGCACAGCCTGCCCCCCCCACCCTAGCCCTCCCCCTAAAAAGGGGAGGGAATTTTGTTACACGCCAGCGCGGTCTCACGCTCGTCGAACTGCTCGTCGCGATTAGCATTTTGGGTTTAGTGGCGGTGATGGGCTGGCGCGGCTTGGACAGCATCGTGCGCTCGCGCAGCGCGTTAAATTTAGAGCTGGAACAAACGCGCGGGATGCAACTGGCGTTTGCGCAAATGCAAAGCGACACCGCGCATCTCGCCCCCAACAGCCTGATTGCCAATCGTCCCGCGCTGCACGCGCTGGCAAACCACCTCACGCTGGTGCGCAGCGTGTTTGCCGACGCGCAGCCAACACGCGTGCAAGTGGTCAGCTACCGCGTTACCGAAGGTGTGCTGACGCGCCGCGAATCGCCCGCCACGCGTGACTTAGTCGAACTTGATAGGTTATGGCTGGCGGCATTAAACGACACCGACAACAGCCCTGTGGTGCGGTTAGAAAGCGAGATTAGCGCAATGAGTTTACGAGTGTGGTTAAACGCTGGCGCAAGCTGGCAACCCGGCATGGACGCGGCGGTCATCGCGAGTCTGTCCAACGGCATGACAGCGAACGGCTTAGAGGTCGTACTGCAAGTGCAGGGACGCGATAACGGCTTAATCAAAGTGTTTTTGTTAGGCGCGGTATGAAGCAGCGCGCTATCAAACTAGGGCAATCCCAGCAAGGCGTAGCGGTCATCATGGCATTGCTGCTCACCACGCTCGCCCTGACCATCGTGGCGAGTTTATTTTGGCAGCAGCAAGTGCAAGTGCGTCTGATCGAAAACCAACGCCTGCAATTACAAAAGCAATGGATATTGCGCGGCGCGTTGGATTGGGCGAGCCTCATCGTGCGCGAAGACGCGAAGTATTCCAGCATCGACAGCCTCGATGAGCCGTGGGCCACACCACTCGCCGACACCCGCCTCGATCAATATGTAGAGAACGGCAAAGCCGATAGCGACCTCGGCGACACCCAATTAGCAGGTCAAATCAGCGATGCACAAGCGCGTTTTAACCTGACCAATTTATCTCCGAATGGCGTGATAGATCCCGCCGCCGTTGCCCAATATGCACGCCTACTCAGCTTGCTCAATGTCGATGCGACACTGGCGCAAAAAACCGCGCAAGCCATGACGCAAGCCGCTCAACAGAATGTTGCCCCGTTCATCCCCACCGCCAATAACAGCGCACCAAAAATAATGAGCGAGGGCGTGATGCACCGAGTCACAGGCATTCCCGTCATTGCTCCGCCCGTTAATCTGCCTATTGCCACTCCATTAAGCAGCGCACAAACGATTAGCTTTAGCCAAGTGGATGATTTACTCGCCATCCCTGGCTACTCGCCCGCGCTGCTCGGCAAACTCCGTCCTGTGGTGATTTTTTTACCGCGCAGCGCGCCTGTGAATATCAACACCGCTGACGCGATGGTGCTTGCCGCACTGGTTAATAATTTATCGCTCAGTGAGGCGCAAATGCTGGTCGGCGCGCGTAAATCCGCCCGCTTTAACGACCTAAATGCCATCACCAGCAGACTCGCGGGCAAGCACTTTAGCGCAACCAGTTTTAGCGTGACCAGTAGTTATTTTTTAATCGACGGAAAAGTACACATGAATCGCGCCCGCTTGGATATGCAAGCCCTACTAGAACGCAATGGCGCAGTGACTAAACTGCTGTGGATTAGAGAGTTTTAAGCTGCGGCTGGTGTGGTAGGAGGCCGATTTATCGGGCGATAGCCGCAGCAAAAAACATCGCGCCAACAAATTGCGCTCCTACAGGTTTAGGCGTGCCACTCCCAACCCTAGCTACAAACCAAAAAATCGCTTAATGGTCAGCAACACTTCTGAATGCTGTTTATGAATTTCATTGTGTTTGCTTTCTTCATCGAGATTTTGCAACGCGCTATCGAGCTGCGCGACGCGCTCGACTAGGACATGCGAAATCGCTTCGGCAATAGCAGGACGAGCTTGCAGCACCTCCTCAAAATCGACCTTGTCCAAGCGATAACATTCCACATCAGTTTTGGCGATGACCGAGGCGCGACGTGGCGCACCTGTCATCAAACTCATCTCGCCAAAAAAGTCGCCCTTGCCCAATACATTGACGATGCGTCGTTCGCCATTGCTGCCTTCCAAATAAATTTCCGCCTCGCCGCTCAAGATAATAAATAACCAATGTTGCCCCGTCGTGCCTTGCTTGGTAATCACATTGCCTTTGGCAAATGGTGCATATTTCAAGCGTGAAGCAACATGGTTAAATTCATCTTCGCTAAGTTGCTCGAACAACTCAACACGCCGCAGTGTTTTGATTCGACGTGCCAATTCACGTTGCTGCACCGCCTCTTCGTACTTCTCATTTTCTTTGATGAAATGTACATTTTGTTCTTCCACTGCGAGCTTGATGCCGACCCGCTCCAGCGCGGTATAAACATGCCAACGCACCGCAGCATCGGTGGGATCGTCTGCCGCCAAATCGGTCAACCAATAACGCAAAGCATAACGCGCGCAGCCTTTGTCGATTTCCATCAGCACACAACTCGCCGCCGGGAATTTCGCCACATTGTTAATTTCAGCGTGCCATATTGCATCTTCCACCGCTGTCACCACCTTGGTCGGCGTAGTGCCTAAGCTGACGTTAAACCACACCCAACGTCGCCATTGCACAGGCTGATCAGCGCGCCGCCCCAACACCAAAAATTTATTTTTCATCAACTGACTATTGGGGAACACCACGGTCTCCCAATTGCGCGTTTCCACCAGCGTGGAACGCCAGCGTATATCCACCACGCGCCCCGAAATATCATCGACTTTAATCCAGTCGCCAATCTCTACCGAGTTGTCTAACTGCAATGCCAAGCCGCCCAGAATGTTGCCCAGCGTGTCTTGCATGGCAAACGCCACCACCGCCGTCATCATCGCCGAAGTCGCTACGATGCTGCCCAAATCCAAGCCCGCATAACGCAGCCGTACCAAGCCCCAAGCAACGTAGGCGATGATGACAAAAATATCTTCAGCGATGCGCGGCGGCGAAACGTGCGCAATAGGCAATACCAAACGGAACACCAGCAAGCCCCACAAGCGTATCAAGGCAATGCCGCTGCCAATCACGAACGCCTCACGCAAGGTGGTGGCGGCTTGCACAAACGACATCGCAAACAGCAGTCCGCTGACAAATTGCCCAAATAAACAGGCTAGGAAAAAGCTCAGCGTATTGACGATGCTACTGCGCGCCTCAGTATGAAACTGATACAGCAGCGCCGCCAAACCCAACGCCATCATCACCACCAGTAACGATTCACCTTGCCAAAAAAATGCGATTGCGCTCTGCCAAAAATCCATATTGCCTCCTGCTCGTTAGTTTTTTGAATATGCCGCCAAAGCGACATTGCGCCGCCATATCCGCCAAGTCGCAGCGCGACTCAACAGAAAACGCGCCGACTGCGCGCCCGCCAAAACATCCAGTTGCAAAGTTTGCAGCTGTCCCGCGCGCAACGCCGCTAACAACGGTTGCGCATAATGCTTTTCAAACTGCTGCAACGCCTCGCGCCAAGTGTGTAAATCGCCACCTTGCAGCGCACTGCGCAGCCCGCTAAACAGCAACAACTGCGCGCCTTGCACAGGCTGCCAGTGCGCGCTCAGCGGCACACATTCAGCTTGCGCATGAGCGGCAAACATCTGCGCTAACTCGTCATCCGCCGCGACTTGTGCATAGCGACATGGGCGAGACGCGACACTTGCGCCCGCGCCCCACAACCACAAAGAATTTATCGGCAACTCACCACGCGCTTCACGCGCCTCATTGAGCGGATGCGCATGTAAAAACATTTGCAACTCATTAAAAATTTGATGCCAATGCGCCGCATCTTTACCGTGCGGCAATGCCCCGCGCACATTCGCCCCCACGACTTCGTTTAAGGGAGTGGTTTGCATGTCGGGCAAACGCGCTAGGCGCACATACCAACGCTGCGGATGAGGCGCTGCAAACGTCATGCCCTGCCCCGCAAAATAATCGTTCAACGCGGCACACAATTCACTCGCCTCAGCGACACTCACGGTGCTTAGGCTCAACAACATTTGGTCGCGCTGCAAACGCAAATTGACGGGATCGGCGCGCAGCCAAATGCCTTCCTCTAAACCATCAAATGCCGCACTCACAGGAGCTATCGGCACATCGTTTTGTATCGCCAACGCGAATGCCGCACACAGACTTTGCTCTAGGCTGCGCGCCTCAACAGGCAAAGCCATACGCGTCGCCAGCGCCAACAATTTGCGCAGATTAGGCAACGCCAAATCCGCACTAACGGCGGCGGCAATTTGCTCAGGGAGGAATAAATCGGGAAGGAGAAGATGGACAGTGTTCATAGGGGTGCGAGTTTAACACTGCATCTTGTTTTGCTTACGGCTTGCGACAATGCTAATTGAGCATTGACACAAGCCTTGGGGGGGGGGTACTGTGCGCAGCTTTTTTTGTTGTCCGCCCCCTTCATCACACTAGGAAATAGTTATGACCTTAAGTCAGTTTTTTAGCTTCAAGTCCAGCAGCATTGCACTGCTCACCACCTTAGCGATTACGGCTTGTGGCGGAGGAGGTGGCAGTGCGCCCCCGCCCCCAGTACCCACTTCCCATGTGGTTAATTTAAGCTGGACGGCGAATCGTGAGGCGGCAGTGAATCGCGCCGGCGGCGGCTATAAAGTTGCCATTAGCGGGCAGTCCATCATTGATGTGCCCTTCCCTTATGCGGCATCGAGTGCTGCCGCCGTCGCCACACTGATGAGCGGCACTTACAGCGTGACGGTTAGCGCGTATTCAGCGATGAATGCCACCACGGGTATAGCCGCCTCAGGCGTGGTCAGCAACAGCGTGCCTTCCGCCGCCTTTACGATTACCGTTCCTTACTAAACTGGCAAATCACCATGACATTTCACACTCGCTCACTCATCAGTATTATTTTATTGTCAGCCGCACCAACCTTACAGGCAGCGGCATTTAACGCACCTGCTAGCAGCTACGCGCCCAGCCAAGTGTTAGTGCAATTCAAACCGAATATGTCCACGGCAATGCGCAGCCAAACTGCGCAAAGTTTTGGCGCGCAGTCGATACAAGCCTTAGCGACTAGCTCTAATTGGAGCGTGGCTAATTTGCCCGCTGGACAAACAGTCGCGCAAGCCGTCGCCGCATATGCCAACAATCCCAACGTCGCAGCCGTGCAACCCAATTACATTTATCACACCATGGCAGTGCCGAATGACCCGCAATACGGTCAACTGTGGGCGGCGAAAAACACTGGACAACCGATTAGCACTGGAACTTATCCAGCAGGTGTACCCGTTACTGGCACAGCAGCTAACGACATGAATCTGGAAGCGGCGTGGAATGTGCAAACTGATTGCAGCAGCACCATCGTTGCCGTGATTGATTCAGGCGTGAACTACACCTCGACCGATTTGGCGGCAAATATGTGGAACGGCGGCGTTGCCGCACCTTTGCACGGTTGGAATTTTGTCGGCGCGGGTAGTAATGATCCGATGGACTTGAACGGGCATGGCACACATGTGGCAGGCACTATCGGCGCAGTCGGCAACAACGCAATCGGTGTCACAGGCGTGTGCTGGAAAGCCAGCATCATGGCGGTGCGCGTGATGGATGCACAAGGCTCAGGAACAACGTCTAGTATCATTCAAGGTATCGACTACGCCATCCAGCATGGTGCGAAAATTATCAATATGAGTTTGGGTGGACAAGGTCCGTTAGATGCGGCTTTTAGCGCAGCGATTACACGCGCACAAACTGCCAATGTTTTGATGATCGTGGCAGCCGGAAATGACGCGCTCAACAATGATGTCACGCCACACTGGCCGTGCAACTTTACCCAGCCCAATCTCATTTGTGTCGCCGCACTCGATCAAAATTATGCACTAGCTAATTTTTCAGACTGGGGTGCAACGAGTGTCGATGTGGGCGCACCGGGTACGAACATTTTGAGTACATGGAATGGTGCTAACGCAACAATCACTGACCCACTGAATGCGGGTTGGGTGTTTAGTTCTACTACAGCTACCGCAACAGTGCCGAGCGGTTGGGGTTACTTGACCAATGCTCTGGGTGCAACTTTTATTGGCGAGCCAACGGATGCTTTAACAGGCTGGGGGACGAAGCTCTATAACGCCAACACTGACGACCGCGCTTATAAAACCTTTAATCTTGCAGGAACGAATTACGCATCGGTCAGCTTGATTGCGGCTGCAAATGTGAACGCTGGCGATACTCTCAATCTTAATTTCAAAGCGGCAGGGGGCGACCCTTTTGCGTTAGGAGGAACGAATGCTTTAACGGGTACAAATATGGCAGATGGTTTGACTTACAACACCCGTCCCACTGCCGATATTTCAGCTTGTATCAGCGCGACTTGCAGCGTGGGTTTGCAATTAAAATCCGCCCCCACTTCGCTAGGTGCGATTGGCGTGATTAGTCCATCGTTTAGCATCAACACCGTTACCCTCAACACCACCGCTCAAAACACCATAGACGGCACGTCTATGGCCACGCCACAAGTAGCTGGGGTAGCAGCTCTGGTATGGTCGCACAATCCACTATTCACTTATGCGGATGTAGCGAATGCCATCAAAGACAGTGGTCGCCCAACGCCTTCTTTAGCGGGCAAAACCACTACAGGCAAAGCAGTCGATGCAATGCGCGCGCTGTCTTATATCAACCAACCTAGCGGCATCAGCGTCGTGGTGCATTAACATGAAAAATTGCCTATTACTTCTCGCCATCGCCCTACCTTTAAGCACGATTGCGTGTACGCAAAATAACGCGCATCAGGAAACTAAAATGATCGCTGAAAATTCAAACTCTGGCATGTTCACAGCCAATCAGAACAAGGGCTATATCGTTACCGCCCCCGATGCTGCTAGTGTGCAGCGCGTGTATGGCGCACTCGGCGTTAAGGTGTTACGCGCGCTGGGTAATCGTCAGTTTGAAATGCACTTGCAACAGGATGCAGGCATCGAAGCCGTGAGTAATTTAGCCCAGCATTCCAACGGCGCGATTACAGCCGTTCAGCCGAATTACAGCTATCAAGCCAATTAACTTCATACGGCTTTAAGCGTGTCCCAATAAAAAAGAGCCTCGGCTCTTTTTTGTTTTTAAGGGCGCAAAACACCGCCTAAATTTGATGCAGTTGTGGCACACTCGCGCCCGTTTATTTTCTGCTCGCTACCTATTTTGCAACCCTACGAACTCTTCATCGGCCTGCGCTATACGCGCGCCAAACGACGCAATCATTTCATTTCCTTCATCTCGCTAATCTCCATGCTGGGCATGGCTTTGGGCGTGATGGCATTGATCGTCGTGCTATCGGTGATGAACGGTTTTCAAAAAGAAATCCGCGAACGCATGTTGGGCGCATCGCCTCATCTAGAAGTGGTCGCCGATGGCGGACGCATGAACGATAGCCAAAGTGTGCTCACGCAAGTGTTGGCGTATCCGCAAGTGTTAGCGGCAGCACCTTATGTAGCAGGGCAAGGCATGTTGTCGTTTGGGCAAAGCGTACAAGGCGTGATGGTGCGCGGCATTCATCCTGAACTAGAAATCGGTATTACTGATTTACCGAATAAAATTAAAGCGGGGGCTTTGAGCGACTTAAAAAGCGGCGAATTCGGCATCGTGTTGGGCTCGGATTTAGCGCGCGCACTGGGCGTACGGGTTGATGAAAAAGTCATGCTGATCGCGCCGCAAGGCTCAATTACGCCCGCAGGCATGGTGCCGCGCTTAAAGCAATTTCGCGTGGTCGGCATCTTTGAAATCGGCATGGCTCCGTATGACAATTCGCTGGCGTTAATTCACATTGGCGATGCGCAAAAATTATTCCAATTAGGCGATGCGGTCACGGGTATCAGCAGCAAATTAAGCGACATCGACCAAGCCCCCAAAATTGCGCGTGAGCTGCAACGCCAGTTGCCGCCTGATTTGTACGCCAACGACTGGACGCATCAGAACAGCAATTATTTCCGCGCGGTGCAGATGGAAAAGAAAATGATGTTTATTATTTTGTCGCTGATTGTGGCGGTCGCCGCCTTCAATATCGTCTCGACGTTGGTGATGGCGGTCACCGACAAACAAGCCGACATCGCCATCCTGCGCACGCTAGGTGCGACGCCCGCCAGCATTATGAAAATTTTTATGGTGCAAGGCGTGGTCATCGGCTTAATCGGCACATTTTTAGGCGTGTTTAGCGGCGTATTACTGGCACTCAATCTCGACGTGGTCGTGCCGTTTATTGAGCATTTATTCGGTGTGCAATTTTTAGCCAAAGATATTTATTTCATCACCGAATTGCCCTCTGATTTGCATTGGAGCGAAGTGCTGTGGGTTGCCGCCATGTCGTTCGTGATTAGCATACTGGCGACCCTCTACCCTAGCTATCGCGCCTCTAAAACCCAGCCAGCGGAGGCCTTGCGTTATGAATAAAAAACAAGAGGCAAAAGCTAGGATTCAGGATTCAGGATTCGGGATTCGGAATTTAACCGTGAAGAGCGAGGAGCTGGGATTGGAACAGCCATCAGGTGCAATTATTTCTTGTCGCGATTTAAGTAAGCAATTTGTGCTTGGCAAGTCCGAAGTGCAGGTGTTGAACAAAGTGAATTTAGACGTGCAGCGCGGCGAGCGCATCGCCATTGTTGGCAGTTCGGGTTCAGGCAAGAGCACCTTGCTGCATTTATTGGGCGGCTTGGATGTGGCGAGTAGCGGCAGCGTGCAGATTTTGGGGCAGAACGTGCAAGAGATGAACGAAGTGGCGCGCAGCCAGTTACGCAATCGCAGTTTAGGATTTATCTACCAATTTCATCATCTGTTAGCGGAATTTTCTGCGCTAGAAAACGTCGCCATGCCGCTGCTGATACGCGGCATGAAACGCGCTGATGCGCAGCCGCGTGCCGCCGCGATGTTGGAGCAAGTGGGACTCGCGCACCGCTTGCATCATCAGCCCGCCGAGCTGTCGGGCGGTGAACGGCAACGCGTTGCGGTGGCGCGCGCTTTGGTCACCGAACCCGCCTGCGTATTGGCGGATGAGCCGACTGGCAATCTCGATCGCAACAGCGCGCAAGCCTTATTCGACTTGATGGCGCAGCTCAATGAGCAGCTTGCCACCAGCTTTATCGTGGTCACGCACGACCTCACCCTTGCGGCGCGGATGCCGCGTTGTTTACGTTTAGTCGATGGAGTTTTAAGCGATGAAAGCTAGCAGCCTATTGTTGTTAATATTCACCAGCAGCGCGTACGCCGAAGAAGCCGCCCCGCCGCTGTTGCCCGAAGTCACCATCCAAGCGCAACGCAGCCCCGACCAAGTCAGCAAAAGCGTGCTGTCGGGCAAGCAAGCGCGACACATCGCAGGCACCAGCGGCGATCCACTCAAAGCCTTGCAATCCTTGCCCGGCGTGGTTTCTAGCAACAGCGGTCGCCCTGCGGTGCGCGGTTCGGGACCGCAAGACAATGCCTATTACGTGGATGATTTACCGATTGGGAAAATTTTTCATGTCGGCGGTATCAGCGTGTTTAACGCCGATTTAATTCGCGACTTTAATTTGTACAGCGCGGCGTTTCCGCCGCATTACGGCAACGTCACGGGTGCGGTGATTGATGTGGCATTGCGTGAACCGCGCCGCGATAAATTGGGCGGCAAAGTCAATGTCAATTTGCTCGGCGCAGACGCGCTCATCGAAGCTCCCATCAATGAAAATCAAGCCTTTTATTTTGCCGCGCGACGCAGCTATATCGACCTGCTCATCAAGCAAGTTGAGCAAAAAGGCATCACCGTACAGATCCCCAATTACGCCGATTACCAAGGCAAATATGTGGCGCAATTAAGTGACGACCACAAGCTCACGCTGCACGCGCAAGGTGCTGCCGACACGCTCAAACTCAATATCGGCGCGAGTTCTAACCTCGCTCAACAAGACCCCATCTTGGCGGGAAATTTAGCCTTGTCCGACCGCTTTAACATGCAAGCCGCCAGTTTGGATTCAGTATTATTTAATGCTGCCGCCAACAAATTAGCCGTCGAACATATCGCGCAAGGCTTTACTACTAAGGTGGGCAGCGCGGGCAATATCTCGCTGGCGCAAGACGATGTGATGCTGCGCGAACGCATTATTTTTCCTGTCGCTGAGCAGCACGAACTCGCCGTCGGCAGCAACTTGGTGCGCAGCAAAATCGACATCAATGCCGACATCAAAAACACCACTTGCACACAGTTCAACCCCAACTGTAATTTCACCAACGCGCCGAATGTGCGATTGATAGATAGCTTTGTCAGCCAAGCAATAGACGGCTCGCTGCAAGACCGCTGGCATGTTCATCCCGCACTGACTTTGGTCACGGGCGTGCGCTACAGCTATGAAGATTATTTGCGCCGTAGTTACACCGAGCCACGGCTGGGTGTGGAATATCAAGCCACGCCGCAAACGCTATACACAGCGGGCTGGGGAAGACATAACCAAATGCCCACGGGACAAGAAATTTCGCGCAATTTTGGTAACCCCAACTTGGCGCATTTGCGCGCCGAACACAGCGTCGTAGGCATCACGCAGCAGCTCGATAACGTTTGGTCGATTAAGGCTGAGAGCTACTATAAAAAGCTGAGCAACCTCACCGTCGATAGCCCCACCCTCAACTACATCAATGCAGGCAGCGGCACAGCCTATGGCTTGGAAATGCTGCTCAAAAAGGATATTGCGCAAGCACAATCAGGCGATGTAACAGGCTGGTTGTCGGTTTCGCTGGCAAAATCAACGCGCCGCAATGACCTCACCGGCGCATCGTTTCGCTATGTACTCGATCAGCCCGTGAATGCCACTTGGGTGGCGAATATGCAGTTGGAAGATGGCTGGTCGTTTGGCAGCAAATGGCAAGTGCATTCAGGTGCGCCCTACACGCCGATTAACGGCTCGCTAGGCGTGTACCCCAATGGCGGCAACATTCCCAACTATGGCGCGATTAACTCAGGCACCTTGCCGACCTATCATCAACTCGATGTGCGTTTACAACGTGAGGCGGTGAAAAAGCCCGATTACACACTTAATTATTACGTCGAATTGAACAACGTCTATCAACGCAAAAACGTGGTCGGCTACAGCTACGACCCCACCTACACCACCAAAGAGCCTGTCTATCCCTTCGTCTTGCCACTGTCGTTTGGCGTGCAGGCGGAGTTCTAGAAACTTGTAGGAGGCCGATTTATCGGACGATTGCTGCACAAAAAAATCGCGCGATAAATCACGCTCCTACAACAACATTTCATCCGCCCAATTTTGAGTTCACATCGGAGTCTGTGAGTGCTCAAATTGAGCAGCAACCAGCGATTTATCACTTCGTCGAGTGCTGCTGCAAAGCTGTCGAACGACGTTTGTAGTATCTGTCTTTTACACTCCACCCATCACTATCGACTAGGCACTCGTTTCCAACACCACGAAAGCCACAATCATGCTGCGCTCGTCGCTGATGGACAGATGGTGTGCGCGTACGCCTGCCAACGATAAATACTGCCGTAATCGCTCGTCAAATTGCAGTACGGGTTTGCCTAGCTGGTCGTGGCTAACAGTGATGCGCGGCATGGTGACGGGATGACGCAAGCCGCTGCCAACGGCTTTAGAGAAAGCTTCTTTTGCAGCGAAACGTTTAGCTAAAAAACGCGCCGGCTGCGCGTGCGTTGCTAACTCAATTAACTCGGCATCACTTAACACGCGCTGCGCAAAACGCTGACCATGCCGCGCATAAAGTTTCTCGATGCGCGCGTATTCAACGATGTCGGTGCCGATGCCGAAAATCATGCTTACGCCGCCATCAGAGCACGCATTTTTTTCACCGCTGCATCGAGTCCAATAAACAGCGATTCGGCAATGATGGCGTGCCCGATGTTGAGTTCGACTAAGTGCGGAATCGCGACGATGTCTTGCACGTTGTGGTAGTGCAGCCCGTGTCCCGCGTTGACTTGCAAGCCTTGTGCGTGCGCGTGTGCGGTGGCGATACGCAATCGTTGCAGCTCGTGCGCATGTTCTGGCACGCTATCGGTTTCGGCATATTTTCCCGTGTGCAGCTCAATAACAGGCGCGCCAGCACGCTGTGCCGCATCAATTTGTTGTTCATCTGGGTCGATAAACAGCGACACGCGTATGCCCGCATCGGCACAGCGTTCGCACGCCGAACGAATGATGTCGAAATAACGCAACACATCCAAACCGCCTTCGGTAGTCAGCTCTTCGCGACGTTCAGGCACGAGACATAAATCATGCGGACGGGTTTTCAGCGCGATGCTAATCATCTCTTCGGTCACCGCACTTTCCAGATTCATACGCACTTGTAACATCTCGCGCAAGGCGGCGACATCGGCATCTTGAATGTGGCGACGGTCTTCGCGCAGGTGTAAGGTAATCGCATCCACGCCCGCTGCCTCCGCCATCAATGCCGCGCGAATGACGTTGGGATAAGGCGCGCCACGCGCTTGGCGCAAGGTGGCAACGTGGTCGATATTCAGTCCAAGTTTGAGCATTTTTTCAGTTCCTTTTTTGTCCGCAGATTACGCAGATTTACACAGATTAAATTCAACACGACAAGTTTTGTTTTGGTTTTTAATCTGCGCAATCTGTGTAATCTGCGGAAAGTTTTTTTCTCTAAAGTTTTTGTAAGTCTTTAATCAAATCGCGCGTATGCAAACTTTTTCCACCCAAATAATGATTGAGCAACACGCGCATTAACTGCTTACTTTGCTGCGCGGTAATAGGATCGCGATAGTCGTCCATCGCCATATCCAACAAGGTTTTTCCCAATACGGGCAAGCCCGTTTTGCTTGCGCCGTCATCCAGCACCGCGCCATGTTCCAGCACATAACGGTAAAGCTGCTGCGCCTGTAACGGAACATGGCTGTCAGCCGCATTTTGCAAATTCAAGGCGTAGCCTAGTTCTTGCAATAAATGTTTTTCAAAACAGCGCAAGGTCGCAGCATGGTCGGTCTCGTGCGCCAAGCGATACAAGGTGGCGCGGTAGTAATCAAAAAGCTGTTCATGGCTATCGTCGCGGGCTAACAAATTCAGCAACAACTCGTTCAAATAAAGTCCACACATCAATGCCGTGCCTTGCAAATACGGCTGACCGCCCTGCCATTCCGCACTGTGTAGCGTGCGCAATTCGCCTTTACCAAACCAGCTCAACAACACCGGCTGAAAGCTCATCAACACGCCGCGCACCGCAGATTTAGGTCGCCGCGCACCGCGCGCCATCAATGCCACGCGCCCATGCGTGCGACTAAACACATCGGCAATCAAACTGGTCTCGCGATACGGATAAGTGTGCAGCACAAACGCTTGCTCATCTTGGATGCGTTGCTTAGCTGCAATAGTCATAGCGCGTTAAGAAATCAGACAGGCGCAAGCCAGAAAATTATTCGTAACCCAAAGTACGCAAGGTGCGCGCGTCATCCGCCCAGCCGCTGCGGACTTTAACGAACACTTCGAGGAAAACTTTGCCGTCGAATAGTTTTTCCATATCAAGGCGCGCTTGGGTGGCAATTTCTTTGAGCTTTTCACCTTTGTGGCCGATGAGCATGGCTTTGTGCACTTCTTTATCGACCAAAATTGCGGCACTGATGCGGCGCAATTTTCCGACCAGCATAAACTGCTCAATCACCACGCTGACCGAATACGGCAGCTCGTCGCCAGTGAAGCGGAATACTTTTTCGCGCAACATTTCGGAAGCTAAAAATTTCTCGCTGCGATCGGTAATGTCGTCTTCCTCAAAGATCAATTCGCCTTCAGGTAACAGGCGGCGCAACGAGTCTTTTAACTCATCCAGACGCGTACCTTTTTTGGCACTGACAGGCACGATTTCGGCGAATTTGAAGTCTTGTGCGACGCGTTCAGCGAAGGCAAATAACTGACCTTTGTCGGCAACCTCATCAATTTTATTGATGATGAGCAACACGGGACGATTGTCGGGCAGCAGCTGCAAAACTTCTTGATCGCGCTCGTCGTAACGCATTGCTTCGAGCACATACATCACCACTTGCACGTCGCGCAAACTGCTAGTGACGACGCGATTCATGCCGCGATTTAAGGCGTTCAAATGTTTGGTTTGAAACCCCGGGGTATCGACAAACACGAACTGCGATTGCTCATCGGTAAAGATGCCGTGGATACGATGGCGCGTGGTCTGCGCTTTGCGTGAAGTAATGCTGATTTTTTGCCCGATGAGGTGATTCAGCAAAGTTGATTTACCCACATTCGGGCGGCCAACGATGGCGACATAGCCGCTACGGAATGATGCTGTTGGCGAGGTGATTGCTGTCATTTTTTTCCTAACGATTGATAGGCCGCGAGGGCTGCTTGTTGCTCGGCGTGGCGGCGGCTAGCACCACGTCCGCGTGTGATAATTTTTAAGCTAGGAATCGCGCATTCCACTTGAAAAACTTGCTCGTGCGCGAGTCCTTCGGTGGCAAGCACCGTGTAAGTCGGCAGCGCGATATATTTGCTTTGCAGGAATTCTTGCAACAACGTTTTGGCATCTTTGCCTAAAGTTTTGAGGTCAATGCTGGCTAAATAAGGCACGAATAATTTCAGCACCACTTGCTCGGCGGCAGCAAAGCCTGCATCCATAAACACTGCGCCAAATATAGCTTCCAGCGCGTCAGCTAAAATTGACGGGCGACGAAATCCTGCACTTTTTAGTTCGCCCTCGCCTAACTTTAAGCAGCGTCCTAAATCCAGTTGCTGCGCCAAAATCACCAGCGTTTCTTCTTTGACTAAGTTAGAGCGTAAGCGCGACAACTCCCCTTCTGCGAGGTCGGGATACGCAGCAATTAAATAGCTGGCAATCACGCAACCCAACACGCTATCGCCTAAAAACTCTAATTTTTCATAGTGTTCAGCGGCATAGCTGCGATGCGTTAAGGCGCGTTGCAGCAGGCTAGGCTGACGAAATTGGTAGCCTAGCGCAGTGCATAAAGCGGAATGCAGGGGAGAAATTTTTACAGCAGCAGACAAGCTAACTACTTACCTGCGCTACTTGGATTAAATTCCAACAACAAAGTCATATTGCCAGCCAGTTTAATGCGCACTTCGTTACTGGTGCTCAACACAGGACGACCGTCTTGAGCTTTTTCGATGATTAAATCGGCGCCTTTAACCGAGCTCACCCAGTTCACGGAAGCACGTTTATCGAAGGAGTTACGCAGCTCGGCAATGCTGGCAGTTTGCATGTCAGGGTCATGTGCAATCGCTTCCAGCATATTCTGCACTTTGCCATTTTCCATATAAGCCGGAATCAGCTTAAAACCAAATAGCGCGCCAAAAATTAGCAACACTAAAATGATTAAAAAATTACCAAAACTAAAACCTGCTTGCTTAGCGTTATTCATATTCACTCCTTAGTTAATCGACAAACCGACACGTTTCAAATCAGAAAAATTCATCCAAATAAAAAATGCTTTCCCGACAATTTGGTAATCGGGCACAAAGCCCCAATAACGGCTATCGCGGCTGTTATCACGATTATCGCCCATCATAAAATAGCTACCATCAGGCACGCTGCAAGTAAATTTCTGCTCGTCATAGTTGCAATTTTCACGTCCAGCAAAATCGGCAACCGCGCCTAAATGCACATTCGGCATATCAGGATTCACCAACAAACTATGCGCATGTTCGCCAAGTTGCTCAGTATGTTTTTCGGTATGAATAAAATTTAGCCCGCTCTCGACATAGTTGTAATCACCATCGGCGGTTTGATTTTGCACAATGCCGTTGATGGTCAGTTGTTTATTGCGATATTCAATCTTGTCGCCAGGTAAGCCCACCACGCGCTTGATGTAGTCAACTGATGGGTTTTCTGGGTAATGAAACACCATCACATCACCGCGTTGCGGATTATTCAACGGAATAATTTTTTTGCTGATAATCGGCACACGGATACCGTAAGTGAATTTATTAACCAAAATAAAATCGCCCACTTGCAAGGTGGGAATCATCGAACCCGACGGAATTTTGAACGGCTCAACTAAAAATGAGCGGATGCAAAACACCAACAAAATAACGGGGAAGAAACTCTTGGCATACTCCACCCACCAAGGCTCTGCGACACCCGCGCCACGCTTAGCTGCCAAGGCGAATTTATCCAGCAGCCACACCGCTCCGGTGACCACTAACAGCACAAACATAATTAAAGCAAAATCCATAATTCCCTCTTAAAACATCAACAGCATTTTCTGTCCACAGATTACGAAAATTCACACAGATTTTTTGAGTCTAGCCACTCTAACCACGCCACTCAATCTCTCTTAACTTTTAATCTTTTTAATCTGCGTAATCTGTGGAAAACAGTTTTTAACCTTAACTATCTACGCGCAAAATCGCCAAAAATGCTTCTTGTGGAATCTCCACATTTCCAACTTGCTTCATGCGTTTTTTACCCGCTTTTTGTTTTTCCAGTAGTTTCTTTTTACGAGAAATATCGCCGCCATAACATTTTGCCAATACGTTTTTGCGCATCGCTTTGACGTTCTCACGCGCAATAATGTTTGAACCGATAGTCGCTTGTATCGCCACGTCGTACATCTGACGCGGTATCAGTTCGCGCATTTTTGCCGCCACTTCACGACCGCGATATTGGCTGTTGGCGCGATGCACAATGACCGCCAGCGCATCGACTTTATCGTTGTTAATCAACATATCAACTTTAACCACATCGGCGGCGCGATACTCTTTGAACTCGTAATCCATAGACGCGTAACCACGCGAATTGGATTTTAATTTATCAAAGAAATCCATCACAATTTCCGCCATCGGCATTTCGTAAACTAAATTAACTTGCTTGCCGTGATAACTAATGTTGATTTGGTTACCGCGTTTTTGCGTACATAGCGTAATCACTGCGCCCACATACTCATTGGGCATATAAAGATTTACCGTAACAATCGGCTCGCGTATTTCGTCAATCTTCGATGGGTCAGGCATCTTGGAGGGGTTATCGACCATCACCATAGAACCGTCGCGCATCAACACCTCATAAATGACCGTCGGCGCGGTGGTAATCAAGTCCATATCGAACTCGCGCTCTAAGCGTTCTTGCACAATTTCCATGTGCAACAAACCTAAAAATCCGCAACGAAAACCGAAGCCCAAGGCTTGTGAAACTTCCGGCTCAAAACGCAATGCCGCATCGTTCAAGCGCAGCTTTTCCAAGGAGTCGCGCAAGGCTTCGTATTGATTGGATTCGACTGGGAACAAGCCCGCAAAAACCTGTGGCTGCACTTCTTTGAAGCCTGGCAAAGGCTCGGCAGCGGGTCGTGCGACATGCGTGACGGTATCGCCGACGCGTGCATCTTTCAGCTCTTTAATGCCCGCAATTATGAAACCTACCTGCCCCGCACTTAACGTCGCGCGATCTTGTGCTTTAGGCGTGAAAACGCCAATATGTTCGGTCAAATGTTGCGCGCCCGTCGCCATAAACAAGATTTTCTCTTTAGGCTTGAGCGTGCCGTTTTTGACGCGCACCAACATCACCACACCGACATAGTTATCGAACCAAGAATCGACAATCAAAGCTTGCAATGGCGCATCGACATCACCCACGGGCGGCGGCACGCGCACGATGAGTGCTTCTAAAACATCTTGCACGCCTAAGCCCGATTTGGCCGAGCACAAAGTCGCGTCATGCGCCTCAATACCAATGACCTCTTCGATTTCGTCGATGGCGTTTTCTGGATTCGCTGAAGGCAAGTCGATTTTGTTCAACACAGGCACGACTTCCACGCCCAATTCGAGTGCGGTATAGCAATTCGCCACGGTCTGTGCTTCCACACCTTGCGAGGCATCCACCACCAACAACGCACCCTCACAGGCAGACAAGGAGCGCGACACTTCGTAAGAAAAATCGACGTGTCCAGGCGTATCAATTAAGTTGAGGTTGTAAACCTGACCGTCACGCGCCTTATAGGACAACGCGGCGGTTTGTGCTTTGATGGTGATACCGCGCTCGCGCTCTAAATCCATAGAATCAAGCACTTGCGCTTCCATTTCGCGATCGGATAAACCACCGCAAAGTTGAATAATACGGTCAGCAAGCGTCGATTTACCGTGGTCGATGTGGGCAATAATAGAAAAATTACGGATGAGCTGCATGGGGTTCCAAATCAAAAATCCCGCCAAATTCGGCGTTTTCGCAAAGCGCGAATTCTAGCCGATTTGAGCGGGATACAGGGGGATAGATTATGTTTTGTGTTAGCCCCAAGTAGTAATGTCCGCTTTCTGCCAAATAGAAATGTCCGCTGGTGATACAACACTCGGCTGTTCAACCAGCGGAGGAAATGACGAAAGTGGACACGTTTATGAGTCAGCAAGAAGTACAGCGCGCACAAGTCTTGGATTTACTGCACGCCCAGCAAATCACCCAACAACAAGCCGCACAACGACTGGGTATCAGCACCCGTCAAGTTCGGCGTATTGCCCAGCGTTATAACGCGCACGGTCTGGGCGGCTTAATCAGCCAGCAACGCGGCAAAGCCTCCAATCTTAAGCTGGCTGAAGCCACCCGCACGACCGCCATCAACCTCATCGCAGCCCACTACCCCGACTTCGGTCCGACCTTAGCGGCTGAGAAATTGAGCGAGCGGCATGACCTGCATCTCTCCGTCGAAACCACGCGCCAACTGATGATGACCGCTGGCTTGTGGCAGCCTAAGCGCGGCCATGCCCTCGTCACACATCCGATGCGCACCCGCCGCCCCCGCTTTGGCGAGATGATTCAAATCGACGGCAGTCCGCATGATTGGTTCGAGGGACGCGGTGCGTATTGCACCCTCATCGTATTCATCGACGATGCCACCAGTCGCTTAACCCAACTGCGCTTTATGCCTAGCGAGACCACACTAGGCTATATGCACGTCCTGCACGACCACATTCAGACTCATGGTGTGCCTGTGTCGCTCTACAGCGATAAACACAGCGTGTTTCGCATCAACGCCAAAGAAGTGGATGCGGATGCCGAAACCCAGTTTGGACGGGCGATGCGGGAACTGGGCATCGCGTCGATTCATGCTCATAGTCCACAAGCGAAGGGGCGCGTAGAACGCGCCAATCAAACGTTGCAAGACCGACTGGTTAAAGAAATGCGGCTGGCGGGCATCAACAACATGACAGAAGCCAACGCTTGGTTGCCGAGCTTTATGGAAGATTACAACCGCCGCTTTGCGGTGCAAGCCACACTGGATGAGGATGCGCATCTAGCTTACACGGGCACAGTTGCAGCGTTGGTGCGGAGCTTGTCGGTGCAGTCACACAGAACGCTGTCGAAGAATCTGTCGTGCCAGTATGAGAATGAGTTGATGCAGGTTAAAACCACGGGCAAAGGTTTGGCGTTACGGGGTGCGCAGGTGACGGTGCATGAACACTTTGATGGACGGCGGGAGGTGTGCTGGCAAAAACGCAAGCTGAGTTTTAGTGTGCAAAGCAAACCCGTGCGACAAAGCAAGGTGGCGGATGGCAAGGCGGTGAATGCGCGGGTGGATAAAGCGGTGATTCAGCGCAATACAGACCATCCGCCCGCCGCCAAACACCCTTGGCGGAAGTTAAAACTAGGTAAAGCGGCTCACGCTATGACGGCGTAACAAAAAGCGACCAAGCGGACATTTCTACTTGGCAGGAAAGCGGACATTTCTATTTGGCGTTGACAGGATAGATTATGTTTTGCTTACTTTTCGTCTAATTTAATCGCGACATACGAAGCACTTTCGCCACGTTTAATCAACAAGGCAACATTTCTTCCTACCGCGACGGTATTAAGCAATTCATTCAATTGCTTCAGAGAGCGCAATGGCGTGTTACCAATAGCCAAAATCACATCGCCGCGCTGCAAACCCGCAACACGCGGCGCATCCCCCTTAACTTCCTGCACCAACAAGCCACCTGCAAGTTGTAATTGCTGTAACTGCGACCTCGTCAACTCGCTCAATGACAAACCTAGCTTTTTGACATTTAGACCCACATCTTCGCTTAATCTAGCATTATTGAGCGTTAATTTCTCCTCTTCAGGCATTTTTGCGACTACCACATCAATACGATGCGCCACCCCTTTACGCCATAAATCAACGCTCACCGTGCTGCCCGGCTTAGTGGAGGCGACAATACGAGGTAAATCACTCGAATTATTAACCCCTTTACCATCAAATTTTAGGATGACATCACTCACTTCGATCCCCGCCTTGGCTGCCGCACCACCTTTTTCTACGCTACTAATCAAGGCACCATGGGCTTGTGTCAAACCAAATGATTCGGCTAACTCGCGCGTTAACTCTTGTATTGTCACACCGATACGGCCACGCGTAACTTTTCCGGTACTACGTAACTGCTCCGCAATTTGCGTCGCAACATCAATTGGAATGGCAAAGGATAAACCCATAGAACCACCCGAACGGGTATAAATCTGCGAGTTAATACCCACCACCTCACCATTCATATTAAACAAAGGGCCGCCAGAGTTGCCTGGGTTAATCGCCACATCCGTCTGAATAAAGGGTACAAAATTATCCTGTGGCAAACTACGACCTTTAGCACTGACAATACCCGCCGTGACACTGCTATCAAAACCAAACGGCGAACCTATCGCCACCACCCACTCACCCACTTTGAGTTTATTCGGATCGCCTACACTAATTTTAGGCAAACCACTCGCATCTATCTTCAAAAGTGCGACATCGGTACGCTTATCCGCACCAATTACTTTCGCACTAAACTCACGCTTGTCAGTCAGGCGCACAGTCACTTTATCCGCATGATCAACAACATGAGCATTCGTCAGAATATAACCATCCGCCGCAATAATAAAGCCAGAGCCTAATGACTGTGTTTCTTGATCTCGCGGCATTTGTGGTGAATAGCGACGGAAAAACTCATAAAATGGATCATTTTCGGGCAGGTTAGCGGTATCACTAATTTTTTTAGTGGTGCTAATATTCACTACGGCAGCACCCTGTTTTTCAACTAAGTCGGTGAAGTCAGGCAACTCTTTAGCAGACACGGCATTACTAAATGTTAGCGTTGCAATTAACAACAGCAAATTAAACTGAAGCAAGATTTTCTCCTTAATTAAGGCTAAACGACTCTTTGAATATAAGGCTGCCTAGGCTTTAGTCGCCCAGAAATCCTCTTTACGCACCAAAAACCAAGCAACAAACCTGAAGTAGCTCCCAAAGCCACCCAAAACTCATCATTTACTAAGAAATTAACTAGCGCGGCGGTACTTACTAGCGCACCTAACGGGACTAAATACAATACGCTAATACCTCGTAAAACAGCTCCATCTTGAACAGTAATGAGCACTTTGTCGCCCACTTGGGCATTCACAGGATTGAGGACTTCAAATTCGACTGTTTTGCTACAAAACAATTGTCCCAGCTTGCTAGCGCCACAACCCTGCCCATTACATTGCTCACAACCACTCACCTGATTAAGCAGCACTGAAGCCGACTGACCTGTTGTTGCTACTACGGTTGCGTGAGTTTCAAGCATGACTAATTACCCTTAAAACGTATTGAATCCAAAACTTGCATCACCGTTCTAGCGGGCACCTCGCCCACCACTGTGTATAAATGCAAACCCACTACCTTTTGGTACAAATTAACCGAACCACGGCTAGATAAACCCTCTTTGTCATCCTCGTCATCATCTGACGGCTCGATAAATACAGAAATTGCACCAAACCCATCCGAATAAATAATTTGAATAACGGGCGCATGCTTTTTTGACATTGGGCGCATGATTTCTTGCACTTTAACAAAGCCAGTCGGCAAAGCATCCACCACCCAACCACTTTTAATATCCTGCAAAGCATCCGTTTTAACTGATGGCGCAATTTTGGCATCAGCCTGAGAGCTTGCTAACCAAGCACGATCGGCGGATGCACCAATTTTTAACTGTGTAAATAAATACTGCTCCAAGACGTTATTTTTATCATCTAGCACCGCAGCTTTTAGCAATAACCCCGTTTCACTATGCACCCATATTTTATGAGAATAGCGTAAGTTGTCTATGCTTTGCATTAAAACAACCTGGGTTAAGTAGCCAGCCACCTGCTCCTTAGCAACCTCTTGCACGCGGTACAAAACCTTCAGGTCACTGATATTCGCTAACAAACGCGAGGGGAACTTAGCATAACCTTGTTGATTGGCTACTTGCACCATTTTGTGGTTACGATAACACCAAGTTTGCCCATGATGACGGACAATCTCTTGTTTTGGTCCATCTAGACTAATAACCTTTTCATATTCGCTATCACTTGCCACAATATGGCTGATGCGAAATGTTTCAATTTGACTATTGTGCTGATAGACAAAGTCACCACTAAAATCTGTGCCGTGACCTGCAAAAGCCAATGTTTTTAACCAATCATGGCTAGTAGCTTGCTCTGCGGCATAGGTATTTAAGGAAGCCAGCAAATAAACGTACAGCAACCACCTCATGGTGCAACATCCTCTGTAGCACTATAAATCGTCGTACGTATAAACGCGCTACCCCCTTGCACATCACTACTTGGAGAAAGCTCTTGATGCGCCTCTAAATAAGCATTGACTTGAGGTTTCAAAACAAAACTAGCGCGACTTAAGGGAGACGTTTGCAAAGCGAGTTGAGGTGATTTATTCGGCGTAGCTTGCATTACCATCCAACTCACCGCGACGACGGCCATCAATGAAGCCGCAGCAGATAAGGCGATATTGCGGGCTTTCTCCGTCATACTACGTTGGGGTGCTACGACTAAGACCTCAAATTGCAATCGCTCATGCACGACCTTACTCACGTCTCGCGTAATCGCTTCTGGCTGACGTAACACATCACCAATCAAGTGATAAATTTGCCAATCTTGCCGAGAGCTCGGCTGACTTTTAAGTTGCGCAATAATATGATTTGCCTCATCGGTGAATAGCTCACCATCCATTAATGCCGAAATTTTATTTTTCATCATTACCACCGCTTATCTTTACTAGTTTCTAACAAGGGACGCAAATTTTCTGCAACCGCTTCGCGCGCTCTAAAAATTCTAGAACGAACCGTACCCACTGGACAATTCATCACACTGGCAATTTCTTCGTAACTCAAGCCTTCAATTTCTCGCAAGGTTAAAGCGCTGCGTAAATCTTCAGGCAACTGTTGCAAGGAAGCCTGAACCACTTCAACTACTTGCTTGCTCATCAGCTCATTTTCAGGCGTACTCACTTCTTGCAACAAACTTGCTTGTTCAAACGACTCAGAATCCTCAGCATCAAAATAGGTACTAGTCGGCGGTCGGCGCTTATTCTGTAACAAATGATTTTTTGCCGTGTTTATACCAATTCGATATAACCAAGTATAAAAAGCACTCTCGCCACGGAAGCCTGACATAGCTCGGTATGCCTTAATAAAAGCATCTTGCGTCACATCTTGCGCATCACCTGGATCGCGCACAAAGCGCGAAATCAATCGCCCTAATTTACGTTGATACTTGGTCACCAGTAAATCAAACGCGTGCTTATCTCCACGCTGCACGCGCTCGACTAACTGTTGATCGACTTCTCGGTCTGCCATCCCTGGTACTCTCAATAATTTGTTATTTTATATAGGCTCGTCATTGCACAACATAACGTAGCAACAGCCGCAGCACAGACTCGCCAAGACATAAATAGTTCCCAATGTTCAAGGGTTTTTACTCGGTTCGACAAGCGTTAAGTCTTCACTCATCCTTAAATTTTCTAACACCACATACTCCTCACTTGGCACAGCAGGAGTCGAGATCACAGGCAAATTAGCCGCTTGTGTCACCTGCCCGACACTGGCAGTAGGTAACAACCGACTCTGCTGAGATTGAGAAAAAAGAAACCCTGACAAAGCACTTGCTAGTAACAAAGCAGCAAGACTCAATAGCTTGATTGTGTTTACTAACGCAGCTGCTTGCCACCAATGACCCAGGATACGAGTCGGCGGAACTAACTCGGTATTTTTATGCATGGACACGACAGGTGCTGATAGAGGCGAAGCCGTAAAAGCCGTCATCCGCAAAGTCGCCATCATATCCAAACAATCATTGTCCTCAACAGTTGGTGATGGGATAGCAGGCATCGCCAGCGAGTCGGCGGTATTGGAGGGATGAGCATCTGACGTTAACTCAGCGCCAGCGAAGCGTGACAAAGGATGCGTTTTGGCCAACCCTTTATTTTTACGCATCACAGAACGTAAATGTTCAAGAAATAAAGGCTGCCAACTTTGCTCATTTACTGCCAAGCTCGCTAGCAAATTCTTTACTTGTGAGGTCGGCCAAGCGGCATCAAATGACAACAACATTTGCACTGGATAATGCTGTAATTTTTTTACAAACAGCTGGGCATTCTGGGCAATGCTATGCAACATCAACGCCACATTTTCATCGCTCCCCGCATCGGCAGTTAAATCACCATAGACGGTAGGATTTTTTTGCGTGAATTGCACAAATTCATTTAACAAATAAAAAAATCCATCTTGTTGATCAACATTCAACTCATCTAACGTACAAGGATAAGTAGCTATTTTTATCCAGTGAGAAGCAAATTTTTCATCGTAGTATTTAGTGATCCCTAAATAACCAGCGCGAGCGAGTGCAAGATTTTTACAGTTTTCTATCCGTGGTAATTCTTGCTTATTAAACGCTAATAAACTGTCGTCTAAGACCGCTGGCTTAATTAAGAAAAAATCTGGAAAAGTACGATAAATTGCACCACTTGCATCGGGCGTGCGATAGTAAGCATGAAAAATCTGCTTAGCCAATGCCCCATTTTTTTCTACATTAAAAATCGTCGCGTCGATTTTTTCTTGCGCTGGCAACATATCCTGTCCCTGATAGTGATTGCGCGTTGTAGATATTTTTTTACGCTCTTAATTTATGAGCAGCGAATTTTTTCGCCGCTTGCTGATAACTTATGGCGCACGTTGACGGCGCGCTTCAAACAAACAAATCCCAGCACTAACGGACACATTCAAACTCTCCACGCTACCTTGCATTGGGATGCGCACCAGCTCATCGCAAGTTTCGCGCGTCAAGCGGCGCAAGCCCTCTCCCTCCGCACCCAACACCCAAGCCAAACCGCCCGTATGTTTGAAACTATGCAAATCCGTTTCCGCCTCACCCGCTGCACCCACCACCCAAATTTCTTGCTCTTGCAACTCACGCAAAGTACGCGCCAGATTAGTGACGGTGATGTAAGGCACGGTCTCCGCCGCGCCGCAGGCAACTTTTTCTACCGTTGCGGTAATGCCCACCGCACGATCCTTCGGTGCGATAACTGCATGTACACCAAACGCATCGGCACTACGCAGACACGCGCCCAAATTGTGCGGATCTTGTACGCCATCCAACACCAAAATCAGCGGTGGCTCAGTGAGTGTATCCAACACATCCGACAAATGCTGCACGCGTTGCGCTGCATCGACACGCGCTGCCACACCTTGATGACGTTGATTGCCCGCCATGCCATCTAAGCGCGATGCTTCCAGCGGAATAATGCGCACGCTTTGCGCTTCAGCTAATTTAATCAGCTCGCGCATACGCGGATCTTGACGTTGCACTTGCACATAAATTTCTTGCACGCCGTCAGGGTTTTGACGGATGCGCGCAGTAACAGCGTGAAAACCGTAAATTAAACGTAAATCAGCCATGACGTTTTTTACCTTTAGGCGACTTGCGTTCAGGCAGGAATTCGCCTTCTTTTAACTGCACTTCGGCAACATTTTGCAACACGAAATCGACCTTGGTGCTTTCCATATCGACCTTCACCACGCGCACTTCGACGCGATCGCCGAGACGATATTTTTGCCCCGTACGCTCACCCAACAACTGATGTTTACTCGCATCAAAATGGAAATAATCTTTGCCTAATTCGGAAATATGCACCAAGCCTTCGACATACAAATCATCCAGCGAGACAAACATGCCGAAGCTGGTGACAGACGACACCGTGCCAGTAAACACGCTGCCCAAATGCTCGCGCATGTAAAAACATTTCAACCAAGCATCCACATCGCGCGTCGCATCATCAGCGCGACGTTCGGTCATTGAACAATTCAAGCCTAAGTCTTCCCACTTCATGCTCGGCTTGTATTGCTTGCCTTGTAACACGGCGTTAATGGCGCGATGCACCAACAAATCTGGGTAGCGACGAATCGGCGAAGTGAAATGCGCATACGCCTCATAACCTAAACCAAAGTGACCGATATTTTCCGGTTCGTATTTGGCTTGACGCAGCGAACGCAACATCACGGTTTGCAACAAGGCAGCATCGGGGCGACCTTTGATGCGCTTCAATAACTTGGAATAATCGGCTGCTTTAGGCTCATCACCGCCGCCAATTTCCAAGCCAAACTCTTTCATAAACTCGCGCAACGCTTCGAGTTTTTCGGGCGTAGGACCTTGGTGAATACGATATAAAACAGGCTGTTTATTTTCGTGCAAGAAGTTCGCCGCACACACGTTCGCTGCCAACATACATTCTTCAATCAGCTTATGCGCGTCGTTACGCACCACCGGCACGATGCGTTCGATTTTACCGTTAGCATCAAAAATCATTTGCGTTTCGACCGTTTCAAAATCAATCGCGCCGCGCTTGTTACGTGCCGTCAAAAGTTTTTGGAACAAGCCATACAGATTTTGCAAATGCGGTACAACGGTGGCATAACTCTTTGCCAATTCGCCATCAGGTTCAGCCAACATCGCGGCGACTTGCGTGTAAGTCAAACGCGCGTGGGAATACATCACTGACGGATAAAAACGGTAACCAGTAATTTCGCCATGCCCATCCACGTGCATATCACACACCATGCACATACGATCAACTTGCGGATTCAGCGAGCACAAACCATTCGACAATTCTTCGGGCAACATTGGAATCACGCGGCGCGGGAAATACACCGAATTACCGCGCAAAATCGCTTCACGATCGAGCGCGTCATTGGGTTGCACATAGTGACTCACGTCGGCAATCGCCACGACTAAACGGTAGCCATCTTGTTCCGGTGCGCAGTACACCGCGTCATCGAAATCGCGCGCAGTCTCGCCATCAATCGTCACCAACGGCAAGCTGCGGATGTCTTCACGACCCGCCCAATCTGTCGTCGCCACAGTCGGCGGAATCGCCTTAGCTTGACGCTCTACATCTTTGGGAAACTCATTGGGCAAATCATGCTTGCGTAAAGCGATTTCGATTTCCATGCCAGAGTCGGCATAGTTGCCCAACACTTCCACAATGCGCCCCATCGGCTGCGCATGTTTATTCGGGTGCTGCATGATTTCTAAAATCACCACTTGGCCGACTTGTGCTGGATGCGCTTCGCCTGGCACGACTAAAATATCTTGCGTAATACGGCGATTTTCTGCGACCACAAACTGAATACCGTGATCATCAAACAAGCGTCCCACCACGCGATTATTGGCGCGCACCAACACTTCGATAATTTTCGCTTCAGGGCGACCGCGTCTATCCACGCCGCTTTGACTAACCATCACCACGTCGCCATGCAACACTTGATGCATTTCTTTTTCGCTCAAAAACATATCTGCACTGCCGTCTTCAGGAATCAGAAAACCGAAACCATCAGGGTGACCTTGCACTTTGCCCTTGATTAAATCGAGCTTGCCCATCACGCAAATTTCGCGTTTGCGATTGCGCATGACTTGTCCATCGCGCTCCATCGCGCGCATCCGACGTGAGAATAAATCTTCTTCCGCATCGGTAATTTCCAACAAATCTAACAGCTCGTCTTCGTGCATCGGTGCACCATTTTGTGTCAGCACTTGCAAAATAAATTCGCGGCTCGGTAACGGATTGTCGTATTGCTCGCGTTCACGTTGTAGGAATGGATCTTGTGCGCGTAAGTTTTTAGTATTTTTCATTGACTTTAAGTCCTTTAACAATTAAATTGCGCGCCGTTGCAAATCAGCCCAGATGGCGGAATTGGTAGACGCGCACGGTTCAGGTCCGTGTGCCGTAAGGTGTGGAGGTTCGAGTCCTCTTCTGGGCACCAAATATGAAGCAGAGCGCGTAAGCGACCTGCTTCTTTTTTTGTGCCCAGAACAAGTGCAACACCTGCGTGTTGCACGCCAGGACTCGAAAAGCATCCGATATTACGGATGCTGGGGTCGCGCTTGCGTGACCTAGCCTCTTCTGGGCACCAAATATGAGATAAGAAGCGTAAGCGACCTGTCTTTTTTTTGCGCCTAAAAGACGTGTAACACCGCTGCCGAATTCACGGAAAGTTAAGCGGAATTGACACAACACCATGCTGACAACAGATACGATTAACGCAAAAACGCAGCACATCAAATGCGCTGCGTTTTTTGTCGTTTGAGCTATTTCTGGCGAATCTCGAAAAACCGTCACGAGCGTTTGGAGTGCAAGCAGCACGGAGCGCAGCAGCCGAGACATACCGATAAGGTAGGCTAGGTTGCGAGCACCGCGCGACGCAGCAATCCAAGCGCGCAGTAGGTTTAGCGAGATTCTATTACTCAAACGGATGTTTTAGCACGATAGTCTCATCGCGATCAGGACCTGTTGAAACCATATCAACAGGCACGCCACATACTTTGGCGATACGTTCTAAATAGTTACGCGCAGCGAGCGGCAACTGTTCATATTTTTGCACACCTAAAGTGCTTTCCGACCAGCCTGGCATATCCTCGTAGATGACTTCGCAATCACCCAACGCGTCCGCGCCAACAGGCAGAATGTCGCTGACCACGCCATTGATGCGATAACCCACACCGAGACGTACCAAGTCCATGCCATCCATTACATCTAACTTTGTGACGCACAAACCCGATACACCGTTAATTTGTATCGAGCGTTTTAACGCTGCGGCATCGAACCAACCGCAGCGACGCGCACGTCCCGTAGTCGAACCAAATTCGTGACCGCGTTTTGCCAAACCCGCGCCGATCGGATCGTGTTTATTCACGGCATCATATAGTTCGGTTGGGAACGGGCCCGAACCCACGCGCGTGGTGTAAGCCTTAGTAATACCCAACACATAATTCAACATTTGCGGGCCTACGCCTGCCCCTGCGCAAGCCGCACCCGCGATGCAATTGCTGGAGGTGACGAAGGGATATGTGCCGTGATCAATGTCCAGCAACGCCCCTTGTGCGCCTTCAAAAAGTAGGCCGCGACCCGCTTGATGTTCTTCATACAGCGCACGCGGCACATCCATCACCAGCGGCTTGATACGTTCGGCAAATGCCAGTGTGTCATCCAAGGTTTTTTGGAAGTCAACGGTGGGCGCGTTGAAGTAGTTTTTAAGTACGAAGTTGTGGTAATCCAGCACCTCACCAAGCTTGGCGGCAAAACGCTCGCGGAAGAAAATATCCTGCAAACGGATCGCGCGACGCGCCACTTTATCCTCATAAGCCGGACCAATACCGCGTCCTGTTGTACCAATTTTTGCATCGCCTTTGGCTAGTTCGCGCGCCTTATCTATCGCTTCGTGATAAGGCAGAATCAGCGGGCACGCTTCGGACACTTTTAAGCGGCTATACACGTCGATACCAGCGGCTTGCAGCTCGTCCATTTCTTTGAGTAGTGCCTGTGGCGACAACACCACACCGTTGCCGATGTAACACATCACGTGGTCGCGCAAAATGCCTGACGGAATCAGGTGTAACACGGTTTTTTTGCCGTTGATAACCAGCGTATGCCCAGCATTGTGACCACCTTGAAAACGCACCACACCATGCGCGTGATCGGTCAACCAGTCAACAATTTTGCCCTTACCTTCATCGCCCCATTGGGTGCCGATTACCACTACGTTTTTAGTCATTACACTGATTCCAATTTGAAAATTTTTCTAATCACTTTACAACGCGACAACGTGCCAAACACCTTGTTGCAAAACCAACTCCCGATCGCATTGCAATTCTGCGCGATGCGCTGCGTCAGCCAATAAATCAACGACAACGCTTTCTCCCGCCGCACGCAATTGCGCAATTTTTGTTTGCAAAGAAGCATCGCCTAAATGTGGCGCATAAATAGCACGCTCATTCGCCTGCGTCGGCATCAAACGATACAACTGACGCAAGTCCATACTAAAACCAGTCGCCGCACGGGCGCGCCCAAAACTTTTGCCTAAATCATCGTAACGACCACCTAAGGCAATCGCATCATGGCTGCCCGCGTGATACGCCGCGAACACCATGCCCGTGTGATAGTGATAACCACGCAAATCCGCCAAGTCGATACCAACAGTGCCTACCAAGGTTTCGAGTTGCGCAGCCGCTGCGGCTAAGTCCGCTAAGGCGGCGCGAATTTCTGGCAAATCAGGCAAGGCTTGTTGCGCACGCGCCAGCACCTCATTCGGCTTGCCATACAAACTCGGAAGAGCCAATACAGCACTCGCCAGCGAAGTTTCTAGCGAGACAGCCAAATTTTGCAGTGCGGTGCTATCTTTATTTTGTAATGCAGCAAACAACGCCGCTTCCATGTCCTTATCGAGCTGTCCGTGTTGCACCAAAGCGCGGAACACCGCGACATGCCCTAAATCCAAATGAACATCTGCCACGCCCAATAAACGTAGTGACTCAAGCAGCAAGCGTTGGATTTCTAAGTCACTTGCCAAACCACTATGTCCGTACAACTCCGCGCCGATTTGCATCAGCTCACGAGTGCGGGTCAGACCAACGGGTTGCGTATGCAACACACTGCCTGCGTAACATAAACGCGTCAAACCTTGGCGATTGAGCAGATGCGCGTCGATGCGCGCGACTTGCGGCGTGATGTCGGCGCGCACCGCCAGCGTGCGACCGCTGAGTTGATCGACCAATTTGAAAGTACGCATATCCATCTCAGCATTACCATCAATCAGCAATGATTCGGCATATTCCAGCAACGGTGGCGCGACTAATTGATAGCCAGACTTGCGCAACAAATTCAACACTTGTGCGCGTATCTGTTCAACTTGCCACGCCTCATCGGGCAGCATGTCGTTAATGTATTCGGGGAGTAACCAATTTGGCATCAAACAACCTCAAAAAATTCATTTTTTTGAGCGAACCGCTGTGTCGCGGTGTTGGCTACGACTAACCTAAAGGTAAGTCTCACCGCAACTTCGTTGTCGCTCATTCTTGTCTATCAATCTGATATGCCTGCGTCATTCGCTGATAAAGCATCTAGCCATTCGACTAAGCCAGCAAGCTGGCAAGTCGCTGGTTATGCGCGGCTTCTTGCGCTTCATCCCAAAAAAATGATTTTTTGAGGTTGTGAAGAGCTGCTTCGAAACCGCTTATTTCACAGATTTAGCGGGGCTTTTCAGGTATTTGAAAAACGCTGAGCTCGGATCTAACACCATCACATCGCTCTTGTTTTTGAAGCTTTGTTTATAGGCTTCTAGGCTGCGATAAAACGAGTAAAACTCAGCATTGCGACCAAATGCGGCAGCATAGGTTGCCGATGCTTTGGCATCACCCTCACCCTTGGTCTTTTGCGCATCGCGATAGGCTTCCGCCAAAATCACTTCGCGTTGCTTGTCGGCATCCGCCTTAATTTTTTCGCCTTCAGCAGCACCTGTCGCACGCAATTCATTCGCCACACGCTTACGTTCGGCTTCCATACGGCTATACACGGACTGACTAACTGAAGCAGGAAAGTCCACATGCTTGAGGCGCACATCCAATACTTGCACACCAAACAAACGCGCATCGGCATCGGCTTTTTCACGCAGCACTTGCATGATTTTGTCGCGCTCTACCGAGATAGCTTCATGGATGGTGCGCTTACTAAACTCTTCGCTCAAACTGGCATTTACAGTGGGCATTAAACGCGTACGCAAACGTACTTCGTCGCCGCCCATGCTGATGTAATACTGTTTCACATCAACAATGCGCCATTTCACAAAAGCATCGACCAGCAGATTTTTCTTTTCCTTAGTAAACACCGGTGCGGGATCGGGCGACTCTAAAGTTAAAATGCGTGAGTCAAAATAACGCACGTTTTGCATCAGCGGCACTTTCCACTTCAAGCCAGGCGTGGTTTCCACGCGCACCATTTCACCGAGTTGCAACACAATCGCCACTTGACGCTGATCGACCACGAACACGCTCAAACTCAATACCACCAACAAGCCGACTACCGCGACCAAACTATTTATGACATTAGGTTTCATCTCGCCTCCCGATCACGACTGAGCAAAGAATCACGCGCACGTTGCGCTGCACTATTGTCATTACTTTGCGAACTAACGGGTGCAGTAGCCACAGGTGTAGCTTCCGCCACAGCTGCACCGCTACGACTGGCTTCGATCAATTTATCCAAAGGTAAATACAACATGCTATTACCATTTTTCTGATCGACCATCACCTTGCTGATATTGCCCATCACCTGCGACATCATGTCGATGTACATACGCTCACGCGTCACCGCAGGGGATTTTTCATACTCAACTAAAATTTGCTTAAAGCGACTAGCATCACCCTCGGCATTAGCAATCACGCTTTGCTTATAACCTTCCGATTCTTCCTTCAAGCGCGCAGCCATCCCCTTGGCACGCGGCACAACATCTTTCGCGTAAGCATCGCCCTCGGATTTTTGACGCTCACGATCCTGCCCTGCTTTTACCGCATCTTCAAACGCTGCTTGCACCTGCTCTGGTGGCTGCGTGCCTTGCATGGTGATTTGCTTCACCACGATACCCGACTTATATCTATCCAAAATTTCTTGGATCAGCTTAGTCACATCGACGGCGACTTTTTCACGCTCTTCATACAACACTTTATCCATGGTGCTTTTACCCACCACTTCGCGTATCGCCGTCTCAGCCGCTTGACGCACGCCCTCATCTGGGTTGCGATTGTTGAATAAATACTCGCCTGGATCGCGCAAAATGTATTGCACCGCAAACTGAATGTCGATGATGTTTTCATCGTCAGTCAACATTAGCGACTCTTTCAACATTTTATTTTTGACGTTATCGCGATAGCCAATTTCCATAGTGCGCACTTGGCTCAAATTGACCATTTCCACCGTTTCAATCGGATACGGCAAATGCCAACGCGGCCCCGCCTCGGTCGTTTCAACCTGCTTACCAAAACGCAACACCACACCGCGCTGACTCGCATCGACAATGTAAAAACCCGTCGCCAACCAAATCAGCACAGCAATAATAACCAACAAGCCCACACCGCCAGCGATGCTAGGTGCAGGTGGCATCGGTGCGCCATTATTGTTATTGCCACGCGCATTTTTACCACCCATCAAGGCGGCAATTTTGGCGTTTAATTTACGCAATAATTCTTCTAAATCAGGCGGGCCACCGTTGTTGTTTTTGCCCCATTGAGGATCGTTTATTCCCATGACTCTCTCGCTTGTTTAAGTTGCTTCTCAATAATGGTAGCGGCTTGACGTGCCGCACGAATTTCTAACAAAGTTTGTCGCAAATCTTCCAATCCTGCGCCGCTTTGCGCGCTCAAAAAAACGCGCGAGATTCTATCATGCTCGTCGCGCACCATGCCTGCCTCTATGCCTTCAACTTTGTCGATTTTATTGAACACTAAAATCTGCGGAATCTCGCCTGCGTCGATTTCAGCCAAGACTTTATTCACCTCCGCGATTTGGTCGTCGTGATTGGGATTACTTAAATCCACCACATGCAGCAGCACATCCGCCTGTATGGTTTCTTCCAAGGTGCTGCGAAACGCAGCAACCAAACCATGCGGTAAATGGCGAATAAAACCTACCGTATCCGACACTACAATCTCGCCTTGCCCTTCCGCATACATCTTGCGCGACGTGGTATCCAGCGTGGCGAACAACTGATTTGCCACATACACATTCGCCTTGGTCAGACGATTAAACAAGGTGGATTTGCCCGCGTTGGTATAACCCACAATCGACACCGACAACACGTCAGAACGATTGCGCGAACGACGCAATAAATCGCGCTGACCTTTTAGTTTCTCCAGCCGCTCTTTGAGCAAATGCACGCGCTTATCTAACTTACGTCTATCCAACTCCAGCTGCGTCTCGCCTGGCCCACGCGCACCCACCGCAAACTTCTGCTGCCCCATGTCGGCATTCTGTCCGACCAAACGCGTGGATAAATACTTGAGCTGCGCCAATTCGACTTGCACTTTGCCTTCGTGACTTTGCGCACGCTGCGCAAAAATATCCAAAATTAACATCGTGCGGTCAATCACGCGCGTGCCTAAATGCGTCGTTAAATTACGCATTTGCGCAGGTGATAATTCGTGATTAAAAATCACCAACGGCACTTCCATCTGCTCAACCATCGCAGCGATTTCTTGCACCTTGCCGCTGCCTGCAAACAACGCTGCATCAGGGCGTTGCCGCTTGGCTTCAACCGTTGCCAACACGCGTACGCCAGCCGTTTCGGCGAGCAAACGCAGCTCTGCCAAGCTCTCGTGATAATCGGTATCGCCTAAGTCGATACTGACTAACAGTGCAGACTCAGGACCAGCGGAGGTTTGCTGCATTATTCAGCGGAATTTTCGACAGGAACGGTGACAGGACGGGCAGGAACGATGGTCGAAATAGCGTGCTTGTAAACCATTTGTGTAACAGTATTTTTCAACAAAACCACATATTGATCGAACGATTCGATATGACCTTGCAACTTAATGCCATTGACCAAATAAATGCCCACTTGAACATGCTCTTTACGCAAAGTGTTCAGGAATGGATCTTGTAATTGTTGTCCTTTAATACTCATTTTTTTAGCTCTTATAGTGTGAAACGGGTCGCTACTTTACTGGATTAGTGGCGAGCTGTGAATTGGTATTTCGCAACCGCTCTAAATTAAGCAATCGCCACCTATCTGCTCCGACGAAAGGTCAGCATACCCGCCCTTTAATTAGCCTTATAATCCGCGCCATTTTTCTTCGCGCTCCCCTCATGTCCAAAGTTACTCGCACCCCCGCTTGGCAGGCCTTGTTACAACACCACAAAGCGCTTGCAGACGTAACCATGCGGCAGATGTTCCATGACGATCCTGCACGTTTTACAAAACTGTCTCTGCAACTCGATGGGGTTTTTCTAGATTACTCAAAAAATCGTATCACCACGCAAACCATGCAGTTACTGATGAGTTTAGCCCAGCAAGCCGACTTGCCCGCCCATATCGAGGCAATGTTTAAGGGTGAAAAAATCAATCACACCGAACAGCGCGCCGCCTTACATACCGCCTTACGCAATCGCAGCAATCAGCCCGTGCACTTTGAAGGTCGCGACGTGATGCCTGCGGTGCGCGATGTGTTAGCGCGTATGCGGCAGTTCTCGGATAGCGTGCGTAACGGTACGCATTTAGGATTTACGGGCAAACCGATTACCGACATCATCAACATCGGCATAGGTGGCTCCGACTTAGGTCCGTTGATGGTATGTCAAGCTCTCAAACCTTATGGACGTGACGAATTACGCGCACATTTTGTCTCGAATGTGGATGCCTCACACTTGGTAGAAATCTTAAAAAAGGTTGATGCGTCCCGCACCCTGTTCGTGATTAGTTCTAAGACTTTCACCACCCAAGAAACGCTCACTAATGCGCATTCAGCACGCGCTTGGTTGGTCGCACAACTCGGTGATGAGGCCGCCGTGGCACAACATTTTGTCGCGGTTTCAACCAATCTCGCTGCCACCGCACAATTTGGTATCAAACCACAAAACGTATTTGAATTTTGGGACTGGGTGGGGGGACGCTATTCGCTCTGGTCAGCAATTGGCTTACCGATTGCCTTGTATTTGGGCATGGATCAATTTGAACAATTACTAGCAGGCGGGCACGCGATGGATGAACATTTCCGTCACGCGCCGTTAGAAAACAATATGCCCGTTATTTTGGCGATGCTAGGCGTATGGTACGGCAATTTTTTTGGCGACACATCGAGTGGTTTATTCCCCTACGATTTTTACCTCAATCGCTTCGCCGCATTTTTGCAACAACTTGATATGGAGAGCAACGGCAAGAGTGTTGATCGCGACGGCAAACAGGTTGATTACGACACGGGCATGGTGGTATGGGGAGAATCGGGGAGTAACGGTCAGCACGCGTTCTATCAACTCATTCATCAAGGTACGCGCATGATACCAGCGGATTTTTTAGTCGCTTTGCGCAGCCACAATCCTTTAGGTGAACATCACGCCATTCTGTTAGCAAACTGCTTTGCGCAAAGTGCAGCACTGATGCTGGGCAAAACGAAAGCTGAAGCTCGCGCCGAGTTAAGCGCGCAAGGCCTGCACGGCGACGCGCTCGAAAAGCTATTACCCCATAAAGTTTTTCAAGGCAACAACCCTTCCAATACGCTGCTGTTTGAACAACTGAATCCGCACACGCTAGGCATGTTGATTGCCTTATACGAACACAAAGTTTTCGTGCAAAGCGTGATTTGGAATATCAATCCTTTTGATCAATGGGGTGTGGAACTCGGTAAACAACTCGCGCATCAAATCTTGCCCGAAATTCAACAGCGACCCGATGAACTCAAGCACGATGCCTCAACCAATGGCTTAATTGCTTATTACCATGAGCATAAAGGTGGGTAGTGGTGAGTGGCAAACCCCGCGCATCGTTTTTAGCACTTTCCACCGAGGCGCAAGGCGCGCCGCGCCACGCTACATTTGCGTTGCCAGCGTGCCTACGCGCCCCGCCAACTCCTGCATTTTGACCTCGCAACGTGGCAATTTTGCAACCGAAAGACCCGCTAAATAATCCTGCATCGCGACCAATTCATAGCCTTGCGCTTGCCAACCTGCTAACAACTGCTCGAATATCGGCCGCCACTTTTGCCCTTCCAGCTCGGCGTGCAAGGTATAGACGTGTCCCGTCTCAGTTTCATTCGCGGTGAGCTGCAACAAATGCTCCGCTAATTTATCCAAGGTCATACCGTCTTGATTCAGCAGCTCGTCCAAAGTCGGCAAGGTGGTCGGCAATTGCGGCACGGCAATAATTTCTGCATTGCAAGTGGGAATAAAGGGATGCGTGCCGCGCGTATCCGAGCTGTATGCGAAACCCAAGTGTTGCATGTAGCGCAGCCCATGACGATTCATCTGCCAACCTGCCGCCGCGTGCGCGTGGGGCGCATCGCCAAAAATTTCCGTGTAACGCGCCACCGCCAAATCTAATTCGTGCCGCGTCCAGGCTTCATCTTGATCGACCACATAATCTTGCCAACGGATATGGTCGTAACAATGTATGCCCGTCTCAAATCCCGCCTCGCGCACGCTGCGCAGGATGTCCGCGCACTTTTTACCGATGTCGGGTGCTGGCAATAAAGTACCATACAGCAAAGTCTTAATACCGTAATGCTCCAGCACCGAAGTGCGCGACACCTTGCCTAAAAAGCCAGGACGAAACACGCGCTTAATGGCGCGCCCCGTGTGATCTTTTCCCAACGAGAAAAAGAACGTCGCACCCGCCTGATGGCGTTGCAAAGTTTCGACTAAACGCGGCACACCGACGCGCGTACCGCGATACGTATCGACATCAATTTTGAGCGCAATTTTTTTCATAGAATTAAAGGCAGGATTCGGGATTCGGGATGCGGGATGCGCGATGAATAAAAAGAAAAGAGGGGATATGCCCCGCCCCTTCTAAATCCCGCATCCTAAATCCAGCTGTTAGTCCACCAAATGTTTAGCTTCGGCAACTTGGCTGCGGTACGCGATAAAAATGTTGCGCAGCGTGTCCGCCATATTCACAGTCGGTTTCCAGTTCAATTCTTCGCAAGTGTTGGTGATTTTCGGCACACGGTTTTGCACGTCTTGGTAGCCCGTACCGTAGTAAGCGGCCGAGGTTGTTTCAACGATTTTCACTTTTTTGGCTGACGCTTGATATTCTGGGAATTCATGCGCCAACTTCATCATCATGTCGGCCAAATCGCGAATCGAATGATTGTTAGTTGGATTACCAATGTTATAAATTTTGCCAGTTGCAATGCCGTCTTTATTTTCGATAATTTTCATCAGCGCGTTGATGCCGTCGTCGATGTAAGTGAAGGCGCGTTTTTGCATCCCGCCATCCACCAAGCTGATATTTTCGCCGCGCACGATATGACCCAAAAATTGCGTCACCACGCGTGAGCTACCTTCTTTAGCGGTATGAATCGAATCCAAGCCTGCACCAATCCAGTTGAACGGACGGAACAGCGTGAAGTTCAAGCCTTCCATGCCGTAGCCCCAAATCACGCGATCCATCAGTTGTTTGGAGCAAGAATAAATCCAACGCGGCTTGTTAATCGGACCGCAAATCAATTCAGATTCGGCTGGATCGAATTCTTCATCATGGCACATACCGTACACTTCTGAAGTCGATGGGAACACCAAATGTTTGTTGTATTTCACTGCCGCACGCACGATAGGCAAGTTGGCTTCAAAGTCCAATTCAAACACGCGCAGCGGTTGTTTAACGTAAGTCGAAGGCGTGGCAATCGCCACCAACGGCAAAATCACATCGCACTTTTTAACGTGGTATTCAACCCACTCTTTGTTGATGGTGATGTCGCCTTCAAAAAAATGAAAACGCTCGTGGTCGATAATGTCGCTGATGCGATCTGAACTCATGTCCATGCCATAAACTTCCCAGTCTGTCGTCTGCAAAATCTTGTTCGACAAATGGTGACCGATGAAGCCATTCACACCCAAAATCAATACTTTTTTCATTGCTTTTCCTTAACGATTAAATTCAAACTTTTCTAAACCAAACTGAGCAGCAAATTTATCTGCCGTCATCATTTGACCATCCCACTCAAAACTCACCACCCGCAACACGCCCTGTCCACAAATCGCAAAAGCTTTGCCGTCTTTAACGTAAAAACTAGGCGGCGCACCCGCAGCGGAGCACTTCGTCAGCAACGTTTGCAAAATGCGCATCGGCTTGCCCAGCAAGCTAGTCGTCGCACCAGGATACGGCGGTGCAACCGCACGCACTAGGTTATGAATTTGCAGCGCGGATTGCGCCCAATTCACCACGCCGTCTGCGGCGTTGCGACCGCCAAAATAACCGCCTTGCGTTAAGTCTTGCTTTGCCGCTGGTGCGCGTCCCGCCAATAAATCGGGCAGCACATTATGCAAAGCCAACTCCGCCGCCACGGTGACTTTTTGGAACACGTGCAAAGCCGTGTCGTTGGGTAAAATCGGCACGGCTTGTTGCGCCACAATGTCGCCGTTGTCAGGCTTTTCGGTCATGTAATGCAGCGTCGCACCTGTTTCGGTTTCACCGCGAATAATTGCCCAATTCACTGGCACGCGTCCGCGATATTGCGGTAACAAAGAACCGTGCATATTCAACGCGCCGTGTTTAGGAATCGCCAACAACTCAGGCTTTAACATTTCACGGTAATAAAACGAAAAGAAAAAATCAGGTGCTAACGCGCGGATTTTCTCGATGACTTCAGGTGTATTGGGATTGTCTGGTGTGATCACTTCGATGCCATGCAAGGCTGCCAAATTCGCCACGCTATCGAACCAAATATTTTCCGCAGGATTGTCGCAATGCGTCACCACCAACGCGACCTCAACGCCATGCGCCAACAGCACATTCAGGCAACGCACGCCGACGTTGTGGTAAGCAAAAACGACAGCGGAGGATGCTGGATGCAGGATTCGGGATTCAGAACAACCTGCTACATCTCCATTGAGTTGCGCATGACTCATTGCATGTCCGCCGCTCTGCTTTTAGCTGAGTCCTGCATCCCAAATCCTGCATCCTGCTGTTCCAATACCGCTTCAAGCAAATAGCGCGGACGGTGGCGCACTTGCTGATAAATTCGTCCGACGTATTCGCCCAGCAAACCAATACCGAACAAGGTAATACCGATCATAAAGAACAGCAGCGCGAACAAAGTGAACATGCCCTCGGCTTCAGGGCCAACGATGACGCGGCGGATCACCAAGAACACAAAAAACAGCGCGGAGAATAACGAGGTGATGATGCCAAACATGGAGAACCATTGCAGCGGCACAACCGAAAAGCCCGTCATCAAATCGAAGTTCAGCCGAATCAAACTGTATAGCGAGTATTTCGATTCGCCTTCGGCGCGCTCTTCGTGCTCCACCACCACTTCGGCGGGACGACGCGCAAAGGTATAAGCCAGCGCGGGAATAAAAGTATTCACTTCTTTGCAGGAGTTAATCGCATCAATAATGTCGCGGCTATACGCGCGCAACATGCAGCCTTGATCGGTAATTTTGATGCGCGTAATGCGTTCGCGGAAATTGTTCATCGCCTTGGACGCAACATGTCGCCACCAACTGTCGTTACGCTGTTTGCGTATCGAGCCGATGTAGTCAAAGCCTTCATCCATCTTGGCTAACAACTTGCCGATTTCTTCAGGAGGGTTTTGCAAATCTGCATCCAGCGTCACCACGCGTTCACCACGCGTATGTTCAAAGCCGGCCATGATCGCCATGTGCTGACCGAAGTTGCCGTTAAACAAAATCACGCGCGTCACATCGGGACGTTTTTGGAATTGCTCACGCAAAATGGCAGGCGAGCGATCGCGGCTGCCATCGTTGATAAACACCACTTCATAAGAAATCCCAAGCGCATCTAGCGCGGGATACAAACGGTCAAACAAAGTATGTAAACCTTGTTCTTCGTTATAGACGGGGATGACGACGGAAAGTTGGACTGTATTCATAGGGGCGGCATTCTAACTGTTCAAGCGAGGTTCACAAAATTTAAGCGGGAAACACGCCTGTGGAAAGATAACGATCGCCGCGATCGCAAACGATAAATGCAATCACGGCGTTCTCCACTTGTTGCGAAATGCGCAGTGCCACGCTCAATGCGCCGCCCGACGAAATGCCGCAAAAAATGCCTTCTTCGGCTGCCAAGCGACGCGTCATAGTTTCTGCATCGGTCTGATTAACGTATTCAATCTGGTCGATATTTTTATCGCTATAAATGCTCGGTAAGTATTCCGCGCTCCATTTGCGTATGCCTGGAATTTGCGCGCCCGCTTCGGGCTGCACACCGATGATTTGGATGGCGGGATTTTGCTCTTTGAAAAATCGCGAGCAACCCATAATCGTGCCTGTCGTGCCCATGCTGCTGACAAAATGTGTCAGCGTGCCGCGCGTATCGCGCCAGATCTCGGGCGCAGTGCCCTCAAAATGTGCAAGCGGATTATCGGGATTGGCAAACTGATCGAGAATGATGCCGCGTCCCGCTGCGCGCAGATTTTCAGCGGTGTCACGCGCCAGCTCCATACTGCCCGCTTGCGCCGTTAAAATCAGCTCCGCACCAAACGCACGCATGGTTTGCTTACGTTCGGCCGTTTGATTTTCAGGCATCACCAAAATCATTTTGTAACCACGCATTGCTGCCGCCATCGCCAGCGCAATCCCAGTATTGCCCGACGTGGCTTCAATCAGCGTGTCGCCCGGCTTAATGTCGCCGCGCGCCTCAGCGCGAACGATCATCGACAAGGCAGGACGGTCCTTCACAGAGCCCGCAGGATTATTGCCTTCCAGCTTGGCGAGCAACACATTGCTGGTGTTACCCGGTATGCGCTTGAGCTGCACCAACGGCGTGTTACCAACGAAATTTTCTAGGGTGGGGTACATAGATTTTTTAATGATTGGTGTATTGCACTTTTATATAAAGGGATTTTTGATTACCACACCCGTGCCGCGAAAATCATCGACGTTGCGCGTGACGACGGTTAAATCATGTATCAAAGCAATCGCCGCAATTTGCTTGTCGATGGCATGTTGCGGATGAGGCGACATGAGTCGTCCCCACACTTGAGCGCATTCTTCATCAAAGGTTAAAATTTTATCAGCGAACTCATGCACCAAACCATCCAGCCACGCTGCTAATTTCCGCGTTTGCGGCAGGTCGCCGCGATACCGAATGCTCTCCAAGCCGCGACGAATTTCGCCTATCGTTTGCACCGCCAAATACAGCTCATCCGCATCGGTTTCTTTGAAGAATTGCTTAACACCTAGGTTCGCTTTAGCACCTTTACGCGCCTCGCTAATCACATTGGTATCGACTAGAAACATCGTCTTTTATGAATTGCGGGAATTAAAGTCGGCATCCTCGCCCACATTAGGCATCGCCGACAAAACCTCCGCGAGCGAGCGACGCTTAGGACGCTGCAACACCGAGCGCAAAATTTCTCGATGCTCGGCTTCCGCGCTGCGACCGTGCGAAGCTGCCAACTGCTTCAACGCCAGCGCGACATTTTCTTCAACATTACGCACCACCAAATTCGTCGCCATCTCACACTCCTTTTTGTAATCATTGATAGCAGTTTAACAAAAAACTGGTCGCCCTGTAATCATAAAAATATCAACGATGAAACAGCTTCTGCGTAACTTCCTTGATTTCAAAAATAGAGGCTTGCGGAGTCAAATGATTGTTATCTAATGCCGTTATATCCGAACTATTTTCGCTCGTCCTAGTTAAACAGCCGTCTAGATTGCAAAGAATATCAAGGCTAGAAATGTAAATTAATTGATGAAGCTCGGCAAAATATCGCATTTCATCATCCAAAACTTGAGCCGTTAACGCATTATTGTCTTTCATTCTCAAGGGCGGTTTTTGGTGCGCTTTACGGTAATAGGAAAAAACCACCCTAGGCAAGTCATCATTCCATTCTGGGTCGGGACCAATCAAAATAATATTTTTTATGCCCAGTTTTTGTAACGCTACTATCGTCACATGCAGTGGCTCTAATTCATTTTTATCTATCCAGTTCGCATGAAGCACCACGAATTCTGGATTTGATTGTTTAACCCTAATTAAATTTTCGTCATTAATTTTTTGACACGCTTTATGCGTTGAGTGCGCATCCCCTAGCAACGGCTTGCAAGCAGCAGTCGTAAATTGCGCAAGCCCATATCCATACTCATTTTGGAAGTGCTTAAAGCCCGGATATAACGCCGCCGCATGTGAATCCCCCCACAAAAAAATCAGCGGTTTTTTTGCTTCTAAACATTGCTCGGAAAAACGTTCACTTTCTAAATTTAAGAAACATGAATCTAAGCGCCAATCTTTTGCTTTGTCAGGTTTTATCCCGATTAGTCCAGGACTAATTTGCATCAGCCTAAAACCTAGTCCATCACGCAGATAAGTGTTTAGTCCAATACCCGCAACGATTAAAGTTGACCCAAGCAAAATCGACACAATCCACTTATTTAATGAACTCTTTCGAATTGGCTTCTCAATCAACCAATACGTTAATCCCGCCAATAAAAATGCAGCCCCCACGCCTAAAATACGATGCTCTAACGAAGGTACGCCTGAGTTTGTAATATGCAAAAAAGCCAAAATTACCCAATGCCATAAATACAAGGGATAGCTGATTAAACCAATCGCAACAAGTATCCGATTGCCTAATAAATAGCGATTCACCCATGCGGACGGATGAGCAGAAATAATCAAAAATGCACCCAGTGTGGGGAGTAATGCCCACCATCCAGGAAACGCGCTAGCCTTGTTAACCGTTAAAAATGCGCCAACAATCAGCAAAAGTCCAAACAGTGACCAAGGGGGTTGGTTGGTTGGTTGGTTGGTTGGTTGGTTGGTTGGTTGGTTGGTTGGTTGGTTGGTTGGTTGGTTGGTTGGTTGGTTGGTTGGTTGGTTGGTTGGTTGGTTGGTTGGTTGGTTGGTTGGTTGGATAAATAGCGATGCTTGTGAAGCATTACATACGCGAGTACACCGCCTACCATCAATTCCCAAAAACGCGCTAACGGTGAGTAAAAAGCAGCCGTTGGATTACGCGCAAGTTCAAATAAGCTCCATGCAAAAGACATTACTGCGACGATGAGAGTGACCCGTAAAAAATGTAAACGATATTTCCAAACAATGCCCAATAACAAAGGCCAAAATATATAAAACTGTTCTTCCACCCCAAGTGACCATAAGTGCAATAAAGGCTTTGCATTACTCGCACTATCAAAATAACCCGACTCGTTCCACAACACCAAATTAGAAATAAAGCCTGCGCCTGCGGCAATGTGCTTGCCTAACTGTTTGAATTCATCAGGCAGCAAAAAATACCAACCGAATACATAGCTAGTGACTAAAACCAATAGCAGCGCAGGAAAAATACGTTTAATACGGCGCAGATAAAAGTCGTAATAGCTAAAACTATTCTTCTCAAAACTACTAAAAATAATACTGCTGATCAAAAATCCAGAAATGACAAAAAATATATCTACGCCAATAAAGCCACCTTGAACCACATCAGGGAAGGCGTGAAAAACAACCACCGCCAAAATAGCAATCGCCCTTAAACCGTCAATGTCGGGGCGATATTTGGGGTGGGTGAGTTCTGATAACTTAATGGGGTGACCTGCCGATACGCTATTCACAATAAGATTACTCAACTTGATTTTTTAGTTCAACACAGAAGCCGTGGCTGCATTAGCCAACAGTATCAAACACTAATTTTACTCAGCCCGCTTTGAGCATTTGTTCTACATATCGCGCCGTACCTTGCTCTACCGTCAAGAACGCTTCGCTGTAACCCGCGCCGCGTAGCGCGCTGATGTCGGCTTGGGTGTAGCTTTGGTATTTGCCTTTGAGCGCGTCGGGGAAGGGGATGTAGCTGATTAAACCTTGCTCGCCCAATTCTGCCAAGCTCAAGGTGGGCTTGCCTTCCGCGACGCGCAGGGTGTTGATGGTGGCGGCGGCGACATCGTTAAAGCTTTGCGCTTGTCCTGTGCCTAAGTTGAAAATGCCTGACTTTTGTGGGTTATCTAAAAAGTACATATTCACTTTGACCACGTCTTCTATCGAGACGAAATCGCGTAGTTGTCCGCCATTAGCGTAACCGTCGCAGCCCGCAAAAAGTTTTACTTTGCCCTCATTGCGATATTGGTTGAAGAAGTGATACGCCACGGAAGCCATGCGGCCTTTGTGTTGTTCACGTGCGCCGTACACGTTGAAGTAACGCAAGCCGACGATTTGCGCGCTGCGTTTGTGCCAGCGACGACGCACGATTTGGTCGAATAAAAATTTGGAATAGGCGTACACATTGAGCGGGGCTTCAAACTCGCGGCTTTCTTTGAAAACGCTGCCGCCGCCATACACCGAGGCGGACGAGGCGTAGAGCAAGGGGATTTCTTCGTTTTGGCAGTAGTTCAACAACTCCAAAGTGTATTGGTAATTGTTTTCCATCATGTAGCGACCATCAGATTCCATGGTGTCGGAACACGCGCCCTGATGCAGCACCGCCGTCACCAAGCCGTCGAAGTAACCTTCTTTGAGTTTTTCTAAGAATTCTTCTTTGCCTAAATAGTCGGCAATTTCGCAATCGACTAAGTTTTTGAATTTGTCGGCGTTCTTAAAATTGTCCACCGCGATGATGTTGTTCTCGCCGCGCGCGTTCAACGCTTTAACCAAGTTAGAACCAATAAATCCGGCTGCGCCAGTAACGATGTAGTACATGTTTTTCTCCTTAATTTTAAGAGCTAGGATTCGGGATGCGGGATTAAAAACCGATGCACCGCCTTTAACTGAATCCAGAATCACCAACCCTCAATCCTGCTTTTCAATGTCTTTAATAATTTCTTCGCGATTGACCACGGCAGTGCCTAGTTTTCCGACCACGATACCGGCGGCGCGATTGGCGATGTGCATGGCATCTGCTAACGCTGCGCCCGTCGCCAACATCACCGCCAACGTGGCAATCACGGTGTCGCCCGCGCCACTTACGTCAAACACTTCGCGGCATTGCGCGGGTTCGTGGCTGATGCCATGCGCTTCATACAAGCTCATGCCTTCTTCGCTGCGCGTCACCAACAAAGCCTCTAAGCCCAACGCCACGCGCAAAGTCTCAGCCTTGCTATTGAGTTCGGCATCGTTCGCCCAACTGCCTGCCACATCGCGGAATTCGCTGCGATTCGGCGTGAGTAAAGTCGCGCCGCGATAGCGTTCGTAGTCCGAGCCTTTTGGATCAACCAACACGGGCTTGCCCGCCGCTCTCGCCCACGCAATCATCTGCGCGATATGCGCCAAGCCGCCCTTGCCGTAGTCGGACAAAATCACCACGTCAGCCTGCTGCAATTGCGCGTGGAAATCTTCTAGCGCGGCATTCAACACTTCGTGCGAAGGCGGCGTTTCAAAGTCGATGCGTAATAGTTGTTGCTGACGCGCAATGGCGCGCAATTTGATGATGGTTGACACACTCGTATCGCGATGCAAAATCGCATTGAGATTGCTGTGTTGCGCCAATAATTTTTCTAAACACGACCCCGCCTCGTCATCGCCCACCACCGACAGCAAAGTCGCGTGCGCACCCAAAGAAGCAATGTTGCGCGCCACGTTTGCCGCACCGCCCGGACGCTCATCCACGCGATCAACTTTGAGCACGGGCACAGGGGCTTCGGGCGAGATGCGATGCACGTCGCCAAACCAATAGCGATCCAACATCACATCGCCCACCACCAACACGCGCGCGTCACTAAATTTTGGCAACAGCGTCATGCGCCTACTCCTATTTCTAAATTGATATTGATTAAGGCTTGCAAGGGATCAGCCGCTTGCGTAATGGGTCGCCCTATCACCAAATAGCTCGCGCCTGCTGCCAATGCCGCACCAGGTGTCATCACCCGCGATTGATCGTCCAAGCTCGCCGCAGCGGGGCGTATGCCTGGCGTTACCAAGGCAAAATCTTTGCCTAATTTTTCGCGCAACAACCGCGCTTCTTGCGCCGAACAGACCACCCCATCTAAGCCGCAATCACGCGTCAACGTCGCCAGTCGCAACACCATTTGCGCAGGCGACTCAGCAATCCCAATATCGGCTAAATCCGCCGCTGCCATGCTGGTCAACATGGTCACCGCGATGAGCTTAGGCGGGCGGTTGCAATGCGCGATTGCGTCCGCCGCCGCCGTCAGCATTTTGCGTCCGCCTAATGCGTGCACATTGACCATCCATACGCCCAATTCGGCAGCAGCTTTGCAAGCGTGCGCGGTGGTATTGGGGATGTCGTGAAATTTCAAATCGAGGAAAATTTCAAAGCCGCGTTGCATCAGTTGTTCGATGACTTGCGGGCCTGCGGCGGTGAATAATTCTTTGCCAACTTTTAAGCGACAGGCAGCGGGGTCAAGACACTCGGCTAGTGCCAATGCGGGCGCGGCGGAAGCGTAATCCAGCGCGATAATAATTTTGGGATCGTTCATTTTAAGAGACTCATAAAGTGCTGCCTGTTTCTTCGGTGCGACGCGGTGAATAACTGTCCCACGCTTGGCAAGCGGGACAATGCCAGTAAAATTTTTGCGCTTTGAAACCACATGATTTGCAGTGATATAAGGCGAGATTACGCGTGCGTTTATGAACTAAATTTTTGACCAATTCCAAGTCAGCGCGTTTATCTAACGGCACATCTAACAAGCGCGCTTCGAGCAATTTATCCAAACCTAGCAAGCTGGGATTCCGCTCCAATTCATCACGGACTAATTGATAAGCTGCGGCACTGCCTTCATTTTTTTGCACCCCTGCGAACACTACATTGAGCAAATCATGCGCATGATATTTACTCAAATAATCACGCAATAACGCCACGCCCTCGGCTTCTTTAGCTAGGCTGCAATACGCCGCCAGCAAGCGTTCCGCGACCAAGGGCAAATACTGCGGGTCTTGCTGTTCAATACTTTGCCAAACGTCGATTGCTTCGATAAATTTACCTTCGCTCAACCACAAATCGCCCAACATCAAACTAGCGCGCACCGATTTTGGATTACTCAACAAGGCTAGACGCAAATGCTCGTGCGCGGCGACATCGTCACCCGCTGTGATTTTTTCGGCAGCTAATTCGCACTGAAAAAAAGCAATCTCAGTGTGATACGACACCTTGGTTTGCGCACTGCGGCGAAGCGTGAGTTGAATAGCTTTTTGCCAGTCGTGTTCTTTTTGAAACAGCTCTAACAAAAACTCAAAGGCTTGCTGCGCATACGCGGATTTACCCAGCTCACGAAACAAACTTTCAGCACGATCCAAAATGCCCGCTTTCAAATAATCCTGCGCCAATTCAAACACCGCTTGCTGACGTTTGTCGTCATCCAAATCGGCGCGATCGACTAAGTTGTGGTGCATACGCAACGCTCGATCGACCTCGCCACGGCGACGAAATAAACTGCCCAAAGCAAAGTGCAACTCGATGGTTTGCGGATCAACTTTGACCACTTCGATAAAGGCTGCGATGGCTTTATCTTGTTGCTCGTTGAGCAAAAAATTTAAGCCTTGAAAATAGGAAGCAGGAAGCGCGCCGCTGTCCGCTAGATTGTCTTTAAGGTCGATGCGCGCTGCCAACCAACCCATAGCAAAAAACAGCGGCAAAATTAGCAACATCCAAAGTTGGAATTCCATATTTTTATAGGACAGAAGTTAGACGATAGAAGTAAAGGAAAGCTGCCCAGATTCGGGCGCGGCGGCGAGTTTGCTGTGAGTGAGTAAAGCGGCTTGCAAACGCGCAATTTCGCGACGTTGTTGCAGCACATTGACGATGAGCGCGAAGGCGGTAACCGCAACGCCCAACATAAAAAACAGTAACAGCAGCATGACTAAACTGGTGTGCCATTGCAATTGAAAAAAGTAGTGCAAGGTCACGGGCTGATTGTTCTTTAGGCTTAAACCTAACAGTAAAAAAAACAGCACCAAACGCAACAACCAGATTAGATAACGCATCAGGCAATCTCGGCAAAAAAGACCGCGCACGATAGCATAAAAAAAGCGGTATATCTTTCGATATACCGCTTCTTATGAAACGTTTTTTACTTAGTCAAATTGCGCTTCGCTGACCCGTTCGCGCAACTCTTTGCCCGCCTTAAAGTGCGGCACATATTTCGCCGGCACTTTCACCGCGTCACCTGTTTTGGGATTGCGTCCCTGTCTAGGCGGGCGGTAATTTAGAGCGAAGCTACCAAAGCCACGAATCTCAATTCGACCGCCACGCGCGAGCGCGTTGGTCAAACTATCTAAGATAACTTTGACAGCCATTTCAGCATCCTTAGCTAAGAGCTGCGGATACTTCTCGGCAAGTTTTGCGATTAAATCTGAACGCGTCATGCTGACCTCAAATTACGCTTCGGTTTTGCTGCCAGACATTTTCGCTTTGAGCAATGCGCCCAAATTGGTCGTGCCTGCATTAGCTGAATTTTCAGCCGAGAATTTTTGCATTGCAGCAGATTCTTCAGCTTTGTTCAGTGCTTTAATCGACAAGTTGATACCGCGATTTTTGCGATCCACATTGATGATGACGGCAGTTACTGAATCGCCTTCTTTCAAGTGAGTGCGAATATCTTCAACACGGTCAACCGACACTTCAGAAGCCTTCAAGTACGCCTCAACATCGCCCGCCAAGGCAATCACTGCACCCTTAGCATCCAATGATTTAACCGTACCTGTGACCACTGCGCCTTTTTCATTGCTGGTTGCGAAACCGCCGAATGGGTCCGCTTCCATTTGCTTGATGCCCAATGAAATGCGTTCACGTTCAACATCAATCGCCAAGACCACAGCTTCAATTTCGTCGCCCTTCTTGTAGTTGCGCACCATTTCTTCGCCAGGTTGATTCCATGACAAATCTGACAAGTGAATCAGACCGTCGATGCCGCCATCCAAACCGATGAACACGCCAAAGTCAGTGATTGATTTAATCGCGCCGCGCACTTTGTCATTCTTTTTGTGCGTTGCAGCAAAGTCATCCCAAGGATTCGTTTTGCATTGCTTCATACCCAAAGAAATACGACGACGTGCTTCGTCAATTTCCAGAATCATTACTTCAACTTCATCGCCTAAGGACACGACTTTAGAAGGATGTACGTTTTTGTTCGTCCAATCCATTTCAGAAACGTGTACCAGACCTTCGATACCTTGTTCGATTTCAACGAATGAACCGTAGTCAGTCAAGTTAGTAACCTTACCGAACATGCGCGTGCCAGTTGGGTAACGACGTGCCAAACCATTCCAAGGATCGTCGCCCATTTGTTTGATACCCAGAGAAACACGATTTTTTTCTTGATCGAATTTCAGAATTTTCGCTTCAACTTCTTCACCAACCGTCAACACTTCTGACGGATGTTTAACGCGGCGCCAAGCCAAGTCAGTGATGTGCAACAAGCCATCAATACCGCCCAAATCAACGAATGCGCCGTAGTCTGTGATGTTTTTAACCACGCCCTTAACGATTGCGCCTTCTTTGAGGTTTTCCATGATCGCTTCGCGGTCAGCACCTTGTGAGGCTTCCAACACGGCGCGACGTGAAACCACCACGTTGTTGCGTTTGCGATCGAGCTTGATCACTTTCAATTCCATCACTTTATTTTCATAAGGTGTGGTGTCTTTAACGGGACGAACGTCAACCAATGAACCCGGCAAGAATGCGCGGATACCGTTAACCATCGCTGTCAAACCGCCCTTAACTTTGCCGCTCACGAAGCCTTCAACAATCGCGCCTTCTTCCATCGCGATTTCGAGGTCGTGCCATGCTGCCAAGCGTTTCGCTTTTTCGCGTGACAATTTAGTTTCGCCATAACCGTTTTCCAGCGATTCAATCGCGACGGTAATGAAGTCGCCAGCTTTAACTTCTAATTCGCCTTTAGCATCGAGGAATTCTTCGATAGCAATCAAACTTTCAGATTTCAGACCAGCATTTACAACAACCACGTTGTGATCAACACGCACAACTTGAGCGGTAATCAGTTCGCCCGCGCGCATTTCTTTGCGGGTCAAACTTTCTTCAAACATGGCGGCGAAACTATCGGGGTTAAGTACAGCGGATGCAGTTGCGTTCATTGAATACACCTAAGAGTAATACCGTTTACACGGCGGGTTAAGTTTAGGAAATTTCTATTCTTAGAGATTCCCTTAGTGGCACTCAAATTAGTTCGAGTACCACTAAAATTCCCAACAACGGAGAGTCGTCGGGGCTAGTTTTTTGGACATATCCGCGTGTACGCATCGGTTACAAACCCTACTGCTTGCTCGATATTCAGAGCGGTGGTCTCTAACAAAATTGCACCTGCGGTCTGTTGCAAAGGGGCGACGCTACGCTGTGTATCGCGAGTGTCGCGCGCCTCTATGTCCTGCAAAAGGGCGGCGATATTAGCATCCATTCCTTTTTGTTTCAACTGCTTATAACGTCTATCTGCGCGCGCGGCAGCCGATGCCGTTAAAAATATCTTCAAGCTAGCGTCAGGGAACACCACCGAAGCCATATCGCGCCCGTCTGCTACCAAACCTGGCGCACGACGGAAAGCGTGTTGTTTTGCCAACAAGGCGGCGCGCACGCGGGGCAGGCTGGCAACTTTAGATGCGGCGGCGGCACACTCTTCGCTGCGCAATTCGTCGCCAACTAACTTACCGTCTAACCAAATATGTTCGCCACTAAATTTAATCTCAATATGTTCCGCTAATAGGCTCAACGCGATTTCATCTGTCAATAAAACGCCATCACGTCGCGCCGCCAATGCCAGCAAGCGATACAGCGCGCCGCTGTCTAAATAGTGATAACCCAATTGCGCTGCAACGCGTTGCGCCACCGTGCCTTTACCCGACGCGGAAGGCCCATCAATCGCAATCACAGGTACAGCCGTGGTGACACTCGCCAGCGCGTTAAAGTAATCAGGGAAAGTTTTTGCCACACACTTAGGCTCGTTGATGCGTATGCCTTGCGGCGCAAAAGCGACGAGAGAAAAACACATCGCCATACGGTGATCGTCGTAAGTATCTATGCCTGCGACAGGATTGAGGATTGAGGATTGAGGATGCGGGATGCAGGATGCAGGATTCTGGGAAAAGCCCGTGCCGAGCTTATTACTTAATCCCGAATCCTGCATCCCGAATCCTGCTATGCAAATAAAATCCGCACCCTCCTCCACCGTCGCGCCGACTTTGCGCAGCTCGGTCGCCATAGCATGAATGCGGTCGGTTTCTTTAACGCGCCAACTGGCGATATTGCGCAGCGTGGTCGTCCCTTCTGCGAATAACGCCAACACTGCCAACGTCATTGCCGCATCGGGAATGTGATTGCAATCCAAATCTATCGCGGTGAGCTTGCCCGACACGGGAGCTTGCACCTCCATCCAGTTCGCGCCTTGCGTAATGCGCGCGCCCATCAATTGCAAGGCATCGGCGAACTTCACATCGCCTTGAATACTGTCGCTGCCCACGCCTTCAATACGCAACGGTCCGCCGCCGATTGCTCCCGCCGCCAAAAAATACGAAGCGGATGAGGCATCGCCCTCCACATACGTCACGCCCGGCGAGACATATTCACTGCCTGCCGCGACGGTAAAGCTGCGACTGGCATCACGCGCCACAAGCACGCCAAAGCGCGCCATCATCGCCAGCGTAATCTCGATATACGGTTTTGAAATCAGCTCGCCGATGACGCTCACCGTGACGGTGCGATTCAACAACGGCAACGCCATCAACAAGGCAGTTAAAAATTGACTGGACACATCGCCGCGCACCGCAACCGTAGCCGCATCGGTCAAGGTCGCAGGAAAAATCTCTAGCGGCGGAAAGCCATCGTTAGCCGTGTAATCAATGTTCGCGCCCAGCGTGCGTAAGGCATCGACCAAATCGGCTATCGGACGCTCGTGCATCCGTGCCACGCCTGACAGCTGATAATGCCCGCCTGACAACGCCAGCGCGGCGGTCAGCGGGCGAAATGCCGTACCCGCATTACCCAAAAACAAACTCGCTTCTTTAACAGGAAAAGCACCCGCGCAACCCGTTACGCGGAACGTCGTCGCTGCTACTTGGTGGATGCTCACGCCCAAACTGCGCAAGCCATCCAACATGCGTTCGGTGTCATCGGAAATCAGCACATCGCGAATTTCTGTCGTGCCGCGCGCCAACCCCGCCAACAACAACATGCGATTAGAAATGCTTTTTGAGCCAGGCAAAGTCAGCGTGCCGTGCGCGGATAACAGCGGAGGAATATCGAGAAAGTCGGTGTGAGTCATATCAAATCAGATTAAAACGGTAGGTCGGATAAGCATCGCGTTATCCGACAGAGAGCCCTAAAAAATAGCGGATAACGCACTGCTTATCCGCCCTATCAATACTTATTGTCCCGCCCAATTACTGCGCACTGCGCGCGCCAAACTAAACACTGCTTCGAGCTTGTGCGCATCATTGTCTTGCAAAGCGAGCTGCAAACTTTGCAGCTCATCAACATAACGTTGCAGCTCGCCTAACAACGCGTCGCGATTCGCTAAACAGATGTCGCGCCACATTTCTGGGCTGCTTGCTGCAATGCGGGTGAAGTCACGAAAACCACTGGCGGCAAAGGATAGCAACAGGTCGCGATTGTCGCGTTGCGCCAAATCATGCACCAGCGCGAACGACAATAAATGCGGCAAGTGGCTCACCGCTGCGAACACCTCATCGTGTTGCTGCGCGCTCAACTCACTCACCAGCGCGCCGCATAACTCCCATGCTTTACGCACTGTTGCTACCGATACGGCGGTGTTTTCGGGCAGCGGAGTCAACACCACTTTTTTGCCTTGATACAACTCAGCCAAAGCCGCCGCCGCACCACTTTTTTCCGCCCCTGCAATCGGATGGGCGGGCACAAATTGCCCCACCTTATCGCCCAAATTGGCATACGCCGCCGCGACCACATCACCTTTGGTACTGCCGCCATCGGTGACTAAAGTGTGTGCGCCTAAATACGGCGCGATACGTTGAAAAATCTCGCTCATTTGCGCCACAGGCGTGGCAATCAACACCAAGTCCGCATCCGCCAGTTCACGCGCCACCTCCACGCCGATGCGGTCGATGATGCCGAGTTGCTGCGCATCACTCAGTGTCGCAACACTGCGACCAAAGCCCACCACCTCACCCACCGCGTGCGCACGACGCAACGCCAAAGCAAACGAGCCTCCGATGAGGCCCGTGCCAAAAATGATGATTTTTTTGAAGTGTATAGGGCTAGACATAAACAAACTTAACGAGAAAAAACATTGACAGCCAAATCTGTCGCTACTTTATTTAAGCGGTCATCATTCGTCCAAAACTCATTGCAACCATAATGCATCGCCGTGGCTAAATGCAGCGCGTCTGGCGTTTTCAATCCATGCTTAACCCGTAGTTGCAAAGCACTGGCGACAATGCCGTCATCTATCGCCAACCAGTTTTGCGCCGCAATAAAATCCTCATAATCCGCCACTAAAGCAGACGCTGCGTCGCGCAAGGGTTTAACCAACACTTCCATACGCACCAAAGGCGAAACACATAAAATGGCATCACTATTTTTGACTAAAAACTGCTTGGCTGCCACGCTAAATGAACCCGTATTTTCGAGTAAATAAATCACCATGCAGGAATCGAGATACACCCGCCGCATCACTGCTCAGCCCATTCATTACGCAAGCCATGAATGCGTTGCTGCACCTCATCACTATCAGCGATAGGTCGTACAGCAAAACGCGGTGTAGCCAATAACTGCAAGGCTTGCAAGGCACTCGCCACAGGTGCTTCAACACGGAGAGTCGGCGCAACAGGCGGCAACAAAGTTAAATAAGCGCGACCCAAAGGCGTGAATGTCAGCGGCTCTAATGGATGAATATGACCACTCGCATCTATTTCAACTTCGATTGTTTGCAGCATTTTTTCTCCTTGCAGATGACCACATCGACAGATTTATTTTGCAAACGTGGGCTACTTAATTTGATGTTCGGTCACGGCAAAATAATCCTTTTGAAAAGTACCTAACAAATTTTCTGTGAAAACGTGAATTAAACATCAAGTACTTATACCGAGTTGCTCTACAGCGTGCGCCCGATCGCTTTCGCAATGCCGCCTAACGTGCCCATCAGGTCTTTCAACTCTTGCGGGGTCAAGGCTTGGTCGGCATCGCACCAGGCTTCACAGGGGTTCGGGTGCATCTCGACCAGCAGACCATCCGCACCTGCGGCAATCGCAGCTTGCGATAAAGCGGCGACCATCCATGCTTTACCACCCGCGTGTGAGGGATCAACAATCACCGGCAAATGCGTTTCTTTTTTCAGCACGGGAATCGCGGTGACATCCAACACATTGCGGTAGTAAGTCTCAAAAGTACGGATGCCGCGCTCGCAGAAAATAATGTTGTGATTGCCGCCCGCCGCGATGTATTCCGCCGCCATCAGCCATTCCGAAATAGTCGCCGACATACCGCGTTTCAAAATCACCGGTTTGTTGATGCGCCCGACTTCTTTGAGCAAGTCAAAGTTTTGCATATTGCGCGTACCGATTTGAATCACATCCACGTCATGTTCCATAAAGGTGTCCAACATACGGATGTCCATCAGTTCGGTGACAATCGGCAATTTTTGTACAGCGGCGGCTTTGCGGAAAATTTCCAGCCCTTCTACGCCCTTACCTTGAAACGTATAAGGACTGGTGCGCGGTTTGAACGCGCCACCGCGCATCAAACGACAGCCTGCTTCTTTGACAAACTTAGCCGACAAATCCATCTGCTCTTGGGTTTCTACCGAACATGGCCCCGCAATAATTTGAATTTGATTGCCACCCAAAGGCACGCCCGCGATGTCAATCACGGTGTTTTCTTTATGCGATTCACGCGACACAATTTTGTATTGCTTGGCAATGTGCATTGCCGATTCCACGCCTGGCAGCGGGGTAAACATTTCGGGCGACAGCTTGCGTTCGTCGCCAATTGCACCAATCACAGTGCGTTCAATGCCGCGTGAAATGTTGGCTTGCAAGCCTGCGGCTTCGAGCTTTTTAACCACTGCGCCAATTTGCTCATCTGTTACTTCACGACCCATGACGATAATCATTGTTGCTCTCCTAAAATTGTTTTTAATGCAGCTAAAAATTTGTTGTTTTCTGTTTCCAGTCCGATGCTCACGCGCAAATAATCGGGCATCGCGTAGTTGGCAATCGGACGCACTATCACGCCCAGTTCGAGTAAGCGGCGGTAAATCCGCGCCGCATTGACAACATGAAAACTGACGAAATTTGCTTTAGAGGGAATGTGGCTCAAACCCAATGCAGATAAGCCTTGCGTGAGTTGCACCATACCGCGCTGATTCAACTCAAAAGTACGTTTCACAAACTCGTCATCGCCCAACGCTGCCGTCGCTGCCGCTTGCGCCATGCTGTTGACATTAAACGGTTGGCGCACGCGGTTAATCATGTCCATCACCAGCGCATTACCCAGCGCGTAACCGACGCGCAACGATGCCAAGCCATACGCTTTAGAGAAAGTGCGGGAGATAATTAAATTGGGAAATTCCGCTAACCATGCCACGCTGTTGTAGCGATTTTCTAAAGGCAGATATTCGTTATAAGCCTCGTCCAACACCACCAAAATATGCGCTGGCAGCGCGCGCAAAAATCCATGTAAATCGGCGCCCGATAAAAATGTGCCAGTAGGATTATTCGGGTTGGCGATAAAAATCATTTTCGCGCCCTGCTCCACCGCCGCCATGCGCATCGCATCTAAATCGTGACCAAAATTATTCGCTTTAACGCTGATGCCTGTCGCCCCAACCGCCTGTGTTGCTAAGGGATAGACGGCGAAGGAGTGATCGGAATAAACAGCTTTATCACCCACCGTTAAAAATGCACGCGCCGCCAACTCCAACAAATCATTCGAGCCATTGCCCAAAAATACCTGTTCAATTTTCACGCCGTAACGCTGCACCAGCGCGCTTTTCAGCGCGTAGCCATTGCCATCTGGATACAAACTCACTTCATCCAAAGCCGCACGCGCAGCGGCAATTGCCAGCGGACTGGCGCCCAATGGATTTTCATTTGAGGCGAGTTTCACAATGCCCGTAATACCCAGTTCGCGTTCCAATTCAGCGATGGGTTTACCCGGTTGGTAAGGGGCAATAGCACGGATGTATTGCGGGGCGAGTTCGGAATAATTCATAACAAAAACCTAATGATTGTTGATGCGAAAAAACTTAATGAGCAATCGGATAAGAACCCAATACCTTAACGAAAGCCGCGACCTGCTTGAGTTCCGCCAATGCTGCCGCCACTTTCGTATCGGCTTGATGCCCTTCGATGTCCATATAAAAAACGTATTCCCACAAACCCGAACGGGCGGGGCGCGACTCTAATTTAGTCATGGAAACACCATGCTTTGCCAAGGGTGCGAGCAACTCATGTACCGCGCCCGGACGATTCGCGGCAGACAACACCAAGGACGTTTTATCACGACCACTAGGTGAAACTTGTTGCTTGCCCAACACCAAAAAACGCGTGGTATTTTTCGCGTCATCCTCGATATTTTCCACACACACGGTCAAACCAAAATGCGCCGCCGCTTGGCTGCCTGCAATCGCCGCACTGTTGGGATTTTCCGCCGCCAATCGCGCCGCTTCAGCGTTGCTAGAAGCAGGGACGCGCGCCGCGTGCGGCAGATGCACATTGAGCCAACCCTGACATTGCGCTAACGATTGTGGATGCGAATACACGGTTTTAATCGCGCTCAATTCGCAGCTTTGCGCGAGCAAACATTGGTGTATTGCCAGCATCACTTCACCGCAAATTTGCAGATTGCTTTGCATCAACAAATCCAGCGTGCGCCCCACCGCGCCCTCGGTGGAATTTTCCACCGGTGCGACACCGTAATTCACACTGCCCGACTCGACCGCGCGGAAAATATCGTCGATGTTCGCACATTGCTCGCCCTGCACCGCACTACCAAAACGCTTCAGCGCGGCAGCTTCAGTAAACGTCCCTTCCGGGCCGAGATAAGCCACATGCAGGGGGGCTTCGAGCGCGCGACATTGCGACATCACTTCAGTAAATAAGGCAGCAATCGCATCGTTACTCAACGGCCCTTGGTTTTGCGTTTGCAAGCGTTGCAACACTTGTGCTTCACGTTCAGGACGCAACACCACGCCGTTATCTTTGAGGTGACCAATTTGCTGCGCGAGCGCGGCGCGCTGATTCAACATCTGCAACATTTCGTTGTCGATTTGGTCGATTTGGTCGCGGCATTGAATGAGTTTTTCGTTCATATTATTTTTAGTTTGCAGCGGCAAATTCCTGCATGAAATTCACCAAGGCTTGCACGCCTTCGATTGGCATCGCGTTATAAATTGAGGCGCGCATTCCGCCCGCTAATTTGTGTCCTTTAAGTTGCAACAGGCCGCGCGCGTCAGCTTGCTTAACGAACTCGGCATCGCTTGCTGCATCACGGGTTTTGAACGGCACGTTCATACGCGAACGATAATTTTTAGCCACGGGACAACGATAAAAATCCGCGCTGTTATCTATCGCCGCATAGAGCAAATTCGCCTTGGCGATATTGGTCTGCTCCATCGCCGCAATGCCGCCATTTTTCTTCAGCCATGCGAACACCAAACCCGCCATATACATGCCATAAGTGGGCGGCGTGTTGTACATGGAATCATTGTCGGCATGAGTTCGGTAATCCAGCATGGTGGGCGTGCCAGCAGGTGCGTGACCGATTAGATCCTCGCGCACGATGACGATGGTCAAGCCTGCTGGCCCGATATTTTTTTGCGCGCCTGCGTAAATCAGTCCGAATTTCGATACATCAATTTTGCGCGACAAAATCGTCGAAGATAAATCCGCTACCAGCGGCACATCGCCGCACGCTGGCACGTCATCAAACTCCACGCCGCCTATGGTTTCATTGGGCGTGATATGCAAATACGCGGCGTTTTTATCGCACTGCCATGTCGTAAAATCAGGCACATCGCTAAAGCCAGTAGCTGCACCCGTCGCGACCACATTCACGCTACAAAATTTTTGCGCTTCGGCAATAGCTTTTTCCGACCAAATACCTGTATTCAAATAATCGGCAGAGGTTTTGCCGCGTAACAAATTCATCGGCACCATGGCGAATTGCTGCGTCGCACCGCCTTGCAAAAACAGCACTTTATAATTGCTAGGAATGCCCATCAGCTCGCGCAAATCCGCTTCGGCAGCCGCCGCGATAGACATAAATTCTTTGCCGCGATGCGACATTTCCATCACCGACATACCCGTGCCGTGCCAATCCAACAACTCGGCTTGCGCCTGTTGCAAAACCGCGTGTGGCAACACGGCGGGCCCTGCGCTGAAATTGTAAATTGTCATTTTTTTACAGCCTTCAAATAAAAAATAGGAAACCAAAAAGAGGATTCAGGATGCGGGATACAGGATTAAAAACCGCCGCTCCGCATTAACTGAATCCGCTAATCCTGAATCCTGAATCCTGAATCCTGCTTTTATTCCTGCTCTTGCTCTTCTTCGTCTTCTGGATCGGCGATACGACTGATACTAACCAATTTGTCGCCCTTCTCCACGTTCATCAGAGTCACGCCTTGAGTAGTACGACCCATCTCGCGGATTTCATTTACGCGAGTACGAATCAACACGCCGCTCGAACCGATTAACATAATTTCGTCTTCCACGCCGACCAAGGTTGCGGCAACCACCTTGCCGTTACGCTCGGAAGTTTTAATCGCAATCATGCCTTGCGTGCCGCGTCCATGACGGGTGTATTCGATAATCGGGCTGCGTTTACCAAAGCCATTTTCAGTTGCAGTCAACACGCTTTGTTGCTCGTCTTCGGCAACCAATAATGAAATGACTTGCACCTTGTCAGCAAGTCTCATACCGCGCACGCCGCGTGACGCACGCCCCGTAGCGCGAACATCGTTTTCGTCGAAACGCACCGCTTTACCCGCATCAGAGAACAACATTACATCGTGCTTGCCATCGGTCAACGCCACGCCGATTAAGAAATCGCCCTCATCCAAATTGATCGCGATAATGCCGCGCTTCATTGGGCGTGAAAAATCAATCAATGGCGTTTTCTTTACCGTACCTTTTGAAGTGGAAAAGAACACAAACTTATCGTCGGCGAATTCCACCACGGGCAGAATTGCGTTGATTTTTTCGCCCGCTTCCAATTGCAACAAATTCACAATCGGACGACCGCGCGCGATGCGACTACCTTGCGGCACTTCATACACTTTCAGCCAATGCACGCGACCCAAATTGGAGAAGCACAAAATGTGGTTATGCGTGTTAGCGATAAATAAATTATCGACGAAATCGTCTTCTTTGGTTGATGCCGCTTGCTTGCCGCGACCACCGCGTTTTTGCGCGCGATATTCAACCAACGGTTGCGCCTTCATATAACCGCCGTGCGACAAGGTCACCACCACATCTTCAGGCGCAATCAAATCTTCCATGCTCATGTCGTGCGTGTGCGTGATGATTTCGCTACGACGTTTATCGCCGAACTGTGCTTTTACGGCAGTCAGCTCTTCAGAAATAATTTGCGTGATGCGCGCAGGCTTCGACAAGATGTCCAATAAATCGGCAATTTTGTCCATGATTTCGCGATACTCGCCGACGATTTTGTCTTGCTCCAAACCGGTCAAGCGTTGCAAACGCAATTCCAAAATAGCCTGTGCTTGCGCATCGGATAAATGATAGCCGCGCGAGTTTCCTTCACCAGTCAAACCAAACTCCGCGAGCAATCCATCTGGGCGCGACGAGTCGCTGACGCGGCTCAACAAATCTTCCACCAACGACGAACGCCATGAGCGCGCCATCAGGCTACGCTTAGCTTCGGCGGGTGCAGGTGCGGCTTTAATCAACGCGATAACTTCGTCCACATTGGACAATGCAACCGCTAAACCTTCCAACACATGGCCACGTTCGCGCGCTTTGCGCAATTCAAAAATAGTGCGGCGCGTGACGACTTCGCGGCGATGACGCAAGAACGCGTCAATGATTTGTTTGAGGTTTAACAGCTTAGGTTGGCCGTCTATAATCGCGACCATATTGATACCAAAACTATCTTGCAACTGCGTGTCTTTATACAGTTTGTTGAGGATAACTTCGGCGTTTTCGCCACGCTTCAATTCGATGACGGCGCGCATCCCCGACTTATCAGATTCATCACGAATTTCCGAAATGCCTTCGATGCGTTTTTCGCGCACCAACTCGCCAACTTTAATCAGCAAATTGGCTTTATTTACTTGGTAGGGAAGCTCGTCGATGATGATCGCTTCGCGGTCTTTGCCGATGTCTTCAAAGTGGGTACGACCGCGCATAATCACGCGACCCCGACCCGTGCGATAGCCTTCTTTTACCCCAGCCAAGCCGTAAATAAATCCTGCGGTTGGGAAATCTGGCGCGGGCACATATTCGATTAGCTCGTCTATACTCAAGTCAGGATTTGCCAATAACGCCTGACATGCGGCTATGACTTCGTTCAAATTGTGCGGCGGAATGTTGGTCGCCATACCGACCGCAATCCCCGACGAACCATTCACCAACAGATTGGGAAAGCGCGCCGGAAAAACTAACGGCTCATGCTCAGAACCATCATAGTTCGGCCCGAAATCCACGGTCTCTTTATCCAAATCTGCCAACAATTCATGCGCGATACGCGCCATGCGGATTTCGGTGTAACGCATCGCCGCCGCGTTATCCCCGTCCACCGAACCGAAGTTACCCTGACCATCGACCAAGGTGTAACGCAGCGAAAATGGCTGCGCCATACGAACGATGGTGTCATATACCGCCGTATCGCCGTGCGGATGGTATTTACCGATTACGTCGCCGACGATACGCGCGGATTTCTTGTAGGCGCGATTCCAGTCATTGGACAACTCGTGCATCGCAAACAAAACGCGGCGATGAACAGGCTTCAGCCCGTCGCGCACATCCGGCAAAGCGCGTCCGATAATCACGCTCATGGCATAGTCCAAATAGGACTTACGCATTTCTTCTTCGAGGCTGACGGGGAGTGTTTCTCTAGCGAATTGTTGTTCCATGTTTGAGCTCTTTAGACCTAGGGTTAACGAAGCATGACAAAGCGCGCATTTTAGCACAGGCTAGCGGTGCACTGGGCGGCTTTATATTTATAAAAAACAAAGGGATTGGGAGTGTTAGCACGCACTCAAATTGAGCGGATTTTTGCAGCTGAAATGCTATCCGCAGATTACGCAGATTCACGCAGATTTTTGTAGAGGAAGCAATCGGCGTGAACCTGCCTAATCTGCGGGAAAATCGCTTTTCTCCGCACTTTGCGCGCAAAGAAACAAGCGTAAATCCAGCTCATATTGATGATAGTTCGGCTCTAAATGCACACACAACTGATAAAACGCTTTGTTGTGCTGCGCTTCTTTTAGGTGCGCCAATTCATGCACCGTAATCATTTTTAGAAACTCTGGCGGGGTGTTTTTGAACAAGGCAGCGATGCGAATTTCGCTATGCGCACGCAAACCGCCACCTTGCACACGCGAGCTAGAGGTATGCACACCCAGGGCGCGATGCAGCACCGCCAGACGACTATCAAAACTCACTTTATGAATCGCGGGAGCCGCGCGCATCGCTTGGTTTTTAAGGGCGACAACGTAATCGTATAAAGCCTTATCGCTGCGGATGGTGTGGGTGTCAGGATATTTTTCGGCGAGGTGCGTGGCTAGTTTTCCGTCCAGCAAAAGTTGCTGCGCTTGCGCTTGCAGTGCTGCGGAATAGCCTGATAAAAACTTAAGCGGATTCACGCGCGCCGTCCGCTACGAAAGTACGCAGTGTTGGCGTAAAAAAGCGCGTCATCGTTATCCGCCCACCAATTTGGCACACCCAATAACGGCACAGGGCATAGCTCGCGGGTGCTGAGGCAATGCGCAGGATTGCGCCAATAGCTTGCCAACTGCTCATCCAAATGCGCATGTTGTCGCGCCGCCTCCCAACTAAAAAATTCACGCGCCACGTCCATGATGATGCCCTGCCCGGTGATGCCGATATAAGGCTGCATCGCCTTCTCATATAAGCCATGCCCAAACACATAAAAGCCCATCTCGTTTTGCACCGCCGCGCGCTGCTGCCAGAACAATTCATGCCATTGAAAATCGCGCAACAAGGCAGCTAATTTTGGATTGGCACACGCAACAATCACACCCGATTCATCCAATAAAGTATTGCTGTCGCGCACCGCACCGCGCTGACTTTTTCCGACCGGCTCGCCCGCTTGCAACGCGGCAAAATGACGCGCATTGATGGCGGCTTTGGCGCGCGGAAAAGTCAACCACACCAGCGCGTTGAGCAAATCGTGCCAATTATTTTCGCGGGTCTGCACCTCGCCGGTCAGATAACAACGCGGCTCGTATTGCGCTTCAAAACCCAGCTTACCTAGCTGCTGCGGCACAAAACGCAACGCATGTCCCGCCGCCACGCGCAACGCCTCACGCGCCTCGGCATGCTGATTCAGCAAGGCATTCAGCTCACACAAGCTCGGGAATTTATCGCGCGGCAAACTGGCTATCAGCGCGTGTAAAGGCGCGAAGATGGGATTTTCTAGCAGCACATTGGGCTGCCAGCTCACATCCCTATTTACGCCCACATTCACGCCCTATAAGCGCGCAAAGCGCGAGGTAATTTGGGATGACTGACTAAGCTAAAACTAGGCGTTGCGCTCATCGCGCTGGCAATTTTCAACATCACGCGCTGGAGTGCGGGTTCGTCTAAAGCGGCACAGCTCAAGTGACCAAGTTGCGTTTTCAGTTCGCGCCACACGCTGTCGTTTGAGCACTTCTCGATGACGCGCAACAACACATTGAGGCGACGCAAGGCGAGTTGCACTTGCACTAAAAAGAGCGGCGATTCAGTGCCATGTATGCCGCATAGATTTTTTTGCAAATGCAATAAACCCGCCCACATTAAACTTTGCAGTTGCACAGCCACGCCTTGCTGAGTATCAAGTTTAAGACGCGCGCACACGCTGGCAGACTCCACAAAATTTTCATCCAGCAAACGGAATCCGTACTCGGCTTTGTTCACCACTTCGATGCTGAGCGGCACGATGTCCAACAACGCCAATGCCAGCTCAAACAAAGCCTGCGTAGCACCTGATTTCAGCTCCAACTCAACTTCGCAAATCGCATGACGACGCGTATCTGTGTGTATCCAGCCTTCATCCATACACACTTCGATTTGCGCGCCCATAAAGTTCAGCATAAAACTGCTACGCATAAAATCAGTGACAAACACGGGCTGCAATTTTTCGCGTAAAGCCTGTGGCAGCAAGCTGTCCCAGTCCACTTCGGCGTGCGCGGAAAAATCTAAGGCAGCACCCGCCACAGCAATCTCCCACTCGTTACGCTGATGCAAGCCCGCCTCAATCGCCCCGCCGCCCTTAAGTGTTTGCAGCCATTGCTCACCATTGCGGCGCAAGCGCAACGCCATCGCCGCATGGTGCAAAGCCAAATCAGGCGTGTCGAAATACTGGTTAAACAACTGTCGAGTGCGCGGCGCAGTGAGTGCGTGCGCGTGCCAAAAAGAATGCGCGCGCAAACGCGCCATATGCTCAGGCGCGATGCGCAACTTGAGTTCGGTTTCGATAGCCATGGTAGTTAGGAGTAATGAGGAGTAATCAATCGGCGGGAATGACAAAGCCCAGCATGAACTGGGCTTTTTTTCTTTAACACGCTCAGGCTATCTCGAAAAACTTAACTTGCGAGATGCCCTAACAATTAAGCGCGCTTTTTGAACTCGTTGGTGCGGGTGTCGATTTCGATTTTGTCGCCGATTTCAACGAAGGCCGCCACCACCAGTTCGTATCCGCCCGTGATTTTAGCGGGCTTCATCACCTTGCCTGAAGTATCGCCGCGCACCGATGGCTCGGTGTAAATTACTTCGCGAACGATGGTGTTGGCGAGCTCAACTGAAATCGCTTTATCGTTGTAGAACACCACTTCGCAAGGCATATTGTCTTCGAGGTAATTCAGCGCATCGCCCATGCTTTCAGCTTCGATTTCGTACTGATTAAAGTCCTCGTCCATAAACACATACATCGGATCAGCGAAGTAAGAGTAAGTCACTTCTTTGCGATCCAACATCACTTGCTCGAACTTGTCGTCAGCACTAAACACCGTTTCACGCGCCGATTCAGTCAACAGATTTTTCATCTTCATTTTGACCACTGAGCCGTTACGGCCGGAGCGGCTGTATTCCGATTTCAGCACGACCATAGGATCCGTGCCCACCATAATGACGTTACCTACGCGTACTTCTTGTGCTGTTTTCATGTTTGCTGTCTCTCAATTTTTGAAGGCGCGGATTTTACCGACTTCCGCATAAAAATCCAGCAGATTCAAAGTCAGCGAGTTTTGCGCCAAGTGCTGTGACCAAACCGCTGCGTGTGCCAGCAATTCTGGGCAAGACTGCGCAAAGCCGGCCCAATCCAACGCCACCGCTTGACCGTTCCACGCGCACCAAAGCGACTGCATTGCACGCTGCGCAGCAGGGCTTAAAGCCGCGCCATACACATCCAAAAGGGCTTGTAATTTCACTTGATGCACCGCGTCATGCTGCGGATAAATCTGCCAGACGAACGGCTTGCCCGCCCATTGCGCACGCACACAAGAATCTTCACCGCGCACAAAATTGACATCACACATCCACAGCAAAGTGTCGTATTCGGACTGCGCCACGAAAGGCAAAATCTGCACGCACAAATTACCTTTTTGATAGTCCGCCTGCCCTGCAAAATATGCCTCGACCTGCGGCGCGATGCGCCCTTCTGGCACTAAACACAGCACAGCTTGCGTGCCATTCGCCCAGGCATCAAACAACGCTGGCAACGCATCATTTTCATAAGCGAATAGCGACACTTTTAAGGTGTCCGCAGCAGGCATTTTCAAACCGAGACCGTGCCAAAACTCCGCTTGCGCATGTGCATCATTTTGCAAGGCATCCCGCTGCGCCAGCAGCTCGTGCTCCAACAACAAACCACCGGTTTGCGGTGTAAAGCCAGGAAAGAAAAAATACTTCGTCAGCGGCAAACGCGGATGCGGCGAAGGCAATTTATGGCAACCTGTCACCCACTCTTCCGCCGACAAATACTCCAAATTAATCCACACCGGCGGCGCATCCATCGTCGCCATAGCCGCCACATAGTCATCAGGCAACTTGCAAGCAAACGCCTCTATCACCAGCTCTACATTTAATGCATTTAATGGGGTCAGACTCGATTTATTTTTAATCGAGTCTGACCCCATTAAATCCCTTAAATCTGACCCCATTAAATCTGACTGCCACCAACACACCTCAACGCCTTGCTGCATCTGACTTGCCGCGCCGACCTCCAGCGTCGGGCACAATTTGGCAAAACTCGCTAAATCATCCACCCACAAGCGTACCGCACAATCATGCTCATGCGCCAACAAGCGCGCCAACCGCCAACACACGCCAATGTCGCCGTAGTTGTCGATGACGGTGCAAAAAATATCTAGTTGAATGGTTGCCATTTTCATTACGCTTACCTAAAAATTCGCACGCCTACGCAGCGCGGTTAATCTCCTAGCCATTCACCCAGCAGCCAGCCGATTGCCAGTGCGTGCCAAAGACCCATTCCATTCGAAGCGGGCGGCATCGCAACGGGGACAGGTGAGCAACCGAACTTATTGCGCATCCAAATCTCAAAATCGGGGAGCTGTGGCGCGCAAGTAAAGGTCAAAACGAGTGTCAAATTAACCTTACCTCTGGTGGGCAAACCGCGCCGTTGTAAATACCCCATCGGATCAGCCAAAAAATCTAACAGTTTAATCACCATCTCGTGCACTTCAGCCAGCGTATGCGCATAAATATCGACCAGTAACTGCCAGCCGCTGACATGCTCATCCGCGACCCAGCTTGCAGCCACATTATCAAAGTCAACAATCAATTTTGTTACCGCTTGAGTCAATTCGTGCAAAGCACGATTAACTTTGCTGATAGGGGCCGTGTCCACAAACAAGGCACTCAAAGAGTGATTAAAAACTTTGTCGAAGGCATGAACATGTCCCTCTAACTCGCTCAAATGCTGCCTAACCAACGGCACACTAAAATCTGCTCGGTAGCGCATCACCGCACGTCCGCTTCGGCAGGCTTGAATGTCCAAATTCAACTTACGCAAGCAGCTTTGCAAGGCTTGAAAATGTTCAGGTAATTCATATTTTTCGCTGTCGTTAATCATCTAAAGATTTTTGCTTATTTTTTATTCACCAACCACAAATGACCTTGCAACCACAATGAACCTTCAATGTCTTGTCCCACTTGCGGTGGTGCATCGCTATGCCAAGCACGCTGTGTAATCACAATATCCAAATCGGCATCCTCATCCCCAAAACGCATCACCGTCGCGCGTACACGCCAGCCGTTTTGCCCTAGAAAATCAGTGAATTCTTTCACTTCTTTAATGGGAGAGCGAAATTGATAATCATCTTTATCCCAGCCCTCCATCGGCAAAAACATTGCCATACCCGTCAAATTCATAGTCTCTGGCGTTTTTGCCCGCGACTCAATGGCTACAGATGAGAATTGATTTTGCCATGCCGTAATCGTAGGGTTGTGCGGCATCGGCAAGCTAAAAACCGTACTCGCTTGCGCGTCATATGCCAAACCCGTCAAAATAAATTCATAGGATTTATCCTGCTCATAGCAAGCGCGATTGATTAAGTATTTTGTGTCAAAAAAGCACACCTCCCCCTCGCCCCACTGTGCCGAAATTTGCGCTTCCACGCCGTTATGCCATACCTCGACTTTGTCAATTAACAACGTCGTTTGTGCGCCCCCTGCAAAAAATGGAAAGGTATTTGCAAACATTATTTGTTCACTTGTTTCATCTACATTCGCCAATAGCACAATGCCTTTTTCAAGCTCAGGCCAAACCTGCGCAATGCCTTTACGCCATGAGCTAGGCTCAGCTCGGCTAGGCGAATAAAATTGCGCATAACCCTTTTGCTGCGTCGCCTTGCCAAACAACTCTGGCAAGCGTTCAAATAAGGCGTTGGCATCCTCCATGAATGGATTCCAACGCGAACCCCAATAATGCTTACGCTCCTCCTGATCGTGAATAAACGTCGAATCAGGCCACGCTAAGTTGCTGCGATTGAGTGCCTCTTGTGGCAGCAAATCCAAAATGGGCAACGCAGCAAAACTGGCACGCTTTAATAACGCATCGCCACCCGTGCTGAAGCGCATGCCGATGTAATCATCACTAATAAAAGTAACCTCGCCACAACCATGGTGAGGATGTTCAACCACGCTACCCAATAAAAACTCTTTCATTTCAACCCCTCCTACTCATCGCCCAAAACGAACGTCTATTGCAAATAAATCCGCCCCGTTGATTACACCAACAAATAAACCGCTAACGCGATGCGCTCCCAAGGGTTGTTGCTGGCTTGCAAGGCGACAATTTCCGCGCTGAGTAAAGTCGTACCGTTGTCCAATAAATGGCTCACGCTGGCGTTATCTAAGCGCGGGAGATAACCCAGTTTTTCGCCTTGCCATTCAACGCGCACTGCCCGTGCATCGAAGCGATTGTCGGCTTCGCGCACCAAGCTCAGTACATCGCCGACTTGCAGCATTGCCCAAAGTTTTGAGCCTTGATGATATTGAAATCCTGCAACAGGTGAGCGTTGTAATTCAATACGGCGCGTACTGGCGGCTTGCGCAATGACTGGTGTGGCAGTCGCGATTGCGGCTGCGCCACCCAGGCCGACTAAGCGCGTGAAAAAAGAGCGTCTGTCCATGAAAAATCCCCTGCTGTAAATATGAGTTTCACAGCTTACACAGGGGACTGGCTCAAATAACGAGCCTGCGAAAAAATGAAGTGTTTAGATTTAAGCGACGTACAACGCGGCCAGTTTCTTGGCTTCCTCTGCCAGCAACAGACGCAAACTCAGCGGGGCTTCGACTTCCACATGCGCACCGTGGCGCAAGATGTCCATGAGCAATTCGCGCGCATCAGAATACGGCACATGCAAGCGATAACTGCCATCTGCCAATGCCTCTCCACGCTGCTCGCGATGCCATGATTCGGACTCGACCCAACGCGCACGCTCCGCCGAAAATTTCAGCACCGCCCACGCTTTTTCGCCGCCTGAAAAAATTCCATACGAACCCGAAAAATGCGCGCTCAATTGTGCCTCGCTCAAGTCTTGCGCGGCATCTTGCAACACCGTTGCGGCGCGTAAAGTATCGAGCGAAAAACTGCGCAGCGCGCCACGCAAATGACACCACCCATCCAGATACCAATTGTCGCGGTAATGCACCAAACGCTGCGGCGACACGAGGCGCGTTTGCACCTCATTTCGCCCACGATTCCAAGCTGTCAGTTGTAGCTGTTTTCTCGTTAACAAGGCTTGCGCGACTACGCCAAAAAACTGCGGATTCATCTTACGTTTGGCACTCGACAACAATTTAATTCGTGCAGCAATTTCATCGGTGCTATGCCCAGAGGCAGCCAACAAATCCGCCAAGCGCGCTTGCAAAGGCGCGATGTGTACTTGCAACAAACTCGGCTCTAAATCCGCCAATAATTTTTGTGTCGCCAATAAGGCGTATAGCTCCGCCGCTGAAAACCACAAGCCTGGTAATTCGTAAATAGGAGCATTGCTCGGCTGGCTAGAAAAACAATAACCGCCCGCCGCCCGATCCCAAATAATCGGCGCGTGCAAACGCTCGCGCAGATATTCGATGTCGCGTTTGAACGTGGCGCGCGACACTTCCAACTCAGCGAGAAAAATTTCCAACGACACCACGCGCCGCTCACGCAGCAATTGCTCGATGCGATAAAAACGCTCGGTACGGTCCATGTTTTATTGTGGAATGTGCATCAAGAATGAATCGGCTGCGCCACCAAACGCACGCCCAGTGCGGCACACACGCGGCTGATGGTTTCAAAACGCGGCTGCGCATCAGCGCGCAAAGCCTTATACAACGCCTCGCGCGTTAAGCCAGATTGCTTGGCAATTTCCGTCATGCCACGCGCACGCGCCGCTACGCCCAGCGCGTCAGCCAAAGCTGAGGGGTCATTCTCTTCGAGCACGATAGTGATGTATTCAGCGATTGCCTGTTCACTATCAAGGTGTTCGGCAATGTCGAAGACAGGTAAATCGGCAACGCTAATTTTTTTACTCATGGTTCACTCCTTAATCGTAGCGGCCAACTTAATAGCCTTGGCAATATCAGCGGGTTGCGTACTCTTATCGCCGCCGCCCAACATCACAATCAACACCTCACCGCGTTGAACAAAATACATCCGCCAGCCCGCACCAAAGTGTTCGCGCATCTCAAACACGCCTTCACCGACTGGCTTCACATCGCCTAAATTGCCACCTTGCGCCTTTTCCAAACGACGCGCCAAACGGCGGTGCGTCATACCGTCTTTCAGGGCAAACAGCCACTTACTAAATTCAGGTAACGGTTTAATCGTGTACATGTTTTGATTGTAATCGAACGATTACAAAATATCAAACCGCTCGCGCCAAATTCAACGCCAGCAAGCGTCGCAAAATTTCGTCATCACTCATCGCGGGCGTGTAGTCCGTCCAGCCGTAGGCGGCTGCGACGGCAGCGTCTAAAACTTGGTGGGCGTTGTTAAGCCATGCGGGACGGGCGTTGTAGAGGTTGGTCAGCGTGCGTTTTTTTAATTCGGCTTCGTATTCGGATTTGGCAACGGGGCGCAACGGATAGCCGGCTTGTTCTTCTGCGGGTGTGCGCAGCCAGTCCACCCACGGGTCTGGATTGAGCCAGTTTTCACGCAACTGATTTAAGGTTTTTGCGGCGGCGGCGATTGCAACGAAACAAGGTAGGGTGGGCAAGCCTTGCCCACCGTTTGGTGTTTCAGAGATTGCGTCCGCGTGGGCAGCATCTGCCCACCCTACAGGAAACGGAAAAGTCTCGAAGGTGGTGCTTGGCGTATAGCGCGGACGGTCTTCCAAACTTGTGCCCATACGCAACGACCAGAGTTCGTGAAAACGCGAATGCAAAATACCAAATGTAGTGTCGTCAGAACGGGCTATTGCAACCACCTGACAATCTGGAAGTAGCGATGTATCTAGCCAAGTAAATAAACGATGTTTCGCAACACGTGGAGTTCCAATAAATTTGGATTGGGAATTAAGCGCATTGCGTAATCCAGGGCGCGCGCATTCATGTATCCACCATAACTCACTTGCTCGCGTATGACGTTTTCCCGTTCTAACGGGTTTGATATGTTTCTCGGCATATTGAAAAGGCAACTCAAACATCGCGGCATCTTGCTCGCTCATCGCCACACCGAAATCAATAATCCAAGTATCCGAAGGACGGCGCGTGATGTCCATACCGTTCGACCATGGGCGAATCACATCGCTATTGGGTCGTCCATTGGGGTTCGGTTGCGTGAGCCATTGCCGCGCTAACTCGCCCGGAATATCAAACGCGCCATTTTTTTGCGTGCCAATAAAAGCCACGCCCGCATTGGCTTGCAGCGGTTTGGCTAGGGTGAGATTCAGCCCATCGCCTGAAGTTAAGTCGGCGTGGATGGTGGCGACGGGCGCGCCATTCAATAGAACCGTTCGTGCTGACCCTTCGACAGGCTCAGGGCGAACGGGTGCGGAGTGAACATTATTCGTACTGGCAAAACACACCAACGACACGCGCACTGCCGCGCCGTCGTTAATCCATTCTTCATCGCTCCAAGCATTGAAAATGCTCGCGCTCGCGCAGATGCGCGCCAAAACTGTTTGATTCGCGCCGCCGCGTATCGAATTAGTAGAGACCAATCCCGCGCGTTGACACTGCCCTGCGGCGATGTGCGCGCGGGCTTTTTCAAACCAAAAAGTGACTAAATCCGCGCCACCCGGCACGCGCTCGGCATACACGCGGCGCAACGCTTCGGTGTAATCGTCGCCCAATTCGCCACGCATTTTTTTGTCACCCAAAAATGGCGGATTGCCGACGATGGCATCGACGGCGGGCCATTCAGATTCGGTGAATAAATTGCTGTTCGCGTTTGTCCCCTCGCCCACTTGTGGGAGAGGGTTAGGGTGAGGGCTGTTCTGAACGTCCCTCACCCCTAGCCCCTCTCCCGCCTGCGGGCGAGGGGAAGTCAGCAAGGCATCCCGATTTTCGATATGGTCTAGCGATTGCAGAATGGGATTTTTGCGGATGGGGTAGCCGTTTTTCAGCATCCATTGAATTTCGCCTATCCACACCGTCACCCTTGCAAGCTCGGCGGCGTAAGGGTTGAGCTCAATGCCGCAAACATTTAGCGGCGAACATTCGATGCTGATTTGACGTTGTAAACCCAGCCCTTCGGCTTCCAAGTTTGCCTTGTGTTCCAAGTCTTTTAAGGCGCGCAGGGCGAGGTATAAAAAGTTGCCACTGCCGCACGCGGGGTCTAACACGCGAAACGCTTTGAGGCGTTCGATGTAGGCGATGAAGGTTGCATAGCCTTCTTTCAGCGCGTCGTTCTGTGCATTGCGTTTATTTTTCAGTAAGGCGAACTTCGGTTGTAACGCGGTGATTTTTTGTTTCGCGACTTCCCATTCCGCCGCCAGCGGTTCGACGATGACGGGATTGATAATGCGCCAAATGGATTGTTGGTCGGTGTAGTGCGCGCCCAATTGCGCGCGTTTTTTCGGGTCAAGTCCGCGCTCAAATAGCGTGCCGAAAATCGACGGTTCGATGCCGCTCCAGTTGAGTTTGGCGGCATCCCACAAAATTTTAATTTCGTCGCGAGTGAGCGGTAAAACTTCGATGCGCTCGAACAATCCGCCGTTGAACCAGTAAATATCTTCCAGCGCGAAATCACCGCCTTGACGCATCGCGGCAAACAGTTCTTCTAAACGCGCGGTGAGTTTTTCGGGGGCGTTGCGGCTTTTATCCAGCAGCCGTTCAAATAATTTTCCAGGCAATAAATCGGCATCTTCGGCGAACAAACAAAACAAACATTGATTCAAAAAATGCGCCACGGTTTGCGGCGCGTAACCACGCTGATTCAACGATTGCGCGAGGTCGGCAAACTTGGCGGCCGCCTGTTCGGTAATCTGCGCGATGGTGCGCTGCGGATGAAATTTATCGGGGTCAGTAAACAGCCAGCGCAGTTTTTCAAGGTTAGCGGGCTGGTCTAAATCGGCAATCGCGATGGTGTGAATTTCGGACGGTGCATTGGTGAAATGCGTGTGTATCTGAATAATCTGCGTGTCGCACACCACCAATAACGGCGGGTTCTCCAAGGCGAGTGCGTAGGTCATCAACTGCTTGAGCGCGGCATCCAGATTACGTTCGGGCGCTTTATATTCGATGGCAAAAAAACCGCGTTTCCACACGTCCGCCCAACCGTGTTTGCTGCCCGTTTTGGCCACACCGCGTTCAAAACAATACGTCTCTATCGTGGCGGGTGTGGGTACTTCCGCGCCCACCAGCGCGCATAAATCGGCGAAATGCGCCTGATAACTTTGCCGTTCATTGAGCGTAGAAAATTGCCACTTGGCGATAAATTGTGTAGCGGTAATGGACATAGATTTGCTTAGAAAAACATCAATTATTCGGGCACAAAAAAACCGCTCGCGCGGTTTTTCCAAATTTAATAGTTACGACTTGGGTGTCTCGAAAAATTCAAATATCGAAGCGAGGCTAACCCGCAAGGGGCTTCCCCATGAAACATAGTCGCTTGCGCTCCTTGTTTCGTGTGAAGGCGCGAACAAAAAATTACGACGACGCATAGAACAACTATGTAAGGAGTAATTTTTTGTGAGTAACAACGCATCGCGAAGAGATTTGAGTTTTACGGGATGCCCCTAACCTAAAGATTTAATCACATCCTCGACGACTTTTTTCGCATCGCCGAACACCATCATGGTTTTGTCGAGGTAGAACAAATCATTGTCCAATCCCGCGTAACCCGTTGCCATACTGCGTTTGACGACTAACACAGTGCGCGCTTTATATACATCCAAAATCGGCATACCGTAAATCGGACTAGCAGGATCGTTCTTCGCGGCAGGGTTCACCACGTCGTTCGCGCCGATGACTAACACCACATCGGTGTCAGCAAACTCGTTGTTGATTTCGTCCATCTCAACCACTTGTTCGTAAGGCACTTCCGCCTCGGCTAACAACACGTTCATATGGCCAGGCATACGCCCTGCGACAGGGTGAATCGCGTAACGCACTTTCACGCCTTTTTCGGTGAGCAGCTTGGACATTTCGTTAATCGCATGTTGCGCACGCGCCACCGCCAAACCATAACCCGGCACGATAATCACCGAGTCCGCATTGCCCATTAAGAACGCCGCATCGTCGGCACTGCCGCTGCGATAAGTTTTTTGTACGCCGTCTGAAGCCGCCGCACCCGCATCAGGCGTGCCACCAAAGCCGCCCAGAATCACGTTAAAGAACGAGCGGTTCATCGCCTTGCACATGATGTAAGACAGAATCGCGCCTGAGCTACCGACCAGCGAACCCGCAATAATCAGCATGGCGTTGTTCAGTGAAAACCCAATCCCCGCCGCCGCCCAACCTGAATAGGAATTCAGCATCGACACCACCACGGGCATATCTGCGCCGCCAATCGGGATGATGATTAACACACCCAACACGAACGCCAATGCCAGCATGGTGAAGAACGCAGGCCAGCTTTCAGTAAACATAAACGCTGCACCTATACCCAGCATCGCTAAAGCAATCGCTAAGTTGAGGTAATGCTGCCCCACAAATTGCACGGGCGTACCTTGGAATAAACGGAATTTATAGCTGCCAGATAACTTACCGAAGGCAATCACCGAGCCCGAAAAAGTAATCGCGCCGATTGCCGCGCCTAAAAATAATTCCAAACGATTGCCCGTTGGAATCGGCATTCCCTTAGCCAAACCGTGCAACAGCGCGTGCGGCTCTGCCACGGCTGCGACCGCGATAAACACTGCCGCCAGACCAATCATGCTGTGCATAAACGCCACCAGCTCAGGCATCTTGGTCATCTCGACGCGATTCGCCATCACCGCACCCGCTGTGCCGCCAACCAACAACGCTGCCAACACATAACCTAGACCACTCAATGAACCTGACAAATTGACAATCAGCGCGCCCGTGGTTAAGGCGGCAATCGCCATCCCCGTCATACCGAAAATGTTGCCGCGTATCGAGGTATTCGGATTCGACAAGCCTTTCAGTGCTTGAATAAAGCACACGCTCGCCAGCAGATACAGCAAAGTCACCACATTCATACTCATTACGCGCCCTCCTGCGTTACGACTTTTTTCTCTTTGCGTTTGAACATCGCCAACATGCGACGCGTCACTAAAAATCCGCCGAATACATTGACCGCAGCCAGTGCCACCGCCAATACGCCCATGGTTTTACCCAAACCTGTTTCGGTCAATGCCGCTGCCAACATCGCGCCGACAATCACAATCGCCGAAATCGCGTTCGTCACCGCCATTAAAGGCGTGTGCAAGGCGGGCGTGACGTTCCAAACCACGTGATAGCCAACATAAATCGCCAGCACAAACACGATTAAATTCAATACAAATGGATCAACCAGTTCGTTCATGATTTTTACTCCTAAGTTATTTGCTGACGGGGGCGGGCACAAACGCCGCGCCGTCTTTGCACAACAGCGTTCCCGCAATAATGTCGTCCGCCACATTGACGTTCATCACGCCCGTTTTGTCGCACAACAGATTGAGGAAGTTAAGCAGATTGCGTGCATAAAACGCGCTGGCATCGGTGGCGACTAAGCCGGGCAAATTCGCTTCGCCTACAATCGTCACGCCATGTTTCACCAGGGTTTTACCCAGCTCCGAAAGCGGACAATTACCGCCCGCTTCGACCGCCATATCAATCACTACCGAGCCTGGTTTCATCGCCTTAACCGTGTCTTCATGCAGCAACACGGGTGCGGCGCGACCGGGAATTAACGCGGTGGTAATGATGATGTCGGCTTGCTTGGCGCGCTCGGCAACTAACACTGCCTGACGTGCCATCCAGCTAGCGGGCATCATGCGGGCATAGCCGCCCACGCCTTTGGCGATGTCGCGCTCTTCGTCGGTTTCAAACGGCACGTCGATAAATTTCGCGCCCAAAGATTCCACTTGTTCTTTCGCCGCAGGACGCACATCGGATGCTTCCACCACCGCGCCTAAACGCTTGGCAGTCGCAATCGCCTGTAGCCCTGCTACACCCACACCCAAAATCAACACGCGCGCGGCTTTAACAGTGCCCGCTGCGGTCATCAACATCGGCATAAAGCGTGGATATAAATTCGCCCCCAAAATCACTGCTTTGTAACCTGCGATATTGGCTTGCGACGACAACACATCCATCGCTTGCGCACGCGAAGTACGCGGCAATTTTTCCATGGCAAACGCGGTGATTCCTTGCGCGGTATAAGCCGCTACCAGCGCGGCATCATGCGGCGTGAGCAGCCCAATCAACGCCGTGCCTTTCGGCAACTTGGCTAATTCGTCCGCAGTCGGTGCTTTAACTTTCAGCACGATTTCAGACTGCGCATACAGCGCGTTTACGTCAACGAGGGTCGCGCCTGCCGTTTGAAATTCCGCATCAGGAATATGCGCACCCGCGCCTGCTCCGTTTTGCACCATCACAGTGTGACCCGCTGCCAGCATTTTCTTCACCGTTTCAGGTGTGGCTGCCACACGCGTTTCACCTGCGCGCGTTTCTACAGGAATGCCTATACGCATAAAAATTCTCCAGATTTGAAGTTCGTTTAAGAATTAAACGTATGAAATTATTTACCGCTAAAAGCCAATAGAAATCGGCTTGTTAGCGGCTTGCCCTGTTTTTAGGGGGCGCGATTATAACCCAAGCACGCGCCGCTTTATGCGGTTTTGTCACGCCATCTCAGGCGGCAATCCCACTCAATCAGAGCCGCAATCTCCGCTATAATCCGCCGCACTTTTTTACGCCGCCTGTGCGGCTTTTTTCATGCCGTCTATCCGCCCTTTATCTGAACTGCTTATCAATCAAATCGCGGCGGGCGAGGTTATCGAACGCCCCGCTGCTGCACTGAAAGAACTATTGGAAAACAGTTTGGATGCGGGTGCGAGCGACATCGCGGTGCAGCTCGAAGCGGGTGGCATTAAATTGCTACGTATCCGCGACAACGGCTGCGGCATCGCGGCGGACGAATTGGAATTTGCCCTGATGCGCCACGCCACTAGCAAAATTGCCAGCTTGGATGAGCTGCAAGCCGTCGCCAGCATGGGCTTTCGCGGCGAGGCTTTGGCGAGTATGGCGGCGGTGGCGCAGCTCACCTTGACCAGCCGCACTTTGGAAGCAAATCACGCGCATCAAATCACCGCCATCGACGGGCAACTCAGCGACATCGCGCCAGCCAGTCATCCTGTTGGCACCACAGTAGAAATCCGCGAGTTGTATTTCAACACTCCCGCACGGCGTAAATTTTTGAAGACCGAAGCCACCGAATACGCGTATTGCGAAGAAGCCTTCAAGCGCATCGCTTTATCGCGTCCCGATGTGAGCATGTCCTTGCAACACAACGGTCGCACCATCTGGCAATTAGCCGCCGAAGCGGACGGACTCAAGCGTGTAACCACTTTGCTAGGTGCTGAATTTGGCAACGCAGCGGTGGAGGTATCGCGTCACGCTGCGGGCTTGAGCATGACCGGCTTTGCCGCCTTGCCCGCCTATTCAAAATCGACCCGCGACGCGCAATATTTTTTCGTCAACGGACGATTTATCCGCGACAAAGTCGCCAGCCACGCACTGCGTCAGGCTTACCAAGACATCCTGCATCACCAACGTCATCCCGCTTTCGTGTTGTTCTTCACCATGCCACCTGCGGGCGTGGACGTGAACGTGCATCCCGCCAAATCGGAGGTGCGCTTTCGCGACAGCCAAGGCATCCACCAATTTATTTTTCACACCTTACAAAACGCGTTGGCGATCCCCGCACAAAGCACCGCACCTGTTGCATCACAGCCGCACTACGCACCCACGCAACACGGTTTCAGCCTCGCGCAAAATAATGCCAGTTATCAGGTTTGTGGGATGCAAACAGGGAAGGGAGAAGAGGAAAGGGAGAAGGGACAAACCGCGCCCGCTTTTGACGTTTCCCTTCCCTCCTCCCCCTTTACCCTTCCCGGCAACAACGAGCATCCCCTCGGCTACGCGCTCGCCCAATTGCTCGGCATCTACATCCTCGCGCAAAATTCGCAGGGGCTCATCGTGGTCGATATGCACGCCGCGCATGAACGCATCGTGTATGAAAAACTCAAAACGTCTTTGGATGCGGAACAAATCGCCACGCAACCACTGTTGATACCCGTGAGTTTTTATGCCGACGCGCTCGACATCGCCAGCGTCGAAGCCAGCCAAACCGCGTTAAAAATGCTCGGTTTCGACATCGCCCCCCTCTCGCCCACTACCCTCGCCGTGCGCGCCATGCCGGTGATGCTTAAACAAGCCGAAGCGGAAGCGGTGGCGCGTGAGGTAATAGACGAACTACGTGAATTTGGCGCGAGCCGTGTACTCACTGAACGCCGCAACGAATTACTCAGCACGCTCGCCTGCCACGGTGCGGTGCGCGCCAATCGAACTTTAAGCGTCACCGAAATGAACGCGCTATTGCGTGAAATGGAACAAACCGAACGCGCAGGTCAATGCAATCACGGCAGGCCGACTTGGTTTCAAATCTCGCTGAATGAGCTAGATAAAATGTTTATGCGCGGGCAGTGAGAAGCTACTTGCTAGTTCAAAAACCAACGCAGCGGCAACACCAACTAACGACTAACGTCTATCAACTAATGACTAACTCATCCCCTTCCCTCACCCGCATCGCCTTCGCCTCCTTCATCGGCACGGCCATCGAGTTTTACGATTTTTATATCTACGGTCTCGCCGTGGCGATGGTCATCGGCCCGGTATTTTTTCCCAGCAGCGACTCCGCCACACAAGCCCTGAATGCTTTCCTCACCTTTGGCATCGCCTTCCTCGCGCGTCCCATCGGCGCAATGATGTTCGGACATTTCGGCGACCGCATCGGGCGCAAAACGACGCTGGCGGCTTCATTATTGCTGATGGGGAGTTGCACCACGCTCATCGGCGTGTTGCCCAGTTACGAGTTAGTCGGATGGCTCGCACCCGCGCTGTTGTGTCTGCTGCGTTTCGGGCAAGGCTTAGGGTTGGGCGGCGAGTGGGGCGGCGCGGCATTGTTGGCTGCGGAATATGCGCCCACAGGTCGGCGCGGCTGGTTCGGCATGTTTCCACAGCTCGGCCCACCCGTAGGATTTTTGCTGGCAACGGGCAGTTTTTTATTGCTTGCTAATTTTTTAGACGATACACAATTTCGTGCTTGGGGTTGGCGAGTTCCGTTTCTTGCCAGCGCAATTTTGGTCATGATTGGCTTGTATGTGCGCTTGAAATTAAGCGAAACGCCGGTGTTTATAAATTCCATAAAAACCGTTCGCCCTGAGCTTGTCAAAGGGTCTGCGCAGTATGGTTCGACAAGCTCACCACGAACGGTTCAAAAGAGTTTCCCTCTCATCATCCTGTTCACACAGCACCGCAAACCCTTGCTGCTCGGCGCGTTGTCCATCGTGGTGTGTTACGCGCTGTTCTATATTTCAACGGTATTTGCTTTGAGTTACGGCGTAAGCCAATTGCACATTCCACGCGCGCAATTCCTAGCTATGTTATGTGTCGCGGTGATTTTCATGGCGGCGGCAACACCGCTTTCCGCTTGGGCGGGCGACCGCTTTGGCCGTCGCCCTGTGTTGCTGCTGGCTGGCAGCATGGCTTTGCTGTCGGGCTTTTTACTCGCGCCGATGTTGTCTAGCGGTTCGACATTGCAAATCACCGCATTCCTCTCGCTGGAATTATTTTTGATGGGTGCAACCTTCGCGCCGATGGGCGCATTGCTGCCCGAATTATTTCCTACCGCCGTGCGCTACACGGGCGCGGGAACGGCTTATAACTTGGGCGGAATTTTAGGCGCATCGTTAGCACCGTATATCGCGCAGCAATTAGTGTTGCGCGGCGGGCTGAGTTGGGTGGGCGGCTATGTGTCCGTCGCCGCTGCGATTAGCTTGATCGCCGTATGGGCAATGGATGAAACACGCGACAAGGAGTTGCTATGAATAATTTTCCGCCCGCCATTTTTCTGATGGGGCCAACCGCCAGCGGCAAAACTGGCGTGGCTGTTGAGCTATTGCAAACCTTGCCCGTTGAGCTGATTAGCGTGGACTCCGCGCTGGTGTATCGCGACATGAATATCGGCACGGCAAAGCCGGATGCGGACACGTTAAAAATCGCGCCGCATCATCTTATCGACATCATCAATCCGACTGAGAGTTACTCCGCCGCATCCTTTCGCAATGACGCGCTGCGCTTAATGGCGGACATCACCGCGCGCGGCAAGATACCGCTGCTGGTGGGCGGCACGATGTTGTATTTTCGCGCACTGCAAAATGGTCTGAGTGATTTGCCTGTCGCCGACCCTGCGGTACGCGCCGAACTCGACATCATGATTGCGGACCACGGCATTACAAAACTGCATGAGCAACTCGCCAACGTCGATGCGGAAACGGCCGCGCGTCTCGCGCCTAACGACACGCAACGCATCCAGCGCGCCATGGAAGTCTATCTGCTCACCGGCACGCCGATGTCGGAACTGCTCAAGAAAAAACCCAATCACACCCTGCCTTATCGCGTCACTAATATCGCGCTGATACCGAGTGATAGAGCCGTGCTGCACCAACGCATCGCCACGCGCTTTGAGCAAATGATGGAGCAGGGTTTAGTGGAAGAAGTGAGCGGCTTGCGTGAAAAGTATGAGTTGCATAGCGAGCTGCCCTCCATGCGCTGTGTAGGTTATCGCCAAGCTTGGCAATTTTTGGACGGCGAAATTAGCGAAGTCGAATTAGTTGCAACGGGACTCGCCGCGACGCGCCAACTCGCCAAACGCCAACTCACTTGGCTACGCTCCACGCCCGACAAAATCGAGCTGGATTGCTTGTCAAAGAATCTGACGGCGCAAGTGCAGCAACACATATCCCCGCTGTTTAATCACTGAGCAACCAAGCATCCATCGCAAGTAATCCATAGGTCATCACTTGATTGAGACGCTCGGCGTGAGCATCGTTGCCTGCCGCGCCGAGGGCGACAAACAGCGGCAGTAAATGTTCGTCGGTGGGATGATTTTGTAGCGCGTGGGGGGCGAGACTGCGGTATTGGCACAAGGCAGAAAAATCGCGCGCTTGAATTTTTGCATCTATCCAATCACAAAATTCAGTCACCCAAGTCGGCGCGGCAAGCTCAGCAGGATGACTAAACACAGCGCGTAAATTATGCGTAATCGCACCGCTGCCGATTATCAATACCCCCTTGTCGCGCAAGGCTTGCAGTGCCACACCTAAGTTGAAGTGCCATGCCGCATTTTGTGCGGGTTGAATGGACAGTTGCACGACGGGAATGTCAGCATCGGGAAATAAAAAACTCAGCGGCACCCATGCGCCATGATCCAAACCGCGTGTCCCATCCACGCTCGACGCTATGCCTGCCTGGGTGAGTAGCATCACCACTTCATCAGCCAAATCAGGCGCGCCTTGCGCGGCGTAACGCAATTGATACAAGGCAGCGGGAAAGCCCGAAAAATCATGAAGGGTGGAAGGATTTTTTGCACCACTCACAACAGGGGCAGGCGTTTCCCAATGCGCCGACACCAATAAAATCGCGCGGGGTTTCGCCAAGCTCGCACCGAGTGCTTGCCAAGCAGAACCCGTCGCACCTGGCTCTAGCGGGAGAGTAGGTGCACCGTGGGAAACAAATAAAACGGGAGTTTTCATAGTGATTACTGGAGCGGCGCGTTGCGCCTTAGTGGTGAGTGGTGAGTGGTGAGTGGTGAGTGGTGAGTGAAAAAACCAGTGCATCGGGTTTACCACTAAGGTGCGCAGCACCGCTCCACTTGCTACTTCAGTTTCTTTAACATTTTGATATGCGCAATGCCCGCATCCATAAATTTTTCGCCTTGTGTGACAAAGTCAAAATGTTCGTAAAACGGCACGGCCTGCACTTGCGCATCGACATCTACTTGCGCGTAATCATGTGCGCGGGCGTAGTGTAAAAACGCTTCCATAATCGCCGTGCCGACATACTGCCCGCGCCACTCTGGCATCACCGCGATGCGACCAATATGACCGTTGGCAAACATCCGTCCGCAGGCAATGCCGTTGCCTTGCAAACTCAATGCCAGCGCGTGGCGCGAGGTTTCGTCATGCTCGTCAAATTCCATATCCGCAGGTACACCCTGCTCATCAATAAACACCGCCTGACGTATCGCTTTGAGCAGCGGCTCGCCATCGTGCCAACACACCAAACTTACGGTAAAGGGATTACTCATTTTTCCTCCTTAGGCAATAATTTCAACGCTAACTCCAACTTTGACCAACTCAAATAATTCAATCAAATCGGCATTATTCATACGCACACAGCCATGCGAACCCACTGCGCCCAAGGCCACGCTATCGGGCGTGCCGTGCAGGTAAACATAGCGACACATGGTGTCGCAATTCCCTAGGCGATTAAAGCCCACTTCGCAGCCCGACAACCACAAAATACGCGTCAATATCCAATCGCGTTTAGGGAATTTTTCGCCCAGTTCTGGCGTGTAAATTTCGCCCGTGGCACGCCGCCCGACAAATACCGTATTCGCCACGCAACCGCCGCCTATCTTAGCGCGCACGATATGTTTGCCACGCGGCGTGCAATAACTATCACGCAATTCGCCCGCGCCCTGTGCGGCGGTGGAAACCGCATAACGGCGCAGTACTTTTCCATCCGCGTCTAGCAGCTCTAAGTGTTGCGTCGCTAAATAAATTTTTATGTGCATAAGGCTTTTTTCTGCGCACGGCGCATGGCGAAAAATTCGCTCAAACGCGTACCGCATAGCTCCGCTAAAACACCGCGTTCAACCTGCGTGTGATGATTCCAACTCGGTAGCGCGAAGGTGTTAAACACGCTACCGCACGCGCCCGTTTTGAGGTCGGTCGCGCCATACACCAAGCGCGCAATGCGCGCGTGCATAATCGCCCCCGCACACATCAAACACGGCTCTAGTGTGACAAATAATTCACAGCCGACCAGCCGATAATTGCCCAGATTTTTTGCGGCATCACGCAAGGCTTGCATCTCCGCGTGCGCACTCGGATCGTGCTGCGAAATCGGCGCGTTAAAACCGCGCCCGACGATGATGCCATCCTTCACCACCACCGCGCCCACTGGCACTTCGTTGATGGCTTGCGCCTGTTGCGCCAGCACTAACGCCGCTTGCATGTACTGCTCATCACTCATCACAACAGGCTCAATCAAAAGGGGCGCAACCGTAGCACATTCACGCCAAATTTTGGGAAGATATGAAAATAAGAAAGGCTTGCCAGCAAAGATTTTTTTGCACAGAATCCGCCCATCTCAAGCGAGCCTCTCAATGTTAAAAAATATCCCCCTAGATTTTTCTGTCCCCGCTACCAGCGGTCTGACTTTCTCACTCGCAGCAGTACACGGACGACATCTCGTTCTGTATTTTTACCCCAAAGACAACACCCCAGGATGCACCACTCAAGCGCAACAATTTCGGGATTTGTACCCTGAATTTTTAGCGGCAAATTGTGTCGTCATCGGCGTGTCGCGCGACAGTCTTAAATCTCACGAAAACTTCAAAGCCAAATTCACTTTACCGTTCGAGTTGGTCGCCGACACGGACGAAGCGTTGTGTCTATTATTCGGCGTAATGAAACAGAAAATGATGTACGGAAAACAAGTGCGCGGCATCGAGCGCAGCACCTTCGTATTCGATGCAACGGGTGTTTTGCGTCAGGAATGGCGCGGTGTCAAAGTCGCCGAACATGCAGTTGAGGTGCTCGGTGTGGTGAAGTCGCTTAACTCATAAATGGAGAACGCAATGTCCCCTCGTACAGGCTCTAGCAACAGCGATGCACATAAATTATTTGTCCTCGATACCAATGTTTTGTTGCACGACCCGACCAGTTTGTATCGCTTTGAAGAACACGATATTTGCTTGCCAATGTTTGTCTTGGAAGAGTTGGATAACAAGAAAAAAGGCATGACTGAAGTGGCGCGTAACGCGCGCCAAGTGAGTCGCTTTTTGGATGAAATTGTCAGCGACGCACCACGCAACATTGAAGAAGGCATCGCGCTGATTTCGCCTGCACACAAAAGCTGCACGGGACGGCTGTATCTGCAAACCAGTTTCGTCAAATACGAGCTGCCGCAAAATCTCGAATTAGGCAAAGCCGACAACGCAATTTTGGGCGTGGTCATCGGCCTGCAACAACAGCAGCCCGACCGCCCCGTTATCTTGGTCAGCAAAGACATCAACATGCGCATCAAGGCGCGCGCACTCGGTCTAGAAGCACAAGATTATTTCAACGACAAGGTGTTGGAAGATAGCGATTTGCTCTACAGCGGCGTGCTGATGTTGCCCGATGATTTTTGGCACACGCACAGCAAAGATTTGAAATCTTGGCAGCAAGACACGCACACTTATTACGAAATTAACGGCCCGCTGTGCGCGACTTTTCATCGCAACCAATTCGTCTATCAAGAAAGTGATACCCCGTTTTATGCCTTGGTACTCAAGCAAACCGACGAGACTGCCACGCTGCGCACCCTGACCGATTACACGCACAGCAAAAACGGCGTATGGGGCATTGTGGCGCGCAATCGCGAACAAAATTTCGTGCTGAATTTATTGCTCGATCCTGAAATTGATTTCGTCACTTTGCTAGGTCAAGCGGGTACGGGTAAAACCTTGCTGACTTTAGCAGCGGGCTTATGGCAAACACTGGAAACTAAAGTTTATTCAGAAATTATCATCACCCGCGTCACCGTGCCGGTCGGTGAAGACATTGGTTTCTTGCCCGGCACGGAAGAAGAAAAAATGAATCCGTGGATGGGCGCGCTAGAAGACAACCTCGATGTGCTGACTAAAACCGATGAAGCAGGCGGCGACTGGGGACGTGCTGCCACGCGTGATTTGATACGTTCGCGCGTCAAAGTGAAGTCGCTCAATTTCATGCGCGGACGTACTTTCCAAAGCAAATATCTCATCATCGACGAAGCGCAAAACTTAACGCCAAAACAAATGAAAACGCTGGTGACGCGTGCAGGGCCAGGCACTAAAGTCGTCTGCATGGGCAACATCGCGCAAATCGACACGCCGTATTTAACCGAAGGCAGCTCAGGCATTACTTATGTGGTGGATAGATTCAAAGGCTGGGAACACGGCGGTCATGTCACGCTAATGCGTGGCGAACGTTCGCGCTTAGCAGATCATGCGGGCGAGGTTTTATAGGGCATCTCGTAAAACTAAAATCTCTTCGCGATGCGTTGTTGCTCACCCCCAGCTACAACGCCTGAGGACAAGCAAAAAATTACTCCTTACATAGTCATCTATGCGTCGTCGTAATTTTTTTTTCGCGCCTTCACACGAAACAAGGAGCGCAAGCGACTATGTTTCATGGGGAAGCCCCTTGCGGGTTAGCCTCGCTTCGATATTTGAGTTTTTCGAGACACCCTAAATGAACGAACAAAGCCCACATAATTTTTGTAGAAAGAAAATAAATGAGTCATACCGTTAAAAAAACTGATGCCGAATGGCGCGCGCAATTGAGTGATGAGCAATATCACGTTGCGCGGCAATGCGGCACTGAGCCGCCCTTTACGGGCATTTATTGGGATGAACACGCGGCAGGGATGTATCGTTGCGTGTGTTGCGATAACGCGCTGTTTAACTCGCAAGCTAAGTTCGATTCGGGTTCGGGTTGGCCGAGTTTTTACCAAGCCGAAACCACTGAAAACGTCTTGATTAAACGCGATGTGTCGCACGGCATGGTGCGTGACGAAGTGTGTTGCCAGCATTGCGGTGCGCATCTCGGTCACGTTTTTCCTGATGGTCCACAGCCAACTGGACTGCGCTTTTGCATTAACTCTGCTGCACTTAACCTAGAAAAATTATGAAATTTTTATTCGATTTATTCCCCATTCTGCTGTTTTTTATCGCCTTCAAAACGGCAGGTATTTATGTCGCAACCGCCGTTGCCATTGCCGCCACCATCGCGCAAATTATCTGGAGCAAAGTCCGTCACGGCAAGGTCGAGATGATGATGTGGATTAGCTTTGCCATCATCACCGTGTTCGGCGGCGCGACGCTGATTTTGCATGATGAGAATTTTATTAAATTCAAACCCAGCGTGTTGTATTGGCTGTTCGCACTGATTTTGTTGGTATCGAATTACGGCTTTCATAAAAACCTAATGCGCAGCTTGCTACACGAAAAAATCGCCCTGCCCGTGCTGGTTTGGAATCGCGTCAACTTAGTCTGGAGTATTTTTTTCGCTGTACTCGGTTTCCTCAATTTGTACGTCGCGTTTAATTATTCGACCGATACGTGGGTCAGCTTCAAGTTGTTTGGCTTTACCGCCTTAATGCTGGTTTTTATCTTGGGACAAGGGGTGTGGCTGAGTAAATATATCGACGAAGCAAAAGAAAAAAATTAACGCCACGCTATGCTTTACGCAATAAAAAAACCGCTCCAATGAGAGCGGTTTTTTATTGGCTGGATGCTCCTTAACAGAGCATCACGCTACTATTTTTCGCCACGCAAGGTGATTTCTACACGACGATTCGGTTGTAAACAGGCGATTTGCTTGGCTTTACTTTCCTTGTTGGAACACAACACAATAGGTCGGCTAGAACCACCGCCTTGCGCACTGATTTTTTCGACGGGAATGCCTTGCGCTGCCAAGTATTGCTTCACCCGTTCAGCTCGATCATCAGACAGTTTACGGTTCTTCGCTTCGTTACCATCGCTACGCAATCTATCGGTGTAACCCACCAACAAGATGGACTGAATTGACACCCAGCTCTTAATCTCAGTCGCCAATTTATTCAAACTTTCATCCGCGCCATCCATCAATTTATCTGTGCCAAACACAAACAAGGCATCACCCGACAAAGACAGTTTTTGCACATCTTTCGGCGCGTTGGCTTTGCCTGCATTTTTGTCGGCTAACTGTTGTGCCTTATCGCAATTTTCACCATTGGTTTTGGCTTCATAGAGTAAGTTTTCTACGCCACGCGCATACGATTCGGCATGACTCCAGCCCGATTCTTTTTTCTCATGTCCCGCCCAAACCAATTGCACTTCGGCTTCGGCAATTTGGCGTTGGCTACATTTGAAAAACATGCCTTTTTTCTGCTCGGCAATTTGCGCCCACAAGTCTTCTCGTACCGTCTCAGTACCTTGCAAATCTTGCGGCGTATCCATGCTGATATTCGCCTGGCGAGCTTCAATCGCATCCAGCAACACTTGCGCTTGCGCGATGGCGGCAAACATGGTGCCGCTGCTGTCAGTTTGGTGATATTCGCTTAACGCCATATCCAGCCAAGCGCGCGCTTTGGCGAGGTGATAACTATCCGAACCCACCTCGCCAAACGCTAAGGTGTCGGCGCGCCGTTGCAAGGCTTCAATCTGTTGCAAATTGGCTGGGGCAGGATCGGGGGCGGCGACTGCCACAACGGAGATAGACAACAATAAAGACAGTAATAATTTACGCATGGTAGGCACTCGGTTATTTAACGCAAACGCGGAATTGCAAGATGAAGCTAGGGCTGGGTGCGGTCGGACTCCCTGCGAAAATACCTTTAGGATTGATGCGCACTTGACTAACTAAAGGATCACACCCATCCACCGCATTCGGCACAGGCACATAACCCCACGCAGGCGTTGGTGCGCCACCAAAGAACTGTAAATCAGGGAACGGCGCGCTGGTAGTGGGATTAGCTACCGCTGCGGCGTTGTAGGTATAAGTTAAGCCACTCGCGGTTGCCCCATTACTAAAGGCAAACGGACCAGAACCTGCCGCGCCTAAATCTTTCGCATAGAGCGAGGTATTGGCGGGCAAGGGGTCGGTAATCACTAAGCTGTTGTTATCCACCACGCCAGTACCCGAATTGGTCACCGTCAAGGCATATACCGCCACCGCACCGGGAATGAATTTAGGGTTGGTCGCGCCATTCACTGGATCAGAAAATACATTGACTGTTTTCAAAAAAGTCAGCGAAGGGGTGGGATTGCTGACGTTCACCATCGCCGCATTATCTAAATTACCGTTATAGCTCACGCCACCCGTGGTGTATTCATAACGCGCGCTATTCAAATAGCTCACCATGCCCAAGTTAGCCCCTACACTGGCATTGAAGGTAATGGTGGCACTCGCGTTTGGTGCTAAAGCAAAGCCAGGGAAGTCCCACATCACTTGTTGTTGATTCAAGTGGCTCGCGTAAGGGGGAATGCTCGGTGCAACAACGGTGGTCGGCGTTACCACGGGCAAACCACCCGTAAACAGCGATGAAGCGGTTACAAAATTAAAGCGGCGCGTCGCGTCAACGGTTGTGCCGCTATACGGTAAAAAGTCATACACACGCAAAGCGGTGGTGGGGGCTGTACCGCTATTGGTAATGGTAATGGTGTAAGTCGCTTGCCCATTCACTGCCACATTCGGCGTGCTAGTGGTTTTGCTGATTTTCAATACTGCTGCGTTTGCCACACTGGCACTGGCAGTACTGCTCACCATCGACAAGGAAGCCAAGGTGGCGCAGGTATCCGCTGCTATGGTACTCACCGAGCCGCAGTTAATGACCGAGGTACCAGTCAGTGCGCTGGTTTGCACATCAATAAACAGCGTGCCTGAACTATTCAACAAACCATTACCCGCCAAGGTGACGGGAGTCATGGCAATGATTGCACTCGGTGCAACCACCGTTAATACCGCATCCACACCGCGCGGCGCGCCTGCCAAGGCGGGATTTTGCGACAGCGGAGGCGTACTGGGGCGTACTTCCAGCCCTGTGCCTACATACAGATTGCCTGCCGCCGTCGCCGAGGCTGGCAAGCTGTCTTTAATCGTGACCAGTTGCGCCAAGCTAGACAAATTGCTGTAGCTCAATTTGTAACGCAACTTAGCGGAGGGTGGAATCGGCGTATTCGCCACATAGGGCTGGCAAGTAGGCAGCGCGGGGGCTAACGGTGCGTCATACACGCAATCTATGGTCTTGCTCATGGTCAGTGTGTAGAACGGCACGACCACAGGGGCTTGACTACCCGCTGTTGAGCTGGGGAATGCGCCACCCGTGTAGTTGGCAGCCACATCGTTGTAGTAAGTCGCATTCGGTGCGGCGGCAGTGCCTTTGGGCATCGCCGCGCCTACGGTGGCGGTAAAGGTCAAGGTCAAACTTTGTCCCACGGGTATCGTCAGCGCAGGGAAAGTCCACGTCACCGCATCGCGGTTGGTCAGTACATTATTCACTGGCAGTCCTGGCACAGGAGCAATCATGACAATGCCGTTGAGCATTGCCCCTGTGGTGGTGGCGTAAGTAAATTTAGTGGTCGGCGCGGTCGCAGGGACGACGGGCAACACACCTGGCAAGGTATCCACCAAACTAGTCAAGGTGGCGGGAGCTGCCCCATCGTTGCGCACGTTAATCGTGTACGACACCGTGCCGCCTTGCGCAACCGTGCTGGGCGTACCCGTGGTAACGGCTTTGCTCACCGTCAAATTCGCCCCCGCCACTTGCGCGGTTGCCGAGCTGCTTGCCCCCGCCGTGTCTTGCGTGCTGCTCATGCTGGCGGTGTTGGTCACACCTACGCCCGTGGTGGCATTGGTTTGCACATCAAAGGTAATGATGCCTTGCGCACCTGCTGTGCCAAACGCGGCGCGCATGTTGTTGGCGGTGGCAGGCAAAGCGGGCAATAGCACGGTTGCCGCAGGATTTGCCAAGGCAGCGGGAATCGCTGCCGCCACACCGTTAATCATCAGATTACTGATGGGGTTAGGCGCGAGGACGACTTGCGTAGGCAACACATCGCTCACGCTAATCCCCGTCATCGGCACAGCCGCTAAATTTTCATAGACAATTTTGTAGCCCAACTTGGCCGCCACAGGAATCGGCGTGCCATCTATGTATGAGCCAGGCGTACAGGTCAGCGGCAAACCTTGATAGACGCAATCAATGGTCTTGGTGATTTTAGAAATCGCGGGCACGGTTACGGGGGCTAAATTTTGCTGGGTCAGGCTCGCCATTGAACCACCGATGTAATTCACTTTCACATCGTTGAAATAGGTCGTGGCAGTGGGCACTGCACCATATTGCGCGGTGAAGGTAATCACCATCGTGCCGCCCACAGGAATCATCGGTGTGGTCGCACTCGCGGTTTGTGGCGCAGGTGCTACGGCTGCGGTGGCAGGGAATTGCCAAGTGACTGCTTGTTGCGTACCCACCACTGCTGCCGCTGGTGTCGCCGCCACGGTGTAGGTATTTGCCAAGGTAGGTAAAGCAACCACAGCTGCCAGTGTTTGAGGGGGGGCGGTGGCGGGTGGTGTGTTAATCACCACCGAGGTGGTTGAAGTGTAGTTAATTGTGCCCAATGAACCAACGGGGGTCGTCGGCAAGGAATCCACCACACTGGTCACTGGCACGGGCGTTGTACCCGTATTGGTCAAGGTCACTTGATAAGTCACGGGCGAATTCGGCGCGATGCTTGCCGTAGCGGGAGTCAGCACCGCTTTAGTCACGCTCAAGCTGTTGTAAGGCACTGACACAGGCGCAGTCGGGCCGGTGCTAAACGTGCTGCCTGCGGCGGTAACCGTTGCCGTGTTGTTATGCGTCGTGCCGCGCGGCACAAGTGCACTGTAGGCAGCGTTAAAACTTAAGGTCAGATTGGTGTTCGGTGCAATCACCACCGCTGGCAACGCCCAAGTGTTGACTTGCCCCACCACTGGAGTCGCCGCAACTTGCGTGGGCAATGGTGCGACTACCGCCACGCCGTTGTTCATAATCGTCGTGCCCGCTTGACATCCCGCAGCGGTCGTTACAGGCACAGCGGGGGCAATAGCAGCATTGCTACACAAAATCGTGCCCACGGAAGGGCGCGGCAAAGTGTCCACGATATTGGTCAAGGTAACGGGTGTTAGCCCTGTGTTGCGCACCGTGATGGTATAGAGCGCAACACCACCCGGTGCAACGTTGGGGGAGGCGGCAGTTTTAGTAATGGTGAGGGAAGTTGCCGAAGTAGTGGCACTGACACTGCTAGGAAGAATCGCCACCCCTGCCGCAGCGGTGCGTTGCGTGCTGGAGATAGATGCACTATTGGTCACAATCGTGCCCGCCGGCGCAGCAACATTGGTTTGCACATCCATATACAAAGTGCCGACGCTGTTGCCCAGCAAATTGGCCGGCGTAAAACTCAACAGCGAGCTGGCAGGAATAGCAGTCAACAGCGCATCCGCGCCGCGCGCCGCACCCGCCGCTGCGGGGTTAGATGACAAAATGTTCGCCGCTGGCAAGGTGTTGGGGCGAATGTCTGGGCCATTGGCGACATACAGATTCCCTGCCGCCGTGGTGGACGCAGGCAAGGTGTCGGTCAAGGTGATGGTCTGCATGCCACTACTCAAATTGCTGTACACAATTTTGTAGCGCAACAACGCCCCCACGGGAATGCTACTGCCCGCCACATAAGAGCCTGGCGTACACACGCCCGCAGTGATCACGCAGTCTATGGTTTTAAGCACCGACAAATTAGGCGCGTTCAATACCACAGGCGCAGTCAGCCCTGTTGTTGCTGTTGGGGTCGGTACTAACGGTGGTTTGAATGGTTTACCAGCAGGATCAGTTGTTACGCAGATACTGGTACAGTTAATCACAGCGGTATTGCTGTATTGCGTTGGCACGGCAGGGGCGGGTGCGGAATACACCATCGCATTCAAGGTCGGCAAGCCTGCTGTGGCGTTAAACGTCATCAGCAATTGACCGCCCGCAGGGATGGTCGTCCCCGCAGGGAAGGTGAAGGTGACTTGCTCTTGATTGGTCGCTGGCAACACCACCATGGCAGGGCTTGCCCCCGACACGGGTGAGCCATTGATGGTTATGCTGGTTGACCCCAGCACATAATTAAAACGGCTGTTCGGCAACAAATTAGGGGCAACCGCCGCCACGCCGGGCAAGGTATCCACCAAAGTGGAGATATTGGCGGGCGCGCTGCCTCTATTCGCCACCACAATGCTGTACGTTACCGCGTCGCCTTTTGCCACGACACCGGGCGACACACTTTTGGTGATGAGCAAATTAGCCGCCATGCTGGCAACCACATTCGACGGTGCGAACGAAGTAATGCCCGCTGGAATTTCGGTACTCACCACTTTTAACATGTTGCTAATCACCGCCCCAGCGGTTAACACTGGATATTGCACATCAAACTCAACCAACCCTGCTGCGCCACCTACCAAGGCGGGAATGGCGGGGTAACTAAAGGTTGTGCCACCTGTGGCGGTTGCAAGGGGCAAACCGCAGGCTAATGCCGCAGGGCTCATCACAGGCACACCGAGATTAGGCGAGGCACTAATTTGTGTCACCCCAGTGGCGAATGCCACCACTGCATTGGTGGGCAGTTGGTCGCATACCGTGACGTTGTGCTGCGTAGCATTATTGGTGTTGATATAGGTTAGGCGATAACGCACTTTCGGCCCCGCTGCTGGAACTGCACCTACCGTGGTAGTGGGTAAATTTGCGCCATTGTTCGGCACGCACGTGCCTGTTGCGTCATACACACACACCACTTCTTTGAAGGCGAACAAGGTCGAGATATTGCTGGCGACACTCATCACCGCATACGGCCAAGGATTATCCTGACCTTTACCCAGACCATTATCGGCACTGGCATCACCACCGAATACTTCCGAGTTGTTAACCAAACCAGCGGCAGGCGGCGGGGCGGTTAATTGCAAACTAATTTTGACGAAACTTTGTTGCCCCACCGTCAAGCGGCCTGCTGACCAGCGCAGCGCATTGGTGTTGCAGGCAACGGGAAACTCGCCCCCGCCGAAGTTGGCATGGCGGTGACAGTAGGTGTGCCGATGGCCAAAGCAGGACCTGACGCATTCGAGCCCACCATCGAGCCTGGGTAATAAGCGCGTTGCCACGGCCCTACTTGCCCCGTGTAATCCAGTTGATAACCCGAATCAGGGCCTGCCACGGGTGAACCTGCGTTATAGGGTGTTGTTCCCTTGCCTTTACTTAATGGGGCAAGAATCGAAGGGTTACCTGCATTCGGTATCAAAATCGGCGGAAGTGCTGGGTCTGTACCGAAGGCATTCGTCATAGACGCATCCCACAGATTATGGGTCGTAGGCGTATTCGCCCCACCGCCCATAAGAAGAATCAGATTTCCGCCCGCAGCGGGATTTACGTTGTAACCGTTACCCGTTGGCGCAGCCCATTGGCGCACGCGTCCGTCAGTGCTGGGGTCCACAAACACCGCCGTGCGCGGATCGGTCGAATAAAAAATCCCCGTGTCGGCCACCAACTGCGCCAAGCTGCCCGCGCAATTGGCGGTGGTTTTTGCCGCCAGCGCGCATTGGTTGAGCGTGTAGGGGTCGTTCGTCCAACCTGGGGTGAAGGCAAACAAGGCACGTTTCCCCCAACCATCTGGCATGGTGGCAGGCGCAGGGGGCGACACTTGATAAAAGCCGCCCATGCCATCAGGCTGCACAAACTGCGCATTGGTCACCAAAGTATTCGCGGGAATGTAATCAGTGATATAGCCACCCGCCCCCACCGTACCGCCATTGGCAACAGGTGTGAATTGAATAATGTAATTAAGCGTGTCACCCGCCTGAAAGCCCATCACCGCACCCGGCACACCGTTGGCTTTGTCTTGCGCACGCTGCTTAATTAACGCCACCGTTTCGGGCGCAAAGTATTTAGTGGTTTGCACCTGTCCCACGTTGTCGGCAAAGGTATGAACAGGCAGCAACGCCGCAATGCCCAAAGCACAGCCCGCCAGCCCACGTTTGAATAAGCGAGCGCGGGTGTTGTTATTTTTATTGATCGAGTTATTCATAGTTATCTTCCACAAAATAGCTGGGCTTAAATACCGCTGCTGCGCCGCTCAACAGCTTGTACAACAACTACTGCGGCATTGCGCGCATACAACACAAATCCCACGCGTTCAATGTGATCGCGTAACGCGCGATGGTCTAATTGCGCGTAGAGCGATAGGTCTATGGAGTAGGGCAACAATAACTCATCTAATTCGCTGAAAATTTCGTATTGCATATCAGCGGTGAGTGCCTCTCCCATCAGGGTTAAGTCGATGTCCGAGCCTGTTGTGTAGTTGCCTTTGGCGCGCGAACCATAGAGCACGGCTTTTTCAATTTCTGGATGATGCAGAAATACCGTTTGAATCTTGTTGACTGTAGTTGTATTGAGTCCGTGATTCATTACTCGGACTCCGATGCTTGGCTAAGACGGGTAAATCGCACGGTCATTGCTGCAAACGCGGGATAGAATTTTTCCAGAATATCTTTCACAACAGCTTGCGCAATGGCTAGGTTATAGGTGTGCGAGGTAAGGTTGCGCGCCACAATCATTTTCATCCAGTCGTCGCCTTGCTCAATGAGCCCATTCTTAAAGGCAGTGCGGGTGGCATCTCTTGAACCAATGAGATCGACGAATCCTTTATTTTGCAGGTAATCTTTCAGCACATTCCATGCGAGTTCGTGAGTAAATTCGAAGCTCTGAATTAAGCCTTGCTGTTCCAATGCGCTAAGTGCTCGTTGCTGGGACAACAGAACTGCTTCATGTAATGTCTTGTAGGCATTCAGGTAATTTTCGAAGCGCTGCTGCCAACGAATGTCTTGGTTGTCGGACATCAAAGCCATATCGCGCTCCCTCCGTTCGTTGGGGTATTACGAGTCTTCCCCCACCCAAATCCCTCCCCCAAGTTAAATAGGGTCAGACTCGATTTAATGCCAGATAGTTTATTAACACTGTCTTTTCGGCTTTGCGAATCAATCAAATTTGCGTAGCGCATGTTCTTACTCCGCCGCCAAGGGACGTGTTTTGCCTTTGTTGTCGTTCAAGCCCAGCGTGTCTTGGTCGATTTTCATCCGCAAGGTGATGTAAGGACCTTTGGCGCGATACGAGGCATTGGCAAAGTCTCGATCGTTCATGCCACGCATGTTGTAGCCGCCCGCCAGCCACATATTGTCCATCAGGTGATAACCCACTGACGCACCGATACCGTAAGTGCGCACGCCGACACTGACTGAACGCATCATGGTGGCAAAGCTGCCGATGTCCCAATCTTGGGTAATGTCGTAACGACCTTCCACGCCCATCAAGTCGGTGTAGCCCTTGTAGTCCATGCCGTCGATGTTATCCAACACATATTTCGCACCGTATTGCAGGGAGATTTGCGTGTGGTTATTCGGCATCCAGTTCCAGTTGCTGTTGTCCACCAGTTTTTTGCCTTTTTGGCTGTTGATACCCGTTTGGCTAAATTGCGTGATGTAGTCGGTGCGGTTTAACCACACCCATTCGCTATCGTTGGGGCGCGACGCGTACGAAGCGCGTAAGTCGCTGCTATTGGCAATGGTCGCGCCCGTGGTCGCATTACGCATTGCAAAGCTCAAGCCCATGATGCGACCTTCATCCAGACTGCGTTGCGTACCCAGCAACAGATTTTTTTGCTGACTCAAGCTGGAGTTACGCAATTCAACTTTACCGTTCGCGCTCCACATATTTTCGTGATACGCCACACCTGCCGATTCAGAAGTGTAATCACCCGTCATGGCAGGCAAACCCACTACGCCACCCGAACCCGATGGCAACGGTGTGTTCAGGTTAATCGGCGCAGGCGCGGTATTTTTCAGCGTTTTAGTGCGGTCAATAGCAAAATCAGTTTGCCAGTTTTCGTTGATTTGCCAGCGTTGCACCAAGCCCATATTGGTATAGAGACGTTCGGCATCGTTGGTGAAATTGTCTGCCACCGAAGCCGACATTTCCGCACCTGTCCACGCTTGCGTACGCACCCCCACACGGGTGGTTTGCACATTCAGTTTTTCACCCTTGGCAAATTCTTGTTCAGCGAACACTTTGCTTTGATTGCTGACGCGATAATCACTGCCCAAAATCAAGCGGTCGGGCATCATCACGCTACCTGCCGTACCAGCCCCTACTTCAGCCGCCGCACGCAAAGTGAGCTTTTTATCCAGCAGCGTATAGCCAGTACCCGCGACAAATTGGTCGCTGCGTTTCGTGCCTAAGTTATTGCTGTCGCGCGCATCACGCACGCCGTAATAAGCATTCAAGGCTTCGGTGATGTGGTTATCCACGCGCGCTTCGACCAGCGAAGTTTTTGCGCCATTGAGCAAATTACTTTGTTGGTAGGTTGTGCCTTGTAGCGAAGTGCTATCGCTTAATTTCAAGCGTCCATCCGCACCGATTTTGCGTGTGGCAATTTCCGCCGCAGCTTGTTGCCCCATACCAAATGTGCCGCCTTGTTGACGTACATAACCTTTGGCATCCCACGCCGCTTCGTGATGCGTCAACTCGCCCAACCATGCCGAACCTGACTTGGCTTGTCCCGCCAAGGTGCGATTCGTGCCAGCCAATTCGGTGCGCAACTTAGTTTGCTCATCCCATTTATAGGTCGCATCCACGCCTTGTAAATTACCCGCCGCGCCAACTGTGCCTTCATGTATTAAGGTCGTGCCCAGTTCTAATTGTTGCAGCGGTTTCACGCTAGCACGTCCGCCCAAAGTGGCGCGTTGATCGGCAGTGTCAGAGGATTCATATTCCGCCACGATATAGACAGGATTAAATGCCGCATCGCGTGCTTGGATAGGATCGCGGAACACCAAAGTACCCACGGCGTAGTCGATGTCGTAATCCAAATAACGCGTCAGACTTTGCGTGCTGACGATAACTTGCGATTGAAAACGATCACGCGTTTCGATACGCACTTTGTCCGAGTTGAGCAAAATGTTGTTGCGTGAAATTTTGTAAATCCCTGACGTGCCGTTACCGGGAATTTCGTCTTTAACAAAGGCTTGCGCAGTCACCGAGGCAAAGCCGTTGTAAGCCAGCGTGTCGCCTTTATATTCGGATTTCACCCCGTTCATGGTGCGGCTGTAACGCGACAATTCAGTGACGCTCAAGCCTGTGTCGTAGTCACCAAACATGGCGTAAAACTTTTTACGTTCGACTTTGACATACAGACGGCTCGCCGTTGCAGCATCGAAGCGCGCTTGCGTGGCATCGGCATACAAGGTGTAGTACGCGGTTGGGTCGATTGCCTGTTTGACTTGCGCAGGATTGAGTTGTTTCGCTGTATCGTAAGCAGCCGTCACGAGATATTCGCCTTTGATACTACCCTTGGCATAGAAGGCTAGTTTGTTGTTGTCGAATAATTGTTTGTCATCGCCGCTGGCTTGCAAAGCGGTCATGTTGCCCGACAAGGTTTTTTGCCCCAGCGTGCCTTCACCAAAACCGACCAACACCCAGTCGCGCTGATTTGGCTCTAGCCAAGCACGCAATTCTTGGATGCGTTTGTCGGCAAATTGGAAATTCAAAATCGCATCGCCCGTTTGCGTGGTCGGTTCGAGCTCAATCAGTGCGATACCGTCCGCCTTCACTTCAAAGTGCGCTTTGCCTGCGATGCTGCCTGTCAGTGGCTGACGATCGGTTGCAGCACGACGATCAAATGAGCGATACGGCTCATTCAAATTAAATTCGCCATTGATGCCGCGCCGCACAGGAATGCCCAACTTATCCAAAATGCGCACCGCAATCACAGGGCGCGTTTTACCATCAGCAATCAAGCGCGACAGATTAGGCAAAAACTCCACGTGGTCAGGCAGGGAGGCATAGTAAATATCACGCACGCTATGCAACGCCACGCCGCCATCGGCATTGACGATATTCACTTCAAAGATATTTTTGCCGTCTTCAACCATCACGCCGCGCCATGAGCTCAACGCCACGGTGCGCGCCGCATTCATTTTTACGCCATCAAATTTCAATGGGTCGATGAGCACGCCATTCACTTTTACGCTGACGCTTTGACCTGGCGCATGCTTCACCACCACCGACATCGCCGATAAGTTGGGATGGAAATCGGCTTGCGGATGCAACCATTCAGCGGATGGCTGCGCTGTCGCCAACCACTTTTCATCGTAAGGCAATTTTTCCAGCAAATTATTGACGTTGTCGTCTTGCTCAGTTTTAGGCGGCTTGAGTTCATCTGCTTCAATCAACACTTCGGCATACGTCCCGTTGCTCACAGGGGCATCGCCGCTCACCGTTACTTGCGCCAACGGTGCGCTTTGCGCAGGGCGACCTGGTGGGGTGAAGCGCAACAAAGACTTGAATGTGGCAAGGTCGCTCACCTCCGTCACCGCAAAAATATATTGGTCTTGCCAATGCGCAGGACGCGCAGTGCTGCGGAACGTCAGAGCTTGATTGGCAACTTCTGGATCGGCAATTTTTTCGCCATTCAAGGTGCTACTACCTGACACCAGCTTAGTTCCAGCGGGCAAAATAATAGTGGCGGAATAGCCTGTGACTTCGGTGCTGCTCAATACCGCCAACGACACTTCGGTGTTATCCGCGCCGCGTTGCGCGCCTAAGGTTTGCGTCACACGCAACGCCAGCGGGGCTTTCTTTTGCACATGAAAATTGGCGCGCCACATCGTGCCGCCTTGCAAATTAACGAATTGCGAATAACTACGCCCTGCGAAACGGGTGTTCTTTTCGCATTCCATCATTTCGTAATTTTTCGGCAATGAATCTAAATCGAGCTGCACGACTTGCGTACCCGCACGCAAATTGTCGATGTGCCAACGCCCTTCTTTGTCGGTCAAAACGTAAGTACCGTCTTGCAACAAAATGCGCGCATTCGCTAAACCTTTCAGGTCGTTATCAACTTTGTCGTCGCACGAACCATCAATCACCCGACCGAGCAAAATGGTTTTATTGCGGAACAAATCTTCCCGCACCGTCACACTGGCATGAGCGGTGTTGGAAACAAAATTCCCGAAGGCAACGGCGGTGTTGTCGGCGATACCGACCCGCGCGGCAACCGTGACCAAGGCTACATATTTCAAGGTTGAAGCCCCCGCACCCGCCACGCTCGCCAAGGTAAAGGTCAGCGATTGACCATCGCTAGCAATAACAGGATCAGCCAGCGGCGCGCCATTCAGCGTGGTCGAACCTTTTTGGTAACGGAAGCCCGCAGGCAAGCGATCCAAAATTTGCACGTTGTTGGCAGGGGCTAGATTAGCGTTGGTGATGGTGATGGTGTAAGGCATAAATTCGCCCGTCGCAATCACCGCCTTGCCTGCGGTTTTTTGCAAGCTCAACACCGCACCACCCGCATCCAAAGGAATATCAATTTTTAAGGCAGGGCCAAACAAAGTGAACACTCCGCCATATGAACCACCTAGCGTGAGCGCGCCAGGGTTACCCAAAATAGCGGGGGGCGTGGCAGGAATACCCACCGTAGCGGGCAGCTGCGCAGGCGCGACTACAGAAGAGAAAGTGTGACCGAGGGGAGGCGTTACGGTGAGTTTGTAACTGCCCGCTGCCACTTGCGGGAAGCGATACCCACCCATTAGCGGCGCGGCATCACACACGGTCGGCGCACCCGACACGATGGGTTGTGGCAACACGGTAATACCGTCATCGCACAATACTGTCGCGGGCAGCCCTGTCAAAGAGTTGACTAGCGTGATGGTTGCACCATTCACAGGCGCACCTGTTTTGGAATCAAACACGATGCCGTAAGGATCTATCAGTGCGCTGCTAGATGCGGCAATCAGTGCGCCCGTGGTGCAGTTGGAATGACTATAAGTGGCGGTGATTTGTTCGTTACGCGCTGTGTGGCTCAACACACCATCATTCTTAATCGGAGCGGCAACATTGGTGCTGATAACACCTGTAAATACACCTGTGGATAAGCCTGTTTCGGTGAGTTGCAACACTTCGCTATCGCCGCCTGTGCTGGTCACTGTTACTACCAAGGTGTCGGCAACCGCCGCATTGATATTGGCATCAAAACTGGTTACGCGTACAAACACGGGTTCATTGCGCGAGAACGCCGCAATGCTTTGTCCAGCAGCATTCGCCAACGGCGTAAGCAACAAGGTAGCGGGCAAGGCAGTGGGCGCGGCGGCATTGAGCAACACGGGTGCGGCGAGCGGCGTAAACGGCCCAGTCAATGCACCACTTGCAGAACCACTGGTCGCAGAGACCACTTGATTGGTCGCCAAGGGTGCAAACGCAGCACGCGCGGGCGCAACGTATTGCAGTAAATCGACCTTGATACCTGCTGCGATACAGGCAGCGGTATTCACGGCTACCGAACCTAGCGTAGTCAGCGCCACGCCACCCACTAAATAACTCGCCGTCGCGGTGTTGGTAATCGGAGTATTCGGCGGTGTTGCCGACCATACTGCGCTACTCAATACACTTAACCCTAAGCCCCATGCCGCTTGCGCGAGCAGGTGCTTAAAGTTAAGCGAGGTTAAAGAAATTTTCATTATGAAGTTATTGGTATATATGAAAGAGGGACACGTCTTGTGCTGCACACCGTGTGATGCGCAGTAAAAGACGGACTGGCGTTGCCGCCAACCTGTCAAAACCATTCCCACCCGCCTTGCGGCAAGCAGGGAATGAGCAAATTGTTAAACAATTAGCCAAGTTTTATCTCGTTCGGAATTACTGAACGAAAGTATTGAAGTACACCGTCACAAACTGATTAGCAGGCAATACCCCGCCAACTAATGCAACCGCAGGGCTAGCTAAAGTTGGGAAGTTGACCGTAACCGTTTGCGCACCAACTGCGCCCGCCACGGTTGCGCCAGCCGTCACTGCCTGAGTAGCCAAGCCAGGCGCAACATGACTCGTCGTCACACCTGTACCACTCACCGCACCAAAACCCGTTGCAGACAATGTGGTGGCGGCAGCTGGCACACAAGCAGCACCTGCGCCAGCACCACTAATCAGCGTAGCATCCCAAGCTGTTGTCGCAGCCAAGGCATCGCTAATTTGTGATAACGATGCGGGTGCAGCACCCGTGTTTACAATAGTGATGGCATATTGCACCGCAGCACCTGGAATATTCATAGGGTTGGTTGCACCATTTACTGGGTCACACAACAATGCCACCGTTTTTTGCACACTCAACAAAGCCGACGCAACGGTATAAGCGTCATAAGCAGAGTGAGAACCACTACGCAAGACATCAACCACACCCGCCGCATCGGCAAATACGATATCCGCAGTCACTAAACCCGTGTTGTTAGCTGTAAGAGCAGCCGTTGCAACAACTGGGTTACCTGATAAGACACCTGCAGGAGCCCATGCAGGAATAACTGAAGGCCAAGTTGCTGTTGCCAACAAACTCACCGCTGCCGCTTGTCCATTCAATGCTGTTACAGGAATCGCTGAAGCAACAAACACTTTGATTGAGGCTGCTGCTGCCAAATCAGTAATTGTCGTAATAGCCGTATCAGCTGCGTCTAACACAAGGTTACCGTTAGTATCAACGTAGATCGTGTTTGACGCGGTATTAAATGCATCCATTACCGCAGGTGAAACAATCGCGCCATTCGCTGCATCAGCAGCTACTAAACTAAAGCTCTGAATTGCGTTTGAGTTATTTTGCACAGTAAATGTTGTGTAAGCACCCAAAGTACCCGTTACGTTAGTCGCGGCAACTTGACCAGGCGTTACGTTAACAGTTGTACCACCCGTTACACTCAAGTCAACTTTGTAATCAACCAAGAAAGAAGATGCTAAAACCCCACCCGCACCAGAAACCCCGACCGCTGTAGGAGATCCATTTTGTGTTGAGTTACCGCCCGCCGCAGAACTCGAACTAATCGAGTTTTGCGCAACACCACCTACCGCGTACTGCAAGGTCGCAATATTGCTAACAGTTGTACCCGCCGCCGTTAACGCCATTGCATTTTGTGTAGCCAAGCCCAACAACGCTGCACCCAACAACGATGCAACGAGCTTGGATACACCACTCGTTTTTTGCTGTTTCATGTTATTTCTCCTAAAAATGACTACCTAAAATTAAAACTTTTAATTACCCGAACTACCGAACTACTAACTTCAAGATTACTGCTGATTCTGTTATTTGATGATTGCCCTAAACCCCACTTCACTTGCCTTACCCGCCGCGAGCTGACCTTTGTAAATCCAGCGCACATGGGTGTACTCCTTAGGCAAGGCATTGCGCTCACCCTCTGCCACTTTAATTTTCAAACTCTCCGCAGCCGCGAAAGTTTTACCTTCGTCAGCCGAAAATAAAATTTCACAATCCGCACCAAACGCACTACCCGCTTTATATTCCAGCTCTTTGGCAATCGGATTATTAATCGTCACACCCGTTGCGGTTTTGTCGCTGACATTTTCAAAACGCGTCGTCAAAATCACTTCCGTCCCAGGCACTGCTTTGCTAAGTGGAATACGCTTGATTTCCTTTTTGCCCGCTTTCATTACCTCGACATCAGTCTCAGCAATGCTCGTCACTTTAATCGCACCAGTCACCGCATAAACATTAAGCGACACCGCGTTCAAGCCTGCCAACAAGGCTGCCGTGCATAACAAACGTGTCGGTTTTATCATCTTCATCACCATCTCCTGTTAGTTAATTTTTGCACGCAAGGTAATCACAGCATTCACACCCGTCAGCGCGGTTGAAGTTAAATTACCCAACGCCACTGAAACACTGTTGCTCGCCGCAATAAATTGCCCTTGATCAGCATCCGCCACATCAGTCAGCGCGATGCCCGCCAAGGTCATGCTGGCTGGCACATAAGTAGTATTAGCAGGCAGCGGATCGTTAATCACCAAGCCTGTTGCAGTCCCCGCCCCCGTCAATGCCGCCACAACCTGATACGTCACAATCGAACCCGGCATCACCAACACCCCACCGTTAGAATCAAGCACACTCACTATCGTTTTCGTCACCACCACACTCAAACCGCTGGTGATGTAACTACCCGTACTCGCCGCTTGCGCGCGCGTTTTACCCACCACCGCAATACTGCCGCCCTGCCCCAAACCAGCCAACGCCGTACCGGGTGCCGCCCCCGCCGCACCCACGGTTTTAGAGCGAGCTGTTAAGCGCACATCACCCTTGCTACCATTGGCAACTAAAGCAGGGGTATCGCTCACGAGATAAATAATTTGCGTGGCAGCGGGGGCGAGACTGGGGTCGTTTACACCAGGCGTGTAAACCGTATCCAAACCTGGCTGAAACCCCGCCACACCATTGGTCTCCAAAAATATCGCGCCCGTTGGGCTATTGGCGGGGTCATACAACACGCTATTCACGGGCACAAAGTTCGTCGCAGGAATCGGTGCAGGCGCATTGGTGCGCGCCAAACCAAACACTTCCTGACCATTGCCCGCGTTAGTCAACAAAAATGTTAATACTGCATTCACGCCCGGCGTATTAACTGGTACGGGCAACGCGTCTTGCCAAGTCACACGAGGATCAATGAGCTCCGCCACCACAAAACTTGCCACATTACTGATGATATTAGGCTGCACTTGTGCGGCAGCACCCACACCCATGCTGTAACCCACTGTCGCCTGATTTGAAATCGTCGAACCCGCCAGCGCGGACACCGCCCAACTTGCTTGAGGGACAAGCAAAAACGCCAAAAGCCACGCTAAGCTAGCGTGGCTTAATAGTTTGATTTTTAGCGATTTACTCATACTTTATCGACATCGGATTGAAATTATGATTGATGTGAGTTGGTTACAAAAAATTATAGAAATCCAGTTATATTTACAACGGGGTTGTTGATAACCCCACCCACACTTAGTTCAATCATATAAAAAATAAACTTGAGTAAAAAATTAGTCACCCCAATAACTAGCTAACCCAAGCAAACTGCGCGTGATTATAAACTATAAAAAGAACAACTGCTTAGCAAGTACTTCTGAAGCAAGTTATTAAACCTAACAAACTACTTAAAAACGCCCTCAAACGAATTATCTAGATAATCATCAGAAACGCCAACGCCCTGTTGATAAAACGTCATAAAAGCCGATGAACGGTTGCATAGAGCAAAAAAAAGACATCGTGAGATGTCCTTTTTTAAGCTAACGAGAACTCAACAATCATTACTCGATTTTTGCTTTAGCCTCTAAATCCGCGATGTTTTTACTAATCGCCTGCTGTTGCAAGCGTTGCTGCAATTGCGGCCTCACCTCATCAAAGGCGGGAATTTTCAGCGCACGCTCATCTTCGACTTGAATCACATGCCAGCCAAATTGAGTTTGCACAGGCGTTTTGGTGTATTCGCCTTTCTTCAGTGATTGCAATGCAAGCGCAAAAGTTGGCACAAAATTCGCGGGCGCAGCCCAACCTAACGACCCACCTTGTGCAGCCGAGCCGACATCTTTTGATTTCGCTGCCAGTTTTTCAAACTTCATTTTTTTGCCTAACTGCACAATAATCGCTTTCGCTTCAGCTTCCGTTTCGAGCAAAATATGGCGCGCCAAATACTCTTTACCACCCAACTTCGCTTTACGCCCTTCATATTCTTGCTTTAACACTTCATCACTGATGGGATTTTTTTTCATATAATCCAGCAAATAAGCGTTAATCAACACGGACTGCTTCGCCAAATCAATTTCTTGCACCACTTCAGGCGTTTTATCCAAGCCTAGCTTGGCTGCTTGTTGCAGCATCAATTCACGCTTAATCAGATTCTCACGGATGCTTTTGCGCAATTCAGGACTATCGGTTTGACCTTGCGCTACTTCTGCCTTAACCGCCATATCCACACGCGATTGCGCAATCGACACGCCATTCACCAATGCGGCGGACTTTTCTTCAGCGTGTGCAGCACTGCAAGATAATGCAGCAAACAATGCAAATGAGACAAATTTAGTGCTTTTTAACATATTATCGTCCTTAGTTAGAGTTCGTTAGGTGCTTTAGCATCAATGCTGAGCGCATGGATGTCATGCTGCATCATTTCAGCGAGCGCGGAATATATCATACGCTGACGCGTCATCGTATTTTTGCCCACAAAAGCCGCCGAACACAGCTTCAGCACATAATGTCCGCCGCCGTCGCGCGCGCCTGCATGACCCGCATGTAGCAGGCTTTCATCAATAATTTCTAGGCTAATAGGCTGCAAAATCTGCAAACACGCTGCCATCTGCGCTATGCGTGCGGTCATTATGGCAACACCTTTTTGAACGGGCGCACTTCAACTTGCGCATATACGCCCGCCGCCACATAAGGGTCAGCATCCGCCCAAATGCGTGCCTCCGCTAAGCTGGCAAATTCCGCCACGATTAAACTACCCGTAAAGCCAGCTGCGGCTGGATCTAGCGCATCCACAGATGGAAAAGGGCCTGCTAACAGCAAGCGACCTTGCACTTGCAAGGCTTGTAAACGTGCTAAATGCGCAGGTCTTGCTGTCATGCGCTGCGCCAAACTATTCGCCACATCGTTACCCATAATTGCGTAAAGCATAGTTAACCCCTTATAAAAATTAAAAAACTTCGTGTTGCGCCAATGCCCAAGCCACCTGTTCACGGACGATTTCAGATTCATGTTGTGCGCGACTTTTCAGCGCGTTCACCACCTCATCGCTGTGCTGCGCATTGCCCAATGCCAACGCCACATTGCGTAACCACTGCGTATGACCGATACGATAAATCGCGCTGCCTGCAAATTTTTGTGCGAACAGCAATTCGTCCCACGCGAAACATTCCAGCAGACTCACCTTATCCAAGCCTTGTCGCACCGCGAAATCAGGCTCTAGCGAGACTTGTGCAAAACGATTCCACGGACAGGCTAATTGGCAATCATCGCAGCCATAAATACGATTGCCTATCGCCTTGCGAAACTCCAATGGAATCGAGCCTTTCAGCTCTATGGTCAGGTAAGAAATACAGCGACGCGCATCCAATTGGTAAGGCGCAATAATCGCCTGCGTCGGGCAAATGTCGATGCAGCGTGTGCATGTACCGCAATGATTTTCTGGCTTGCTAGCGGCGGTCACTGGCAGCGGTAAATTGATATAAATCTCACCTAAAAAAAACCACGAACCGTGTTCGCGGTTCAGCAACAAAGTGTGCTTGCCACGCCAGCCTAGGGCTGCTTTCTCAGCTAAAGCCACTTCCATCACGGGTGCGCTATCGGTAAACACGCGCCCCTCAAATTCACTGACTTGCGCTTGAATTTTTGCGCTAAGTTGCGCCAAACGCTGGCGCAGCACTTTGTGATAATCACGCCCTAGCGCGTAACGCGAAATAAAGGCGCGTTGCCCGTCGGCCAAGGTTTGCCAGCTATCCGCCGCCGCAGGCAAATAATTCATACGCACAGCAATCACCCGCACCGTGCCCGTAACCAGCTCATCTGGGCGCGTACGTTTCGTGCCATGTTTTGCCATATAATCCATGCCGCCGTGAAATCCCTGCGCCAACCATTGCAGTAAATCGTGCTCCGCTTCAGCCAAATTTGTGTCGGCAATCCCCACTGCTTGAAAGCCTAACTCAGCAGCCCAGACTTCAATTTGCGCGGTGAGCGCGGTGTAATCGACAGTGGTTGGGGCAAAATTTTTCACGGCGCGCATCATACCGAAAAGTGTTGAGTGGAGCGGCACTGCGTGCCTAAGTGGTAAGTGAACAAACCACCGCGCTCCGACTTACCACTTACCACTTACGACTTACGACTTACGACTTACGACTTACGACTTACGACTTACGACTTACCACTTACCACTTACCACTTACCAACTCAATGCCTCTGACTCTCACGCTCGCCGATGAATCCGCCAGTTTAGCGTTTGCGCAACGTCTCGCTGCGGTGCTAACACACGGCTTGGTGATTTATTTAAGCGGTGATTTAGGCGCAGGCAAAACGACCTTGGTGCGTGGGGTGTTGCAAGGTTTGGGCTATCTAGGGCGGGTAAAAAGCCCGACTTACACGCTGTTAGAGCCTTATGAAATGGCTGGATTTTCCGTGCGACATTTTGATTTGTATCGGATGAACGACCCGCAAGAATGGGATGACGCGGGGTTTCGCGACGAAGCGAATGCGCACAACATTTTATTGATTGAATGGCCAGAGCAAGCGGGCGACTTGCTCCCTGCCGCCGATTTGATTTTGCAGTTCGATATTTTAGCGAGTGGTCGCATCCTACATATGACAGCCCTGAGCCCTAAAGGTGAGCAATGTTTAAGTCATTTACAAAACTAATCAGTCTCGCGGTTTTAATCAGCCATGCGACGGCTTACGCGGCGAATGAAGTCGTTTCCGCACGCATCTGGCCGGCTCAGGATTACACCCGTCTCACCCTAGAATCGAAGCAGCCCATCGCACACAAGATGTTCAGTATCGAAAATCCTGATCGTTTAGTGGTGGATTTAACCGGCGTGGAGAGCAACGCCGAACTCAATACTTTAGCCAGCAAAATTGCCGCCAACGACCCCTACATTAAAAGTATTCGCATCGGTCGCTTTAAGCCGGGTGTGATGCGCTTAGTGTTAGATTTGAAAACGGCAATCAAGCCGCAACTATTCGATCTCAAACCCGTAGCCGAATACGGTCATCGTGTGGTACTGGATATTTATCCCGTCCATCCCGTTGATCCGATGATGGCTTTACTCGAAGCCAATCAATCCGCGTCGTCTCCGCTTGCAACATCCACCGACAGCGAAACACCCGCCGCACTACCGTCCGATCAAGTCACGCCTAATCTAACGCCCCTCCCCGCCACGCCTAAGCCTGCTGCACGTCGCCCTACTGAGTTACGTGCGCGCACTTTAATCATTGCCATTGATGCGGGGCATGGCGGTGAAGATCCTGGCGCACATGGACGCGCCGGCACGCATGAAAAAAATGTCACCTTGGCGATTGCGCGCAAGGTGAAAGAACTCATTGATAACACGCCAAATATGCGCGCCATACTGATACGCGATGGCGATTATTTCATTCCACTCGGCGGGCGCGTGGTCAAGGCAAGGCTAGCCAATGCCGATTTATTTGTCTCGATTCATGCCGATGCGTTTATCAAACCCTCCGCACGCGGCTCATCGGTGTTTGCTTTGTCCGAACATGGCGCGACCAGCACCGCCGCACGCTGGTTAGCGAAAAAAGAAAATGAAGCGGATTTAATCGGTGGCGTAAATCTGGACATCAAAGACCCCTATCTCGCTCGCACCCTGCTGGATTTGTCGCAGACCGCTACGATTAGCGACAGCATGAAATTGGCGAAATATGTGCTGGGCGAATTAGGCAGCATCAACGAACTCCATCGAGGTCAAGTCGAACAAGCAGGCTTCGCCGTGTTGAAATCGCCTGACATTCCCTCCATTTTGGTCGAAACAGCATTTATCAGTAATCCCGATGAAGAACGCCGCCTAAATGACACGCAATATCAAGAAAAAATGGCGCGTGCGGTGTTAGGCGGCATCACCCGCTACTTCGCGCAAAACCCAGCCTTATCAAAACCGAAGCTGGCGCAAAACGAGTAAAGAAATACATTAAGCGCGTATCGCCTCAGCCCCCCGCTAAACGGTATGAAAATTACGACCGATGGCACAGCAATTTAAGTCGAAGCGCATATACTCTCGCGACTTTTAAATTGCCCTGAAACCTACCGACTGACCTTAATCCATTAAAAATTATAAAGTGCATTTAATGCCTAACGCGCCTAGCAAAATGCTGCGCATTTTTTTCGTTTTTTTGGCACTCGTCGCTTATGCGCAGAGTGCGCACAGCTTCGTCTTGCTAGGGCAATATCACTTAGAAGAAGTCTGGGGTAACGTGCCTGACAGCAGCGGCAACAATCGCAATGGCACGATTAGCGGTGCACCGCTACCTAGCTCGCTCAATAACACTCCCGCTAGGCTAGGCTCACCTGGAACATGCGGCTATGGTAGTTTCAGTGGCGGTAGTAGCGACTTAACCATCCCAGCATTGCCTGTCAACCTCGCCGCTGGTGCACAAACCAGCGTGAGTTTTTGGATGAATTGGAACGGCACGAACGGGGTGATGCCTATCGGCTGGGGCAATAACCATGACTTATGGTTAACCAATGGTTTCTTTGGCTTTAACAGCAATAACAGCGATGTGTATGGCATCAGTTCAGCGGGATTAGCGAACGGCTGGCATCACGTTGTCGCTGTTTTCAGTAATGGCAGCGTCACCACCAACAGCCTATACATTGATGGCATAGCGCAAACACTCATTCAGCAATTAGGCGTACCCAATTTAATCAATGTCAGTGTGGCGAGCACGCTGCATGTCAGCGGTTTTGGTGCAAACGCAGGCTATAAATTCACTGGGCTGATAGACGAAGTCAAAGTGTTTGACGGCGCACTCGCAACCACCGATGTCAGCACGCTATTCAATGAAACACATGCCTGCCCAGCGGGCATCACCGTCCGCTCCAGCAGCATGAACGGTATAGGGACTTTCAGCTATACGGGTACTAATGGCTTGCCCACCACCGCAACGCCAATTAGCACCACGCTCCAGTCCACCCCGACCACCGCACTCGGACTCGGCAACGTCGCTTTTTCGGCTAACAATACCGCCACCGACATCACTCAAGTCTCCACGCCTATTGGCTTTAGCCTCATGTCAGCAAGCTGTGTTGATGCGAATAACACGACGATTGCGGGAACAACATTGTTCGGTAACACCTTAACGCTGCCCGCCTCAGCCACCGCGCTAGGCGCGAATGTCAACTGTACTTTTATCAATCGACTCGCCCCAACCTTGCTCGCTCAATATCATCTGGAAGAAGCTAGCTGGGGAGCGGTCACGGATAGCAGCGGCAACAATCACACAGGTTCGGCTATCGGCACGCCACTCGCCGTACCCGCAACCGCTACGCCAGCTCGTACTGGCTCACCGGGCACATGTGGATACGGCAGCTTTGCGGGCGGCAGTAGCGAACTGACGATGGCAGGATTACCTGTCAATCTCAGTACGAATGGGCAAACCAGCGTGAGCTTTTGGATGAATTGGAACGGTACAAATAATGTCATGCCTGTTGGCTGGAACATCCATGACTTATGGCTTATCAGCGGGTTTTTTGGCTTTAATACTGGTAATAGCGATGTCTATGGCATTAGTTCAGCAGGGCTGGCAAATGGTTGGCATCACGTCACGGCAATTTTTACCAATGGCAGCGTGACGAATAACAGCCTGTACCTAGATGGGGTGGCGCAAGTGTTAGCACAACAACTTAGCGTACCTAACAACACCAGCGCAACTGTGCATAACACCTTACATATCAGCGGCTGGGGTGCTGCCGTGGGCTATAAATTTACGGGCTTAATCGATGAAGTTAAAGTATTTGATGGCGCGCTTAATGCCAGCGAAGTTAGCACCTTATTTACAGAAACCCATGCTTGCCTCATTGCCACAATCAAAGTCACTAAAACAGTGAACGTACTGTGTGACACCGTCAATGGCGTGAGCAACCCTAAATATATCCCTGCGAGCTTGGCGAGCTGGAACATTAGCGTGGCAAACACAGGTGCAATCGCAGCTAATCTAACCCAAATTAGCGACGCGCTTAATACCGCTCTGAGTTTCGATGCCAACCTCGTTGCACCTAACAGCGCAACGACCTGCTCAAGCACCGTTGGAACACCTAACAACGCCACCGGCAAAGGCTTCAAACTCAGCCTAACAGGCACAACCCGCCCCGCAGCCAACTATCCAAAATTCCTCACTACGAGCAACGCCGATGCCGATGGGGCTAGCCATAACCTCGGCAACATTCTGATTGACTATCCGCTCGCTATGCCTGTTGAACTGGGTTACACCGCAGGCGAACTGCGTCCAGGTGAAACCGCCACGGTTAATTTCAACACCACCATCAATTAAAAATTGCTGAGTACAGCGGTGCAAGTAATCAAATTATTTGGGCATTTTTAGCGTGCATAAAAAAGCGACTTAAAAGTCGCTTTTTTATTGAGGTCAATCAAGCACTAATTTTTATTTGCTGCTAACACTACTTGCTGATAATGCTGTGTCAATTTATCTAAGGTTGTACACAGCAGGGGAGTCATTACTAATACGGCATTTATATCAGCTGCAAAGGCGGCGGCATTCTCGATATATTCATGCGTCAAGCGATTGCGGATGGTACGAATTTCTATCATTTGCTCAGAAGCAATCGTTAAAATTCCTGCGCGCTCGGCGAGTGAATAATTTTCCAATGCTGTACCGACCCGTTCGCCCACCGCCTCCAGCCAGAGCCTTAAAACTTTGTCGGATAAATAGTCCTAGAATTTGCCAAAACGCGCACAAAAAGCACTCACACGTTCTTTTTTCAATTCATCCAAGTCAAGTTTTTTGACCCACGCCGTGTCGATGCATTCTTGCGCTAACCAACCATACGAAAACTGCAATTCATGGCGTATCCGCTCGCAGTGAGTTAGCGATAATGCCAAACGCTCTTGATAATTCATAAGCGCACCCCGCGCATTCCCTCTTGATAAATCAATGCGTCCTCGCTCGCCGCATCTTGCACCACTACGTCGATGGGCAAAATATCACCTAGCTTGGCGCAAATGCGTGCCACAAACTGCCGTGCATGCGCTATCGCGTGAGGATCAACCGCAAACAATTGCACATGCAAATCTATATCGCCACCGCGTGCCGCGTCGTCCGCGCGCGAGCCGAACAATCGCACCTGTGCCGCATCGCCAAATATCTCGCGGCTGGCTTCAATAATAGCATGGTGCTGACGTGCTGTGATGCGCATAACAACCTTTCTCGATTACTTAGCTTTAACCCACCCATTTACGCGCGTTTTGGAACATTTTTAACCATGCGCCATTCTCTTGCCAATCGCTCGGATACCAAGAGTTTTGCACGGCACGGATGACGCGTTCGGGATGCGGCATCATGATTGAGAAACGTCCGTCTGGCGTGGTCAAGCCAGTAATGCCTTGTGGCGAACCATTCGGATTAAGCGGATAGCTTTCAGTCGCGTTGCCCGCGTTATCGACATAGCGCAACGACACTAAGGGCTGCGCCGCTTTCAGCGTTTTCGCGTCCTTAAAGTCGGCATAGCCTTCGCCGTGCGCGACCACAATCGGCATACGACTGCCCGCCATGTCAGCGAACAAAATCGACGGCGATGCTTGCACCTCGACCATGACAAAACGCGCTTCAAACTGCTCGGATTGATTGCGCCCAAAGTGTGCCCAATTCGCCGCACCCGGAATAATTTCGTGCAAATTGCTCATCATCTGGCAACCGTTACACACGCCCAGCGCGAAGGTGTCGGTGCGATTAAAAAACGCACTGAATTGGTCGCGCGCGCGGTTGTTCATCAAGATAGATTTCGCCCAGCCTTCGCCTGCGCCCAACACGTCGCCGTACGAGAATCCGCCACACGCCGCCAAGCCTTTGAACTCGTCTAAAGCCACGCGTCCGCTGATGATGTCGCTCATGTGTACGTCAACCGTAGCAAAGCCGGCAAGGTGGAACGCCGCTGCCATTTCGACCTGACCATTCACACCTTGCTCACGCAAAATTGCCATTTTCGGACGGCTGCGCAACAACGCGGGCGCGGCGTTTTCGTTCAAATCGTAAGTGAGTTTGGCGTGCAAACCCGCATCTTTTACGTTCAATAACCCATCAAATTCTTGCTGCGCACACGCGGGGTTATCGCGCAGCTTTTGCATTTGATAGGTGGTTTCCGACCAGATGCGTTGCAGCGTCACGCCGCTCGCGCTGTACAACAATTCATCGCCGCGCCGAATGTTAATCATGCCCGTTTCGTTCAGCGTGGCAATTTTTTGCACGCTCTTTAATCCTGCTTGATGCGCCAAATCGATAATGTAAGCCACATCGCGATTACGCACTTGCAGCAACGCGCCCAACTCTTCGTTAAACAAGCAGCGCAGATTGTCGCCATGCAGTTCGTCGAGCGTGATGTTCAAGCCCAGATGCGCAGCGAACGCCATTTCGCACAACGCGACAAACGCGCCACCATCGGAACGATCGTGATACGCCAACAATTTGTCTTCGGCGTTCAAGGCTTGCATCAACTCAAAGAAAGCTTTCAGCAGGCTTGCGTCGTCCACATCGGGGGCGACATCGCCGACCTGTTTGTAAACCTGCGCCAGCGCTGAGCCGCCCATACGATTTTTGCCTAAGCCCAAATCAATCAGCAGCAAGGTGGTATCCGTATCGGCGGCAAGTTGCGGCGTGAGCGTGTCGCGCGCATCTACACAGGGCGCGAATGCCGTCACAATCAGCGACAACGGAGCGGTGACGGCTTTGCTGGTTTCCCCGTCATTCCACACCGTTTTCATCGACATGGAATCTTTGCCAACCGGAATACTGATGCCGAGTTGCGGACACAGCTCCATGCCGACCGCACGCACGGTGTCGAACAGCGCGGCATCTTCGCCGTGATGCCCCGCCGCCGCCATCCAGTTCGCCGACAATTTCACATCGCCAATTTTGGCGATGCGTGCCGCCGCGATATTAGTCAAGGCTTCACCGACCGCCATACGGCCCGACGCGGGGGCGTTAATCAACGCCAAGGGCGTGCGTTCACCGAGTGCGAAGGCTTCGGCTTTGTAAGTGTTAAAGCCCATCAAGCTCACCGCCACGTCAGCGACTGGCACTTGCCAGGGACCTACCATTTGGTCGCGCGCAGTCATCCCGCCCACAGTGCGATCGCCGATGCTAATCAGGAAAGTTTTATTCGCCACAGCAGGCAAGCGCAGCACGCGTGCTATAGATTCCGCAAGGCTTAAACCACTGGTATCAAAACTGCTCAAATGCGCAGTTTCGCGCGTGACATTGCGCGTCATTTTTGGCGGCTTACCGAGTAAGACAGACAGCGGCATACTTACCGCATCGTTGTTAAATTCGCTATCGCGCACCGTGAGTTGGTCGTCTTCAACCGCCACGCCGACCACCGCAAATGGGCAGCGTTCACGTTCACAAAACGCGCGAAATTGCGCCAGCCGTTCAGGCGCAATCGCCAAGACATAACGCTCTTGCGATTCATTACACCAAATTTGTTTAGGCGACATGCCCGTCTCATCCAAAGGAATTTTGCGCAGCTCAAAAGTCGCGCCACGTCCACCGCCATGCACCAATTCCGGCAAGGCATTCGACATGCCGCCCGCGCCCACATCGTGAATGGATAAAATCGGATTGTCCGCGCCCAACTGCCAGCAACGATCGATGACTTCTTGCGCACGACGCTGCATTTCTGGGTTGCCGCGTTGCACCGAATCAAAGTCCAGATTTTCTGCATTACTGCCCGTGTCCATACTTGATGCTGTGCTGCCGCCCAAGCCAATCAACATCCCTGGGCCGCCTAGATGCACGACTAATGCGCCAACGGGTAAATCATGTTTATGCGTGTGTATTGCAGAAATATTGCCCACCCCGCCCGCCAACATAATTGGCTTGTGATAGCCGCGCATTTCGCCGCTGACGGCTTCTTCAAAGGTGCGGAAATAGCCCGTCAAATTCGGCCGACCAAATTCGTTGTTAAACGCCGCCCCGCCCAAAGGCCCATCCAGCATGACTTGCAAGGCAGTAACAATGCGCGAGGGTTTGCCGTAAGTCGTTGCCGACGGGGAAGGGTGGAAGGGTGAAGGGTTCGTGCCCTCGGCACTCAAGGGTAAAGTCGAAAGCGGAGCGGAGATGGTTTTACCCTTCTCACTTCCCTCTTCTCCCTTCCCTAGTACGACAGCGTCGTACGTTTCCCACGGTTGCTCAAAGCCAGGGATGTTTAAGTTCGAGACTGAAAATCCAGTCAAGCCTGCTTTAGGACGCGAGCCTGTACCTGTTGCACCTTCATCACGAATCTCGCCGCCCGAACCCGTTGCCGCACCCGCAAAGGGTGCTATCGCGGTCGGATGATTATGCGTTTCGACTTTCATCAGCGTGTGCATCAACTCGTCGCTAAACGCATAACTGCCGTCGGCACGCGGATAAAAACGCTCCACGCGTGCGCCTTCAATCACCGAACAATTATCCGAATACGCCACCACCGTGCCAGTCGGATTGAGCTTGTGCGTGTTACGGATCATGTTGAACAGCGATAAATCTTGCACTTCGCCGTCGATCACCCAATCCGCATTGAAGATTTTGTGGCGGCAATGTTCTGAATTCGCCTGCGCAAACATCATCAACTCGACATCAGTCGGATTACGTTTTAACTTCTTAAAGTTTTCCACCAAGTAGTCAATTTCGTCACTCGACAACGCCAAACCTAATTCGCGATTGGCTTTATCCAAGGCTTTGCTGCCGCCCTGCAACACATCAATCACCGCCAAGGGTTGCGAGCTACCTTGCTGAAAAATTTTAGCCGCTGCTGTATCTAAATCAGGCAAAACAGATTCCGTCATACGGTCGTGCAACACCGGCAATGCCGCCGCCAACTCGGCTTTGCTCAAGGCTTTGCCGCTGTTGCTTGCCACATAAAAAATCATGCCGCGTTCAATGCGGGCAACGTCGGTCACACCGCAATGCGCGGCAATTTCGCTGGCTTTAGTTGACCAAGGTGAAATCGTACCTAGACGCGGCACGACCAACACGCGGGTACATTCCGCTGCATTTTTGGGTTCGCCTGCATTCGCATCTAAGCCTAAAACTTTATCCAGCAACGCTGCTTGTGGCGCGGACAACGCAGCACTTTTAAGCGCGCTAAAAAAACAATGGCGCGACTGTACCAACACCACCGTCGGGGAGGTGAGATGCAAAGCGGCGCGAAGTTTTTCTAAACGGAAAGGAGAGAGGGCGGCGAGACCAACAGAGACTTTGAACATAGCGGTGAAGGGGTGAAATTCGAGGGGCGCGATTATACTTTAGAGCAGCGGCGCGTAACAGAATGTGCGCCCTGCATTAGCCAAAATAATCAGCCCCCATGTACTAAGCGCGTTCTTTTATCGGTAAAAAAATACGCGGAACATCAATTTTTAGGTTAGCAAGTGTTCCTATCATTGTTCCTATCAAACTATGCGCTGTCAAGCGGCGCAAAAACATAACGCGACAAAATGAAACACCATCACATTGATTTCATTGATATTTATTTACGATAGGCGATAAAAAAGCCCTGGGTATCAGGGCTTAATTTTACTATTTGGTGCGAAAAGAGAGACTCGAACTCTCACGCCTTGCGGCGCTGGTACCTAAAACCAGTGCGTTTACCAATTCCGCCATTTTCGCAATACTTTACAGCTTAGGAGTGGCATTATATCACTATCCAGCCGCTTGAATACCCACTACGACGCGTCCGCGCTGCTTCCCTGCCAGTATTTTTGGGAAAACTTGCGGTAAATCAGCAAAATGCACCTGTTCTACTATTTTTTCTAGTCGTTTGGGATATAAATCACTCGCTAAGCGTTGCCAAATTTGTAAACGCAATGGCATTAACGTCGCAGCCGAGTCAATCCCCAGTAACTTCACCCCACGCAAAATAAACGGCAACACCGTGGTATGTAGCTCCACACCGCCCGCATTGCCAAAACTGGCAATGCAACCGTCTTGCTGCATGGTGCGCGTCAGCCACGCCAGCGTTTCACCCCCAACAGAATCTAATGCGCCCGCCCATAACGCTTTTTCCAAGGGACGCGAGCCCATCACTAAATCCTGTCGCGACAAAATTTCGCTCGCCCCCAATTCTCGCAAATAATCATGTTGATGGTCTTTGCCTGTCAGTGCCACCACATTAAAACCCCGCTGTGCCAACATCTGTATCGCCAAACTCGCTACGCCACCCGTCGCACCAGTGACAATTACTTTGCCACTTTCTGGGCGTAATTCATTTTGCTCCAAACGATGAATCGCCAACGCCGCCGTAAACCCTGCGGTGCCTAATGCCATCGCATCAAACAAACTCAAACCTGCTGGCAGCGGCACGACCCAAGCGGCTGGCACGCGCACATATTCGGCATAGCCACCATCGTGTGCCACGCCTAAATCATAGCCTGTCACCAACACTTCATCGCCAACTGAAAAACGCGCATCTTCGGAGCTTACTACCACACCCGCCACATCAATCCCGCCCACGCAAGGCAAGCAGCGCATGACATTTCCCGCACCCATCGCCGCCAGCGCATCTTTATAATTCACACTGGAATAATGCGTTTCAATAACGATCTCACCCGCCGATAACTCATCCAGCGTCAGCGCGACAAATTTTCCTGCCGACTTCCCATCCACCTCAGCCATCTGAAAGGCAGTAATTTTTTTACTAAGATTCATCACGACGCTCTTCCAAAATAAAAAACGGCACACTCAGTCAAGAGTATGCCGTTTTTGTGAAGACAACTTTAGAAACGTACTTGCACTTCGTAACGACGATTTTTAGCTTTTTGTGCAGCGGTGGTATCAGGCTTTACCAACAGCTTTTCTGAGCCCATGCCAACAGCTTCGATGTCGCCATCATTCACGCCATTCGCCACTAATTGTTTGACCATCACTTGCGCTCGACGCAGCGACAACTCTTTATTCTTAGCCGCATCGCCTGTCGAATCAGTATGCCCAGATACCACAAACTTAAAGCCTGTTTGACCTTGCCCTTGCAATGATTTTTTCACATCAACAATGATTTTCGCTAAACGTTTGGCTTTGCCATCGCAACCCGCCGCCAACTCATCCGTGCCACTATTAAATGAACATTGATTTTTACGCGCTTCGGCGAGCAATTTTTTATTCACTTGCCCCGCGATTTTTTGGTTACCCGTCGCCGCTGCTTTGGATTTAACCTGTCCCGCCAAATCACCGCCCTTAGCATTTTTCAAGTCATCAAACATGCCCGCACTCGCGGTCGTCGTCAACATCGAACACAACGCCAGCACTAAAAATTTAATTTTCATAACCGTATCCTTTAATTGAATTATTTATTGAATGTTTACAGCCCAGCACGAAAAATGTGCCGCGCGCATAGTCTAGGAAAAATTCAGCAGAGTCAATCTGTTGCGGAGCTAGTGTTAACGCCAAGTAGTAATGTCCACCTTTTACCTAATATCTGCCTAATAGAAGCGTCAGCCAATACACAATACTATTTTTGGTTCGTATTCATCGGGGGAAAAGACCTAGCGTTACGCATCCAAGATTTTCATCTGACTCGCACGATATAATGCCCGCCCCCTAGCGCATCAAAATATCATCTTCATGCTGTTTTCATCCTCTCATTCCAGCCCCCGTTATAGCAATCTATGCGGCTCGTCCGACGCGCTGGCGTTGGCGCAATTAGCCTTGCAAAAATCGCCTCTGGTAGTCATCGCCGCGAACGCGCTGGAAGCGCAACGCTTGCTGGAAGAAATCCCATTTTTTGCGCCGACTTTGCGGGTGCATTTATTGCCGGATTGGGAGACGCTGCCTTACGATAATTTTTCGCCACATCAGGATTTAATTTCGGAACGCTTGGCGACGCTGCATCACATCCGCAGTAACGCCTGCGACGTGGTGATTGTGCCGATAAGCACCGCGCTGTATCCGCTCCCCCCTGTAGAACATCTCGCCGCTTATACGTTTTTTCTCAAACGCAAAGAGAAGTTGAACATCGTGCAATTGCGTGAGCAGCTTGGTATTGCTGGCTATAACCATGTGCAGCAAGTGTTAACGCCCGGCGAATATTGCGTGCGCGGCGGCATCATAGATTTGTTCGCGATGGGCAGCGTGTTGCCGTATCGCATTGACTTATTCGACGACGAAATTGAGACCATCGCCACCTTCGATGTGGACACGCAGCGCACCTTGTATCCCGTGCCTGAAATTCGTTTATTGCCTGCGCGTGAGTTTCCGTTGGATGAGAAAGGTCAGGCGACTTTTCGGCAAAATTTTCGCGATCGTTTTGAAGGCGACCCAGCGCGTTCACGCATTTACAAAGACGTAAGCCGTGGCATCGCGCCCAGCGGGATTGAATATTATTTGCCGCTGTTTTTTGAGAAAACCGCGACGCTGTTCGACTATTTACCCCGCCACGCCACGCTGTGTTTGCACCACAACGTCGATGAGGCGATTGCGCAATTCGGCAAAGATACCGCGTCGCGTTACAACTTATTGCGCGGCGATCCGCAACGTCCGTTGTTGGAAACCAAAGAATTATTTTTGGATGGAGAGCAATTTTTTATACGCGTAAAAGAATTTGCGCGGGTGGATATTGTTCCCTCACCCCTAGATCCTCTCCCAGAGGGCGAGGGGAACTTTGACTCCCTCTCCCTTCGGGAGAGGGTTGGGGTGAGGGAACAAGCTAAAAATCTCACCCCCTGCCCCACCGCCCCGCTGCCCAATATCGCGGTTGATCGTCGCGCAGAAAACCCGCTCAATGCCTTCCAGAGCTTCTTAAAGGGCTATAGCGGGCGCGTGTTGCTGCTGGCTGACAGTCTGGGTCGGCGCGAGATTATGTCGGGCTATTTGCAAGAATATGGCATCAAGCCCGCACTGTGCGAAAACTACGCGGCGTTTCTCGCCAGCTCGGAAAAATTCATGCTCGCCACCGCGTTGGTGCAGAACGGATTTTCCTTGTCCAACACTCATCTCGCAGTAGTTACTGAAAGCGAGTTGTATGCCGCGCAAGCGCGTAGTCGCTCGGTACGCGCAGCGAAGAAAAGCAATATCGAACACATGTTGCGCGATTTGTCCGAGCTCAAAGTCGGCGACCCAGTGGTGCATGAACAGCACGGCATCGCGCGTTATCAAGGCTTGGTGAATCTCGATTTAGGCGAGGGCGAAAACGAATTTTTATTATTGGAATACGCGGGCAACGACAAGCTCTACGTGCCCGTTGCGCAACTGCATGTCATTAGTCGTTACAGCGGCGGCGCGGCGGAATCTGCGCCCTTACACAAGCTCGGCAATGGCGCGTGGGACAAGGCGAAACGCCGCGCCATGCAGCAAGTACGCGACACCGCCGCCGAGTTACTCAACATCTATGCGCAACGTGCCACGCGCAAAGGTCACGCCTTCAAATTGACGCATCACGATTACGAGGCGTTCGCGGAAGGCTTCGGCTTTGAAGAAACGCCCGATCAAGCCGCCGCGATTGAAGCAGTGTTGCAAGACTTGCAATCGGGCAAACCGATGGACAGATTGATTTGCGGCGATGTGGGTTTCGGCAAAACCGAAGTTGCATTGCGCGCTGCCTTTGTCGCGGTGATGGACGGCAAACAAGTGGCGGTGCTGGTTCCCACCACTTTGCTCGCCGAACAACACTACCAAAACTTTTCCACGCGCTTCGCCGATTGGCCGATTAAAGTCGCGGAATTATCACGTTTCCGCTCGGCAAAAGAAGTCACGCAATCGCTCAAAGAATTAGCCGAAGGCAAACTCGACATCATCATCGGCACGCACAAACTTATCCAAAAAGATGTGAAATTTCACAACCTCGGCTTAGTCATCATGGACGAGGAACATCGCTTCGGCGTACAACAAAAAGAACGCTTGAAAGCCTTGCGCGCCGAGGTGGATGTGTTGACGCTGACCGCCACGCCGATACCGCGCACACTGGCGATGTCGCTGGAAGGACTGCGCGATTTTTCAGTGATAGCCACCGCGCCGCAACGGCGTTTGTCGATTAAAACTTTCGTCAGCAATAACAGTCAAGGCATCATTCGCGAAGCCGTGTTGCGCGAACTCAAACGCGGCGGACAAGTTTATTTTCTGCACAACGAAGTCGATACCATCGCCAATCAGTTGGAAAAATTAGAAGCCTTGTTGCCCGAAGCGCGCATCCGTGTGGCGCATGGACAAATGGGCGAACGCGATTTGGAAGCCGTGATGCGCGATTTCCATCATCAGCGTTTTAACGTGTTGCTTTGCACCACGATTATCGAAACTGGCATCGACGTGCCGACCGCCAACACCATCATTATGAATCGCGCCGATCGCTTCGGTTTGGCGCAGCTCCATCAGTTGCGCGGTCGCGTCGGACGCTCGCATCATCAGGCGTATGCCTACTTGTTGGTGGATAGTTTGGAGTCGGTTACCGCGCAAGCCAAAAAGCGTTTAGAAGCGATTCAGGCGATGGAACAATTGGGCAGCGGCTTCTATCTCGCTATGCACGATTTGGAGATACGCGGCGCGGGCGAAGTGCTGGGCGAATCGCAAAGTGGCGAGATGCAAGAGATTGGTTTTTCGCTATATAACGATATGCTGAATGCCGCGATTGCCTCGCTGCGTCAGGGTCACGAACCCGACATGGCACATCCGCTGGGGGTCACCACCGAAATAAATTTACACGCGTCAGCACTCCTGCCCAACGATTATTGCGGCGACATTCATCAGCGTTTAGTCATCTACAAACGCTTGGCAAGTTGCAGCACGCAACAAGATTTGGACGAGATGCACCAAGAGCTAATCGACCGCTTCGGCCTGCTCCCCGAACCCGCACAAACCCTGCTCGACAGCCATCGTTTACGCATCCTTGCCAAACCCTTAGGCATCAGCAAAGTGGACGCATCGAGTGAAGCAATCAGCATCCAATTCGTGCCGAACCCGCCTATAGACCCGATGAAAATCATCACCCTAATCCAAAGCAAACGGCATATCAAAATGAGCGGTCAAGACAAGCTGCGGATAGAAATGAAACACGAAACATTGCCGCCACGCGTGGCAGCAATAAAACAATTTTTTAACGAATTAAATTAGTTTCTAAGGAATAAAAATGAACACACCACAACACTGGGAAGCGCAAGCCGACTTTAAGGAATACATGTCGGCGGTGAATCCTGTCTTGCCCAAAATCGCGATTGATTTTTCTCCTAGCAGCTTGGGTAATCCCCCCTCAAATTAGTCATCGCCATAAGTAGAATTTTCTCATTTAGCCTTAGAGGATTTTTTACATGAAGTTATCCCGTTTTACCGACAGTCAAGTCATCAGTATTCTCAAGCAAGCCGAGGGCGGCTGCCCCGTTCCAGAGCTGTGTCGCGAGCACGGCATGAGCTCCGCTACCTTTTACAAATGGCGCAGCAAGTTCGGCGGCATGGACGCATCTTTGATGTCACGTCTAAAGGAGCTTGAAGACGACAACACGCCGCATCGCGGCTTGTTGCGGCGCACACTCACTTGCGCAGCAAGTTATGGGGTAGCCAGAACCGCAGGCTCAAGAAGATGTATGCCGACGAGCGCATCAAAGCCGAAATCGTCGCGGAGGCGCGTAACAGAATGTGCGCCCTGCATTAGCCAAAATAATCAGCCCCCATGTCCCCATGTACTAAGCGAGTTCTTTTATTGGTAAAAACAGACTCGATTACGTCCCGCTTGCTTGGCTTGATACATCGCCATATCCGCCCCTTTCAGCAAATCATCAGCCTTAATCGTGATGCCTTGAAACAGCGTCACGCCGATACTACCTGCACTGTCATGCCGCACAGCTTCGCCTTGCTGTGCCTGCAACAAATACGGCGCGGCAAGTGCGCTGCGAATTTTTTCGGCGATATGTCCTGCTTGTATTTCAGACTGGGTGAGGTCGGGCGACAATGCGCCTAACACCACCACAAACTCATCGCCACCGAAGCGCGCCACGGTATCGACTTCGCGCACACAGCTTTGTAAACGCCGCGCCACTTCGATTAGCATCAAGTCGCCCATTTCGTGTCCATGTAAATCGTTGAGCGGCTTAAATTTATCTAAATCCAAAAACATTACCGCGCCGTAATGCCCGCTGCGCTTGCCTTCCAACATGGCATGACTTAAACGCTCGTCCAACAAACGGCGATTCGGCAAACTCGTGAGCGCGTCATAAAATGCCAGTTGGCGGATTTTTTCATCGGCATTTTTGCGATCGGTGATGTCACGCGACAACGCAATAAAACGCGGCTCTTGCCCCGCCAATACTTGTTTTCTGGCAATCGACAATTCAAACCAAAAACGCCCATCGGACAAATCCAAATAAAATTGCTTGCCTGTTGAACGCCCCGTCAGATGCGCCTCTACCAAGCCCTGCAAGATGACTTTGGCAGCACCCGCAGGCAGCACTTCGGCAACAGACTTGCCGACCATAAGCCTAGGGTCAACCGCCATGCCGTGCTTATAGTTCGCGGGCATTTGGCGATAACCGCCGTCCAAGCTCAATTCAAACCACAAGTCAGGCAAAGATTCCAGCGTGGCAGTCAACAAACTGGTGCGCTCTTGCACCTTGTTTTCTAACTCTTGTTGGTGCGTGCGGATGTGTTCAGACATGACGTTAAATTGTTGCGACAGACTCTTGATTTCCGCCGATCCGACCAGCGGCGGGATGCTAGCGTAATGATTTAATTCCACCTCGTGCATAGCATTTTTAAGTATCGCCATCGGGTTCAATAACCAACGATGCAGCATCAATGCAACGAGGGCTAACACACTTAAAAACAACACGCCAAACAGAGCAGCCACCCACCACAATTTGGCGAACAGCACCCCTTGTTGCGCGTCAATTAAGGTCAAATCAAACCAATCGAGTTCGGGGATATATGCCACGCCTAATAAGTGCGGCTTGCCGCGATAACTGACGCGCAGCATTTCGTTAGTTGATTCACCCTTGATGAGCCGTTGCGTCGCCGCACGCAGCTGCACTCTGTCGTTGGCTTCTGTGAACAAGACATCCGTTTTCAAGCGTTGTGCATCGGCCTTGGCAATGCTGGCAAGGTCGATCATCGAGCTATCGCGATTCAGTTGAATCGCCATATGGCTATCAACAAATAAGTTGGTCACGCCCGCTTGCTCCATCGCCACCGAATCCAATAAAAACTCATCCAATGCCAAGCCTGTGCCGACAATCCCCACCGCTTTGCCGTCATATTTAAGCAGCACGTTAATCCACACTTGCGCGACCTTAGTCGCACCATGATTCTCCATGCTGACATTCAGTGCGTAGTCGTTGCCACTCGCCAAGGTGGCATAAAACCAAGCATCGACGGGGTTGTTAGGTGAGAGGGTGTAGCGCAACGGCTGACTCGCAAATGAATTTTTTTCATCATTCAAATAATAGTGTTGCGACTGGGTAAAGACGGCGGAATAAAGATGACTGGAAAATTTGTTGCGATAGCTTTCCATTAAGGCGATGCCGCGTTGCTGCACAGTGGGGTCGCTTTCATGTAGTGCCATATCCAGCAGTGCAGGCTCTGTCGCCATTTGCTTTGCCAAGGCAATTTCGCGCAACAGCGGATGCAAGGTGCGATGCTTATCGAACAGCACTTGCTTCTCGGTCAAGCGCATCGCCCAATCGTTATTGATGCCCGTCACCCAGTATTGGGTGAAACCCCAAAAAGTTGCCATGAACAACACAAAGATGGCAAGCAGTAACAATAAAAACTTAGTTTTGAGTGACATTGGCTGGTGGCTGGTGGCTGGTGGCTGGTGGCTGGTGGCTGGTGGCTGGTGGCTGGTGGCTGGTGGCTGGTGGCTGGTGGCTGGTGGCTGGTGGCTGGTGGCTGGTGGCGCATAAATTATCCTTAATGCTGTTGCTATTAAACGATATTACCTTAATTTTCTGCTTCGCCTAGCGTGCGAAACACCTTGGCAATAATCTCAAACGAAAAGCCCCGCGATTGTAAAAAGCGCATTTGTTTAGCTTTCTCTTTGGCATCCACGGGCGGCGTGCGATATTTTCTTTGCCATACCTCACGCGCGGTGTCTAACTCGGTCTCTTGCAGCACAGGCAGCGTCGCCTCGATAAGCTCGCTGCTAATGCCGCGCTGACGCAACTCTTGAGTGATGCGCTGCGTACCAAAACGGCTACGTTTGGCATGGACAAATTGTGTCGCGGCACGCGCATCCGATAGCCAGCCGCGCGCGGTTAAATCGTCGAGCAGTGCGTCTAAATCTATCGGCTGAACTTGCTCAAAATCATTTTCGATTACCTGGTGCGGCAATAATTTTGCGCGTAATTCAGCGCGGCTATATTCGCGCCGCGCTAAGCATTGCAAGGCGCGGCCACGCAAACTGATTGCTACTTTTTTATATCCCATCGCGCCCTCCTGCCTGAAAAATAGTCGGCACAAAAAAAAGCGGCGCAGAATTCTGTACCGCATTTTTATCTGCTCACTAGCGTTACTTAAACCTCAGCGTCGTCCGCTTTAGCGTCCGTTTTTACTTCAACTTTCGCATCCGCTTTACCTGCTTTAGCCGCTGCTTTCGTTTTGGGTTTATCGCCGCCCGCCAACAAAGCAATGTTCAATGCGCCGCGCACTTTGTTTTCAATCTCAAACGCGATGTCGGGATTGTTGCGCAAATATTCGCGTGCATTGTCTTTGCCTTGACCGATTTTTTCGCCGTTGTAGGCGTACCACGCACCCGCTTTTTCGACCAATTTATGTTGCACGCCTAAGTCGATAATTTCACCTTCGCGCGAAATTCCTTCGCCGTACAAAATATCAAACAAGGCTTCTTTGAAAGGCGGTGCTACTTTATTTTTTACCACTTTAACGCGCGTTTCATTGCCGATGATTTCATCGCCTTTTTTAATCGCGCCGATACGACGAATATCCATACGCACCGAAGCATAAAACTTGAGCGCGTTACCGCCGGTGGTGGTTTCTGGATTGCCAAACATCACGCCGATTTTCATACGAATTTGGTTAATAAAAATCACCATGGTATTGGAGCGATTGATATTGCCAGTCAGTTTGCGCAAGGCTTGCGACATCAAACGCGCGTGCAGCCCCATTTGCGCGTCACCCATTTCGCCTTCAATTTCAGCTTTAGGAGTCAGCGCGGCAACCGAGTCCACCACCACCACATCGACCGAGCCTGAACGCACCAGCATGTCCACAATTTCCAAGGCTTGTTCGCCGTTGTCAGGTTGCGAAATCAGCAGGTCTTCCACTTTCACACCGAGCTTTTTCGCATAGCCTGGATCAAGCGCGTGCTCCGCATCAATAAACGCTGCCGTGCCACCCAGCTTTTGCATTTCCGCGATGACTTGCAAAGTCAAAGTGGTTTTACCTGATGACTCTGGACCGTAAATTTCAATCACGCGACCGCGCGGCAAACCGCCCACACCGAGGGCAATATCTAAGCCCAGCGAACCCGTCGATACCACCTGAATGTCTTTGGTCACATCGTTTTCGCCCAGACGCATAATCGAGCCTTTGCCGAATTGTTTTTCGATTTGCGCGAGTGCGGCAGTCAGTGCTTTGCTTTTGTTTTCATCCATGATGTTTCTCCTTAAAAAGTGCGCGGATTGTGGCACACGATTTTTAATTTGTACAGAACGTTCGTTCTTTATTTTGAATTAGGCTGATTCGGTACGCGACACAAGCAATTCCAAAATGCCTTGCAAAGCAAGCTCCACCGCTTGTTGGCGCACGTCGGCACGATTGCCCGCCAACACATAACGACGCGCCACGCACGCGCCTGATGTCATTCCCCATGCGAACCAGACCGTGCCTACAGGCTTGTCCAAGGAGCCGCCATCAGGCCCCGCGATGCCGCTCACTGCCAGTGAAATTTGCGCTGTGCTATGTGCCAACGCGCCGCTGACCATCTCGCGCACCACAGCCTCCGACACTGCACCATGTGCAATAAGTGTTGCCTCGGCGACACCCAACATTTGTTGTTTGGATAAATTTGAATAGGTGACAAAACCGCGCTCAAACCAAGCTGAACTTCCCGCAATATCGGTGACTGCCTGCGCCACGCCACCGCCCGTGCAAGATTCGGCTGTAGCCAACATCAAGCCGTGTGATTTAAGGGCAATACCGACTTGTGTTGCGAGATTATTCATTTCTTAAAACCGCTAGCCACAGAGAACACAGAGAAATGCAAAACCTGTCCGTTTTTCTCTCTGTGAACTCTGTGCTCTCTGTGGCTGATTTTTTTGGATTTCATTGCAAACCGCGCATTAAATCATTTTGTATATCCACCACCGCTTCCAGCCCCACCGCGATACGAATCAAGCCATCGGTGATGCCCGCCGCCGCGCGTGCTTCGGGGGTGATGCGCGCATGAGTGGTGCTAGCGGGATGAGTGATGGTGGTTTTGGTATCGCCCAAGTTCGCGGTGATGGACAGCAACTTAGTGTTGTCAATGACGCGCCATGCCGCGTCTTTGCCACCCTGCACCTCGAACGCAACAATGCCACCGCCAGTCTTTTGTTGACGCATTGCCAATGCATGTTGCGGATGCGACGGCAAGCCGGGATAGAACACGCGCGCCACATTGGGCTGTTGCTCTAACCAACGCGCTAATTCCAGCGCATTCGCGCTATGCGCATCCATGCGAACTTTCAGTGTTTCCAAACCTTTCAAGAACACCCACGCGTTGAACGCGCTCATGGTGGGTCCAGTGGTGCGCAAAAACCCGTACACCGATTCCATCATTTTTTTACTGCCCAACACCGCGCCGCCCAACACGCGACCTTGTCCGTCGATGTATTTGGTGGCGGAATGAATCACGATGTCCGCGCCCAAGTCCAGCGGGCGTTGCAAGATGGGCGTGCAAAAACAATTATCAACAACCAGCACTGCACCGCAAGATTTTGCGACAACAGAAATTGCCGCGATGTCAGATATTTCGGTGAGCGGATTAGATGGTGTTTCGAGGAAAAAAAGTTTGGTATTGGGACGCACCGCCGCCTGCCATTGCGCGACATCAGTGGCGGAAACGTAAGTGGTTGCTACGCCAAATTTTTTGATAACATTGTTGAACAGATTCACCGTCGAACCGAACAAACTTTGCGACGCGACAATGTGATCGCCCGCCTTTAACAACCCCATCACGCACGCCAAAATCGCCGACATACCGGAGGCGGTCGCCACGCATTGTTCCGCGCCTTCGAGTGCCGCAAGACGCTCTTCGAACATGATCACCGTAGGATTGGTGAAGCGCGCGTAAATATTGCCCGGAGCTTCACCAATAAAGCGCGCCGCTGCCGCTGCCGCATTCGGAAAAATAAAACTGGATGTCAAAAACATCGCCTCAGAATGTTCGCCAAATTGACTGCGCTGTGTCCCGCTGCGCACCGCCAACGTTTCGGGTTGATAGTTTTCTTCGTTCATATTATTTCCTTTGCAAATTTTTTCGCATACTGTGCGCGACATCTTTTCCGTGTTCGCTTTGCGCTAATTTTTCCATCACATTGCGTTGTTCTTGCTCGCTGCGATTCTGACTTAATTTGAATTTTCCCTCGACGCGATTCAGCGTGATTTCAAAGCCGACTATCGCGCCCAACAGCCGCTCGCGCATCATCTGCGTCAGCTCCAATTTCCACGGTTGCGGCAATGATTTTTCATGTTCATCGGTGAGTTGCCGCAAGGCGTTTTCCAGCTCGCTTTCCGACAAAATTCGCGCTGTGCCGTAAGCGTGTACCGCCATGTAATTCCAAGTTGGGACGGACATCGGATTCGGCTCATACCAAGCAGGAGAAATATAAGAATGCGCACCGTTAAAAATCAGCAATATCTCTACGCCATCAGCAAAACTTTGCCATTGCGAGTTGTTGCGCGCCATATGTCCCAGCAATCCACCATGAGTACCGAGACTGCTATCCAACATAAGCGGTAAATGACTTGCAAAAAGAACACCGTTTTGTTGAGTAACCGCCGTTGCAAAACTATGTTCACGCATGAAATCTTGTAACGTGTGCGCCTCTTTTTCAGCAAAATCTTTAGGGGTATACATACCAATCTCCACTCCAAAATCTTCTAGCGATAAACGGTTTCAAGCGAAGCACTACAATTTTTACTAAGTGGAGAATGAAACTAGCAACCACACCAAATTTGAATTTTTACAATTTTAATTACATCGAGCTTGCGCTCATCGCCAGCTCTAATTCCAGTTGTTCGTCGTCGCTTGCGCCCGCTTTGTCGCCAGCGCGGCGCACTTCCATGGCTTGCAAAAATTCTGGGGTGATGTCGCCAGTGATGTAACGACCATCAAAGCACGATGCGTCAAATTCTTGGATGGCGGGATTGCATTTGCGCACCGAGGCTTTAAGGTCTGCGAGGTCTTGATAAATCAATTCATCCGCGCCGATTTCTCGGCAGATTTCCGCGTCACTGCGTCCTGTTGCAATCAACTCGCGACGCGAGGGCATGTCGATGCCGTACACGTTCGGGAAACGCACTGGAGGCGCGGCAGAGGCGAAGTAAACTTTGAGTGCGCCTGCGTCGCGCGCCATTTGCACAATCTCGCGACTGGTCGTACCGCGCACAATGGAATCATCCACCAGCAACACGTTTTTGCCCTTAAATTCCAGCCCAATCGCATTGAGTTTTTGGCGCACCGATTTTTTGCGCATCGCCTGTCCAGGCATGATGAAAGTGCGACCGATATAACGATTTTTAACGAAGCCTTCGCGGAACGGAATCGCTAAACGATTTGCCAGTTGCAAAGCACTCGGACGGCTGGAATCGGGAATCGGAATCACCACATCAATCGGCACATGCGCCCAGTCGCGCTTGATTTTGTCCGCCAAAAACTCGCCCATGTACAAGCGCGATTCATACACCGACACGCCATCAATCACCGAGTCGGGACGGGCAAAATAAACATATTCAAAAATGCACGAATTAAGCTGCGCATTGGCACTGCATTGCTGGCTGTGCAAGTTACCCTCGAAGTCTACAAACACCGCCTCACCAGGGGCTATATCGCGCACAAATTTGAAGCCTAAGGTATCGAGCGCGACGCTCTCCGACGCGATTAAATACTCGTTGCCTTGCGCGGTTTCGTTCACGCCAATCACCAGCGGACGAATGCCGTGCGTGTCGCGAAACGCCAATAACCCCGCGCCCGCAATCATTGCCACCACCGCATATGCGCCTTTGCAACGCTGATGCACGCTGGTGACCGCCGCAAAAATCGCTGCCACATCTAAGCGCAGCCCTTTGGATTTCGCTTGCAGCTCGTGGGCTAACACATTGAGCAACACTTCGGAATCCGAGCTGGTATTGACATGACGCAAATCTTGCTCGAACAGTTGTTGTTTGAGCTCAGGCGCGTTGGTCAAATTACCGTTATGTCCCAACACAATCCCGAACGGTGAATTAACATAAAACGGCTGCGCTTCGTTGTGATCAACCGACGAACCTGCGGTCGGATAACGCACATGAGCGATGCCGCACGTGCCTTTCATGGCGCGCATATTGCGAGTGCGGAACACGTCGCGCACCATACCGTTGCCTTTATGCAAATGGAAAGTTTGCCCATCCAACGTGGCAATTCCCGCCGCGTCTTGACCGCGATGTTGCAACACTTGCAAGCCGTCATAGAGCAACTGATTAGCGGGGGTTTGCGATACGACACCGAGAATGCCACACATAATTTTTTCCTAAAAATAAGACCGAATTAACTGCTAAATTTTTTACGCGCGGGGCGGAAAGTGGATGCGTTGCGCGACGTTGTCAGGCAAAAATACTTGTGTCTTTATCGCCACCGCCTCACACGTCGCACTCCATTGCGCTTGCTGCCAAAAAGCGTGGGTGGGCAAGTCTGTCATGCCCGCACCCCACACCAGTAAGGTCACCACTAACGCGGCGCGTAACACGCCAAACACGCCGCCCATCAAACCGTCTAAAAAGCCTAACCCCGCCGCTGTAATCAGTTTAGAAAACAACCACACCAACATCGCCCAGAGCAACATCGCCGCGATAAATACCAAGCCATACGCCAGCGCGCTGCGCCCTGTTTCATTGTTCATCGGCAAATAATTTGCCAATGTGGGCGCGACAGTTTTGCTCAACAAAAATGCAATTGGCCAACCCAATAACGACAGCACTTCGTACACCGCACCGCGCCACAAACCCAGCAACACCGACACCACCAAAATGCCCAGCAACAGCCAATCAAACAAGGTCATTTAGCACTCGAAACAACGGGATGCAGACCATGTTTTTCCAACAAAGCGCGCACTTGTTCGGCTTGTTCGCGACTGGCATAAGGCCCAACCCGCACGCGAGTTTTGTCGCCCACTTTTTCGGTGTACGCCTTGAAGTGCCAGTCTTTTAATTGCGTGTATTGCTGCTGCGCGGTATCGGCATTGCTATACGCGCCGACTTGCGCGACAAAACTGGTCGCTGATTTTTCGGCAACGACGGGCGGCTTGTCCGCTACTTTTGCTTCAGGTTTTTTTATTTCGACAGGGCGTGCTGCGGCTTTTTTGACGACAGGGAGATTCACAACAGGTGCAGTCACAGCCGCTACAGAACTTGCCACGACAGGGTTTATCGGCATCTCCGCCACAGGCGCGCTAACCGCTGAAACTGCGCTGACGGGCGCATCCGCCAATTCAACACTCGCCACACCCGGCACAAACTCGCCGACTTTATCGGGTGCAGGAATACGCAGCTCAATGTCTTGCCCAGCAATTTTAGGTTCGCTATCGAGCAGCATCGGCAACACGACAACTAAGGTGAGGATGAGCGCGCTCGCCCCGATGAGGCGACGACGCAGTTTGCGGCGCAGATTGAGTTCTTCGTCTGTGAGCTGTTTTGCCATGAGGGTGTCTCGCTTGAATTTGATAGCGCAACGCAATTAAGCAACGTGAATTTGCTGCTCCTGCATCACCGCAGCGACCGTATAGAACGATCCAAAGGCGGCGATTCTATCATTTTCACCTGCGGCTTTATAGGCAAAACGTAAGGCAGCGGCGACATTTTCAAACGCGATAACACGACCTCGCACTTTGGCTGCGGCTAACACTTGCACCAGCTCCTCGCTAGTCGCGCCGCGCGGCGCATCTATGCCCGCCACCAGCCACGTATCCACGTGCGGATTCATCAGCTCGACCACGCCCGCCATGTCTTTATCCTTGAGCATGGCAAACACCGCATACGTGTGTGGACACGGCGGCAGATTGGCGAAATTTTGTGCCAGCGAACGCGCCGCGTGCGGGTTATGTGCCACGTCCAAAATCAGTTGCGGCTTGCCCGGCACGAACTGAAAACGTCCGGTCAATTCCACCTCGGTCAGCCCGCGCCGCACCGCCGCCATGCTCACTGGCAAACGCGCTTGTAGCACATCCAACACCGCCAACACCGCACTAGCATTATTCAACTGGAACGCACCGCGCAAAGCGGGATGCGGTAAGGCATTGCGTGCGCCGATTTTGCTGCGATAGTCCCACTGACCTTGATGCGGCGTGCAACCAAAGTCGCTGCCTATACACCACAGTTCCGCGCCGATGTTTTTCGCATGGCCGCGCAAAGAATCTGGCACGTTAGGGTCGGCACAAATCGCCGCTTTGCCAGCACGAAAAATTCCCGCTTTTTCAAACGCAATTTTTTCGCGCGTATCGCCCAAGTAATCGACGTGATCAATGTCCACTGAAGTGACCAGCGCGCAGTCGCTATCGAACACATTCACCGCATCCAACCTGCCGCCCAGCCCCACTTCAAGTATCGCGACCTCGACCTTATGCGCGATAAAACACTGCATCGCCGCGAGCGTGCCGAATTCAAAATAAGTCAGTGCCGTATCACCGCGCACTTGCTCGATCTGCTCGAACGACGCGCACAATTCCGCATCGCTCACCGGCTGTTTGTCCACCCGCACGCGCTCGTTGTAATTCAGCAAATGCGGCGAGGTATAGCAACCCACCTTGTAACCCGCCGCATACAAAATCGCTTCCAGCATCGCGCACACCGAACCTTTTCCATTCGTGCCACCCACCACGATGACGGGGAAATCAGGATTGAGATTTAGACGTTGTTTGACTTGCGCGACACGCTCCAAACCGAGTGCGATGGTCTTGGGGTGCAAGGATTCGAGATGTGTGAGCCAGTCGGCTAAAGTTGTGGGCATAAATCACTATGGAATTCGGTAGGGTGGGCAAGTTTTACCAGCACACGCGGACAATAAAAAAGGTGGGCAATCTGCCCACCCTACAAAAATATTATTTTTTCGCAATAATCAGCAAACCTAAAAACACCATGCCTGCGCCTAAAATAGTTTTCAAGGTGATGGCTTCTTTGAGGATTAACCACGCCAAAAAAATCGCGACTAGCACGCTGCCTTTGTCAATCAGTGCGACGGTCGCCACGTCGCCGAGTTTGAATGCTTTGTAGTAGAACACCCAAGACAGCGCGGTCGCCACACCGGACGCACCCAGCCAGATATAATTTTCTTTGCGCAAGCCACCGAATTCAGACGGCGTAACCGCCCACAACGCGAACATCAGTACGAACACCGCGACGAATATCGTACGTACCGTCAGCCCCAGCTCGCTGGAAATCCCCACCATGCCTTGCTTTGCGATGACCGCCGTGAAGCCCGCAAAGAACATGGACAGAAAAGCGTAGATGACCCAGCGTTCCATGTTTAGTCCTCGTGGGTGGTGTGGTACAAAATATTTTTTACGCGGAGCAGTAGGGTGGGCAAGTTTCATCTGATGAAACAACTAGCCATTCGACTAAGCTATCAAAAAACGATAGCAAGTCGCTGGTTATGCCCATGCGGTCGATAAAAAGGTGGGCAATTTGCCCACCCTACGCTTGCTCATACTCAGAAGCTAAAAGACGAGTGCATCTAAAACCAAGGTCTCTACGCATCACTAAAACCAACTCAGCAACCTCCAACGAAACGTTTGGATTATCACCCTCCGAACGCAAACGGCTAATCAACTTATTGAACGAACGAATGACAGAATCAGGGGCGTACAACCAAAGAAATGAATATTCAAAACTGCGTAGTTTGTCGTTATCACGACTTCCTTCGTTTAACGATTTCAAGCAGAGGATAAGATTGCGATAATGCTCACGCCTGTCTGCAATACGTCGAACCTCAGCTTCTTTCAGTCTATCAATATAGTATTTCAGGAAATAGCCTATGAGCGTACCAACACCACCAATAACTAACGGAATGAGCGCATCAGAAATCATAAACACCTCCAATTAAGTACGCCTAAATTTTAAGCCGCTGCAATCTCCGTCACCGCAGCCTGTTTGGTCAGCAAGGTAATCAGCGTCGCGAGTTGTGCACGCATTTCGCGGCGGTCGATAATCATGTCCACCGCGCCGTGGTCGAGCAGGAATTCGGCACGTTGAAAACCTTCTGGTAATGTTTCGCGCACGGTTTGTTGAATCACGCGTGCGCCCGCAAAGCCAATCAGCGCGCCGGGTTCAGCGATAACCACGTCGCCCATAAAGGCAAAACTAGCAGACACGCCGCCCATGGTCGGGTCGGTCAATACGGAAATGAACGGTAATTTTTCTTCGCTCAATTGCGTGAGTGCCGCACAGGTCTTGGCCATTTGCATCAAGGACAACAAGCCCTCTTGCATACGCGCGCCACCACTGGCAGCGAAGCAGATGAATGGGCATTTTTGCTCAATCGCATCGCGCACACCGCGCACAAAACGCTCGCCGACGACCGAGCCCATCGAGCCGCCCATGAAACTAAATTCAAATACCGCGACCACCACAGGAACCTTGTGGATATTGCCTTGCATGACAATCAGCGCATCGTCTTCGCCCGTGGCTTTTTGCGAGGCGGTGATGCGTTCGGAATACTTGCGTTGGTCTTTGAATTTGAGCGTATCAATCGGCAACACTTCCGCGCCAATTTCAAAACGCTCTTCCGCGTCTAACAACCAATCCAAACGCTGACGCGCGGTGATGCGGTGGTGATGGCTACATTCTTTGCAAACGTAGTGATGCTTTTCTAAATCGGTGTGATACAAAATCGCCTGGCAAGTCGGGCATTTATGCCACAAACCTTCCGGCACACTTTTTTTAATTTCGCCTTCCCGACGATTGATTTTGGGTGGTAATTTTGTTTGAAACCAACTCATATTGCTCTCCTATCGCTTCTTAAATTTGTCCGCAGATTAGGCAGATTCACGCCGATTATTTAACACTGCAAGAACTATGTTCTTTTGTTTTTAATCTGTGTGAATCGTTGTCATCTGCGGACGAATGTTTCTTACAAACCTTATATCGCCGCTCTTAGCTCTTTAACCAAACGCCCTACATTTTCCAACACCTTGGTCGCGCTGGAATCTTCGATTTCTTGCACGATGCGACTGCCCACCACCACCCCGTCACACAAGGCAGCAACGGCTTTTGCGGTCGCCGCATCACGGATACCAAAACCTACGCCGATAGGCAGTTTGATGTACTTGCGCAACTGCGGCATCTTGTCTGCTATCGCGGATAAATCAATGCTGCCCGAACCCGTCACGCCTTTAAGCGAAACGTAATACACATAACCACGCGCCAGCTTGGCGACTTGTGCGATACGCGACTCTTTAGTGGTGGGGGCGAGCAAGAAAATCGGTGCGATGTTGTGGCGTTGCAAATGCTCAAACGCATCGTGACTTTCCTCAGGTGGGAAATCCACCGTCAACACGCCATCCACGCCGACCAAGGCAGCACGTTGCGCGAACGCCGCCCACCCCATCGCCTCGATCGGATTGCCGTAGCCCATCAGCACCACGGGCGTAGTCGCGTCCTGCTTGCGAAACTCCGCCACCATATCCAAAACCGAGCGCAGCGACACGCCTAGTTTTAGAGCGCGCTCCGAGGCGCGTTGGATGGTCGGGCCATCCGCCATCGGGTCAGAAAAAGGCACACCTAGTTCCAGCACATCCGCACCCGCCGCAACCAGCGCGTGTAACAACGGCACCGTCATTTCACGCGACGGATCGCCTGCGGTAATGAAAGGAATTAAGGCTTTACGATTATTGTTTTTGAGGGCGGCGAAGCAGCGGTCGATGCGGTTCATAGCGTGATGCCTTTCACCTTTGCGACGGTCTGCATGTCTTTATCGCCACGACCCGACAAGTTCACCAACAACACTTTGTCTTTACTCATCGTTGGCGCGATTTTCATTGCGTGCGCCAACGCATGGCTAGATTCCAGCGCGGGGATGATGCCCTCGAAACGGCACAGCGCGTCGAACGCGGCGATGGCTTCGTCGTCATTGATGGCAACGTATTCGGCGCGCCCGATGTCTTTCAATAAGCAATGTTCAGGACCGACACCGGGGTAATCCAAACCCGCTGAAATCGAGTGGGTCTCAATAATTTGCCCGTTCTCGTCTTGCATCAAATTCACTTTGTTGCCGTGCAACACGCCGACCTTGGCATTGGCCGTCAAGGGTGCGGCATGTTTGCCAGACGCGATGCCGTAACCGCCCGCTTCCACGCCTATCATTTGCACATTCGGCACGTCGATGTACGGGTAAAAGAGACCTATCGCATTCGAGCCGCCACCCACACACGCCAGCAACACATCGGGCTGACGACCGATCATTTCAGGCATTTGTACTTTGGCTTCAGTGCCGACGATGCTTTGAAAATCGCGCACCATCATCGGATAAGGATGCGGACCCGCTGCTGTGCCGAAAATATAAAACGTGGATTCGACGTTGGTGACCCAGTCGCGTATCGCTTCGTTACACGCGTCTTTCAGCGTTTTAGAACCGCTCTCCACCGGCACGACGGTCGCGCCCAGCAGCTTCATGCGGAACACGTTTTGTGCTTGGCGATGAATGTCTTCCGCGCCCATATACACGATGCATTCCATGCCAAAACGCGCCGCCACCGTCGCCGTCGCCACGCCGTGCATCCCCGCCCCGGTCTCGGCGATGACGCGCTTTTTGCCCATGCGTTTTGCCAGCAACGCTTGACCCATCGCGCTGTTAATTTTGTGCGCGCCGGTGTGATTCAAATCTTCGCGCTTCAAATAAATCTGCGCGCCGCCCAAATGTTCCGACAAGCGTTTCGCATGATAAATCGGGCTGGGACGACCGACGTAATGCTTCAACTCATACGCCAACTCGGCTTTGAATTCAGGGTCGTTCTGGTAATGCGCATACTGCGCCGCTAATTCTTCCACAGCGGGTATCAGCGTCTCCGCCATATACGTGCCACCAAATTGACCGAAGTGCCCCGTTAGATCGGGATAGTTATAACTCACAGTGTTTAACCTCTTGAATAAATGCGGCGATTTTCATCGCGTCTTTTATGCCTTTGCTTGCCTCGACCCCGCTGGAAACATCCACGGCGTAAGGGCGCGTTTGTCGGATGGCAGAGGCAACGTTATCGGCATCTAAACCGCCCGATAAAATCACGGGCAGCGGCAAATTTTGGGGAATTAACGACCAATCAAAAACAGCTCCTGTGCCGCCCGGTATGCCTTCCACAAACGCATCCAGCAACAAACCTTGCGCGCCGGAAAAATCAGCCGCGCATTGTAGCAAATCCACTCCCGCTTTGACGCGGATTGCTTTGAGATACGGTTTGCCGAACTGCCCACAATAGTCGGGCGACTCATCACCATGAAATTGCAACACGTCCAACGGCACGGCAGCCAACACCTCGCGCACCAACTCTGGCGCGGCATTGACGAACAATCCCACCGTGGTCACAAACGGCGGCAAGGCACGCGCCAACTCTGCCGCCAGTGCGATGCTCACGCAGCGCGGACTCGGTTTATAAAACACCAGCCCAATCGCATCCGCCCCAATCGCCGCCACCGCCAGCGCGTCTTGCACGCGCGTGATGCCGCAGATTTTTATACGGCAGGATACGGGATGCAGGATACGGGATTCAGTAAACCAATCGACCTTATCCTGTTCCACCAACCCGCCAATTTTATTCCCCATGCCACGCTCCTGAATCCTGTATCCCGCATCCCAATTCCTGCACTTGAGGCAATCCCCATTGCGCATCGTATTTCACCTGTCGTAAATACAAACCATCGGGAGAAAATGTCGGGGCGGCGCGCTTGCGATCGCGGCTTGCTAGCACTTCTGCCAGCCACTCGACGGGATATTTTGCTTTGCCAACATAGACCAAACAGCCGACTAAATTACGCACCATGTGATGCAAAAACGCATCGGCACTCACATCGAAAATCAGCATGTCGCCTTCGCGATAAATGTCGAGTTGGCGCAAGGTTTTGATGGGCGATTTTGCCTGACATTGCGCGGCGCGAAACGCGCTGAAATCGTGTGTGCCGAGCAAACACTGCGCGGCTTGTTGCATCTTGGCTAAGTCCAGTGGTGCATGAAACCAACCCACTTTGCCCGCGTGTAAGGCGGTGCGCGTGCTGCGATTCAATAAAAAATAACGGTAGCTACGACCTTGCGCGGAAAAGCGCGCGTGAAATTCCTCGCTAACTGGATGTGCCCAGCGCACCGCCACACTCTTAGGCAACAAGGCATTCACGCCGCGCACCCAAGCTTGCAACGGGCGGGCAACGGACGTGTCAAAATGCACCACTTGCTCAATGCCATGCACGCCTGTATCGGTACGCCCTGCCGCCATCACGCTAATGTCCTCACCTGCAATCGCGCTCAACGCGGCTTGTAAAGTGTCTTGCACGGTCAAGCCCTCAGCTTGGCTTTGCCAACCGCAATAAGGGCTGCCGTCATACTCAATGCCTAAGGCAATTCTCATTTCAAAATCAATCCTAATGCGAATAAAAATAATCCCAATGCGAGACATTTATCCAATTTAGTCATGCGCCGCAAGGCTAAATTAAGCGGCTGTAAGTCAATCTCGTGCGGCTCAAATAAGTCGTGTAATGCATCCTGCCAATGCGTATTTTTACGCCGCATTGCGAGTTCAGCATAATGCAAGGTCAAGGCTAAGCGTATCGCGCATCGCTCACGCGAGACTCCAAAAAATTTGAGCGGGCTAAACAGGCTGTACAAGCCTGCAATCAACTGCAAACGGGGTAATTTTTCCAGCAAAATTGCCAAGCTGGCAAGTGCGAGCAACAATTTTAATAATTGCGCAGTGCCATCTTGCAAGCCCTCACGCACGGGACTCCAGTCACCCAGCATCGGTAAAGCAGCTTGACCTGGCGTGGCATAGGCATAAATCACCAACAAAGACAGCAATATCCAACGCGTGCGGCGTAGCAGTTGCACAAGTTGACGTGCGGCAAAATACGCGCTGGTGAAGAGCATTACGCCAGCCATGAATAACAGCGCGTAAAAATCCAGTCGTTGCATCCATGCGATTAACAAACACCAAGTGCTGATTGGCAGCGCGGGATGAATGAGCATCGTTAAACTCCAAAAAAAACGGCAGCCCATTCGAGCTGCCGTTGGTCTTGCTGACAACAACTAGCCGAGTTGGCTAATCAACATTTGCGCAGTATCGCGTTGTTCAGCACTGCCTTCGCGCATGACTTCATCAAGAATTTCACGCGCCCCCACCACGTCGCCCATTTCTTGATAGGCTTTTGCCAAATCTAATTTGGTGGCAACTTCATTAAAGTCACTAGCAGGCGAGACAGTACTGGCAGCGGGTGCATCATTCAAATCAAAACTAATATCGGATAAATTAAACTCTACAGGCTTCACCACTGGTGCAGCAGGTATATCTATAGGAAAGTCCAAGCTAAATGCTAAGCCATCATCGGCTGGTGGTGACTTTTCTTCAGCGGCAAAGTTTGTAGCAGGCATACTAGGATGCGTTGCGGTGACATCAAAAATCATGTCATTCAACGAGGCTGCGGGCTCACTCCCAGTAGGATGGGCAGCAGTGACATCAAAATCCATACTCGATACCGCTAAACTCGGATTCGTACCTGTCACATCAAAATCCATCACCGCTTTTTGCGCGCTAGCCATATCAGCTGCGGAGAAAATCATCGTCTTATCTGCGTCAGCCATCGCCTTCGCACCACCAGTTATATCAAAATCAACTTTTTGATTGACCGTTTTAGGATTGGCATCAAAGCCATTTTTCATGCTTAAAGTTTGCATCGTTGCACTGTCAGCATCTTCAACAACCGCACCATACAAAGTATTTTTAGGATCAAGCTTTTTACCCATTGCTTGTGCACGTTGCCAAGCCTGTTCATTAGCTGAGCTCTGTAAAGTTTTCGCAATTTTTTCAAAGCTAGACTTATTCTGACCTTTAGCAAAAATCTCTAATAGCTTTAATTTAACAGCTTCGTTATTTGGATTGGAATGCAACGCTTCTTGCAAAATTTCTTCCGCTTGCGCATCACGACCAAAACTCAAAAACAAGTCCGCTTCACTAATCGGATCATCCTCTTTTAAGCTAGCGGAAGCCAAATCGCTGGTCACTAAAGTTTTAGTGAAGTCGCCATTGTCAGGCGAAGCAATTTCTGGCACCGAAATACGCCCCGTAGCTGATCCAATATCACTAAAATCAGAAGTAAAAGTATCGGGCGTGGTATTTGATTTGCGACGTTTAGCAGCAAAAGCCCATCCGATTAAAGCCAGCAGACCCGCCAAACCGCCAGCCAAATAAAGTGGTTCAGCCAACAGTTTTTCTATCAAAGTTAGTTCAACAGGCGCAGGTTTTAGCTTAGGAGGCACAGCAGCTACTGCACTCGCCGCCACAACACCGCTCACCGCCGCGACACTACTTGCAGCAGCAACACCACTAACTGACGCAACGGCACTGGCAGCGGACACTGGCGCGACACTGGCGACAGCACTAACAGGCTTAACTGCGCTAGCAGGCAAGATGGTTGCTGCTTGCGTTTTTAACTCTGCCAAATGTTGAATTTCTTTGAGGTTTTTTTCCAATAATGCCGCACGTCCACGCTGCTCTTCAGCCGCTTTTGCTTTAGCAATTTGCTCTTCTTGCGCAGCATTTTTTTGCTCTTGCGTACTAGCAGCCTTACCCGCGCTCACCACCTTATCCTCAGGAGCCAGACCTTTAGACAGCTTCAAAACTTCTTTAGCATTGTCCTTGGTGACCGGTGTTTTATCGGCAACTACGCTGTGCACCTTACCGCTGCTCACTTGAGCAGGAGCGGCAGCAACACTCATCGGTGCAACATTCGCAAGCTGTTGACGATAAGCATTCCAATCTTTAACTTGTGCACGAATTTCTTTGCTGGCATCAGCGGCTGACACCGCCGCCAATTCAGCCGCATCTGGCATGCGCAAAATTTTTCCCGTTTTGATACGGTTCATGTTTTTGCCGTCAAATTGCTTGGCATTTGCGCGATACAAAGCCACCATCATGCGCTCTAAGCTCACACCATCAATCGCATTTTGCTCGGCTAATTTATGCAAACTATCACCGCGCTGAACCTTAATCTCACCATCAGATGCAATCTCAGCGGGGGCAGCATGTTTGCTTGTGGCGGTTTTTGCCGCAGGTGTTTTTTCTAATGGGGTAACAGAGACCGCCTCTACCGCTTCAGCGGCGACGGGTACAGCCGCTTCAGTCGCAGCAGGCTCAGCCGCTACTACAGGTGCAGCCACCACTACTGGCTCACTAAGCTCCACAGCAGGGGCGACAGCGTCCACCGCTATCGCTGGCAAAGGCTCAGGTTGATAACCAGGGGGATCGAGCAGAAAGGTAAATTCACGCACCAATTTCCCCGAAGCCCAATTGACATCCACCAACAAACTTACAAAGGGGTCGTTGACGGGCTGATTACTGCTGACATGAATCACCGACTCACCATCCGCATGATTTTCAATGACGAACTTAAATTTATTACCAAAGGGATAGTCTAGTCCTCGGCTCTTATAGGCCTCAGGGGTAGCCAAGCGTGCGACGATACTGGATTTTTCTGCTTTGTCGCTGGCAAATAATTCAATATCAGCCTTAAGCGGTTGCCCTAACGCTGACCCAACATTGATACCACCCACCCCAGCCGAATACGCGTGAACTGAGTAAGAAAGAGCTGCCACACCGAGCAGATTTAATAGTGATTTTTTCATGCCACACCCACAATTTTTTTATTGGACAATTAAAGTAACATCAAAGAGTTATCCGCACAAGCTAATAATCTTCTTTATCAAGTACGCTTAATTCAAATAGTTAGCTATCAAAATCTCAGCAATTTGCACGCTATTCAACGCCGCGCCTTTGCGTACGTTATCGCTCACTACCCACATATTTAAGCCCATAGGATGAGATAAATCTTCGCGGATACGACCGACCAAAGTTGCATCCTGACCTTGCGCTTCAATAGCCGTCGGCCAACCACCCGCCACCCGCTCATCTACCACTTTTACGCCAGGTGCTGTTACTAACAAAGCACGCGCTTGGGCAGCCGTAATTTTCTTTTTAGTTTCGATATGTACTGCTTCGGAATGGCCGTAGAACACGGGAACACGCACCGCAGTCGGGTTCACCAAAATGGAATCATCTTCCATAATTTTTTGGGTTTCCCACACCATTTTCATTTCTTCTTTGGTGTAGCCATTTTCCATAAACACGTCGATTTGCGGCAATACGTTGAACGCGATTTGCTTAGGGTAAACCTCCGCCACTGCTGTTTTGGAATCAAGCAAGGCACGAGTTTGCGCACTCAGCTCATCTATCGCTTCTTTGCCCGTTCCCGACACTGCTTGGTAAGTCGCCACGTTAATGCGCGCGATGCCGACCGCATCTTTGATGGGTTTTAATGCCACCAACATTTGGATGGTTGAGCAATTCGGATTGGCGATAATGCCGCGTTTTTTGTACTGCGCAATGGCGTGCGGGTTCACCTCTGGCACGACTAATGGAATATCGCGGTCGTAACGAAAGTGTGCGGTGTTATCAATCACCACACACCCCGCCGCCGCCGCAATCGGCGCGTATTTTTCTGACACGCTACCGCCCGCCGAGAACAAACCGATTTGAGCTTTTGAAAAGTCAAAACCGTCCACATCCAGCACGGTAATTTCCTTGCCGTGGAACGTCACCTTAGAACCCGCCGAACGGCTAGAAGCTAAGGGATAAAGGTTGCGCACGGGGAAATTGCGCTGCTGCAAAATTGCCAACATCGCCTCGCCTACCGCGCCAGTCGCACCCAAAATACACACATCGTATTGCTTGCTCATGTTTCTGCTTCCTTAAAAATTCAAATGTTGTGTGAGTTAACTGCTACAAGCTCGCGACCACCGCATCGCCCATCGCGGCGCAGCCAATTTTTTGCGTACCAGCTTCATAAATATCGCCTGTGCGTAAACCTTGCTGCAAGGTCTTGCGCACCGCCGCTTCGATGCGTTGCGCAACGGCTTCTTGCCCGAAGGTGTAACGCATCATCATCGCCACCGATAAAATCGTCGCCAGCGGATTAGCAATATCTTTGCCCGCGATGTCGGGTGCAGAACCATGACATGGCTCGTATAAACCCTTATTGTTTGCATCCAGCGAAGCCGATGGCAACATGCCGATTGAACCCGTCAACATCGACGCTTCATCAGACAAAATATCGCCGAAAATATTACCCGTCAAAATCACGTCGAACTGCTTAGGCGCGCGCACCAATTGCATGGCGGCGTTATCGACATACATATGCGACAACTCAACTTGCGGATATTCCTTGGCAACTTCGGTAACGATTTCGCGCCAGAACATACTGGTGTCCAACACATTGGCTTTATCCACCGAACACAGTTTTTTGCCGCGCTTCATCGCGCTTTGAAAGCCCACATGTGCGACACGACGAATCTCCGATTCGCTGTAATGCATGGTGTCAAAACCTTGCCGCTCACCATTTTCTAGCGTGCGAATGCCGCGCGGTTGACCGAAATAAATATCGCCCGTCAGCTCGCGCAAAATCATAATATCCAAGCCCGACACCAACTCTGGCTTCAAGCTCGACGCATTCACCAGCTCAGGGTAAACCATCGCAGGACGCAGATTCGCAAACAGCCCTAAACCTTTACGGATACGCAACAGACCTTGCTCAGGACGCATAGGACGTGGCAAATTATCGTATTGATAACCACCCACCGCGCCGAGCAAAATCGCATCGGATTGTTTGGCTAATTTTTCGGTTGCCGCAGGAAACGGATCACCCGCCGCGTCATAACCCGCTCCGCCGATGTGAGCGTTTTCCATCTCAATTTTCAAGCCGTCGCAACGCAACGCCGCCAAAACTTTGACAGCCTGTGCAACGATTTCGGGTCCGATGCCATCACCTGGCAAAACTGCAATCTTCATAACAAAATCCTAACTAAAAAAACTACAACCAAGGTTGCGCCGCGTGACGCTTAGTCTCGAACGCGCTGATGTCTGCGACATGTTGCAAAGTCAGCCCGATGTCATCCAAGCCATTTAATAAACAATGCTTGCGGAAGGCATCGACTTCAAACGGATAGCTCGTTCCATCTGGCGCGCTAATAGTTTGTTGTTCCAAATCGACTACTAATTTGTAACCCGTTTGCGCGCTTACCGCCGTGAACAAGGCATCCACTTTTTCAGCAGACAAACGTATCGGCAACAAGCCATTTTTGAAACAGTTATTGAAAAAAATGTCGGCGAAACTCGGCGCGATAATGACGCGAAACCCATAGTCTTCCAACGCCCAAGGCGCGTGCTCACGCGACGAACCGCAACCAAAATTTTCACGCGCCAGCAAAATCTGCGCGCCTTGATAACGCGACAGGTTTAGCACAAATTCAGGATTGATTACGCGCTGACTGTTGTCCATACCCGGCTCGCCGTGATCAAGATAACGCCATTCATCAAACGCATTCACGCCGAAACCGGAACGCTTAATCGACTTCAAAAACTGCTTGGGAATAATCGCGTCGGTATCAACATTCGCTCTATCCAAAGGCGCAACCAAACCATGCAAAAGTGTAAATTTTTTCATTTTGACTTCAGTACCTTTCCAATTTCTTCGCCACCTTTTCTAAGGTCTTTACCAATACCATCAACGGTATTGCAAGCGATTAACGCCATTAACAGCACAGCAATGAGAGATTTTTTAAGCATGATTAAAGTTTGCTGACATCCACAAAATGGCCTGCGATTGCCGCTGCCGCCGCCATTTCAGGACTAACTAAATGGGTGCGTCCGCCCTGCCCTTGGCGACCTTCAAAATTGCGATTGGAAGTCGATGCACAACGCTCGCCAGGCGACAATCTATCGTCATTCATCGCCAGACACATCGAGCAACCTGGATCGCGCCACTCAAAACCTGCGGCGATAAAAATTTTATCCAAGCCTTCTTCTTCGGCTTGCTTTTTCACCAAGCCCGAACCTGGTACAACCATCGCCAACTTTACATTCGCCGCAACTTTTTTACCCTTAGCGATTGCCGCCGCCGCACGCATATCTTCGATGCGCGCATTGGTACATGAACCGATAAAAACTTTGTCGATTTGAATTTCGCAAATCGGCGTGTTCGCCGTCAAACCCATATATTGCAAGGCGCGCTGCGCCCCTTCGCGCTGCACAATATCAGTCATTTTTGCAGGGTCTGGCACATAACCATCAACCGCCACCACCATTTCTGGCGAGGTTCCCCACGTTACTTGCGGACGAATTTGGGCAGCATCCAGCTTGATGACAGCATCAAATTTCGCGCCTTCATCGCTATGTAAAGTGCGCCAATACGCCACGGCTTGCTCCCACATTTTTGCTTGCGGTGCGAACGGACGACCTTGCAAATAATTGATGGTCGTATCATCGGCGGCAATCATGCCAGCGCGCGCGCCTGCTTCAATCGCCATATTGCATAAGGTCATGCGACCTTCCATGCTCAAAGCGCGTATCGCACTGCCGGCAAACTCAATCGCGTAACCCGTGCCGCCCGCCGTGCCGATTTTGCCGATGACCGCAAGCGCAATATCTTTAGCCGTCACACCAAAACCCAGTGCGCCTTCAACTAAAACTTGCATGGATTTAGATTTTTTCATCAGCAAACATTGCGTCGCCATCACGTGTTCAACTTCCGACGTGCCGATACCAAATGCCAACGCCGCAAACGCGCCATGCGTACTGGTATGCGAATCGCCGCACACCACGGTCATGCCCGGCAGCGTCGCACCTTGCTCAGGGCCGACCACATGCACGATGCCTTGACGCACATCGGACATCTTAAATTCGTTCACACCAAACTCGGCGCAATTGCTATCCAGCGTCTCCACTTGCAGACGCGCAATCGGGTCGGCGATGCCTTGCGCGCGTCCCGTGGTCGGCACGTTATGATCGGCCACCGCCAAAATAGAAGTGGTGCGCCACAGCTTGCGCCCCGCCAACTTAATGCCCTCAAAGGCTTGCGGGCTGGTCACTTCATGCACCAAATGACGGTCGATATAAATCAACGCCGTGCCGTCGGCTTCCTGCCGCACCACGTGGGACTTCCAAAGTTTGTCGTAAAGAGTTTGCGCAGTCATAGTGTTTCGTTTAGCCGAGTAGCGTTTTTTGAAGCGCGGGATTATGCCACATACCGTAAGGCTTGCCAGCTCTTTGCCGCGTATAGGAGAGGACCTTGCCCAAAATTTCATTTGCCTATAAAAAATCATTAGGGAAATAAAAATGGCTTAGACCCGTGAGGATCTAAGCCATTTGTGTGTTGGTAGGCACGAGCAGATTCGAACTGCTGACCTCTTGGATGTTGAACCAAGCGCTCTAACCAACTGAGCTACGCGCCTAAATTTAGGACGCGCATTGTATATGAAAGTATTGCGCTAACCAATAAAAATTCACTACGTTTTTCTCAACAGGATGCGAGCTTATTCTTGCAAGCTGATACGCACGCTTTCGCGTTGTTGCATACGCCCAAACCATGCAGCTAAATTTAAGTGTGTACTGCGCCAATCGCGTTCGGCTTGACGTAAATCCAAATAAATTAACGCACTCACCAAGGCTAAATCCGCCAAACTAATCGCCACGCCTGCGCAATAAGTGTGGGAAGCCATTTGTTCGGACATATAGGCTAGGGCGCGCGTAATTGCTAAATTGTGGCGGGCAATACTTGCCGCATCTTGCTTATCGACATCACGCAACACTTCGTTGCGCACTAACACCGCCGAATCCATCACGCCATCCGCTAAAGCCTCCCAACGCTTGATGTACATACGTTCTAGCGCATTGTCGCGGGGAATTAAAATCGGCGTGTCATTCAAGCTATCGACATATTCGGCAATCACAGGAGAGTCGAATACACAAGTTTGGTCGTCTAAAATTAACGCGGGAATGCGCGCTAAGGGGTTGGCGAGTGCAACCTGACTACCCGCCTCGCGCGGCGCATCAACCAGATAACTGTGTACGATATTTTTTTCTAGCAACACCAAGCGCACTTTGCGCACATAAGGGCTGGTGTTTGTGCCGAGTAATTTCATGTTGACCTCACCTCGCTTGAGTTAAAAATTTATGCGGCAGGAGGCTGCTCAAAGCGCACTGGCTCTGGCGCGCCGCTATGGGTGCGGATTACCACCGTGCCTGCCAATTTGTCGTGCCAACCTTGTTTTTTGCTATCAAAGGCAATCCAAATAAACCCCAAACCCAAAGGAATCGTGGAAACAAAATAAGCGCAATAACGACCTATCGCCTGCCCCACCGAGAGTGCGTTGCCGGTGCGCGCATCAACGACTTTAAGCGACACCGCCATCTTGCCTGGCGTGGCTTGCAGCTTGACCCAAAACCACACAACCGCAACGATAGGAAACACCCAAGAAATTAAAAAATCTGCTGGTCCTGCAATGAAATTTGCTTTTTCTGCCGTGTAGTAATCCCAGCCATAAATTGAAATTAACAGCGGCACAATAATGAGCAGCTCTAATAATGAGTCGATTATCGTAGCGCCCATACGCACCCAAAATCCCGCATATTGCATTTGCTCTGTGTTCATTTTTGCTCCTTTTATGATAGTAAACAGCCCGCAGTATCACGCCATTTTTTTACGGCAGGCTATCAAAATCGCCCAGCCGGCCAAGCCTAAATAACACAGCAGCGACCACTCTGGAATGCCCAGCGTGAGGAATGTCCAGCCCTGCGCGGCGCATTCACCTGAGCCGTGCAATAACTCTTTCAGCACGTTCGCCATGGGCATCGTTTCTAACATGTAGTCCAAGCCCGGTCCGCAAGCTGGCACGAGTTCGGGTGGTAAATGCTGTATCCAAATGTGGCGCGCCGCGACCGCTATGCCAGACAAGGCAAGCAGGCTAATCAACACGGCATACACGCGCTCACCAACACGCTTTGCGCCATGCACGGCGGCGGCAACAAAAAACACTAAAATCGCGATAAAAATCACGCGTTGCACCATGCACAGCGGACACGGATCTTGGTGTTTGACGTATTGCAAATACAGTCCGAAACCCATCAAACCGCTGACACATAGCGCACCGAGCAGATATAGCCAACGATTAGAAATGCTTTGCCAAATTTTGCACATATACGCCCCCTATTCAGCTTCTTCTATCCACGCTGCTTGAATCGCTTCGAGGATTTTTTCACCGCTGTGATTTGGGTCGTCATTGAAGTCTTCCAATGCCATTACCCAGTTGCGCAAATCCACAAAATTCACATAACGCGGATCAGTGTCGGGCTTGCTGTCGGCGAGTGAAATTGCGATTTGATGTATGTCGGTCCATTTCATGTTAATGCCCTTCTTTCACCATATTGATGGTGTATTTCGGAATCTCAACGACTAAGTTGGTCGTCCCCACCAATGCCTGACAGGACAAGCGCGAATTGGGTTCTAAGCCCCACGCTTTGTCGAGCAAATCGTCTTCTAATTCGTCGGACGGCGCGAGTGAGTTAAAGCCTTCACGCAAGATGATGTGACAGGTGGTGCAGGCGCACGATTTCTCGCAAGCGTGCTCGATGGCGATGCCGTTTTGCAGCAGCGTATCGCACAAAGACACGCCAATTTTTCCTTCAATCAGCGCGCCATTCGGACACAACTCCACATGCGGCAGAACAATAATTTGCGTCATAGTTTTCCTTTAACTCAGATGTCTAAATCTGAAATTTTCTTACCCGACAACGCACTCGCTACGCTTTTATCCATACGCGCCTGCGCGAAGCTAACCGTCGCATCATTCAAAGTGGTAATGGCACGTTTCAACACTTGCGCATCGCTGTTTTGCAGGCTGTTTTGTAAGTTATTCAGTTGCGCGACAATCTCGGCGCGCTGTGTTGCACTAAGTAAATCACCGTCTTGCGCCAAGGCGTTTTGCACCGCATCTAACAACTGGTTTGCCTCGGTTTGCAGTTCACGCAAAGCGCGCGCCTGCATATCCTCTTGAGCAAATTGCCCCGACTCTTGCAACATACGCGCGATGTCGGCATCCGCCAAGCCGTAAGAAGGTTTCACCTCGATGGTCGCTTCCACACCACTCGTCATCTCACGCGCCGCCACGCTCAACAAGCCATCGGCATCCACTTGGAAAGTTACGCGTATGCGCGCCGCGCCCGCCACCATCGCAGGAATCCCGCGCAACTCAAACTTTGCCAAGGAACGACAGTCGCTAATCAACTCGCGTTCGCCTTGCACCACATGGATGCTCATGGCGGTTTGCCCGTCTTTGTAGGTGGTGAACTCCTGCGCGCGCGCAGTCGGGATGGTGCTGTTGCGCGGAATCACTTTTTCCGCCAAACCACCCATCGTTTCCAAGCCCAACGACAAGGGAATCACGTCTAACAATAACCACTCATCCTCGCCGCGATTACCCGCCAATAAATTCGCTTGTATCGCTGCACCGAGTGCCACTACTTTGTCGGGATCAAGATTGGTCAGTGGCGTTTGCGCAAAAAATTCACCCACTGCGCGTTGCACTTGCGGCATTCGCGTTGCGCCACCGACCATCACCACGCCGTTAATGTCAGCCACTTTCAAGCCCGCATCGCGTAAGGCACGGCGCAGCGGTTGCAAAGTACGTTGCAGCAAATTATTCGACATTTCGTGGAACTGCACTTGGCTCAACACGCTGTCAATCACGCGACCATCCGACAGCATTGCAGTAATACGCGTTTCGTTATGCTCGGTGAGTTGTTCTTTGGCGGTACGCGCGTGCGTCAGCAGCAAACGCATATCGCTGGCGGGCAACGCCGATAAAGAATTTTGCTCTAACAACCAGCAAAAAATACGCTGATCAAAATCATCGCCGCCGAGTGCCGAATCGCCATTGGTTGCCAGCACTTCAAACACGCCTCGCGACAGCCGCAAAATGGAAATATCAAATGTGCCGCCGCCCAAGTCGTACACGGCGTAAACACCTTCCGCGCCGTTGTCCAGCCCATAAGCTATCGCGGCGGCGGTCGGTTCGTTGAGTAAACGCAACACGTTCAAGCCAGCCAAACGCGCGGCATCTTTGGTAGCTTGACGTTGCGCATCATCAAAATACGCCGGCACGGTAATCACCGCGCCGACCAGCTCGCCACCTAACGATAATTCCGCGCGGGTGCGCAAAGTTTTGAGGATTTCTGCCGACACTTCGACGGGACTTTTTGCGCCAGCGACAGTGCGCAGTTGCACCGTCTGCGTGTTTGCGTCGCTAATAAAGCGATAGGGGAAACGACTGGTATCACCGAGATCAGCCAGACCGCGCCCCATAAAACGTTTCACCGAGCTGATGGTGTTGAGCGGATCTTCGTTCTGACCGCGTTGCGCAATCTCACCCACCAAAATCTTTTGCGCGTCCACATAACGCACCACCGACGGCAACATGGCGCGTCCTTGAGCATCGTTCAGCACCGAACTAATCCCGTTGCGCACCGTTGCCACCAAGGAATTAGTCGTGCCTAAATCTATCCCCACCGCCAGTCGATGCTGATGCGGTGCGGTGCTCATGCCGGGTTCGGAAATTTGTAAAAGTGCCATTTAATTGGTTCTGTGGGAAGTCGTGAGTGGTGAGTAGAAGGTTCGGCACAGTGCACACTAAGGCACGAAGTGCCGTGCCACTCACCACTTACTGGATTTTAATTGTCTATTTCATCGTAAGCGGCATGAATTTCTTCCGCGAGTTTTTCCATAAAACGCAGCTTGCGTACCAGCTCTGCTGCGGAAAGGTAATCTTTTTCGCTATCAATTTTCAGCGCAACTTGGGCTTCCAGCTCGTGCGTCTCGGTTTGCATACGCGCCTCCAACTCCGCTAGTGCCGCTACATCGCGCTGTTGTTGCGCCGCACTCACGGCTTCACGCCAGTCCATTTGCGCCATTAAAAAATCTAACGGCATAGATGTATTCGTTTCTTCTTGCGTATCCACGTCGTTTAATTTGAGCAGATAGCGCGCGCGGCGTAAGGGACTGCGCAAAGTCTGATAAGCCTCATTAACAAAAGTAGCTTGCTGTAACGCCACACGCTGTGCGTTATCAGCTAGATGCGCGGCTTGATCTGGATGAACTTGCAATTGCAGCGCGCGGTAGCGTTGCTCAAGGATGGACGAATTCAAAGCGAAGGACTGCACCAATCCAAACAACTGGAAAAAGCTTTGCTTAAAGTCGAGAGTAATTACAGACATGCGTGAAGAAGTTTGAAGTAGTAAGCGAGGGATAGGCGATTTAGCGCACGCAAAATGCAAAACTAAACTTGAAAACTCTCACCACAGCCACATTCATTTTTGACGTTAGGATTATTGAATTTGAAACCTTCATTCAAGCCTTCACGCTGAAAATCTAGTTCCATACCTTCGATATAAGGCAAACTTTTGGGGTCAACCAGCAGCGTCACACCATTGCTGACGAACTGCAAATCATCCTCGCTCAAAACATCAGCGAATTCCAGTTTATAAGCCATGCCAGAACAGCCCGTGGTACGCACGCCGATGCGCAGCCCTAAGCCTTTACCGCGCTTGGTAATAAAATTTTGCACATGTTTTGCCGCAGCCTCTGTCAGCGTAATGCCCATGTTGTTACTCTCCGTTTTGCGACTTTGACTTTACACACTGCCGTGACAAGCTGACAGCTCAATACTCGCGCCATGTTTGGCTTTGTAATCCGCCACCGCTGCTTTGATGGCATCTTCCGCCAAGATAGAGCAATGGATTTTAACTGGAGGCAAAGCCAATTCTTCAGCGATTTGCGTATTCTTAATCAGCAGAGCTTGATCGACTGTTTTGCCCTTGACCCATTCAGTCACCAGCGAGCTAGAAGCAATTGCCGAACCGCAGCCGTAAGTCTTAAATTTTGCATCTTCGATGATGCCGTCTTTGCCGACTTTAATTTGTAATTTCATCACGTCGCCGCACGCCGGCGCGCCCACCATGCCCGTTCCCAAACCCTCTGAGTCTTTGGCAAATGAACCCACGTTACGTGGATTTTCGTAATGATCTAAAAGTTTTTCGCTGTATGCCATTTTATTGCTCCTTTATCAGTTTCGGAGAAGGGGGAAGAGTGAAAGAAAGGGGAAGGGTAAAAGCAGCGCAGTGCGCACTACCCTTCTCTCTTCCCTCTTATCCCTTCACCGTTTTCAATGTGCCGCCCATTGCACGGTATTAAGATCAACACCGTCTTGGTACATTTCCCAAAGCGGGGAAAGTTCGCGCAATTTGCCGATTTTTTTCTTCATTAAATCAATCACAAAATCGACCTCTTCAACGGTGGTAAAGCGTCCAATCGAAAAACGGATTGAGCTATGCGCCAATTCATCACTACGCCCTAAAGCGCGCAACACATACGACGGCTCTAAACTTGCCGAAGTACATGCTGAACCGCTCGAAACGGCGACATCTTTAATCGCCATAATCAACGATTCGCCTTCGACAAAGTTAAAACTTAAATTCAAATTGTGCGGCACGCGTTGCTCAATATCGCCATTCAGATGCACCTCTTCCATGACCATCAAACCTGCCATCAGACGATCACGCAACATACGCACACGCTCGTTTTCACTCGCCATTTCAGCTTGCGCGATGCGAAACGATTCGCCCATACCGACAATTTGATGTGTCGCTAATGTGCCAGAGCGCATCCCACGCTCGTGACCGCCACCGTGCATCTGCGCTTCCAAACGTACACGCGGTTTACGTTGCACATACAACGCACCTATGCCTTTTGGGCCATAGGTTTTGTGCGCCGAAAACGACATCAAATCCACTTTTAATTTTTGCAAATCTATACCAACTTTGCCTGTGGCTTGCGCCGCATCAACGTGGAAGATAATGCCGCGTTCTCGGCAAATTTCACCTATCGCTGCGATGTCTTGCACCACGCCGATTTCATTATTGACCATCATAATCGACACCAAAATCGTGTCAGGACGAAGTGCTGCTTTGAATACCTCCAAATCCAACAAACCGTTGCTTTGTGGATCAAGATAAGTTGCACTAAACCCTTCGCGTTCCAGCTCACGGAAAGTATCAATCACCGCTTTATGCTCAATGCGCATCGTGACCAAATGCTTACCTTTGCCTTGATAAAAATGCGCTGCACCTTTAATCGCCAAATTGTTAGATTCTGTCGCGCCTGAAGTCCACACGACTTCTTTAGAATCAGCATTCACCAATGCAGCGACTTGCGCGCGCGCCAACTCAACCGCTTCTTCAGCTTCCCAACCATAGTGGTGGGAACGACTTGCAGGGTTGCCGTATTGCTCGGTCAAATAAGGAATCATTTTGGCAGCTACTCGCGCATCAACCGGAGTCGTCGCGGAATAGTCCATGTAAATAGGTAATTTCATAAATACTTTCTAAGTTTTTAGCTTACATCGCTAAAGTTTTGCCAGCAGACTTACTCAACTTAATCGGCGACAAACCTGCTTGACTATTGTTGTTGGCATGATTATCTAGCAAGGTTTGCAGGCTAATTTGCGCCAAATACTCATAAATTTTCTCGTTCAGCCCCATCCATAAATCATGGGTTAAACAATGATGACCATCGCGACAATCGCCTTTTTCGCCGCAATTAGTCGCATCCAAAGGCTCATCGACTGCAATCACAATCTCCGCAATAGTAATTTTGCCAGCAAGCCGCGCTAAACAATATCCACCACCAGGTCCGCGCACACTATCCACTATGCCATTGCGACGCAGCTTGCCGAACAATTGCTCTAAATAAGATAGCGAGATGCTTTGCCGCTCACTTATCGCCGCCAAAGTCACTGGACCCTTGCCGCCGCGCATCGCTAAATCCACCATCGCGGTCACCGCAAAACGTCCTTTAGTGGTCAATCGCATTTGCTTCTCCTTGCTCTCAAGCTAAAATAATATTGTTTCTGCAATGCTCGTCATTTTAGAATACCCGATTATTTTAATCAACTATTTTATTCAAATGATTGGGGTCAAATTTTTCGGCGGTGGCGCGCTCTTCATCTATCGGCACGCCCATCTTTTCTAATTGCTGCAAAATAAATGCGATGCGCTGATCAACCGTCACGCTATGCCCTATCAAGCCATGTAAGGCTTTATTGACAGGGTCGTTATGGTCATTGCCAATCGCATAAGCATTAAAACCCGCTTTATCTTTACGCTCTTCATCCAAAATTCGCGCGGGAATACCTGCTGCGGTCGCCCCTGCTGGTACATCTTTCACCACCACGGCATTCGAGCCAATTTTCGCACCCGCACCTACCGTAATTGGGCCGAGTATTTTTGCCCCCGCGCCGACCACCACACCATTTTCTAAAGTCGGATGACGCTTGCCTTCTTTCCATGACGTACCGCCCAAGGTCACGCCGTGATACAGCGTCACATCATCGCCAATCTCGGCGGTCTCGCCAATGACGACCCCCATGCCGTGGTCGATAAAAAAGCGTCGCCCTATGGTCGCACCAGGATGAATCTCAATACCCGTCAAGCCACGCCCAATATGCGATATAAAGCGCGCCAACCATTTGAAATTGGCGTGCCATAAGGTATTGGCGAGACGATGAAACATACGCGCGTGCAAACCTGGATAGCAAGTCAGCACCTCAAACGTGCTGCGCGCCGCAGGGTCGCGGGCAAATACGCTGGCAATATCTTCTCTAATGTTTTTGAACATGGTCTTGGTCTAACAAGGATGATTCTTGGTCGTAACGATTTTTGAGCCGCGCATTGTACTCGGTGGTCACACTTAACATGCCACGCAAGATATTGATTTCATCTTGCTCTAACCGCGCACGCGCATATAAACGACGCAGCCGTTGCATCATACGAGTAGGATTTTGCGTAGTAAAAAATCCAATCTCGAAGAGCGTTTTTTCCAGATGCGCAAAAAAACCTTCCACTTGCTCATGGCGCGCGGGCTGCATAACTGGCACTTGCGCAACAAAACTTTGCGCCGCCACGCTCAATTCGTATGCCATCACCTGCACCGCAGCAGCTAGATTTAAGGAAGAGAAGTTAGGATTGGCGGGAATGTTGACCAATAGTTGTGAACGCCCCGTTTCTTCGTTACTCAACCCTGACATTTCCGTGCCAAATAACAACGCCACCGCTTGCGTCGCAGCCTCTTGCAATACCTGCGGCATCGCCTCACGCGGCGTTTTAACTTCAATCGAAATATCACGCAAGCGCGCTGTCATACCCACCGTGTAAACCACGCCCTGCAAGGCCTCGTCGAGCGATGCGCAGACCACCGCATTCGCCAAAATATCGTCGGCTCCCGCCGCCATCGCACTGGCTTGCGCATCAGGAAAGTGACGTGGATTGATGAGGTATAAATGCTGCAAGCCCATCACCTTCATGGCGCGCGCCGCCGCGCCGATATTACCTGGATGAGTGGTGTGACTGAGTACAACGCGGATGTTATTTAGCATGATTTTTTTATCCGCAGATTAAACAGATTTACGCAGATTAAAAACGAAGGAAAACGCTAGGCGAGTTTTGTTTTTGGCTTTCAAAATCGGTGTGAATCTGGGTAATCTGCGGAAGATAGATTTTTATCGGTTTATACAAAGCGCGATTGCCATTAGAATGCGCGCCGAATTTCTTAGCTCATTAACATAAAAGGTTTCCTATGCATCCCATGCTCAACATCGCGGTGAAGGCCGCACGCCGCGCCGGTAATTTAATTTATCGCTCTACCGACAAAATCGACCACCTCACCATCACTAAAAAATCTCATGCAGATTTTGTCTCTGAAGTCGATCGCGCTGCGGAACAAGTCATCATGGAAACCTTGCTGGAAGCCTATCCCAGCCATGCAATTTTAGCAGAAGAGAGCGGCGCTCATGGCGAGTCTGAATATCTTTGGATTATCGACCCGCTCGATGGCACGACTAATTTCTTACACGGCTTCCCGCAATTCGCCGTCTCAATCGCCTTAGAACACAAAGGCGTGTTAACCCAAGCTGTCATCTACGACCCCGTGCGCAACGAACTTTTTACCGCCACGCGCGGCCAAGGTGCTTACCTTAACGACAAGCGCATCCGTGTCAGCAAACGCCTGCACATGGCGGACGCACTCATCGGCACGGGATTTCCTTACAGCAACTTCCAACATATCGATGCGTACATGGCGATTCTCAAAGACGTGATGCAAAAGTCATCTGGCTTACGTCGCCCTGGCTCTGCCGCGTTGGATTTAGCGTGGATGGCAGCGGGTCGTTACGACGGCTTTTTTGAAACCGGCTTGAAAGCGTGGGACATCGCCGCAGGGTGTTTGCTGATTACCGAAGCAGGCGGCATGGTCAGCGATTTAGTCGGTAAAGATAGCTATATCAAAACAGGCCACATCTGCGCCGGCAACCCAGAAATTCATCCGCAATTACTCAAGCTCATGGCACCGCATTTGAGCGACGCACTGAAAGGTTAAGCCCGCGTGAGTGCCGCATCTGCGCCTAAACACACGCCGATGATGGCGCAATACTGGGGCATCAAAGCCGACTATCCCGACATGTTGCTGTTCTATCGCATGGGCGACTTTTACGAGTTGTTCCATGACGATGCAGCGCGCGCCGCCAAGCTGCTCGACATTACCCTCACACAACGCGGTAGCAGCAACGGCACGCCCATCAAAATGGCGGGCGTGCCGTATCACGCGGCCGAGCAATACCTTGCGCGCTTGGTCAAGTTGGGCGAATCAATTGCGATTTGCGAGCAAATTGGTGATCCCGCCACTAGCAAAGGCCCGGTGGATCGCAAAGTCGTGCGCATCGTCACGCCCGGCACAGTCACTGATTCCGCATTACAAGATGAAAAGCGCGACACCTTGTTGTTGGCTTTACATCCGCGTCACAACAAAGTCGGCTTGGCTTGGCTGAACTTAGCCTCAGGGCAGTTTTTTGTGTGCGAAACCACACCCGAAAATTTGCCCGCCGAACTCGAACGCTTACAAGCCGCCGAAATTCTGCACGCCGAAAACGTCGCACCTGAAGCGTCTGCTCATGCCGCCTTAAAAGCCTTGCCCGATTGGTATTTCGAGCGCGACACCGCGCGGCGCAGCTTATGCCAACAATTTTCCACGCTCGATTTAGCAGGCTTTGGTTGCGACGATTTCACGGTCGGATTAGAAGCGGCGGGCGCGTTACTGGGCTACGCCAAACTCACGCAAGGTCAAGCGATTAGCCACATCCGCAGCATTCAGGTGTACAGCGCGGATCGCTATGTGCGCATGGACGCAGCGACGCGGCGCAATCTGGAAATCACCCAAACCCTGCGCGGCGAAGCTGCCCCGACGCTGCTCTCGCTGCTCGACACCTGCGCCACCAATATGGGCAGCCGTCTGCTGGCGAATTGGCTGCATCACCCGCTGCGCGACCGCGCGATTTTAAATGCGCGTTTGCACGCCGTTGCCGCACTCAATGACATCTATCGCGAGCTCAATCAACAACTCAAACCGAGCGTCGATGTAGAACGCATCACCGCGCGCATCGCCCTGCGTTCCGCTAGACCACGCGATTTGTCTGGGCTGCGCGATACGCTGCTGACCTTGCCAGAACTGCACGCGACCCTCTGTAGCGTGGGAAAAACTGACCACGCGGAGGACGATTACGCGCAATCCGTGGGCAATGAAACTTGCCCACCCTACCTGCTGCAAAAACTAGCCGATGCACTCCAGATAGCCGTTCGTCCTGAGCTCGTCGAAGGATCGGCGCGCAGCGACGGCGACACGGCAAATACACACCCAGCCAGCGCGTTCATCCACCCTTCGACAGGCTCAGTGCGAACGGATGACAATGAGTTGGTTTCAATTCTCCAACGCACCCTTAAGCCCGAACCCGCTTCCGTGTTGCGTGAAGGCTCGGTTATCGCCGATGGGTTTGATGCCGAGCTCGACGAATTGCGCGGCATCCAAACCAACTGCGGCGATTTTCTTTTAGCGTTGGAAGCGCGCGAACGGGCGCGAACGGGCATCACAACGTTGAAAGTTGAATATAACCGTGTACACGGTTTTTACATTGAAGTGAGTGCCGCGCAATCGGTGCATGTGCCTGACGATTATCGCCGTCGCCAAACGCTGAAAAATGCCGAGCGTTACATCACGCCAGAGCTGAAAGCATTTGAGGATAAAGCGTTATCGGCGAACGACCGCGCACTGGCGCGTGAAAAACTGCTCTACGAACAATTGTTAGACACACTCGCGCCCTTCATCGCGCAACTGCAAAATATCGCCGCTGCCATTGCAGAACTAGACGTGCTTGCCACGTTTGCCGAGCGCGCCGCGACGCTGAACTTCAGCGCGCCGCAATTTTCTAACGAGACGGAAATTTGCATCACGCAAGGTCGTCATCCCGTGGTCGCCGCGCAAGTCGAAGGCAATGGTGGACGCTTCACGCCTAACGACACCGAGCTTAGCGATGCACGACAAATGCTGCTGATAACAGGCCCAAATATGGGCGGTAAATCCACCTATATGCGCCAGGTCGCCATCATCGCCCTGCTCGCGCACGTTGGTAGTTTTGTGCCCGCACAAGCCGCAACCTTGGGCGAAATCGACCAAATTTTTACCCGCATCGGCGCGTCAGACGACTTAGCTTCAGGGCGTTCCACCTTTATGGTTGAGATGACCGAAGCCGCCAATATTTTGCATAACGCCACGGAAAAAAGCTTGGTGTTAGTCGATGAAATCGGACGCGGCACTTCGACGTTTGACGGACTGGCTTTGGCCTACGCCATCGCGCGCCACCTGCTGGAAAAAAATCGCAGCTACACACTTTTTGCCACGCATTATTTTGAACTCACGCGCCTCAGCGAAGAGTTCACGCAACTCGCCAACGTGCACCTCGCCGCCATCGAACATCAGCACAGCATCGTGTTTTTACACAGCGTCAACGAAGGTGCAGCCAGCCAAAGCTACGGCCTGCAAGTGGCAGCATTAGCAGGTGTACCAAACGACGTAATCCGCGCCGCGAAAAAACAATTGCGCAAACTCGAACAACACAGCGCGGCACAACATCCGCAAGGCGATTTGTTCAACGCAATACCTGATGCGCCAGAGCCAGAAGAACATCCCGCATTAAAATCGCTGCGCGAGATAAAGCCCGATAATTTAAGCCCAAGGGACGCGCTGGAAATGCTGTATCTGTTGAAGAAAATGATGTAAATTTTTCCTGCAACTATTTCCAAATTCGGACTTTGTCGCACTCACCACCTATCTTTGAAAATTATGATTATCAAATTAGCCGACAACAAACAAGCGCAAATCAAACTGCTGGAATCACTGCTCACCAGACCCGATGCATCGAGTGAGATTAGAAAACGTATCGAGCAGGAAATTCGGAATATTAAGGCTGGCGTGAGGGGCGAAAATGAAGCCGCTTACGAAATGGAGTTCGAGTACCGTGAATCCAAGAACTGGATGCTGATACATGATTTACGCATTCAGTGCGCGGGGCGCGTTGCGCAAATCGATCACATAGTCATTAACCGTTTCATGGATGTATGGGTTTGCGAAAGCAAGAATTTTTCAGAAGGTGTTTCAATCAATGAGAATGGTGAATTCACTGCTTTCTATGGCGGCAAGCCCTATGGACTTCCCTCGCCAATTGAGCAAAATCGTAAACACATTGATGTGCTAGAAAGTGTTTTCAAAACGGGGCAAGTTAAACTGCCAACACGTCTTGGATTCAATATCAAACCAGCTATCAACAGCCTGATTCTGGTATCGAAAAACGCACGGATCTCTCGACCAAAAGCAAAGCTTGACGGCATAGATAGCGTCATCAAAAACGATCAGTTCAAAGCCACAATTGATAAATCATTAAACACAGACATCAATCCACTGACAGTAGCAAGATTCATAAGTAGTGAGACCTTGGAAGAATTTTCCCGTAGCCTTACTGCAATACATCGTCCTATCGAGTTCGACTGGTATGCGAAATTCGGACTAGCTAAATTACCTCCTGCAATCACCACACTTACCCAACCGTTGCCTGCCGCCCAAATTCCTGAGCCTGCAGAAACTGCCGCACCAAAAAATGATGATAAAGAAAAACCAAAACAGAAACTGATTTGCCATTCATGTAGCGAGACAGTTAGCTATGCCATTGCAAAATTTTGTTGGTTCAACAAACCGAAATTCAACGGCAATGTGTATTGTATGGAATGTCAAAAAAAAGTTTGATTTATACCAACTAATTCTCCAGAACCGCAATACCGTATAACCCATCATGCAAACCACTTGGAGCCCCATTCTCCTCGACGAAACCCGCAAACCTTATTTCCAAGATTTGCAGCGTTTTGTCGCGGCACAGCGGGCGCAGGGGACGGTGTTTCCGCCTGAAAATGAGATGTTCGCGGCTTTGCATCTCACACCCATCGAGCAGGTGAAAGTTTTGATACTGGGGCAAGATCCGTATCACGATGACGGGCAGGCGCATGGGCTGTGTTTTTCGGTGCGACCGAGCGTGGCGATTCCGCCTTCGCTGCTGAATATTTTCAAAGAATTGCACAGCGATTTGGGCTGCAAAATTCCGAACAACGGCTATCTGACGCACTGGGCGGAACAGGGCGTGCTGTTGCTCAACACGGTGCTGACGGTGCAGGCGCATCAGGCGAATTCGCATCAAGGCCGTGGCTGGGAGACCTTTACCGATGCGGTGATTGCAGCGGTGAATGCGAAAGCTGAACCAGTGGTGTTTGTGTTATGGGGCGCGAATGCGCGCAAAAAATTGGCGTTGATTGATACCCGTCGCCATGTCGTTATCGAGTCACCCCACCCTTCGCCGCTGTCCGCCTATCGCGGCTTCTTCGGCAGCCGTCCTTTTTCCAAAATCAATGCGGCATTGCGTGACGCGGGGAAGACCGAAATAGATTGGCAAATTGCTGATTTTTGAGCGGGGAACTTAAGGCTCGATGATAGAATCCGCCGCCATGTTAAACGACCGCGCACAACTGCTACTCAAGACCTTAATGGAACGCTTTATCAGCGACGGCCAGCCAGTTGGGTCGCGCGCATTGTTGCAATACTCAGGCCTGGAAGTTAGCCCCGCAACGATACGCAACGTGATGGCCGACCTCGAAGAATTGGGCTTAATACGCAGCCCGCACACTTCATCAGGACGCGTGCCAACGGCGTTAGCGTATCGCTTATTTATCGACACCATGCTGGTCACACAACCCTTAGAGCAAGGGCGTTTGCAGCATATCGAGCAACAGTTACAACCCGACAATCCGTCGCGCTTAATCACGCAAGCATCGAATTTATTATCGGAATTGACCCACTTTACTGGCGTAGTCGCGACGGCAAAACGCAGCACACTCACCATCCGCCAGATTGAATTTTTGCGCCTAGGCGACAAGCGCGTGTTGCTGATTATTGTGATGCCCGATGGCGAAGTAGAAAACCGCGTGTTGTTGCTGGAGCGCGATTACACGCAGTCGCAACTCAGCGAAGCTGGCAACTTTCTCAACCAAAATTATCTGGGTTGCAGCTTCTCGCAAATCCGCACCAAACTGCGCGGCGAATTACACCAATTGCATCAGGACATGAGCGCGTTAATGGCGGCGGCATTAGCGGCGGGCGACGACGCACAAGCCCGCCACAGCAACGATTACGTCATCAGTGGCGAACATAATTTACTGCACGTCAATGAGCTTTCCACCGACATGAATCAGTTGCGCGGGCTGTTTAATTTGTTCGAGCAAAAAACCGAATTACTGCAATTGCTCGATGCGGGCGGACGCGGCACAGGCATCCATATTTTTGTCGGCGCAGAGTCAGGCTTAGATCAATTATCAGGATGCAGCGTCATCACCGCGCCCTACGCCGCCGATGGCAAAATCATCGGCACACTCGCCGTCGTCGGCCCAAAACGTATGGACTACGAACGCATCGTGCCGATCGTTGATATGACCGCAAGATTGCTAGGCAACGCTTTATCGCAACATTAAAAGCCCGTAGCGGGCTACCGACTAACCACTACCCAACTTACTCACTATGGCTTACTTAATCGAACCTCCTTACGCGCACGGCACACCCGAAAAAACCGGCATTTTATTGGTCAACTTAGGCACGCCCGACGCGCCGACTGCGCAAGCGGTGCGCCCTTATCTCAAAGAATTTTTGAGCGACTCGCGTGTGGTGGAAATCCCCAAACCGATTTGGTGGCTGATTTTGAACGGCATCATTCTTAACATTCGTCCAAAAAAATCCGCCGCAAAATATGCATCAGTATGGTTAAAAGAAGGCTCGCCGTTGCGCGTTTACACCGCCCGTCAAGCCACGTTATTACAGGGTTATTTGAGCCAACGCACCAAAGCTCCGTTTGTGGTTGAGTACGCCATGAGCTATGGCAATCCGTCGATTATCAGCGTGATGCAAAAGCTCAAAGCGCAAAATTGCACGCGTATTTTGGTCGTGCCGCTGTATCCGCAATATGCCGCGAGTGCCACGGCAACCGTGTTCGACCGCGTGTTCGCTGCGGTGCAAAAAATGCGCGTCACCCCCGCGCTACGCACCATTAAACATTTTCACGACGATGCGGGTTACATCAAATCTTTGGCTACCAACATCAATGAGTATTGGATGAAAAATGGTCGCCCCGAAAAGTTGGTAATGAGCTTTCACGGCGTGCCGCAATACACCTTAGACAAGGGCGATATGTACCATTGCGAATGCCACAAAACAGGACGATTGTTGGCGGAAGCATTAGGGCTGAAACGCGAACAATACACAGTGAGTTTTCAATCGCGTTTCGGCAAAGCCGAATGGATTAAACCCTACACCACCGCGACCTTGCTGGAACTCGGCAAACAAAAAACCAAGCGCGTCGATGTCGTATGTCCCGGTTTTGTCGCCGATTGTTTAGAGACGCTGGAAGAAATTGCGATGGAAGGAAAAGAAGATTTTCAACACGCGGGCGGCGGCGAATACAACTACATTCCGTGCCTGAATGACCGCGACGATTGGATGCACGCGCTGACTGATTTGGTGATGGATAATTTGCAAGGTTGGCTCAAAGAACCTAACGCGGCGGAGCTGGAACAAAGCCGCTTGCGGGCGTTGGCGATGGGCGCAAAACAGTAATACTCATCCCTTCAGAACAAAGGAGAGTCCGTCATAGGCTCTCCTTTTTTTCACCGCGTGGGCTGCGTCGCTTATATCTCGCTCAACGTCCCATCCGCAAACAACAAGGCACAGCGCACTTTTTTATCGGCATAAACCGACTGCATCGCGGTTTGATATTCGCGCATTTGCGCATGGTGGCGCGCGGCGTTTTCGCTGTCGCCTAATTTGTAATCCAGCACCCACACTTCCGTGTCGAATTCCACCAAACGGTCGATACGTTTTAGCTCGCCACTTGCATTGACGTAAGGCATTTCATTGCTGGCACTACGGTATTGAGTCGCGTCAAAAAAGCGCGTCAGATGCGGCGCGGCAAGCAGATGTTGCGCTTGCTGCCAGAGCATTTTGATTGCGTCGTCGGGAATATTGAGGCGACGTTGCAAAGCATCGCGCTCAACTTCCAATAACGATGTAGAAGACACGGCGAGATGTTGCAACAAAGCGTGCAACCAAATGCCGCGACATTGCGGTTCGCTCATGATGGGCTTGCGTGTGCCAGTGGGCAAAGGCTGCGTGAGGCGCGTATCAACTAAAGAAATGGGGTCATGTAAAGAAATGGGGTCAGACTCGATTTCTTTTTGCGTGTGTAAAGAAATGGGGTCAGACTCGATTTCTTTTTGCGTGGAGGGTGGCGCAGCTGAATCAGTGTTTAGAAAATAAATCGAGTCTGACCCCATTTCTTCTGCCATTTCTTGCACTGTATGCGCATTCGCGACGCGCTCATACCACGTATCCGCAATTAACTTGCCGCTACCGCTGACCAGCAGCACTTGTTTGGCGCGCGTCATTGCAACATAAAGCAGATTCATATCTTCGCGATCCGCCAAAATTTTCTCTGCTGCAAAATACTTTTCACGCGCCGCGCCATGGCTGGCTTTGTCGGTGTACAGCGACAGATGTGCGGGCTTAGTATCGTTGGTTGGCCAGTCGATCAACACGTCGTAACCCTTATCAGACGGGGCTTTGGCGTTGCTGTCCAACAGCCACACCAGCGGAGCTTCTAAACCTTTCGATTCATGCACGGTGTAAATGCGCAAGGCATCGCCCGCCTGATCCACCGCGCCTTCATTGGGGGCTTCGTTGTCAGCGGCTTGTTTGAGCTCGTCCAAAGTGCGCAGAAAACGCGACAGACTCGGATAGCGTCCCGCATCGACATTCAGCGCGATTTCGATAAACGCCTGCAAGTTAGCCAACACCGTGGCACGCGTCGCTAACGGCACAGCAGCGGCATAATGCGATGGCACATCCGCATCGAAGAAAATCTTGTCTAGCAAATCATGCACGGGTAATTTTTCCGCCAGCACCAACCAGCTTTTTAGTAAATCGTGAGCGCGGTTTAATTGCACCGTAGCGGTGTCACTGTGTGCAATGCTTTGTAAGCTCAGCCACCAACTAGGATTCGGGATTAAGGATTCAGGATTCGCTGGTGCAGCGTGCAAATTTTCATTTCCCGCTCCGCCCTGCTGAATCCTGAATCCTGAATCCTGAATCCTGAATCCTGAATCCAGTATCCTCATCAGCTCATCATCGCTGCACGAAAAAATCGGTGAGCGCAGCACATGCGCAAGCTGCAAATCTGCGAACGGAGTCATCAAGAAAGTCAGCAACGCCTGTATATCCGAGGCTTCCAAGGTGTCCAACAAGCCGCCACGACGCGAGGTGAGATAGGGAATGTGCTGCGCGCGTAACGCTTGCTCGTAGATTTTCAAATGCGTGCGGCGGCGCACCAACACCATGATGTCGCCCCATTGCAAAGCGCGCACGCTGCCAGCATTACCAAAGTCGCGCAGCGATTCGTTAGTACCCTCGCCCTCTGGGAGAGGGTTAGGGTGAGGGGAACGGGCTTGCCCGTCTGCATGAACTTGCCAACTCCCGACCATGCTCAATAATTTTGCCGCAAAGGCTTGCGCTTCTAACTCGCGCGCCCCTTCTTCGCGGTCTGGGTAGGCATCGGTAAGCGGATTACGCAGCGTCACAATTTGACTCGTGACTGGCGCAGCACTATCGGCGGCAAGCAATAACGGCAACACTTCCACATAGCCAGGCAACGCAGTTTGATGGGCAATATGCGTCTCGAATCCGGCAAACTTGGGTTTGCCATCCGCCAGTCCATCGAACACCGCGTTGACCACATTTAACACGGCGGGCGCGTTGCGGCGCGTGGTGTTTTTTTGCAAATACTTGGCGTGATAATTTTCCAACAGATACTCGCACACCACGTTAAATAAGCGCGCATCGGCTCTACGAAAACGGTAGATGGATTGTTTGGGATCGCCCACCACAAAAATTTTCGGCGTGCTTTGCACCGCTGCCGCCGCGTCAAACCAGGCTTGCAAAATCTGCCATTGCAGCGGGTTGGTATCTTGAAACTCATCGAGCAACACATGTTTATAACGGCTGTCGAGTTTGTATTGCAAATATTCGGCGTGTTCGCTGTTGTTCAACAACTGGCACACACGCCATTCCAAATCCGAAAAATCCAACGATTGTTGCTGCTGTTTTAATTGCTGATAACGATCCAACATCGCCACACCGCAGCGCAGCGCGTGTTCGTTAAAACGATAAATGGCTTGCGCTTGCAAAGCCGATAACGCCTCTTGCAGCGCAGCTTGCGCGGCATCACGCGCGGCACAATAACTCGCTTCGTCTTGCTTTTTAGTCGGCTTAAAAGTCTTGCGCGGCTCATCCGCTTTGGTGCATAAAAAATCGCGCAACGCGGCGAAACGCACGGCGCAATTTTCTATTTCAGTCGCAATAATTAACTTATTAGCGTTGTGGCATTGCGCCTCTGTGCCATTGCTGGCGAGCTGTTGCGCAAAGGCTTGCAAGGCAATCGTCACTTCTGCATCCGCACAATATTCGGCAATCACATCCGCGTCTAAATCCACCTGAAATTCATCGCGCAATTGCCCCAGCGCGTAGTCCAATGGGTTTTCTTGTCCTGCCGTGTAAGCCCACCATTCACTGCGTTTGTCGGCGAAGGCGCGCAGCATTTTTTGCGTATTGAACAGCCCTAATTCGGCGAACAACACCTTCATCGCAAGTGCTGTTTCACTATCCGATTGACGATGCAAACTGGCGAAAAACAAGGTGCTAGCCTCGTCCCATAACGCACCAGTTTGCTCGACCAATTGCACGCCGCCCGCCATGCCCGCATCCAACGGCGCGCGTTGCACAATTTGCATAAACCAACCATGAAACGTGTTGATGGTGAGCGGCGGTTGCGCCAATAAAAATTGCTGATATAAGCCGCGTGCCTTGGGCAACATCGCATCTAAATCTGCTTCGTCTATGGCGCGTTCAAGCAAAAATTGGCGCACGAAGTCATCGTCTTTGGTCGCCAAGTCATAGAGCCAATCGCGCAAGCGTGCCTGCATTTCCTGCGCTGCTTTGCGCGTAAACGTAATCGCTAAAATTTCGCTGGGCTGCACATCTGCCAACAACAAGCGCACGATGCGCGACACCAGCAACCAAGTCTTGCCGCTGCCCGCGCAGGCTTCAACGACTACGGAATTTTGCGGATTAAGTGCAGCGGCGTTATCCATTTTTCAGCTCCCACGAACCTTGTCTGCATAAGCCGCGCATCTCGCAATACGCACAGGCGGATGCCACGCCATTGGCAGGCAGTGACGCACCACTGCGCAACTGCGTGAACAGCGTTTGCAAACGGGTGAAATTGAGTTGCGCTAACTCGTCCATCGCGTGCTCAGGTGCGACATCCGCCACCTCGCCTTCTAAGCTCACAAACGCCGCTGCATGTGCGTTACGCACGGTCGCATAGCAAGCCAGCTGCACATCTTCGCCCGCGTCTTTTAATTTATTTTTCAGCACGCTCACGGTTTGCGTTTTGTAATCCAGCACCGCGACTTCGCGACTTGCGTTGCTGTCCACGCGGTCGATGCGTCCGCGCAAAATTAAATTTTCCAACACGGCAAAGTCGAATGATTCTTCGGCGGCGGTATATCGCCAGCCCGCTTGCTCGCGTTCAATCTGCCACGCCAAATAACTGGGCAACATTTTTTGCCAGCGCAACAACCAAGCGACCGCGAGGTAATCGTGCGCCAGCGCGTCAGCAAAAACTTCAAAGCTAATGCGCTGCAAAGCCTGTTGCAAAGCGGCTAAATCCTCATTCAGCAACAAGGGGAACTCACCATGAAAACGCTGCAAAACCGCGTGTACCCAAGTGCCGTAATCGCGCTTGTCGATCTCTTCGCGCACCTCGTCCAAGTCATTCAAACGCAGCACATGGCGCGCATAAAATTGATAGGGACAAGCGACTAAACTGTTATAGCCAGAAGGTGAAATGCGTTGCGGTAAAAGCTCGGCAGCCACGGCGGGCGTTGGCATCACAGCGGCAAGCGGCAAAACAAATTCATCGCTTCGCACCTGCGCATGGTGCAAAATTTCCGCCAACTCATGCGCGTTCAAATCATCACCAAACGCCAGTTCATGCAGCGCGCGCAGCATTTCAAAATGCGGACTAAGCATATTTGGCTCGCCGTCTTTATGCGCTTGCCAGGTCACCAACACTTCATTATTGAGTGCCAATAATCCCAACAAATCATCGCGCGCGGCATCTTGCTGAACTGTGCTAAAAGGCAGGCCCAGCGCGGCGCGCACGGCATCGTTAAACCACATACTGGAAGTCGGTGCGGGCAGATGTTTGGCATCGCAACCCAGCAACAACACCGCATCAAAACTACGCCAGCGCGTCGCCGCGAGATGCGTAAATATGACGGGACTTTCCACACTCATATCGCGGAAGGTATTCAAATCGAGTTGCTGCGACAGCCAGCGTTTCCATTCCGCAAAACTGCATTTGGTGCTGTCGTTTTGTAATTCCTCGCGCCACTGTCCGAGCAATTGCAACAACTGTTGCCCCGCCGCGTCTTCCGTCCACGCCGCCAACACACCCAAGGTTTCCAAGCTATTGCGCAGCGCAATTAACCACTGGCTAATCGTAACTTTTCCTTTGGGCAACATCGCCGCCGCCTGACGTAAACGCACCAGCGCGCGGGTTAAATCCGCGTCGCGACTGGCATCTATAAACTTATCCAAACCGCTGACCACACCTTGCTTGCGCACCATTTTTTCAAATAGAAATACGGCGTGTTTTCTTGAGTCAGAAGGTTCATCAGCGAACAGCAAGGGCGACTTCAGCAAGTCAAGAACGTCTTGATAATAGAAATCGTTTTGCAACGTTTCCAGCCAGCCCATCAGCACCGTGCTGACCGACAGCGTGGCGAATGTCCAACCGCTTTCGTCTTGCACTTGCACCTGCGCGCGTTCCAACAACGCCCGCACGCGCCGCGCGACTAAACGGTCTTGCACCACCACTGCGATGGAATTTTTTCCATTCAATAACCAGCGACGTATTTGCACCTCCGCTGCACGCGCTTCCTGCTCCAAGCCGTGCGCGGCGAACAATTTCACGCGTCCGGTTAATTGCGCAGCAGAGTTATTTTTCAGCAACTCAGCATCCCTGCGCAAATCGGTTGGGGTGTGATCGCGTTGCAAAGCAACGGCAATCGCCGCGCAATTTTCCGCTGACTTAATTTGCTCGCGCACGTCAAAAATTGTCACGCTCACACGCTCGCCGCAGCGTTGCAAAAACTGCGTTTCGGGCACACTCAAACTGGAGGTCAACAACACATAAAGCGGCTGCGTAATGTCATTCGACAACTGCGCTAAACGCTGCTGTTGCGCGCGCACCGCGTCAAACGAATTGGCGGTCAATGCGTACCAAAGTTCATGCACCACACGCGCTTCAAACTGCAAAGAAAAACCATTGCGTGCAGCGTAAGCGGCGACTAATTGCTCGGTAAATTCGGCTTGCGATTTGGGCAAAGCAACATGATGACGCGTGAGTTCGTCCATTAAAGACAGCAACTCGCGCGCCAAACTCCACAGATCAGCATTGCCAAACCACTCTTTGTCGCGCAAGGTTTGATACAACACCGTGACGCGCTGCGTGTCAGTCTCGATGGGGGTTTCGAGCGTAATTGTTGCCGCCCAATCGCTCAAAGTCAGCATGTTTGGCAACAACAAAGCAGGCACGTTCGCCTGCTTAATCAGTGCTTGCGCAAGCGGCTGGGCGACATGGTAATTGGCGATTAAAACGGTGATGCCGCGCAAATCTGGCGGCGTGTGAGCCTCCAGAATTTTTTGCGCGACGGCGTGATAAAACACAGGTAAAACTTAGCGTTCGAGCAAATGCAATTTGTCTTTAACGCCTTTCCATTCATCCGCATCGGAAGCTGCATCAATTTTCGCGGTGATGGGTTTCCACAGCTTCGCCAATTCGGCATTTAACGCCAAGAAATGATGCTGTTCAGCGGGCAAATCATCTTCGGCAAAAATTGCTTCGGCGGGACATTCGGCAACGCACAAGGTGCAGTCGATACATTCATCGGGATCAATCACCAAAAAATTCGGACCCATGCGAAAGCAATCCACTGGGCAAACATCCACGCAATCGGTGTATTTACATTTGATACAAGATTCTGAAACGACGTAAGTCATAGCGATACTCCAAAAATAAGGCGATAAAAAAGTGGCGGCATTTTAGCAGTCTGCCTAAAATCTGCTGCAGGAAATTCTGATTCTTCCAGTAAAAAAAGATGCAGCTAGGTTATAAAAAAACATCTAAATGAATTTAGACTCAAGCCCCAAAATGGCTCGCTCCGCATTAAATATCTCAACGAGAGTATTTAATTCCTCAACTGATTGCATATTTTTTGCCTTCGCATTTTTAATTGCATCGAGAACTTGTGGGCTTAAATTAAACTTTTGGGAAGCTAAAATTTCTTGTATGTAAGTCGTAAATTCTCGGTGACTAAACAACAGGGATTTTAATTTTTGTTGCGCTAATTTTTCCGCATTGTGGCAACGCGATTTAATCTCATTGGGGTACTCCTTAGGAATTTTCTGGATTTCCGCAGAATCTGTTTTGAATTTATCAATCAAAACTTTAGTAGCTGTCATTTCAATCGCCACTTCATCCCAATAACCATCAATAACACTAGAGAGTTTTTCACCTAAATAGCGTTGCTCTATTCTGCGTAAAGCAGCTTCAGAAGTAATCGTCCCAAGTAATAATTCTCTCTCCGTTCGATAAGTCCAAGCGTCGTTGTAATGTTTTTGGTGGGTTTCTAATAAAACATAAATTAACCAAAAAAAACTAATCGTAAGTATTAAGTATTTACCAGCCTCGCTCCCAATTAAAAGCCTATAAGTAAGAGGAGAAGGGAAGCACATTACACAAAAAACTATTACGGTTAAACACCAAATTAGCGTCAGTTTGATTGATGAACTTGTTCTAAATGTCGGCTTGGGAAAACGTCTTTTTGTATCAGCGAACTCTAGCCAAACGCCATAACCGAACAGAGATATAAGAATACCGCCGACAACTATGTTTAACAGAGAAAATCCAAATAGATAAATTTCAATAGCAGACGGTGCTATTGACCAGAGAAACGTCATCAATAGTAACGATGGAGCTTCAGAAATGCTAAAAAAACGCAGGTTAAGGAAACGAGGTCCATCACCTATATCTTGTATAGGACTTGATATAAACAAGGTTGCTAAAATTTGTGAAATTATGACCAAGTCAAGCGACCACTTAAAAACGCTAAGAGTAAAGCCTGTGTTTTCTAATATTTTCCAAGTAACAAACCAGAGCGCACCCCAGATTACCCAAACACTTATACCTGAGCGTTTGGCTGCAATTTCTTCTGCTTTTTGCAAATTGCGGAGGTAATCAAAGACCTCTTTCCTATCTGCTAAAGCGTCATCTTTTCTTACCAAAATATTCTCCATTTAGTCTGACAGGCAAGTAATTAAAAGCTGTGTTCTGCGCGGGGAAACGCGCCGCTTTTAACCTCGGCAACATAGCGCGCAATCGCTTCTGCTATCGAGTTTGAGCCGTGCATAAAGTCTTTAACGAAGCGGGCCTTTTTGCCAGGGTAGATGCCCAGCATATCGTGCAGTACCAACACTTGTCCGGCGCAATTCACGCCTGCGCCGATGCCGATGGTGGCGATGTTTAGTTGCACAGTGATGTCGGCGGCGAGCGCGGCGGGTACGGCTTCTAACACCACCATGCCTGCGCCTGCGTGTTGCAAAGCGAGCGCGTCATCCAGCAGCGTTTGTGCAGCTTGCGTGTCTTTGCCTTGCACGCGGTAGCCGCCTAATTGATGCACCGATTGCGGGGTTAAACCAATGTGCGCACAAACAGGAATGCCGCGTTCGGTCAGAAATTTCACCGTGCTTAGCATCGCCGCGCCGCCTTCTAATTTAACCATTTGCGCGCCCGCTGCCATCAAACGCGCAGCGTGAGCGAAGGTTTTTTCGGGGCTGACTTGAAAGGTGCCGAACGGCATGTCGGCGATGATGAAGGCTTGCTTTGCGCCGCGCGCTACGCATGTGGTGTGATACACCATGTCGTCCAAGCTAACAGGCAGCGTACTGTCAAAGCCTTGCAGCACCATGCCTAGCGAGTCGCCGACGAGTAAAACGTCCACACCCTGCGCTTCTAACAAGGTGGCAAAGGTTGCGTCGTAGCAGGTCAACATGGCGAGCTTTTCGCCTTGTGAGCGCAGCTTATTTAAGGTGGTCAAAGAGCTACGCATGTCATTCTCCTAAGCTAAAAAATTCGCGCGTGCCGCGCATGTCGGCGATGCGTTGCAACAACAGCGCGAAGTCGGTATCGCTCTCAACAAAATTCAAATGTTCGGTGTTGACCACCAGCACAGGTGCGGCATTGTAGTGATGAAAAAAATCGCTATAGCTTTGCGCCAAACGCACTAAGTATTCGTCCGCAATCGTTTGTTCATACGCGTGGGCACGCTTGTGTACGCGCGCCAGCAAGGTCTCCACAGGAGCTTGCAAATAAATCACTAGATCAGGCGCGGGGGCTTGCAGGCTGAGGGCTTGATAGATTTGTTGATACAAAGAAAATTCAGCTTCGGATAAATTTAAGCGCGCAAACAACATGTCTTTGTCGAACAAATAATCGCTCACCGTGGCGTGCTTAAAAAAATCTAGCTGGGTCAATTCGCGCACTTCGTTGCTGCGCTGAAACAGAAAAAATAATTGCGTGGCTAAAGCGTGGCGCGCGGGGTCTTGATAAAACAATTCTAGAAAAGGATTGTCAGCGGGTTTTTCCAACAAAGTTGCCGCCGATAAATGTTCAGCCAAGCGTCGCGCCAAACTGGTTTTACCCACCCCAATCGCGCCCTCGATGGCGATGTAACGATAGCGACTAAGCAACATCAGCGAGACGCTCTAAGGATTGATCTAAGCAGCCTTGCAAGGCAAGTGCAGCCGTGCCTTGCGCGGGAATCACACAATCAGCTTGCAGCTCTAACAAGGGCATTAACACGAAGGCGCGCTGGTGCATGTGCGGATGCGGAATGGTCAAACCGATTTCATGCAAAATTAAATCGTCGTACAACAACACATCCAAATCGAGGGTGCGCGGCGCGTTTTGAAAAGTACGTTCGCGACCATATTGATGCTCGATGGCAAGCAAGGCTTGCAGTAGTTGTTGCGGACTCAGTGCGGTCGCAATTTTCGCCACGGCGTTAATAAAATCAGGCTGATTGGCATACCCCACTGGCGCGCTGCGATACAAAGACGATTGTGCAAGTAGCGTGGTATCGGGCAAGCTCGCTAACGCCGCAAAGCCACGTTTTACTTGGGCTTGCGGGTCATCTAAATTACTACCCAAAGCCACAAATGAGAGGTGTTGCATTACTCCGTCGCTCCACCCGCACTGGCTGCTGGCTTGCTGCGCGGCTTACGACGGCGGCGTTTTTTCTCGACCGATTTTTCAGGTTGCAACATCTCGGCGCGCTCGGCTTCACTGGCCGTTTGGAATTCATCCCACCACAAACCTAAGTCGGCATCGACTTCGCCTGATGCACAACGCAGCAGCAAGAAATCATAGCCGGCGCGAAAGCGCGGATGCTCTAACAAACGCAACGGACGTAAACCACCGCGCTGTTCAAAACGCTGTTGCAACAACCAAATTTCTTTCATCACGGCATCGTGACGATGCGGTATAACCATACGTTTTTTCTGCTGCGCCAACACGTCGTCCATCGCTTCGTGCATCGCACCTAACGGACGTTCGCCCGCTTTGACGTGACGCTGCCAAGTACTTTCAACTTCAGGCCACAGCAAGGCGGCAAATAGAAAAGCGGGGGATACCGATTTGTCTTGGCTCAAGCGTTCATCGGTGTTACGCAGTGCCAACATAATGAATTTTTCACCACTCGCTTGCGCAAAAATAGTGTCTAACATCGGTAACAAACCTTGATGTAAATTCATCTTGCGCAAGGCTTTGATGCACTCCACCGAGTGACCTGAGAGCAACATTTTCAGCACCTCATCGAGCAAGCGCGCTTCAGGTACATTGTCCAACAAGGCTTTCATTTTATGGATCGGCGCGGCAGTGGCGGGCTCAATTTGGATACCCAATTTTGCCGACAAACGCACCGCACGCAACATGCGCACGGGGTCTTCGCGATAGCGCACCAGCGGGTCGCCGATCATACGCAACACGCCATTTTGCGTGTCGGCATAGCCGCCGTGATAGTCAAAAATTTCTTGCGTCGCGGGATGATAAAAAAGTCCATTGGCAGTGAAATCACGACGCGCCGCATCTTGCTCTTGATCGCCAAATTCGTTGTCGCGCAACAAACGTCCATGCGCATCGGTCTGCGCATCTTCGGCTTCTATCATGCGGCGGAAGGTGGAAACCTCGACCACTTCTTCGCCGAACATCACATGCACCAAACGGAAGCGGCGACCGATGATGCGCGAGCGACGAAACACGCGGCGCACTTCTTCGGGCGTGGCATCGGTTGCCACATCAAAATCTTTAGGCGTTTTCGCCAACAACAAATCGCGTACCGCGCCACCCACCACGTACGCCTGAAAACCTGCGGCTTGTAAGCCATCGCACACTTTATTCGCGCCGTAACTCAAACCCGTGCGCGCCACACCATGCACATCAAAGGGAATCACTTGCGCATTGCCGACGGTCTTAGTTTTTGCCGACTTGCGAAATACGCGTTTAAGGAATTTTTTTATCATTAGTTTTGCTTTAGGAGTCGCGCCAAATAGAACGCGCGATGAAAGAGGCTCGCGCGCGGAGCGCGGATTATACAGGGCGGATTCAAATACCAAGCGCAACAGTTAATGTTTCGTCTCGGTTTTAGCGCGTCCAGGCTTAAAGCCCGTATGGAATTACATTGGCGGCATTGTGTGCAGCATGAGCCGTAAGGGGAATTGCTGGGAATTCGCTTTTAGCAGGCATTTTGGCGCAGCCAAAAGCTCGCACAACGCGGTGATGGAGCGGTTCTTCTTGAACCTGAAGATGGAGCGGGTAGGTATGGCAACGGGAATATGCGAATCAGTTGGAAGCGAGGAAAGACGTGACGGATTATATCGTGGGGTTTTACAACTGCGTGAGACGGCACTCGGCGTTAGGCAATGTCGCCCCGATTGTATTTGAGCAACAAGCAACAAAATGTCCTATTAGCGTGTCCGAAATTACTTGACCACTACAGTTTAGATGAGCAAACCAAGTAAACAAAAACGCACAAAAAATTAGCCAAAATAATTTTGTCCGTATTAAGATGCGCGCACCCAAATACAAGGAGAATCATCATGGCAAAAGGTCAACAACGCAAAAACAAAGAAGTCAAAAAACCTAAAAAAACACCGCCCCCTGCGGTTTAATTTTTGCAACATGCGCACCACAAGCCCCACTAAATTTAGCGGGGCTTTTTTAATCGTCATGCCATTCCATCACCACGACTTAATCCAACTCAAGTAGCTCTTATGCGCCTCGCCCCACTCCAGCAACGCTTACAAGCCCTAGGCTGCAAACCTTGTCATGCCGACCGACTGCTGCGTGGTTGGCTGCAAATCGCCTCATACGACAGAGTACACAGCCCAGCGGAAAACTTTTTTCCACTGGCGTTACGCAACGAATTGCCCACGCTTGAAGCCGAGCTAAACGGCTTGGCGCGCTTGCGCAGTGAGCATCCTGCTGTTGGTCATAAAAACCATGACCAATCCCCCACCCTAACCCTCCCCCGTAAAACGGGAGAGGGAACAAACGCCGCGCTACGCGAATCTGCTAATAACGCTGGCGTATCACGTTTATTGGTGGCATTGCATGACGGACAGATGGTAGAAAGTGTATTGCTGCCGCGTGGTGGCTTGTGCATTTCGACGCAAGTCGGTTGCGCGGTGGGCTGTGTGTTTTGTATGAGCGGACGCGCGGGGTTGATACGGCAATTAGATAGTTTAGAAATCGTTGCGCAAGTGGTGTTAGCGCGTCGCCATCGCGCCGTGAGTAAGGTGGTTTTTATGGGGATGGGCGAGCCTGCGCACAATCTCGACAATGTGCTGGAAGCCATTGCGCTACTAGGTACGCAGGGCAACATTGGACATAAAAATTTAGTGCTTTCCACGGTGGGCGATGAGCGTGTTTTCGAGCGACTTGCGCAGCATCTGGTTAAGCCCGCGCTCGCCATTTCACTGCACAGCACCGATGCAACACTACGTGCGCAGTTGTTGCCGAACGCGCCGCCCATGAGCATAGAGGAGCTGATAGCGCATGGTGAAATTTATGCGCGTGCGACGGGCTATCCCGTGCAATATCAATGGACGTTAATTGCGGGCGTGAACGACAGCGATGCTGAAATAGCGGGCATTGCGCGACTACTGAAAGATAAATACGCGATGATGAATTTCATCCCGTTCAATGCAGTGGATGGGCTCAACTTTCAACGTCCCTCTATTGAACGCACTGAGGCGATGGTGACGATGCTCAAACAGCACGGCATTTTGGCGCGCATCCGCGACTCGGCGGGACAAGAAATCGAAGGCGCGTGTGGGCAGTTACGCGCCCGTGCAGAAAAACAAAATCGCAGTAAAAAAGTTAGCTTCACTAGCAGCGTAGAAGTTGCTGTTCCTGCTGCAAACAGCATGGAATAAGCGCACATCAGCGCAATTACTTTTTCCCACGCCGTTATAATCCGCGCCCTTTTCTAACGAGGAATTCATCGTGTCTGACTTTTTAGCTGTGTTGCCGCAATACCTGATGCCCAAACAATTACTCACGGTACTGGCGGGCAAATTCGCCAGTGCGCGCTTGGGCGGACTCACCACCTCAGTGATACGCCGCTTTGTAGGACGTTACGGAGTGAATATGCAGGAAGCGGCAAACCCCGACATCGCCAGTTATGCGAGCTTCAACGAGTTTTTTACGCGCTCGTTGCAAGACGGTGCGCGCCCACTCGCTAATGCAAAATTTATTAGCCCAGTCGATGGCGCGATTAGCCAATTCGGCAACATCGAACGCGACAATATTTTTCAAGCCAAGGGACACAGTTACACCACCACTGCGCTGGTCGGTGGCGATGCCGAACTTGCCGCGCAATTCGCGGACGGCAGCTTTGCCACGCTGTATCTCAGCCCCAAGGATTACCACCGCATTCACATGCCTTGTGCGGGACGTTTGCGCCGCATGATTCATGTGCCGGGCGATTTATTTTCAGTGAACCCCACCACCGCGCGCGGCGTGCCGGGATTATTCGCGCGCAACGAGCGCGTAGTGTGCGTGTTCGATAGCGAGTATGGCGAATTCGTGTTGACGCTGGTGGGCGCGACCATCGTCGGCAGCATGGCGACGGTGTGGCACGGTATGGTTAATCCACCGCGTTCAGGCTGCGTGCGCGAATGGCGTTATGACGACCAGCAAATTACTTTGCAAAAGGGTGAAGAAATGGGACGATTTTTATTAGGCTCGACCGTGGTGATGCTGTTCCCAAAAAACACCCTGAGCTTCAATCCCGCATGGCAAGCCACGCAAACCATCCGCATGGGCGAGGCGATGGGAAGTTAACGATCGCTGTTGTGGTGGCTAAAATTTAGCAAAGACCAGCGATTGATGCTTCCTTGCCGTGCTTATACAAAACTGTAGCGCGATGTTTTTAGTGCAGTAACTCCAATAAATTGACCCACACTATCCTTGTATATTGAAACTCTATCATTTAATATGCAGGGATGATTTATCGAAAACTTCTACACTCAATCCAACACTCCTTAAATGATTTTCCAGCGGTGGTACTGCTAGGACCTCGTCAAGTGGGTAAAACCACGCTGGCAAAAATTGTCGCTAATGCGCGAACCGATAGCCTGTACCTTGACTTGGAACGCCCTTCTGATTTGGCGAAGCTATCCGACCCAGAATTATTTTTGTCTCGGCACGCCAAGCAACTGGTGGTACTCGATGAGATTCAACGTCACCCTGAGCTATTCGCGGTATTGCGCTCACTCATTGATGAAAATCGTAGCCCCGGTCGCTTTTTATTGTTAGGTTCGGCTGCACCTGAATTGCTGCGTCAATCCTCCGAATCCTTGGCAGGTCGAATAATTTTTCACGAACTCGCCCCCTTCGATGTCAGCGAAACTCAGCCCACTCATGCGGAATTACAAAATTTTTGGTTGCGTGGTGGCTATCCCTTGAGTTGGCTGGCGAAGTCCGACGCATCTTCTTTCGCTTGGCGCACATCGTTTATCGCCACACACTTAGAGCGCGATATTCCATCTCTAGGAATTCGCGTGCCCAGCACCACCTTGCATCGTTTTTGGCAAATGCTCGCCCACCTGCACGGACAGCTTTGGAACGCCTCGCGTTTAGCAGCAGGATTTGGCGTATCAGCCCCCACCGTTGCGCATTATTTGGATATTTTGGAAGCCACTTACATGCTGCGCCGCCTGCCACCCTTGCAAGCCAACCTCGGCAAACGGCTAGTGAAATCCCCCAAAGTTTATTTACGCGACAGCGGGCTATTGCACGCTTTGCTCGGCATCGAAAGCCTGAACGATTTGGCAGGACACCCAGTGCTGGGTGCTTCTTGGGAGGGATGGGTGCTAGAGCAGATTGCTCAACTCATCGGCGCGCAGTGGCAACTCTCTTTTTACCGCACCGCGAGTGGTGCAGAAATGGACGTGGTTGCCGAACGCGGCACAAAAAAAATTGGCTTTGAAATCAAATTTTCCAGCGCGCCTAAACCCAGCAAAGGCTTCTGGTCAGCCATGTCAGACCTGCAACTCGCACATGCCTACGTCATCGCACCTGTGCAGAGCGGCTATCCACTCGCCCGCAATGTGGACGTTGTCCCCGCAGCCGAATTGGCAGCACTGCTCCAGGCCATTTGACTAGCAGACAAACCTCCGCGACTGGCGTAGCATCAAATCGCAACATTTCTTAACACTTTAAGGAGTTCGATTATGTCTAAGTCACAACATTCAAGTCGCGACACGAAAAAGAAACCTTTGATGACACCAAAGGAAAAGAAGCTGGCGAAGAGCATCAAAAAACATAGTCACGATGTTCAACCGCTCATCACTCCCGTTACAACTCATTAGCCGTTGAACCATAAAAAATCCCCGCTCAAAACGGGGATTTTTTTATGCGCTCAATACCAAAAATAGCTACAGAAATTTTCCTTGCTAATACTGCGCTAATTCAACCTTGCTAAGCTGCTTTAACTTATCCACTTTCCAAGGCAGATGTTATGCGCAACCAATTTTATTTCCTCAGCGGCGCATTTTTGCTGGCTTGCTCAAGCGTATCACTTGCGGCAAGTGATACCGAATCATCGCTTGCACCCAGCAGCGTCATACTCCTTGAGCAGCATCCTTACACTGCACCCAACAACGCACAACCCACCGAAACCCTGCCTGCGTTTGAGCCGCCGCTCTTGTCGCGTAATAACGCGCATTTGTATCTGGGCTTGGCAACGATAGTCGCGGCAGTTGCAACCGCCGCGACTGCGCCGAGTTCTTGTGATCAGAATTGTCCGAACCCAGCTCCGCAGCGCGAAGTCAATGGCACGCACGCCCAACTGGCTCAAGCCACGATAGGGTTAGCAGCGGCAACGATAGCAACAGGAATTTGGGCGCATTGGGATGATTTTTATTTAGAAGACGGCATAACTGACCCAGACAATTTGCATGTTTTGCTAGGCGTATCAGGAGCGGCATTGATGGCGTATGCAGTCAATAAATCACTCAGTTCATCGGTCAAAGTCAGTCATGCAGGCGAAGCCGAGTTAGGCGCGGCGTTGATGCTAATCGGCATCAAATTGGTTTGGTAAAACACATTTTTTCAGAACACTAAACAAGGAATTTACAATGTCTATCATGCAGAAAAACAGCTCTTTATTTCAGCTCAATAAAGTCCCCGAAATTACCTTGTACTTTTGGCTGCTCAAAATTTTATGCACCACCGTAGGCGAAACCGCTGCGGATTATCTCAATGTCGATTTGAATTTTGGCTTGACTGGCGTGAGCTTTTTTATGGCATCGCTGTTAGTCGTCGCACTGCTAATACAAGTGCCAGCAAAGCAATATCAAGCCTGGTTGTATTGGTTGGTGGTCGCCTTAATCAGCGTGGTCGGCACGCTCATCACCGACAACTTAGTGGACAATTTTGGTGTCGCTCTCAGCACGACGACCATGATATTTAGCGCGGCTTTAATCGTGACTTTTGCGCTTTGGTATGGGCATGAAAAAACCTTGTCCATCCACAGTATTTTCACGCCACGTCGCGAGCTATTTTATTGGGCGGCGATTTTATTTACCTTCGCACTTGGCACAGCCGCGGGCGACTGGATGGCGGAAGGATTTGGCTTGGGTTATGCCAATTCCACCTTGCTGTTCGGTGCTGCCATCGTCATCATCTGCATCGCTTATTACAGCTTTAAGTTGAATGCGATTGTGGCATTTTGGCTGGCGTATATTTTGACCCGACCACTCGGCGCATCGCTCGGCGACTACTTATCGCAATCCACAGAGAACGGCGGGTTAGGCTTGGGCGCAGGCACGACCAATCTGCTATTTTTCACCGCAATCATCGGCTTGGTGATTTATCTTACCGTCACTAAATTAGATCGTCAGGAGCAAGTATGAATCCCGTTACCCATTCAGCCTCACACGCGATGAGCAAAGTCCCCGAACTCACCTTGCTGTTCTGGATTATCAAAATAGCCTCTACCACGCTAGGCGAGACGGGCGGCGATGCCGTTTCGATGTCGATGGGGCTGGGTTATTTAGCGGGGACAGGCATTTTTGCTGCACTGTTTTTAATCATGGTGTGGGTGCAAATTCGCGCCAAAAATTTCCATCCTTATGTCTATTGGACAACCATCATCGCCACCACCACCGTCGGGACTACCTTGGCGGATTATGCCGACCGCTCACTCGGCATCGGCTACGCAGGTGGCTCGTCACTGCTGTTGCTATTGTTGATGGGTAGCTTGTTTATTTGGTATCGCACGCTAGGTTCGGTGTCCGTTAGCAGTATCAGCACACCGAAAGCCGAGATGTTTTACTGGCTGACCATCATGTTCTCACAAACGCTAGGCACGGCTTTGGGCGACTGGACAGCCGACACGGCAGGCTTGGGTTATGAGGGCGGCGCGCTGCTGTTTTCAGCACTGTTGCTGCTGGTGGTAGCAGGCTATTTCTGGACAAAAATTTCGCACACGATTTTATTTTGGGCAGCCTTTATACTCACGCGCCCATTAGGGGCGGTGGTTGGCGACTATCTGGACAAGCCCATCGCACAAGGCGGTTTGGCACTCAGTCGCTACAGCGCGTCAGTCGCATTGCTGATTTTCATTCTCGCGTGTCTGTTTATTTTCAAGCATCGACCAGCAAAACAAGGACACTAAGCAATGCGCATTTTGCTAGTCGAAGATGATGTGATGATAGGCGAAGCCATTGTGCTGGCACTCAAAGATGCGGCGTATAGCGTCGATTGGGTGCGCGATGGGGCAACTGCAAACAGCGTGTTAGCGCAGACTGAACATCAAGCCGTGTTACTGGATTTAGGCTTGCCTAAGCTCGATGGTTTAAGTGTGTTGCGACAACTTCGCTTAAACAATAATACCGTTCCAGTTATTGTCATCACCGCACGCGATGGCGTGGCGGAGCGCGTCACGGCTTTGGATTTGGGTGCGGACGATTTTCTAGTCAAGCCGTTTGATTTGAGCGAGTTATTAGCACGACTGCGCGCCGTGGTGAGACGGCAAGGCGGACAAGCCAGCGCGCAACTTAGCAACAGCGTAGTCAGTCTCAATCCTGCCAACCATGAAGCCTGTTGCGACGAACAAAAAGTAGTGTTGAGTGCGCGTGAATTTGCCTTGTTGCACGCCTTGCTGTTGCGCCCCGGCACGCTACTCAGCCGTGCCGACTTAGAGCAACGTATTTACGGTTGGAACGAAGAAGTGGAAAGCAACGCGGTGGATTTTTTAATCCACGCGCTGCGCAAAAAACTCGGCGCGCAAGTCATTAAAAATGTGCGCGGCGCGGGTTGGATGGTGGATAAATGAAACGCTCCTTGCAAAGTCAGTTGTCGTTGCTGTTGGGCGGTGCTGTGATACTCATGGGAGTCATAGCCACCATCGCCTCGTTTTACTTGGCATACGCGGAAGCCAAAGAACTGCAAGACGATATGCTCAAACAAATTGCCGCACAGTCGTTATCCAGCGGCATCTCGCAAAACTTAAACGATAGTGATTTGAATGACCCAGAATCGCGCATTTATATTTTGCATCTACCTCGCGATGTTCAACCTGCTTGGTTAGGCCGCTCTCTCACAACAGGCTTGCACAGCATTAACGCTGGAAATTTGCACTGGCGCGTATTTGTGAACGACCAAAAAGACAGTCGCACCGTGGTCTATCAATCAACCGAAGCGAACGACGAAATCGCCTTCAATAGCGCGTTGCGCACCCTGCTGCTGTTGCTGGTTTTATTACCGATTTTAGTGGGCTTAATTGCCTTCATCGTGCGCCAACAACTGCGACCGATTAGCGCACTGGCACAGCAGTTAGACGCGCAAGCCAGCGAGCATTTTGAGCCGCTTAATGCAACGGGAATCGCTCAAGAAATCACGCCTTTTATTCATGCCATCAATCGCTTGTTTGCACGCGTAGCGGAATTGCTCACGCAACAACGTCGCTTTATTGCCGATGCCGCGCACGAGTTACGCAGTCCACTCACCGCACTGTCTTTGCAAGCGCAAAATCTATCCGCCGCCGACTCTTTAGCATCGTTACAACAGCGCATCGTTCCATTGCAAACAGGCATAGAACGCACCCGCCAACTCAGCGAACAATTACTCACCTTGGCGCGCACTCAAGCGGCGATCAATGAGCCGCATGAAATTGCTGTCGCCACGCTGGCGCGTCAGTTAATCGCTGAGTATTTACCATTTGCTGAAGCAAAAAATATTGACTTGGGATTAGCCGAAAGCAACGCGTTAACGCTACATGGCACACCTGAAAATCTGCATTTAATTCTCAAAAATGGTTTAGAAAACGCACTGAAATACACACCGAAAAATGGACGAATAACGGTGCTGCTACGCACTGAAAATGACGATGCAATCATCGAGGTGATAGATAACGGCACGGGTATTCCGGCAGCGCAACGTGAACGCGTATTTGATGCGTTTTATCGACTATCCGATGCTACGGGAATTGGCAGCGGGCTAGGCTTAACCATCGCGCAACAAGCCGCGCAAAACTTAGGCGGCATCATCAGCTTGCATGACAACCAACTCACCTCTGGCTTAGTATTTCGCTATCGTCAGTCTGCTCTTTGAAGAGGCACAGTCAAACGATAAACTTCTATCCCGCGTAAAAAAATCCCCGCTCAAAACGGGGATTTTTATTACCTGCAATCACGCCTTACGCGAACTTCATTACGCCGCCTTTGCAATCGACATTGATGGTGTCTTTTGCGGCATAACGCCCTTCGAGTATCAACTTCGCCAACGGGTTTTCTAGTTGCGCTTGGATGGCACGTTTTAACGGTCTTGCGCCATACACGGGGTCAAATCCCGCCGTGGCGATTTCTGCCAATGCCGCATCGCTGATGGTCAAGTTCATCTCCATCGCGTCTAGGCGTTTTTCCAAGTATTGCAACTGGATGCGCGCGATGCTCTTGATGTTCTTTTCATCCAGCGCGTGGAACACCACCACTTCGTCGATGCGGTTGATAAATTCAGGACGGAAATAGCTTTTCACTTCGCCCATCACCGCCAGCTTGATGACTTGATAATCGTCACCTTGCATCTGCTGAATCATTTGCGAACCCAGATTCGAGGTCATCACAATCACGGTGTTTTTGAAGTCCACGGTGCGCCCTTGACCATCGGTCATACGCCCATCGTCCAAAGCCTGTAAAAGCACGTTAAACACGTCTGGATGTGCCTTCTCAACTTCGTCCAACAAGATGACGGAGTACGGTTTGCGGCGCACCGCTTCGGTCAATCCGCCACCCTCTTCGTAACCCACATAGCCTGGTGGAGCACCTATCAAGCGCGCCACGGAATGCTTCTCCATATATTCGCTCATGTCGATGCGGATAAGATGATCTTCCGAGTCGAACATAAAACCCGCCAAGGCTTTGCACAGCTCGGTTTTACCCACCCCCGTCGGGCCCAAAAACAGGAAGGAACCATAGGGACGATTCGGATCGGACAGGCCGGAACGCGAACGGCGTATCGCATCCGACACCAAGCGCACGGCTTCATCTTGACCGACCACGCGCTCGTGTAATTTGTCTTCCATCTTGAGCAATTTGTCGCGCTCGCCCGTCATCATTTTCGACACCGGAATACCCGTCGCGCGGCTCACCACTTCGGCAATTTCTTCCGCGCCCACATGGGTACGCAGCAAGCGATGTGGAGATTGATCGCTTTGCTCTTCGACTTCTGCCGCCGCTTTTAATTTCGCTTCAAGCTGCGGCAACTTGCTGTATTGCAACTCGGCAACTTGTTCCAACTTGCCTTCGCGTTGCAGTTTGGCGATGTCGCTTTTAACCACTTCAATTTCTTTTTTCACATCCGCCGCACCTTGTGCCGCGCTCTTTTCCGCCTTGAGAATTTCTTTCAAGTCGTTGGCTTCGCGTTGCAGTTTTAACAGCTCATCTTCAATAAGCTGGATGCGTTTTTTTGAGGCTTCGTCCTTCTCTTTTTTCATCGCCTCGCGCTCAATTTTGAGCTGGATAATGCGACGGTCGAGCTTGTCGATGACTTCGGGTGTGGACTCATTTTCCATCTTCATGCGCGCCGCAGCTTCGTCGATTAAATCAATCGCTTTGTCGGGCAAAAATCGGTCGCTGATATAACGATGGGACAACTCCGCCGCCGCAATAATCGCGGGGTCGGTGATGGTCACGCCCGTGTGGTGCGCTTCGTATTTATCTTTCAGCCCGCGCAAAATCGCGATGGTCGATTCGACGGATGGTTCATCCACCAACACCTTTTGGAAGCGGCGTTCCAATGCGGCATCTTTCTCCACATATTTGCGGTATTCATCCAGTGTGGTCGCACCGATGCAATGCAGTTCGCCACGCGCCAAAGCGGGTTTCAACATATTGCCCGCGTCCATCGCGCCCTCGGCTTTACCCGCGCCCACCATAGTGTGTAATTCGTCGATAAACACGATGCTTTGACCTTCATCCATCGCCAATTCTTTGAGCACATTTTTCAGCCGCTCCTCAAAATCGCCGCGATATTTTGCGCCCGCCAACAACGCCGCAATGTCCAAACTCAGGACTTTTTTACCCTTGAGTGACTCTGGCACTTCGCCTTCCACAATGCGCTGCGCCAAGCCTTCGACGATGGCGGTTTTACCCACGCCCGGTTCACCGATTAACACCGGATTATTTTTAGTCCGACGTTGCAGCACTTGAATGGCGCGGCGGATTTCGTCATCGCGTCCGATGACCGGATCAAGCTTACCCATGCGCGCGCGTTCGGTTAAATCCACCGTGTATTTTTTCAGCGATTCGCGCTGACCTTCCGCCTCTTGCGAGCCCACCGATGCGCCACCACGCACCGCGTTAATCGCCGCTTCCAACGGCGCGCGTGCCACGCCATGCTGTTTGAGCAAACGACCGCACTCGCCTTTGTCGCTGGTCAATGCCAACAAAAATAATTCACTGGCGATAAATTGGTCGCCACGTTTTTGCGCGTCTTTATCGGTGATATTGAACAAGTTCGACAAGTCGCGCCCGACCTGTACTTCACCGTCATGTCCCTCGACTTTGGGCAAACGCGATACGGCATCACTCAACGCCGTTTTCAGCGCGTTGGCATTGCCGCCAGCGCGTGCCAGCAGCGAATTTGCGCCACTATTCGCATCGTTCAGCAAAGCCAACAGCAAATGCTGCGGCTCAATAAATTGATTGTCCGCGCCCACCGCGAGGCTCTGCGCATCGGTCAAGGCTTGTTGCAACTGGGTGGTAAATTTATCGAAACGCATGGCGTAACTCCTTCAAAAATTTAACTGCTTAACTGCTAACTAAATGGGGCATAAATCGCCAATTTCAAGCTGGCGCACATTCGCCATCCTTTATACTCCGCGCCTATTTTTTGGGAGTTGAGCTATGTCAAAGCAGCACATCACATTTGAGGTCAAAAATTCGCTAGAGGAAGACCTAGGCAGTGGCGATTTAACCGTGCAATTATTGGCTGAAAATCGCCTCGCTACGGCGCGGGTGATTACGCGTGATGCAGGCGTGTTATGCGGCACGGCTTGGTTCGATGAATGCTTTGCGCAAGTCGATAAAAACTGCGCGGTGAGCTGGCTAGCGCAGGACGGCGATGCCATTAAACCGGGACAAACTTTATGCGAAATTAGCGGCGCATCCCGCAGCCTATTGACCGCAGAACGCAGCGCGTTGAACTGGCTGCAAACCATGTCTGGCACGGCAACTAAGACGCGCGACTACGTCAATCTCGTGGCGGGTATCAAGGTCAAAATTATGGACACGCGCAAGACGCTGCCAGGAATGCGCGCGGCGCAAAAATACGCGGTGACGGTGGGCGGCGGACACAATCAGCGTGTCGGATTATTCGATGGGATTTTGATTAAAGAAAATCATATCGCGGCGGCGGGCAGCATCACCGCCGTGTTAGCGCAAGCTTTCAAACTCGCACCTGCGGGCGTATCGGTACAAATCGAAGTAGAAAATTTAGAGCAATTGGAAGAGGCGTTAGCGGCAGGCGCACAGCTGATTTTGCTGGACAACTTCGACCTCGAAACGTTAGTCGCGGCAGTGACACTCAACGCGCAACGCGCCGAACTCGAAGCCTCTGGCGGCATCACGCTAGCGACCTTGCGCGACGTTGCCTTGACGGGCGTAGATAGGATTTCGATTGGTGCGCTAACTAAGGATGTCCACGCTTTGGATTTGTCGCTGCGGATTATTTAATGGGACTGTGGGAGCGCAATTCATTGCGCGATTTTTTGACAGAATCGCGCAATTTGTGCGCTCCCACAAGAATGTAGCCACGCGATAAAAGTCTTTCGCGCTTAAGTTGCACAAGGCAATGACTGGCTAAATTTTACGCGCCACCACATCTATCAATGCTGACATACCGCTGTGTCCCACGCCTTCTGCTAGCCATTCGTCGTGCTCGTGCAATTGCAAAATTTGCATATCTGCAAAAGCCGCGCGCAGCAAAGGTTCGGTATAAAGATTTTCAATTTGCCTCGGCCCGCCAGTATGCCCAGCCGCATGAAATTCAAGTTGGCGCGCCGTGTAGCCTTGTAGTAGCAACAGTCCATTCGGCTTCAGACTGCGCTGCATTTGTGCGAATAACACCTCGCTGATTTGCCAAGAAGCGAACTGAATAAAAATAGCGACGACGACATCAAATTGATTTTCTGGCACGTCCCAATGCAATAAATCCGCCAGTTCAAATTGCACTGCCACACCGCGCTGTTGCGCCAACTTTTGGGCTTTAGCCAGTGCCACTTTCGAGCTATCCACGGCGACAACATCCAAGCCCTGCTCGGCTAACCACACACTGTTGCGCCCTTCACCATCCGCAAGTGCCAAGCAGCGCATCCCTTTGCGCAACAGCCCTTGCTGGGCAGCGAGAAAAGCATTGGGCTGTGTGCCAAAACGATACTCGTCTCCCGCATAACGCTCATCCCAGACATTTTCAGCCATGTTTGAATCTCCCCATTTGCTTAGTCGCCCACACGATTAAATCATCGACGTAGGTGAACACCACGGGAATCACCAGCAAGCTCAAGAAGGTTGAGGTGATGAGTCCGCCGATCACCACAATCGCCATCGGTGAACGGAAGCTGCCGTCGCCCATGCCTAAATCCATCGCCACGGGCAACATGCCCGCGCCCATTGCTAACGTCGTCATCACAATCGGGCGCGCGCGTTTTTTACAGGCATCGAGCAGCGCGTCGTAGCGATTCATACCGCGATCGCGGCGCGACACGATGGCGTATTCGACCAACAAAATCGAGTTCTTAGTAGCGATGCCCATCAACATCACGATGCCGATCATGGCGGGCATGGAAATGGCGGTGCGGGTTAAATACAAAGCCAAAAACGCGCCTGGAATCGACAACACCAAGGCCATCAAAATGGTGGCGGGCTGCATAAAATCTTTGAACAGCAGCACCAGCACAATGTAGATACACAGCACCCCCGTGAGCATCGCCAAACCAAAGCTGGCGAACAATTCGCCCATCGCTTCGGCATCGCCAATCGGCGCGATTTGCACGCCCGCATCCATGTTTTTAATCGCGGGTAAAGCCAGCGCGGCGGTCTGTACTTTGCCCAAAGGCTCGCCCGCTAACTCAATGGCGAAAGTGATATTGCGTTGTCTGTCGTAGCGGTCGATTTGCGCGGGACCACTTTCAAAACTCAACGTTGCCACGTTGCCCAACATCACCGGACCATGCGTCCCCGGCACGACTAAACGCGCCAATAATTGCAAATCTTGGCGTGCGTCATCGCGCAGTTTCACCACGATGGGCAGTTGTCTATCAGGCAAATTTAGCTTGGCTAAAGACTGGTCGAAATCACCATTGGTGGCGACGCGCAAAGTCTCGGCAATCGCGCTGGAAGTCACGCCCATTTGCGCGGCTTTGGCAAAATCAGGACGCACCACAATTTCGCTGCGCAAGATGCTGGAGTTCGATACCACGTTGCCGATGTTGGGAATGGTGCGCAACTCTTGCCCCACTTGCAGCGCGGTATCCGCTAACAACTGGCTGTTTTCACTGGTCAACACCAACTGATATTCTCCGCCACCCGTATCCAAGCCCACCTTGACGCGCACACCCGCTAAGGCGGTGAGTTGTTCGCGCAAATCGTTCTCAATAATTTCTTTGCGCGGGCGTTGATGACGGGCTTTTAGTTCCACTGACAGCGTGGCTTTGCGCGACTCCACTGCGCCTGCTGGCTCGAACGGATTGCCGCCCGACGAGCCGCCGCCAATGGCGGTATAGACCAGCACCACGTTAGGATTTTTAATCACGATGGCGCGCGCTTGTTCCGCCAGCGCGTAGGTTTGTTCAAACTTGCTGCCCGGCGGCAAGGTAATGGTGACTTGGGTTTGCGACAAATCATCGGTCGGCTGAAACGCCGTCGCCAACTGTCCCGCCAAGCCAAATGAGCCAAAGAAAAATATCGCCGCGCCCAACAACGTCGTCTTGCGATGTGCCAAACACCAAGCCGCCCAAGACGCATAAATATCCAACCAACGCGGCGTTTTATGCGGTGCGCGCGGACGCAATAAATACGCCGACATCATCGGCGTAAGCAAGCGCGCCACCACCAAAGAAAACAGCACCGCGACCGCCGCCGTCCAACCAAAATGCACAAAAAATTTGCCCGGTATGCCGCTCATAAATGCAGTCGGCAAAAATACCGCGACCAAAGTAAAAGTTGTCGCAATCACCGCCATACCAATTTCGTCCGCTGCCTCCATCGCCGCTTGATACGGGGTTTTGCCCATCTCCAAATGGCGCATGATATTTTCAACTTCGACAATCGCGTCATCCACCAACACCCCGACCACCAAGCTCAACGCTAACAGCGTCACCACATTCAGGGTGAAGCCAAATAAATACATCAGCGCAAAAGTGGGAATCACGGCGAGTGGCAACGCGGTCGCAGCAACAATGGTGGCACGCGCGTTGCGCAAGAAAAAGATCACCACAATCACCGCCAACAACGAGCCTTCAAAAATCATTTCCATCGAACCTTTGAAGGTTTCATAGACGTTATCGACGGTATTAAAAACGCGCGCGGTGGTAATTTCGGGATGATCAATTTTGAGCTTTTCTAACGCCGCCTTTACGCCATTACCGACATCGACTTCACTCGCGCCTAGCGAACGGGTAATTTCAAAACCGACCACGGGCGCGCCGTTCAACAACGCCGCCGCACGTCGCTCTCCTATGGTGTCAGAGACGCTGGCAACCTGGCTCAAACGTACCGTGCGACCATCGCGCAAACCAATGTCGAGCATGGCTAGCTCGTCTGCCGATTTCACTGTCGCGATGGTGCGCACGCTTTGTTCCGCACCGCCTAAATCGGTGCGCCCACCGGGGGCTTCTTGTTGAATTTGACGCAGTTGTGTGGAGATTTCTGCGGCACTTAAATTCAGTGCCAGTAACTTAATTGGATCGAGTTCGACGCGCACTTGCCGCGTCACGCCGCCGACGCGACTGACCGCGCCCACGCCTTTTACGCCCAACAATAATTTCGCGATGTTGTTATCGACAAACCAAGACAACTCTTCTTCCGACATCGCGCTTGAGGCGACCGTATAAGTCAAAATCGGCTTGCCGCTTAGCTCAACTTTATTCACTACAGGATCGAGCATTTCGCGCGGCAATTCACCGCGTATGCGCGACACCGCGCCGCGCACATCTTCTAACGCCGCGCGTGAATCGCGCTCCAAACGAAACTCCGCCGAGATAATCGCCGAGCCATCTTTGACCTGCGTATAAATGTGTTTTAAGCCTTGCAAACTCGCTAAAGAATTTTCGATTTTGCGCGCGACTTCGGTTTCCATTTGGTCGGGCGACGCACCCGGAATGCTCGCCGCAATGGTCACCATCGGTAAATCAATGTCGGGAAAAAGCTGCACCTTCATGGCTTTGAACGCCATCAAGCCGACGAAGGTCAGCAGTGCAAACCCTAAAATGGCGGGGATGGGATTACGGATCGACCAAGCGGAAACATTCATGTTTAACCTTTCACCACCAGCACCACATCACCTTCGGTGAGGAACGCCCCGCCGCTTTCAACCACGGCTTCATTGGCGTTTAAGCCTTGTTTAATCTCGATGCGATCGCCGACGCGCTGACCGATTTGCACCGTCTGTTCATGCACGCGATTGTTCGCCACGATGGTCAACACATAATTTTTTGTGCCGCGTTGCAGCACCGCCGATTGCGGCAACGACTGTAATTTTTTTGTCCCGCCACTCACATCAAACGTGCCGCGCGCATACGCACCCGCGACGATGCCCGCACTATTCGGCAGCGACACCAGCGCATAGCCGTAACGCGTTTGCGCATTCACCGAGGGAGAAATCGCCCGCACCGTGCCTTTAATCACGCGCCCTTCGCCGATGCTAATTTGCGCCGTCATGCCTTTTTTGAGCAGCATCAATTCTTCAGCGGTTAAATCAGCGCGCCATTCCAGCCGCGCTTTACGGATTAAACGAAACAGCTCCGCACCTGGCTGCGAGAGCGAACCGACATTTGCAGTTGCCGACGAAATCACGCCAGAGTCGGGGGCGACTACGCGCGCTTGCACCGCCTCATTCGAGCCTTGCACAAAATTATCCAGCGTCACCAACACTTGCCCCGCTTGCACAAAATCACCCACGCTGACTTTGACTTCGGCAATGCGCAAACCCACTACCTGCGCGCTAATAATCGCTTCTTGCCAAGGCATAATGCTGCCATTCGCGGTGAGTTGACGCGCCCATTTTTCCTCGCGCAAGGTGGTGGTGCGCACCGTCAAAGCAGGACGCGACAGCGCTCCTTTTATAGCGTCCGCTGCGTGCGCGACTGGCGCAGCAGTGAATGAGCAAAGTGCCAATATCAACAACGAGAAGTTTTTATTACGCATTGCAAAATCCTTTATAAAAATCCAATCAAACCGATTGCAGCAACCAGTACCAAATACTGAGCGATAAGAATGAAATTAAGAGTCCGATTGCCACCATTAAATTTGCTAGCTTGGCATCGAGATGATGCTCAGCCGCAATGATTGCAGCAGTAATCATGGGCGGCATCGCGGCTTCAAAAATGGTCACTTGCATCGCCTCGCCACGCGCACCCAACAGTTGCACATAGAGCAAATAAATCGCTAAAGGTGCTAACAATAATTTGAAACTCAAGCCTAATAAAACATTGCGTCTCACGCTGGCAAAATCACCCAGTCGCAACTGCAATCCGACCGACAACAACGCCAACGGCGCGAGCGTGTCGCCTAAGCGTTTGAGCAATTGGCTGAACCAATCAGCGTAGTCCACAGGCAACAAAATCAGCGCGACTAACAAGGCTAAAAATGGCGGAAAAATCGCGATGCGTTTGAGCAGTTGCAAGGCGGTTGGCGGCGTATGCGAATACCAGCCCGCGACGCTAATGCCCAAAATCGACAAGACAAAAAATGAGCCGAGTAAGTCGGCGACGATGGCAGTAGTAATCGCCGCGTGTCCGTAAAACGCTTCGACCATAGGCAAGCCAAAAAATGAAGTGTTGCCTAAGCCGCCCAGCAATATCAACGTGCCGACCGTGGCGCGCGGCAAAGCCAAAAAACGCCCCAGATAATAAAAGAACAATGCCGAAAAGCCGAACACCAACCAGGCCATCAACGCCGTCAAAAACACCGTGCTAGAAAATTGCACACCGTGGATATACAGCAAGGTCAGCGCGGGCAAGGAGACGTGAATGATGAAACTGTTCAAGGTCGCCGGCGCGTTTTCTGGCATACGCTTAAAGCGATGCAACACCATGCCGACGATGAAGCAGAGGATAAGTAGCAGGAGGTTATTCATCGCGTCACCCCCACTAAGGTCGCCGCGAACATTAGCCGATTGCCGCGCTGACGAACGCTTTCAATTTCACTACATCGCAATCCATCACCACGCATTTTTGCGGCAGGGCTTCAATGCCTTCCAACGCAGTCGGGCGTTCGGGTTTGCGCGCTAACGCTTCGATAATCGTCTCTTCAAACTTGGCAGGCAGTGCGGTTTCTAAACAGATTAACGGCAAGTTCGGACGGCGTTGTTCCATGCCCACTTTGATGCCGTCGGCGGTGTGCGGATCGACCATCACGCCGTATTCTTCAAACACGCCGCGTATGGTTTTCAGACGGTCAAAATGCGAACTTTTTCCCGATGAAAAATGAAACTTTTGCAGCGCGTGCCAGTAGTCAGAACCCTTAATATCGAACGAACCGCCCGCATCCACGCGACTCCAAAACTCGCGCACTTTCGCGCCGTCGCGCCCAACCAAATCAAACACGAAACGCTCAAAATTACTCGCCTTGGAAATATCCATAGACGGGCTGCTGGTTTGATAAGTGTGATCGGTGGCGCGCGGCTTGTACAAGCCCGTGCTGAAAAATTCATCCAGCACATCGTTCTCATTCGTCGCCAAAATTAACTGCCCAATTGGCAAGCCCATCATGCGGGCGATATGACCCGCGCAGATGTTGCCGAAGTTACCGGACGGCACAGAGAATGCGACTTGTTCGTCGTTGGATTTCGTCGCGGCAAAATAGCCTTTGAAGTAATAAACAATCTGCGCCGACACGCGTCCCCAGTTGATGGAATTGACCGTGCCGATTTTGTGCGCGGCTTTGTAAGCGTGGTCGTTGGACACCGCTTTGACCATATCCTGCGCGTCATCGAACATACCATTGATGGCGATGTTAAAAATATTTTCGTCTTGCAGCGAATACATTTGCGCGCGCTGAAACGCGGACATTTTTCCGTTGGGCGAAAGCATAAAAACACGGATGCCGCGCTTGCCGCGCATCGCATATTCCGCCGCCGAACCGGTGTCGCCAGAAGTCGCGCCGAGAATGTTCAACTCGTCGTGTTGCTTCGCTAAAGCGTACTCGAACAAGTTGCCCAACAACTGCATCGCCATATCTTTGAACGCCAGCGTCGGACCGTTGGAAAGCTCCAGAATATGCACACCAGTTTCGAGCGTGCGCAGCGGCGTAATTTGTTCAAAATCCGAATCCGCGCGCCCTTTGTTGTACACCTCGGCGGTGTAAGTTTTGCGGATAATGCTTTGCAAATCCGCCGCCGGAATATCGGTGGCAAATTTAGACAACACCGCGAACGCGAGGTCGGCATAAGACAGATTGCGCCAAGCATCCAACTCTGCGCGCGTGACCTGCGGATATTCCTCCGGCAGATACAAACCGCCATCCGGCGCGAGCCCGCCCAGCAGAATTTCAGTAAAAGTTTTCGCCGGCGCATTGCCGCGTGTGGATATGTATTTCATTGTATTGCTCCAATTTCAACCATAAAGGTGAATCTCATCTCACCCTTAGTTCATGTAAAGTAATTAATTCCTACGCAACAAGTTGGAACGTTTCTAACGTGTAAGTTTGCTGCGTAAGTAACCCCAAAAACATAGCCTCGGCATCATCCGACAACTTACCGAATTCCTCAAAATACGCCATCTCTTCAGCAACCACATCGGCTGATATTTTCTCCATGAACGTCATGCTTGGGCAGAATGCATTGTTCAAATCATTAGGTTCAAATTTATCTAATGAATCACCATACCTACGCATGTTTTGCGAAAGAATAAAACGAGCTACTTTTGAATGAAAATACACAAAGAGATAATCTAAATATTTTGCGCCAAAAATATTTGGCTTAAACCCGTGGTAACAAGTTAGATTCAGCGCATCAGTATAGTTACGAATAACTTTAAAGCCATCTCGAGAAAAAACACCAAACAACAATGGAGACGGAGTTCTATTTTCTATTTTGTACCAAGGAGTTCTAGATTTAGTCAGATAACGATTGTGAAAATCTAATTGCTCTCCATGCTTAATGTATTTTTTTGCCCCATCCGACAAGTTATTACTTAAATTCAGCAAATACACTGGAGCATTAGCTTTTGTTAAAGCAATTAAATCACTATCTCTAAATATTGATTTTCGTATCTGTGCGCTTTTTGTTATGCACGGCACAAATTCCGTAGAAGCCAACTCCAATTTTTCTATGCTTCCTTTATTTAAAGAGAAAAACTCATTTGCTCCTGTAGCAATTCCACGACTAAAACTACCGTATGCCGACAAAGTAAGTAAATGGCTTTTATTAAGAAAATGAGAGGGTTCTTCAAAATACTTTAACCATTTCTCATCGGGTAATAGCTTATCTAGCTCCGCAATAAAGATAGGTGCAGTTGCCAGCAAATTGTTCAACTCATTTAAATCACTCAACACAAAAAAATGAGTTGGTGAATTTTCTTTCGATTTCTCAAATAAAATAATGCCAACTGAGGTTGTCGCATCGGGAAAAACATCTTTCTCGCAATCAATTCTAATAACGCATTTCAAGCATCCTTGCTTAAGCAAGAATTGCTTAATAAACTTACCATAACCAGCATTCAAGAACTCCAACGGCATGATGTATGCAAGTCGCCCACCTGCCTCAAGCTCACCAATAGATTTAACTAAAAATGCAGAGGCAATATTGGTATATCCAGATAAAGAAATGCCTAAATTTTTTTCAAAGTTTGAAAAGATTTCGGCTCGATCCAAAATCTTTTGAGAGCGCATATAAGGTGGATTACAAACGATTGCAGAATAAGACTTTCCCCACACAGATAAATAATCAGCATTATCTATTTCACACACGGCGTGATCTTCTGCATCTTGAAAAAAAGAAATTATTTTTTCGTCAATTTCTATACCACGAAAAGACCCACTAAACCCAACAGCTTGTGCTGCGGAGCTAAAAGCACCAAGGCCAAATGCGGGGTCAAATAAAGTTTGAGATGATGCTCCTAACACCCAATTAACCATAAAATTGGCAACCCGACTTTCCGTAAAAAACTGTCCATACTTTTTACGGTGTAACAACCCTACAGTCTCGGTATATTTATCAGTATAGCTAGGCATCATTAACGATTTTCTTCAAGAAAATGTCATGGTCAAGATAACCTTTCCCTCCTTTAAATTGAACAAAAAATAACAGGCGACCACGATCTAGCTCCTTCATCGAAGAATTATGTTCTGGCATCTCAATTTTCCCAATCACTTCCTGACCAACTTGAACATTGATTTTAATTGTCGTTTTACCTTGGTTTTTAATATCCTTCTCAACAGAGAAAACGACATCCTCTTTGCAAGAATCAGAGCTAATTTCAAGAATTTCTTTGAAAGGAATAACGTAAGCTTTGTCGAAAAAAACCTGTAAATAATAATGTCGTACGTTAAATTTTTGAATCCATCGGTTCACTAAAGCAATGTCTTCGAGTTTGGGCGTAATACTTAGATAATCACGTTTATGAAGTATCTTTATTTGCTCTTTGAGTTGTTTTAATCGAGCCGACACTACTCTTAGGTTTTCCGTAGAAGACCAACTTACAGCACGAAAATCTAACTCTCTAAATGTTTCGAGCGTTGCAAACTTAAGCATTTCAAATGTTTTGGGTGCTTTCTCCTCTAACAAGTTTGCATTTCCCCCCGAAACCAGCTCATCCCTTAACCTAGCACATTCTACGTTTGCAGCCGAGGAACGTTCTTCCATATAACGAGCGTATTTACCAGCCAAGAAACTACTTGAACGCACTTCAATAGCTGCAACAGCTTTGCAAACAAAGGTAATATCGTTTAAATCAATACTAGAAGAATCAATGTCAGATTTTTTAAAAATCAACAAATCAGGTCGCTTACCTATCGTATTTAGCTCTTCTTGATAACTACGATAAAACTCATCGAAGCCAACATCTCCAGCCGCAAGAGACTCTGAGCGTCCGTATTGAATAGCAACGTAGTCATTTGAATAATCATTTATCGCATTAAATACAACTTGCTCAGCCCAATCCCCCTGCTGTTTATTAGTTAAAAATTCAGAGCTAGCCATCGTAGGAGGACGACCTTCAATTCTGACATCAGTGTCAATTTCAAAAGGCGAGTGTTTCACTAGTGTGAAGATTTTATCTTTGTAGCTTAATGGCATTTTTACTCCCCACAATTATTGGTATAGCTACATTAAAACTTATTTCCCCAACTCTTCCAGTCTTAACTTCGTCACCTTCCCTGCCACCACGCCCAAGGCTTCAATCTTCGCAATCGCAGCGTTGATGCGTTTCTCGCGGGTCAAATGCGTGAGCATGATGAGGTCGGTTTGGTCTTCGCCTTCGCCGGGTTCTTTTTGTATCACGGCATCAATCGAGATTTGTTCGTCTGCGAGGATGCGGGTGATGTCGGCCAGCACGCCCGGTTTGTCTTGCACACGCAAACGCAAGTAGTAACTGGTCTGCACCTCACTCATCGGCAAAATCTTCAAATCCGCCATCGCGTTCGGCTGGAAAGCCAGATGCGGCACGCGATTCAGCGGGTCGGCGGTGTGCATACGGGTCACGTCCACCAGATCGGCGATCACCGCGCTGGCAGTCGGTTCAGCACCCGCGCCCTTGCCGTAATACAGCGTCGCGCCAACGGCATCGCCCTGCACCACCACGGCATTCATCGCACCTTCGACATTGGCAATCAGGCGTTTAGTGGGAATCAAAGTTGGATGCACGCGCAGCTCGACACCTTCGTCAGTGCGTTTGGTGATGCCCAATAATTTGATGCGATAACCGAGTTGTTCGGCGTACTTAATATCAATCGCATCCAGCTTGGAAATGCCTTCGATATAAGCCTTATCGAACTGAATCGGAATACCAAACGCGAGCGATGCCAGCAGCGTGATTTTGTGCGCGGCATCCACGCCTTCGATGTCGAAAGTCGGATCAGCTTCGGCGTAACCCAAACGCTGTGCCTCTTTCAACACCGTGTCGAAACTCAAACCCTTGTCACGCATCTCGCTCAGAATAAAATTGGTCGTGCCGTTGATGATGCCGGCAATCCACTCGATGCGATTCGCAGTCAGACCTTCGCGCAATGCTTTGATGATAGGAATGCCGCCCGCCACCGCCGCCTCGAATGCAACCATCACGCCTTTGTCCTGCGCGGCTTGGAAGATTTCGTTGCCGTGCGTCGCGAGCAAAGCCTTGTTCGCGGTGACCACATGCTTGCCATTGGCAATCGCCTTCAGCACCAACTCTTTCGCCACGCCGTAACCGCCGATGAGTTCGATAACGATGTCCACTTCTGGGTCGCTCACCACCGAGAACGCATCGTCCGTCACACGACATGCGCCGCCGGTAATCTGCTTCGCCAATGCTATGTTTTTATCGGCCACCGCTACGATGCGAATCGGGCGCCCGGCGCGGCGCGCGATTTCTTCCGCGTTGCGTTGCAACACCGTAAATGTGCCGCCACCGACCGTGCCGATACCGAGGAGTCCTACGTTGATTGGTTTAATGCTCATCATTTTATTTTCCATTTTTTCAATTTTTTGCGGGAGCGCAGGGTGTTGCGCGATTGAAATCGAATCGCCCGATAAATCGGTCTCCTACGCGAGAGTTAATTCGTGCCGTATTTTTTGCGATAGCTTTCCAAAAATCGGGCAATGCGCCCAATCGCATCAATCAAATCATCCGCGTTGGGTAAGAACACCACGCGGAAATGATCGGGCGTTTTCCAGTTGAAACCTGTGCCTTGCACCACTAAAACTTTTTCCGCTTCGAGCAATTCCAAAATAAATTGCTGGTCATTTTCGATCGGATAAATTTTCGGATCTAGGCGCGGGAATAAATACAACGTCGCTTTCGGTTTTACGCAAGTCACACCCGGAATCGCGGTGAGCAAGTTGTAGGCGAGGTCGCGCTGTTTGCACAAGCGACCATTGGGCGCGACCAACTCGTTAATGCTTTGATGTCCACCTAGCGCGGTCTGAATCGCGAACTGCCCCGGCACGTTGGAACACAAGCGCATCGAAGCCAAAATGGTCAGTCCGTTGATGTAATCCTGCGCATGTTTTTTCTGCCCCGACAACACCATCCAGCCGACGCGATAACCGCAAGCTCGATAGTTTTTCGACAAGCCATTCATGGTGACAAAAAACACATCGTCAGCCAGCGATGCCATCGCGGTATGCGTCGCACCGTCATACAACATTTTGTCGTAAATCTCATCGGCAAAAATAATGAGATTATGTTCACGCGCCAACTGAATGATCTCCAGCAAAATCTCGTTGGAATAAATAGCACCCGTTGGGTTGTTTGGATTGATGACCACAATCGCCCGCGTGTTGACGGTGATTTTGGCTTTCATATCCGCCAAATTAGGATTCCAATCATTGGCTTCGTCGCACACATAATGGCGTGGACTGCCGCCCGCCAAGGTCACCGCTGCCGTCCATAAGGGATAATCGGGCGCAGGGACTAACACCTCGTCGCCGTTATTCAACAAGCCTTGCATCGCCATCACGATTAACTCGGACGCACCGTTGCCGATGTAAATATCATCCAGCCCCACGCCCATAATTTTTTTCGATTGGCAGTAATGCATGATGGCCTTGCGCGGCGCGAACATGCCTTTGGAATCGGAATAACCTGCGGCATTCGGCATATTCAAAATTACGTCCTGTTGAATTTCTTCAGGAGCTTCAAAACCAAATGGCGCAAGGTTACCGATGTTCAGCTTGATGATGCGCTGACCTTCTTCTTCCATCTGTTTGGCGCGCTCCATCACAGGGCCGCGTATGTCATAACAGACATTAGAAAGTTTGGTCGATTTCAGTATGGGTTTCACGATGTTAGAATCCGTTTTTTTGAGTATGTCTAGCCTGCGAGAATGATTTGTCACCAGAAAAACGTCGGCAACAACGCGTTTCTGGTGACAAAAGAATGCGGATTTTACCTGCGCAACCACGGCACAGCAAATAGGAGTTGTAATGAAATTACATTTAGCTAATTTAGGCGACACAAAAATGTTCACTGCACACGATGCGACTAGCGTGTTCGTCAATCGCGTCGCGTTCGACCACACCATCGTGGTGAACGCCGCCGAGGTACGCGAGGATTGGCACGTCGCCAATTTCGACGCGTTGGATGACAGCCATTTCAAGTATTTTTTGGCGTTTAAGCCTGAGATTGTGATTATCGGCACGGGTGAAAAACAACGCTTCGCCCATCCCAAACTTTATCGCACGCTCACCGACTTAGGCATAGGGGTGGAGTTTATGGACACCCCCGCCGCCTGCCGTACCTACAACATTTTGGTTGCCGAAGATCGCAAGGTGGTTGCGGCGATTATGCTTTGAACTACGGAAAGTGGGCAGTCGAACGGCACTTGCGTGCCTAAGTAGTCAGTGGAAAAACCACCGCGCTCCGACTGACCACTTAGGCGCAACGCGCCACCCCACTCACCACTCACAAACCTTCCTATGAATACTGTTCTTAAAAACGTCATCGCCCAAACCGAGCAAGTCATCGTCGGCAAGCCTTTGCAAATAAGGTTCGCGCTAGCGTGTTTGCTGGCGCGCGGGCATTTGCTGATTGAAGATTTGCCCGGTGTGGGCAAGACCACCTTGGCGCACGTTTTGGCGAAGACTTTGGGTTTGCAATTTCAACGTATCCAGTTCACCAGCGATTTATTGCCCGCCGATATTTTGGGGGTGTCGGTGTATCAGCGCGACACGGCGGATTTCAAATTCCACGCCGGTCCGATATTCGCGCAAATGATTTTGGCGGATGAAGTGAATCGCGCCACGCCCAAAGCACAGAGCGCGTTGCTCGAAGCAATGGAAGAACAGCAAGTCACCATAGAGGGCGTGACGCGCCCACTGCCCGCGCCATTTTTTGTCATCGCCACGCAAAATCCTTCGCATCAAATCGGCACATATCCCTTGCCCGAATCGCAGCTCGACCGTTTTTTAATGCGCATCCAATTGGGCTATCCCGACGCAGTTGCGGAGCGCGGCTTATTGTCCGGTGTGGACAAACGTGAGCTGGTCAAAAATCTCACGCCACAACTAGACAGCGCAGAGTTATTGGCTTTACAACAGCAAGTCACGCAAGTTTTTGTCGCGCCCGCCCTGCTAGATTATGTGCAAGCCATCCTCAAACACACACGTGAATCGGCTGACTATGTACACGGACTATCACCACGCGCGGGGCTATCGCTACTCGCCGCCGCGCGGGCTTGGGCATTGCTCGATGGTCGGAAATCGGTGTTGCCTGAAGACGTGCAAGCGGTGCTGGGGAGCGTCGCCAGCCATCGTTTGCAAAGCACCCAGCCTCGCGGTGATGCGCACAATGTCGGCGCGCAACTGCTCGCTGCGGTCGCCATTCCTTAAGGTCTGCACTCACAAATGCTGAGCCGCGCTAAACAACTGTTTCGTAACTGGGCGATGCGGCGCACGGTCGAAACAGGCACGGTGGTACTCACCCAACGACGCATTTATATTTTGCCCTCAAGGCAAGGTTTGGGTTTCTTGGTAGTGCTGGCTCTCATGCTGCTGGGCTGTATCAATTACAACTTGAGCCTAGGGTATGTGCTGACATTTTTGCTGGCAATGTTAGGGCTGCTGTCCATGCTTTACACCTTCCGCAATCTGGCGCAATTACACATACACGCGGGACACATCAGCCCTGTTTTTGTCGGCAGCGACGCGCAGTTTGTGTTTCATTTTGACAACCCTAGCCGCATCGCGCGCTATCAAATAGTTCTGCAAGATGATGCGCACCACCGCAGCGTGTTTGATCTCGCCCCGCAAACCTCGCAAGCCGTTGCGCTGGCAATTCCTGCTACGCAACGCGGCTGGATGGACAGCCAACGCTTGACGCTGTACAGCGAGTTTCCGCTCGGTTTATTTCACGCCTGGACGTATCTACATTTTGAGGTGCGCGCGCTGATTTATCCCGCGCCTGCTAATGCGCAAGCCCTGCCTGAGCCAGCCTCACAACATGGTGTGGGCAAAATCATGGCGGCGGGAGATGAAGATTTTGCGGGCTTACGCCGCTATGTCGCGGGCGATGCCTTGCCGCGTATCGCATGGAAATCGTTGGCGCGCGAACAAGGCCTACAAGTCAAACAATTTGCCTCGCCTGTCGGCGCGGATGTGTGGCTAGATTTCGCGCAACTTCCTGCCACATCTGTAGAGCAAAAACTATCGCTGCTGACGCGCTGGGTGTTGGATGCCGACGTACAAAAATTACGCTACGGCTTACGCTTGCCCGACGGCGAAATCGCCCCACAAAATAATCCATCACATCGCGCTGAATGCCTGCGCCGCTTGGCGTTGTTTGGACTGACATGAAGCTCACTCGCGCCACCCTCTACAGCCTCGCACTCACGCTATTTTTAGTGTCCTCCCCGCACGTTCAACATCTGCCGTTATGGGTGTCAGCACTCGCAGCGACCTTGCTGGTTTGGCGTAGCTATTTGGCGTATCGCGATGCGCCGCTGCCGTCGCGCTGGTTGCTGATGCCCCTCACTATCGCCTGCGTCGCCGCCATCGGCATGAGTTTTCACAGCCTGTTCGGGCGCGAAGTGGGCGTGACCTTGTTGGTGCTGTTAGCCGCACTCAAGCTGCTTGAAGTGCGCAGCGCGCGCGACGCGACAGCAGTGATTTATCTGGCGTGTTTTCTTATCATCACCAACTTTTTTTACTCGCAAAGCATCGCCACCGCCGCCTTAATGTGCGCCACTTTGCTGGTCATCGTTGCAACCTGGCTGCGCATTCAAGCCCCGCAAATTGCCTTCAAACCACAGCTCCGTTTAGCAACGGTGATGCTGCTGCAAGCCGCACCCTTAATGCTGATTGCCTTCGTACTATTCCCCCGCGTTCAAGGCCCGCTATGGGGAATGCCGCAAGACGCGTACAGCAGCAGCGGCTTGTCCGAGCGCATGGAGCCAGGCAGTTTGAGCAAACTGACCTTGTCCGAAGCGGTGGCGTTTCGCGTCACTTATACCAGCCAAGTGCCGCGTCAGGAGCAGATGTATTGGCGCGGTCCAGTGTTGTGGAGTTTTGATGGCAGGGTGTGGACGACGGGCGCGAGTGGCTTTAATTCGCCCGCGCAATTTAGCGAGACGGCTCAAGCAATCGAATATACGGTCACGCTAGAGCCGCACAATAAAAAGTGGCTATACGCTTTAGATATGCCCGCCGCCTTGCCGCCCAACGCGCTGATGAATGACGATTTTCAAGTGTTCAATAAAGACAGCATCGTCGCGCGCACGCGTTATGTCATGCGCTCAAATTTAAGCTATCGCGCCAATCTCGAGGAGTCGCCAGCACAACGCCAGCGCGGCTTACAACTGCCCGCGCAACTCAACCCGCACGCGCGCCAACTCGCAGCAAGCTGGCGCGCGCAAAGTACGAATGATGCTGCCATCGTCGCAACCGCGCTGCGTTATTTCAATCAAGAAAAATTTGCCTACACGCTAGAGCCGCCCCTGCTGGGACGCGATGGCATAGATGAGTTTTTATTCAGCACGCGGCAAGGATTCTGCGAACACTACGCCGCCGCTTTCGTCTATTTAATGCGCGCCGCAGGCATCCCCGCGCGCGTGGTAACGGGCTATCAAGGCGGCGAATACAACGACATCGGCAACTACTTTATCGTGCGTCAATCCGATGCGCATGCGTGGGCGGACGTGTGGTTGGCGGGCAGCGGCTGGGTGCGCGTCGATCCCACCGCCGCGATTGCCCCCGAACGCGTACAAAAGAATTTGTCCGCTGCCCTCAGTGACAACTCCGCGCTGGGTTTTATGGCGCGCAATCCGCCGCAATGGTTGCTTAATTTGCGCATGAACATGGACGCGGTGAGCCACCAATGGAATCAATGGCTGATTGGCTACGACACGGAAAAACAATTCGCTTTATTGACGCGCTTAGGCATGCAAGACGTGAGTTGGGAAGCCCTAGCGCGCCAGTTAATGCTGGGCTTGAGCCTAGTCATCGCAGCTCTGAGCTTATGGTTGATGCGACATTTATGGGCGCGTGAGCGCGACCCCGTACAAGCCGCTTGGTTAAAATTTTGTAAGCGCATGGCTCGTGCGGGGCTGCCGCGCGCCGCACCTGAAACAGCCTTGGATTACGTCAGCCGAATTAGCACTCACTATCCGCACCAGCGCGCACAGCTATTCGCCATCGCAGAGCGTTATAACGAGTTGCGCTACGGTGTGGATAACGCCGAGCTGCGCGCTTTTCAACATGCCGTGCGCACCTTCAAGCTATAATCCGCGCCGAATTTTTTACCCGCTCCCACCATGCAAATCACCCGCCGCCTAGAATTTGATGCAGGTCACCGCATCCCCAACCACACCAGTCAATGCAAGCATTTGCACGGTCATCGTTACGCGCTTGAAATTACTCTGTCGGGTGACGTTATCGACCTCGAAGGCGAATCTGCGCAAGGCATGGTGATGGATTTTTCGGATGTGAAACGCATCGCCAAAAGCGAGCTAGTGGATAAATGGGACCATGCTTTTTTGGTCTATCGCAACGACAAAACCGTGTGTGATTTTTTAGCCACCCTGCCCGACCACAAGACCGTCACCTTGCCCGTCGTCCCTACCGCCGAAAATCTCGCCAAAATTGCCTTCGACATTCTCAACCCCGCCTACCAAGATACATACGGTAATCACTTACGTTTAGAACGTGTGCGTCTCTATGAAACACCAAATAATTGGGCTGATTGTGTAAAAAGATAGATTTTCGCTAGACAGCAAGGACGCTTTCGTAGAGAATGCGCGCCTTCCAAAACGAGGCAACAAATTTTGGCAAGCGAAATGGGAAGTTTGGGTGAGTGGTTTAAACCAGCAGTCTTGACCATACGTCGCGTAGCGGCTTATGGCGGCGCAGACTAACCTTTAGGTTATGTCGTAGCCAAAACTGCCGCCTAGCTTACAAAGCAGCAGAACATGGAAGTTTGGGTGAGTGGTTTAAACCAGCAGTCTTGAAAACTGCCGACGAGAAATCGTCCGTGAGTTCGAATCTCACAGCTTCCGCCAAGTAGCAAATATCAAACTGGAGTGGTAGTTCAGTTGGTTAGAATACCGGCCTGTCACGCCGGGGGTCGCGGGTTCGAATCCCGTCCACTCCGCCAACACCAAAAAAGGGATGCAACTTAATTGTTGCGTCCCTTTTTTATTGCAAGTCGATTGCAACTTTTAACTCTTATCGCTACTCTCACGTCCGCTACAAAATCAACATCCTGAATACATTTTATCTTCGGAGGCACTCCATGCAATACCAAAACCCCACCACTATAGTCACGCTCGCCGCTGAACAAAATCAAGTGTTGCGCAACACCTACCTGATGCTGGGCTTGACCATGATTCCTACCGTCATCGGCGCATTTATCGGCATGTCGCTCAATCTGGCGATTTTGGCGCAACACCCCATCATCGGCTCACTGGTGATGTTCGCGGTGATGATGGGCTTGCTGTTCGCCGTGAGCAGCTTGCGCAACAGCGTATGGGGTGTCATTGCCATGTTTGGCTTCACCTTCGTCGCAGGCGTATTTTTAGGGCCAATTTTGCAACACGCTTTGCATTTTAGTAATGGCGCGCAATTAGTCGGCTTGGCAGCGGGCGGCACTGGTTTAATTTTCTTCAGCTTGGCGACTTACGCGACCGTGAGCAAAAAAGACTTCAGCTTTATGGGCAAATTTTTGTTCATCGGCGTAATCATGCTACTCATCGCGTCACTGGCAAATCTGTTCTTCCAAGTACCCGTGTTGTCCTTAGCGATTTCCGCGATTGCAATTCTGATTTTCTCGGCGTACATCCTGTTTGACATCAGCCAAATCATCCACGGCGGCGAAACCAATTACTTGATGGCAACCGTGACGTTGTACCTAGACATCTACAACATCTTCGTTAATTTGTTGAACCTGCTGATGGCATTTAGCGGCGAAAAAGACTAAACATTTTCTCACTGTTCGCCCTGAGCTTGTCGAAGGGTAACAAACAAAAAAGGGCGGCCAATTGGTTGCCCTTTTTTATTACGAACTGATGGCAACATGATTGTATTGACTTAGTAGGTATAGCAAAGTTATTATTAGTTATCAATTATTACTAACTAATAATAACTTTTATATATATATGAATCCAAGAACCAATCCTTATGCGCCTGGCGCAGGCACGCTACCTCCAGAGTTAGCGGGGCGTGATGAAATTATTGAAAAGGCAGCCATTGCGCTTGATCGTTTTCGCACGGGTTTATCAGCACGCAGCTTGCTGTTAGTAGGACTGCGCGGAGTTGGTAAGACCGTGCTGTTAACACGCATCGCAAAGGATACCGAGGCGCGCGGTTTTATCGTCGTAGCGATTGAAGCACCTGAAAAACGCTCCTTACCCGCGTTGCTCATACCTTCTTTGCGCACCGCTTTACTTCAGTTAGACCGATTAGCTGCCGCTGGAGATTTAGCCAAACGAGCCCTTAGAGTTTTGGGTGGATTTGTCGGCGCAATGAAGCTCAAATACGAAGACATAGAATTCTGCGTTGATCTTGGCAGTGAACACGGCGTTGCCGATTCGGGTGATTTAGAGCATGACCTAATTGATTTGTTTGTCATGGTTGGCAAAGCGGCCAAACAAAAAAATACTGCGGTAGTGTTTTTTATTGACGAACTTCAATATGTAATTGAAGAACAATTTGCATCGCTTATCACCGCATTACATAAATGCGCACAAGAACAACTTCCCGTCGCGCTGATTGGTGCGGGACTACCACAACTGGTTGGACAAGCAGGACGTGCAAAGTCTTATGCAGAAAGACTGTTTGAATACCCAGAGATAGGTCCGCTCAGTGCAGAAGAAGCCAAAAAAGCACTGGTTGCACCGGCTGAAAGACTGGATGTCGCATTTGCACCTGCGGCACTGGAGCAAATACTGGAGCGAACCCAGTCTTACCCTTATTTTCTGCAAGAATGGGGCAAACATAGCTGGCAATGTGCAACAACTTCACCCATTACACTTGCCGATACCATCTCGGCAAACGACCTCGCCATCTCCGAACTGGATGCCAGTTTTTTTCGAGTGCGCTTTGACCGACTGACTCCATCAGAAAAGAAATATCTCCGCGCCATGGCACAACTAGGAGCTGGGCCACATCGTTCAGGCGACATAGCGCATTTGCTAAACAAAGAGGTGCAGACCGTCGCACCCACGCGAGCCACCCTAATCAAAAAAGGCATGGTTTACAGCCCCTCACATGGCGACAATAGCTTTACCGTTCCCTTGTTTGACGAATACATGAAACGCGTCATGCCCGACTTAAGCTAGCCAAAAAATGAGCAAAAAACTCGAAGAGATACACCCCGGCGAAATCCTGTTGGAAGACTTTATGAAACCGATGGGTATCACTGCGCGCCAACTCGCCGCCGACATCGACGTTTCCCCCAGCCGCATCAGCGAACTGGTCAACGGCGCGCGTCCCATCACCGCTGATACCGCGCTGCGCCTCGGACTGTTTTTCAAAATGGATCCGTGCTTCTGGCTCAACCTGCAAAGCGAATACGATATGCGCACCACCATCGTGGATATGTTCGATAAAATCGCCCCGCGCATCCGGGTTTTTCAGCAGGTTGCGGCTTAAATTTTCAATCTAGGATTCTCCCATTGAAATTAATTTTATTTAGAAAACCATGACAAGTTTCGATTTCATTACATCCAAAGACTTCAGAGAATCTTTAGAGGCCGACTACAACGAAATGCGTAGTTGTGTCGAAGCACAAGCTTGGAAAAGCGTACAAGTGCTTGCAGGAAGCATTGTTGAGGCGTTGCTAATTGACTATCTGTCTTCAACAAAGAATCCAGATAGAAAAAACAATAAAGATCCTCTCAAGCTTGATTTAGCGGAGGCAATTGCGATATGCCGCGAAGAAAAAGTACTATCAGAAAGAGCCGCTGATTTATGCAGCGTCGTTAAATCTTATCGGAATTTAATACACCCTGGACGCATGTTGCGCCTAAATGAACAAGCACCAAATATCGGAAGTGCGACGGTAGCTCAAGCACTGATTGATATGATTACCGATGACCTCGTAAAAACTCTGCGTGCATCCGTTGGACTTACATCCGAGCAGATACTTTCCAAAATTGAACGAGATGCTAATTCATTAACTATATTGAGGCATCTTTTAGCTGAGGTATTAGAACCTCAAAAGGAACGCCTGCTACTAGAACTTATTCCATCTGCTCATCAAAAAGCTTGTGATGCCGCAGCCGCAGTGCCATTCGATGAAGAGGAATTTACCGATTTAGCAAACCGCTTCGAATCCGCTTACCGAATTATTCTGGATACAGTTTCCACGGATACCCGTAAACGAGTGGCTTCAGAGTTCGTTCGCGTGCTAAAAGAAGAAGACGGAGGTAGAGTACTTGAGTATGGGAACGCATTCTTTAGACCAACAGATTTAGTGTATTTAAGCTCCCCAAATATTGCAATGGTTCGCGAGCATATCATCGGTAACGCACCGACTTACCACAATAGAGCGACTGCAAATCGAATAAAGGGTCTTGCGCCACACCTTGATGAGTCGCAAATTGCAAAGTGGTTAGATCCATTTGTTAGAGCCATCGTATCAGCCAATATCAATGATTCAATCAGGCAAGCTGTACGCACAATCCTGATTGATGATGTTGCACAGACTGCTACTCCCGATACATTATTCCCCGTCATTTGTAATCGTTTGCAGATGCTCAGCGAAAGATTCCTCAGTAACTCGGAGAATGACAAAGCAGAAGTTATCCAAGAAATTAAAACTGAAATTGAAGACTGGCGGATGATTCAGTTCTAGCAACCTCCCAATTTATTAATCCAACCTAACTTAAAACCGCTCCTCGTAAAATTCACTCATAGACCGTGCCACGCAAGGCCTACTAAATCTACACCATCTCAATATGCTGCCTTCCATAGAACAACGTCTCGCACTCGAACTTGCCGCTAAACCTGCCCAAATTTCCGCCGCTGTCGCGATGCTGGACGAAGGCGCGACCGTGCCTTTTATCTCGCGCTATCGTAAGGAAGCGACAGGGGGATTAGATGATATTCAGTTGCGCTTATTGGAGGAACGCTTGCGCTATTTGCGCGAACTGGAAGACCGTCGCGCTGCCATCATCTCAAGCATCACCGAGCAAAATAAAATGACGCCGATTTTGTTGGATGCCATCGCACACGCAACTGACAAAACGCTGCTGGAAGACTTGTATCTGCCTTACAAATTGAAGCGTAGAACCCGTGCGCAAATCGCGCTGGAAGCGGGTCTTGCGCCATTAGCGGAATCGTTGATGAGCGACCCGATGTTGTCGCCAGAAATCGAAGCGGCGAAGTTTTTACGTCCGGCGTTCAGCACCAAGAACGGTGACAACGCGGGCGTAGCCGACACCAAAGCGGCACTGGATGGCGCACGGCAGATCTTGCTGGAGCGCTTTGCAGAGGATGCCGCGCTGTTGCAAAAGCTGCGCGAATATCTGCTCGATCACGGCGTGGTCGAATCTAAAGTCATCGAAGGCAAAAACGAAGCGGCGGAAAAATATGCCGACTATTTCGACTACTCCGAGACATTGAGCACCATCCCTTCGCATCGCGCGCTGGCATTGTTCCGTGGTCGCCGCGAAGAGATGCTGTCAGTCGTGTTGCGCCTCGATAGCGAGGCCGAGAAGCCCACCTGGAGCGCGCCGCACAATCCCTGCGAGATGCGTATCGCCAATCATTTCGGCATCAAGAATCTCGGTCGCCCAGCCGACAGTTGGCTGGCAGACACGGTGCGCTGGACCTGGCGCGTGAAGAGTTTCCTGCATCTGGAATCGGAACTGATGGGCGCATTGCGTAGCCGCGCCGAGACCGAAGCCATCAACGTGTTCGCACGCAATCTGAAAGACCTGTTGCTCGCTGCTCCTGCCGGCCCGCGTGCCACGATGGGGCTCGACCCCGGCATACGCACCGGCGTGAAAGTCGCAGTGGTGGACGAGACCGGCAAGGTGGTGGACACCGCCGTGATCTATCCGCACCAACCTCGCAACGATTGGGACGGCTCATTGCACACGCTGGCCAAACTGGCAGAGAAGCATCACGTCAGCATCATCTCCATCGGCAACGGCACGGCCTCACGCGAGACCGACAAGCTGGCGCACGATTTAATCCGTCTGCGCCCTGAACTCAAGCTCACCAGCGTGGTGGTCTCAGAGGCAGGCGCGTCGGTGTACTCAGCCTCGGAATTCGCTTCCAAAGAATTGCCCGATATGGATGTGAGCTTGCGCGGTGCGGTGTCCATCGCACGCCGTTTGCAAGACCCGCTGGCGGAGCTGGTGAAGATTGATCCCAAGTCCATAGGTGTTGGTCAATATCAGCATGACGTGAGCCAAACGCAGTTAGCGCGCTCGCTGGATGCGGTGGTAGAAGATTGTGTGAACGCCGTGGGCGTGGATGTGAACACCGCTTCCGCACCTTTGCTGGCGCGCGTCTCAGGCTTGAGCAGCACCGTGGCAGCGGGTATCGTCAGCTATCGCGACAGTAAGGGTAAGTTCGCCTCCCGCGCCGAGTTGCGCAATGTGCCGCGTCTGGGCGACAAAACTTTCGAGCAAGCCGCTGGCTTCTTGCGCATCATGGGCGGCGCAGATCCGCTCGATGGTTCGACCGTACATCCTGAATCCTATCCTCTGGTGCAACGCATCTTGGCCGACATCAAGCAAGATATTAAAACCGTGATCGGCAATAGCAGCTTGCTCAAAGCCTTGAATCCGGCGAAATACAGCGACGAGAAGTTCGGCATCCCAACTATCACCGACATTCTCAAGGAGCTGGAAAAGCCGGGCCGTGATCCCCGTCCCGAATTCACCACCGCGACCTTCCGCGAAGGCGTGGAAGAAATCAGCGACTTGAAACCGGACATGATTCTAGAGGGCGTAGTCACCAACGTAGCGGCCTTCGGCGCGTTCGTCGACATTGGTGTGCATCAAGACGGCTTGGTGCATATCTCGGCTCTTGCCAATACCTTTGTCAAAGACCCGCACACCGTCGTCAAAGCGGGGCAAATCGTCAAAGTGAAGGTGCTGGAAGTGGATGCCAAACGCAAACGCATCGCGCTCACCATGCGCCTCACCGACACGGCTACTGACAGCCGCCGTGATGCGCCACGCGAGACGCGCAGCCCAGCCAAAATCCCGCAGCGCAATAATCAAGCCGTCGTTGAAAATGCCATGGCGAGCGCGTTTGCAAAACTAAAAAGCTAACCGCCCGTGTCCTCAGCGCAATAAAAAACCGTGCGAACTGGCACGGTTTTTTTGCTATTTGCCTAACACTGCCGAAGCCGCTAAGTTAGGCGGTTGAACCAGATTGGGTTTATCCAAAATCTGATAAAAAACTTCGTTCTGTTTGACCATGCCCAGTTCGCTGCGGGCACGTTCTTCAATCGCTGCCGTGCCTTGTTTTAAGTCGCGCACTTCGGCATCTAACACCGCGTTGCGTGCTTGCGTTTTTTGATTGAGTTGCTGCTGTTCGGCAACTTGATGATGCAAATCCCACACCTTCAACCAGCCGCCTTTACCCAGCCACAAGGGGTATTGCAGCAGCAACAAAACCAACAACAAAATTATCGTAACGATGCGCATATCAGCCTATAAAAAAATCGCCCCGATAGTGCGGGGCGATGTCGATACTAAAAAACTATTGTCCGCAGATTAAACAGATTGACGCAGATTAAATACACCAACAACACTGTGATTTTTAGTTTGATGGTTTTGATTTTAATCTGTGCAAATCTGCGTAATCTGCGGACAAAAAGTGTTTACTTGTTCAACTGATAGTAAGCCGCGCGGCCAGGGTACGACGCGCTCGAACCCATGTCTTCTTCGATGCGCAACAGTTGGTTGTATTTCGCCATGCGATCTGAACGTGACAAGGAGCCCGTTTTGATTTGCATCACGTTGCAACCAACAGCCAAATCGGCAATCGTGGAATCTTCAGTTTCGCCTGAACGATGCGACATTACAGCGGTGTAACCGGCGCGTTTTGCCATTTCAATTGCGGCAAACGTTTCAGTCAGCGTGCCAATTTGGTTGACCTTAATCAGAATCGAATTCGCCAGACCTTGTTTGATACCTTGGCTCAAAATTTTGGTGTTGGTGACGAACAAATCATCGCCAACCAATTGGATATTTTTGCCCAAACGATCGGTCAAAATTTTCCAACCCGCCCAATCGTGTTCGCTCATGCCGTCTTCGATCGACACAATAGGATATTTGTCCACCCAAGTCGCATACATATCCACCATTTGCTGCGAGTTCAACACCAAACCGTCCGCTTTCAAATGGTACATACCATCTTTGTAAAACTCGGATGACGCAGGATCCATCGCAATTGCAACGTCTTGGCCTGGCACATAACCCGCCGCCTCAATCGCTTCCATGATGACTTTTAACGCGCCCTCGTTCGAGCCTAAAGCCGGGGCGAAACCGCCTTCATCGCCAACGGTGGTGGCAAAACCTTTGTGATGCAACACGTCTTTCAAGGCGTGGAAAACTTCCGCGCCATAACGCAACGCTTCACGGAAAGTTGGCGCGCCCACTGGCACAATCATAAATTCTTGCATGTCGCCGCCGCCAGTTGCATGTGCGCCGCCGTTGATAACATTCATCATCGGCACAGGCATTTCCATGCGCGCCGCGCCGCCGAAATAACGATACAGCGGCAAGCCAGATTCTTCCGCTGCGGCCTTAGCAATCGCGATAGACACGGCGAGAATCGCGTTCGCGCCCAAGCGAGATTTGTTTTCTGTACCGTCCAATTCAATCATGGTTTGGTCGATAAACGCTTGTTCAGAAGCGTCCAAGCCGATGATGGCTTCAGCGATTTCGGTGTTGATATATTCCACCGCTTTCAACACGCCTTTACCAAGGTAGCGTTTTTTATCGCCATCGCGCAATTCAACCGCTTCTTTAGTACCCGTTGAAGCACCAGAAGGCACAGCGGCACGACCCATCACGCCTGATTCCAACAACACATCGGCTTCTACGGTTGGGTTACCACGCGAGTCCAAAATTTCACGGGCGATTACATCAACAATTGCGCTCATCTTCTTTTCCTTTTTACAAAAATTCTTAACGATTAAAAGTTTCTTAAATCAATTTGCTCTTCGATTAAACCTTGCTGCTTGACCATCGCATCAATCGCTTTGAGCGTTTGCAACATCGCTTTCAAGTGTCCCAATGGGAAAGCATTTGGTCCATCCGACATCGCTTGCGACGGATTCGGATGCGTTTCCATAAACACCCCAGCCACGCCCGCTGCCACTGCCGCACGCGCCAACACGGGCACGAATTCGCGCTGCCCACCCGACACCAGCCCTTGACCGCCAGGTAACTGCACCGAGTGCGTCGCATCAAACACCACGGGGCAAGCGGTGTTGCGCATCACGGCCAGCGAACGCATGTCCGACACTAAGTTGTTATAACCAAACGACGCGCCGCGTTCGCATACCATGATGTTGTCTGCATTGCTCGCTTCGCGGGCTTTATCGACCACATTCTTCATATCCCAAGGCGATAAAAACTGACCTTTTTTGATATTCACAGGCTTGCCACATTTTGCCACTGCGTGAATAAAGTCAGTCTGACGACACAGGAACGCAGGCGTTTGCAACACATCCACCACACTGGCAACTTGCGTAATTTCTTCGCTGCTATGCACGTCGGTGAGCAAATTCACACCCAGCTGCGCTTTAACTTCCGACAAAATTTTCAGACCTGCGTCGATACCAAAACCGCGAAACGATTTGCCTGAACTGCGATTGGCTTTGTCGTAAGACGATTTGTAAATAAACGGGATAGCCAGTTCTTTACAGATTTCTTGCAACGCACCAGCGGTATCAATCGCCATCTGCTGGGACTCAATCACGCACGGACCCGCAATCAAAAAAAGCGGTTTATTTAAGCCAACTTCAAAGTCGCATAGCTTCATTTAGTCGCTCCTTGGTGTGCCAACGCGGCTTCAACAAACGCCTTAAACAGCGGATGTCCCGCACGCGGATTCGAGGTGAATTCTGGATGAAATTGCACGCCAACAAACCACGGATGCAGCGTTTGTGGCAGCTCCATAATTTCGGGCAAATCTTCTGTAGGCGTACGCGCCGAAATAATCAAGCCTGATTTTTCCAGTGCGGGCACATAAAAATTATTCACTTCGTAGCGATGACGATGACGCTCGTTCACGTCGTCGCCGTAAATCTTTTGCGCCAAACTGCCCGCTTTAATTGGGCAGCGTTGCGAACCTAAACGCATCGTGCCGCCCAAATCTGAATCCGCTGAACGAGTGGCGACTTTGCCATCACGATCTTGCCATTCAGTAATCAACGCAACGACAGGATGTTCAGTTTGTAAATTAAATTCGGTGCTATTCGCGTCCGTCATGCCCGCGACGTGGCGCGCATATTCGATAACTGCCAACTGCATCCCCAAACAAATGCCGAGGTAAGGAATTTTATTTTCGCGCGCATATCGAATTGCCGCGATTTTGCCTTCTGTGCCGCGCACACCAAAACCGCCTGGCACGAGAATCGCATCGAAGTGCGACAAACCTTCTACACCAGTGGTTTCAAGCACTTCTGAATCAATATATTCGATATTTACTTGGGTCGCGGTGTGGATGCCTGCGTGACGCAACGCTTCAATCAGCGACTTATACGATTCGGTCAAATCGACATATTTGCCGACCATGCCGATGGTGATGGCGTGAGTGGGATTTTCAGATGCGGTGACTAAATTTTTCCACACGGTTAAATCAGCAGGCGGCACATTATTCAATGCCAACTCTGCGCAGACGATGCGATCTAAGCCTTGCTCATGCAGCATTTGCGGAATCATGTAGATGCTGGTCGCATCCCACATCGAGATAACGGCTTCTTCACGCACATTAGCAAATAGCGAAATTTTCGCGCGCTCGTCATCGGGAATCGGACGGTCGGCGCGGCACAACAAAGCAGTGGGGAAAATGCCAATCTCGCGTAATTTTTGTACGCTGTGTTGCGTCGGTTTAGTTTTGAGTTCACCAGCGGTGGCGATGTACGGCACCAGCGTCAAATGCACATAGGCGACTTGATTGCGCCCCATGCGCAAGCCCATTTGCCGCGCCGCTTCGAGGAAGGGCAGCGATTCAATATCGCCCACCGTGCCGCCGATTTCGACTATCGCGACATCCGCCACACCGTTCGGATAAGCCGCCGCGCCGCGTTCGACGAAGGCTTGAATCTCATTGGTGATATGCGGAATCACTTGCACGGTTTTGCCCAAATACTCGCCGCGACGCTCTTTGCGGATTACGGTTTCGTAAATTTGCCCGGTGGTGAAATTGTTGGCTTTGCGCATTTTCGCGCTGATAAAACGCTCGTAATGCCCCAAGTCCAAATCAGTTTCCGCACCGTCTTCGGTGACAAAAACTTCGCCGTGCTGAAACGGACTCATGGTGCCAGGATCGACGTTGATATAAGGGTCGAGCTTCAACATGGTGACGCGCAAACCGCGCGATTCAAGGATAGCCGCCAAAGAAGCGGCGGCGATGCCTTTCCCTAAGGAAGAAACAACGCCGCCAGTAATAAAGATGTACTTAGTCATGGGGGCGGATGATACCGTAAAACAGGTCGCTCTCAAAACCGAAAGTCAGGAATTTACATAAATGCCGCGCACATATTGGGGATATTCACCAGACGCAATTTTTATTGCACCTTAGTCCTTGCGGCGTAATGACATGCGACTGAGCAAGCCGTCTTTCAAAACAAAGTGATGCTTAACCGCGCCCAATATATGCACGGCGACCAGCGCGATTAGCACACTGACCAACACTTCATGCACGTTGTGCGCGAACACGCCCGTGAATTTTTTTGGCAACAAACTTGCATCGCCCGCCAGTAGCGCGCGGCCAACATCGCTGGTCGCGATGGTCACTACGCCAGTGATGGGTAGCAACACCAACACGCTGTACAGGCTGTGATGCACGCCTGTGGCGACTTTATCCATGGTCGTTGTGCCTAGCGGTTTGGGCGTGCCATCTTTGCGGCGGAAATAAAGGCGTAACAAGGTCAATAATAAAACCGCATCGCCGACCAAAGCGTGCGCGATATAGCCCGCCAAGGTCGCGTTGCCGTCATGGCGGGCATCGCTCAAGGCCTCGCCTAACAACCAGGCGGCAACCAATAAAGCCAAAGTCAGCCAATGAATGGCCACCATGCGTTTTGAGTATTGCGTCATATTTTTCTCCTAATTAAATTAACCGTTCGCCTTCGCTTCTAAAGCTTCCCAGCGCGCCATCAAACTAGCGACTTGAACATCAATTTCAGCACTGCGCGCTTGCAACTGTTGCGCACGTTTTACGTCGTTGCGGAAAATCGTGCCGTCCGCCAAATGCGCGGCGATGTCGATTTGTTCTTGTTCCAAAAGTTCAATTTTTTTCGGTAATTCTTCTAATTCTTTGGCTTCTTTGAAACTTAATTTCACGCTGGCTTTAGGCTTTTCCACTACCGCTGTGGCAGCAACTTTAGGCGGCGTGGAAGTGTTGGTTTTATTGGCAGCTTGAAATTTTTGCACGCGCAGCCAATCTTCATAACCGCCGACATATTCTTGCAACTTGCCATCGCCTTCAAAGGCAATCACTTGCGTCACCACGTTGTCCAAAAACGCGCGGTCATGGCTGACCAAAAACAGCGTGCCTTCGTAATTCGCCAACAACTCTTCCAATAATTCTAGCGTCTCAATATCCAAATCGTTGGTTGGCTCATCCAACACCAACACGTTGGCGGGCTGGGTGAACAAACGCGCTAACAGCAAGCGATTGCGCTCGCCACCCGAACAGCTTTTTACCGGTGAGCGCGCGCGTTCTGGGGCGAATAAAAAATCGCCCAGATAACTGATGACGTGTTTTTTCTGCCCGCCTATGTCCACAAAATCCGCACCTTGCGAGATGGTGTCGGCGAGCGTAGCGTTGTCGTCCAACTGCTCGCGCAACTGATCAAAATACGCCACGGCGATTTTGGTACCTAGTTTGACCGAACCGCTATCGGGTTCGAGTTGTCCCAAAATCATTTTTAGCAGAGTGCTTTTTCCTGCGCCATTTGGGCCCAACAAACCAATTTTGTCGCCGCGTTGGATGCGGCACGAAAAGTCGTTGACCAGCACGCGCTCGCCGAAGGCTTTGCTGACGTTTTCTAGTTCGGCGACCAGCTTGCCTGAGCGTTCGCCCGTCTCCACTGCCATCTCAACTTTGCCGACTTTGTCGCGGCGCGCCGAGCGGTCGCGGCGTAATTGTTCCAAGCGCAACACGCGGCCTTCGTTACGCGTGCGCCGCGCTTTCACACCTTGGCGGATCCAAATCTCTTCTTGTGCCAACACCTTGTCGAACTTGGCATTGACTACCGCTTCATCTGACAACATGCGTTCTTTAATGCCTTGATAGGCGGTGAAATTGCCAGGGAAACTGGACAAAATCCCTCTATCTAATTCGACGATGCGGGTGGTCACGTTGTCCAAAAATTTACGATCATGGGTGACGAATAACACGCTGCCGACAAAGCTATTGAGCAAGCCTTCCAGCCACTCAATCGAGGCGAAATCCAGATGGTTGGTCGGCTCATCGAGGATCAACACATCGGGTGCGGCGACCAAGGCTTGCGCCAACGCCACACGCTTGCGCTGTCCGCCCGACAAATCGCCGACGCGTTTATCGGGATCCAAATCAAGCTTGGCAATCGCCGTTTCAATGCGCGATTGCACCGACCAACCGTCTTGCGCTTCGAGCTGCGTTTGCAAAATTTGCATCTGCTCTAACAACGCGTCGATGTCGGCATCGGGATTGGATAATTCGTGCGAAACGTGATGGTAATCACTGAGAATTTTTTGCAGCTTGCCCAAGCCTTTTGCCACCGCATCAAACACCGTATCGTCGGCATCCAAAACAGGCTCTTGGCTGACATAACAAATGCGCGCATTCGGCGCGCGCCATACCTGCCCATCATCCAAATTGGCTTGCCCCGCCAACACGCGCATCAAGCTGGACTTGCCGCCGCCATTGCGTCCGATAAGACCGACGCGTTCATTTTCGTCGAGTTGAAAAGCAGTGTGATCGAGCAGCGCAACGTGACCAAAGGCCAAGCTGGCGTTATCTAAAGTGATAAAAGGCATATAAGTATTATTGTTTAGTAAGTGCGGGAGGAAGCGCGGATTGATAAATAAACGACAGCCCAAAACCAAACATGCCGAGCGCGGGATACAACATCCCAATCACCAGTTTGGCTAAGAACACTTCGAGGACTTGATTCTGTATCGTGTGGATAAAAAATGGCAGCACATACACGCCGAGGGCGAACACGCTGCTAGCGAAAATCAAACGGTGACCGAGCGTGTAACCATTGCCCTGCGGCTTGCCGACACCAGGCGGCAGCTCTTTGAAATACACGCGCACCATCACCAACAAGGTAATTAAAAATAACGCGCCCACCAGCGCGCCTAATTTTTCGGGCAAGGGCGCGGGCATTCCCAACCAGCCCAACAAACCTGTGCCCATCTCGGTTAACACGTTGTTCAAAAAAATTTGCAGCACTAAAAACCAGCCGATAAATAAATTAAGACGCGCCATGATTAGTTTCCTTGAGTTAACGCTTTTAAGTCGCTAATGATTTGCTTGGAATGACGCGACGTTTCCACCGTCAAATAAGTTTTCACCAGACGACCTTGCGGGTCGATTAAAAACGTATAGCGGCGCGCGATTTTCATAATGCCTAAATTCAACAACGCGCCATAACTCGCCGCCACCGTGCCGTCTTGGTCTGCCAACAGTGGAAACGGCAGATGATATTTTTTCGCAAATTCGGCATGGCTGTCGCTATCGTCCACGCTAATCCCCACCACTTGCGCGCCCATTTCAGTGAGCTGCGTCAAATCATCACGAAACGCGCACGCCTCTTGGGTACAGCCCGGCGTGTCATCCTTAGGATAAAAATACAGCACCAAATAGTGCCCCGCAAAACTTTGCAAGGTGTGGGTTTTGCCTGCTTGATCGGGCAAACTAAAATCGGGTGCAGCCGCGCCCAACACAGGCAATTCACCTGCGCGCGCGGCGCGTGCCACCCATAACGAGGCGACGACAAAAATCACCATTAGCAGTAAAAATAATTTCATCACAGCTCCTGAACGTCGCTAAAAATGGGTGCGCATCATACCAGCCCGACGGCGCGGCTTTAGAACTGCTTTACAATCCGCGCGCTAAATTTCCTGAAGGGCTGACATGACGATTACTCGAAAAACTCAAATTTTTGCGCATCGCGGGGCGAATAAAGAGGCGGCAGAAAACACCCGCAACGCGTTCGATTTGGCGTTGCAAGCCGACATCAACGGGCTGGAAACCGATGTGCAATTAAGCCGCGATGAGATTGCCGTGCTGTTCCATGACGATGATTTTCACCGTCTCGGTTTGCCCGATAAGCGCGTAGGTGACTTCACTTTTACCGAATTGCAAACGCTCGATTTAGCTACCCTATGCAAACTGGCTACACCGTTTAGCACGGTGATGCGCTTGGATGATTTTGTGCCGCGCTATCGCTCGCGCACACGTTTGTTGTTAGAAATAAAAAATCGCGACGATGAAGCGCGCGCGCCTATCGAAACGAAAGTCCAGCAAACCCTAGCCATTGTTGGCGCGCATCAAGGCGAGCAAGTTTTGATTTCATCATTCCATTTAGACAGCCTGATTTATGCGCATCAATGCGCGCCGAATTTTCCGCTGGTGTTCAACATGGAACCCGAACATACGCTAGCCGATGTGCGCCATAGCTTAGCCACGCAACCCTTCTTACACGGCTATTGCGTGCACATCGCCACCCTCAATCACGCGCTAGTGGAATTGCTGCGCAGCCACAACAAACTCATCGCGGTTTACACCTGCAACAGTGCGACCCAAATTCAAACTGCACTGGATTTACAGGTGGATATTTTGATTAGCGACGTGCCAAAAATCGCTTTGGAGATGCGCTCGTGAAGCCGCGTGATTGCTCCGCACTACGCCAAAACGAGTTCGATTTACTGGTCATCGGCGGCGGCATTTATGGCGCGTGGACGGCGTATGACGCGGCAAAGCGCGGCTTAACAGTTGCCATCGTCGAGCAAGCCGATTGGGCTGCCGCGACCTCATCGGCATCCAGCAAATTGATTCATGGCGGGCTGCGTTACTTGGAAAGTTACGACTTCAAATTAGTGCGCAAGGCATTAGCCGAACGCAACATGTTGTTGACTTGCGCACCGCATCGCGTCTGGCCGCAACGCTTTGGTGTGCCGATTTATGCAGACAGTCGCACAGGCTTTTGGCTTATGAAAGCGGGGCTGATGCTGTATGACGCATTGGCAAATTTCCCGCAAAAAATTCTCGCGCATCGCAGCTACAGTAAAGCTCAATTCGCAACAAAATTCCCTTGCTTAAAAACCGCTAAGCTCACACGCGGTTTGAGTTACGGCGACGCACAAACCGACGACGCGCGATTGGTTTTTGAGCTCATTACCGGCGCGCAAATGTTAGGCGCGGTGTGCCTAAATTACTGCCAATTTCAGCAAGTCATCACGACAAATAATGTCGCAACAGGCGCGCAACTGCACGACTTAATCAGCGACGAAAAGCTCACCGTGCGCGCGCGCCAAATCGTCAACGCAACAGGGCAATGGATTAGCACCAGCGCGTTGGGGAAAAGCTGGTGTCGCTTGAGCAAAGGCGTGCATTTAACGCTGCGCGGCGGCATCACCAACGAGGCTTTGCTGCTTACCGCGCCGCAAGATGGACGGGTGTTTTTTATCATTCCTTGGTACGGCATGACGCTACTGGGCACCACCGATGACGACTATCAGGGCGATGTCAATCAGCTCGCCAGCACCGCTGCCGATGCAAACTATTTGCTCACTGCCGCCAATCATTATTTGCAAAGCAATTTGCGCGAGGAGGACATCGTCGCGCGCTATGCGGGCATCCGCGTGATGCAGCGCAGCGATGCTGCACATCCCTCGCAACTGTCGCGCGATTGGACATTGCAGACCGACCAGCACGGCGTGCATTTTTCGGTGGGCGGCAAAATTACCTCGGCGCGCGTAGATGCCGCGCGCATCGTCGATGCCGTGTGCAAAAATCTCGCTATTCGCGCCGATTGCGCCACCGCAAACACCCCATTTCCTTGGACACCTGCTGACGATTTTGCTAACTGGTATGCGACTCAAATGCAGCGCGCGCAGCAATTAAAAGTAGATGCGGAAAGTGCGCACTGGCTGCTGCATCGACACGGCAAAAATGCGCCATTGATATTGGATAGCATCCAAGCCGCGCCTGAAACCGCGCAACGCATCGTCGCCACCGTGCCATTTATTCAAGCCGATTTATGCTGGTGCGCACAACACGAAATGATCGTGCATTTAGACGATTTATTACGCCGCCGTTTGCCCCTGCTAATCCTCGCCAAACTGGATGCAAGCAGCTTGCAAGCCATCGCCGCGACCATCGCCCCGCTGCTGAATTGGTCTGCTGAACAAATCAACTTAGAAGTGCAACGCTGTCTGCCATGAGCGATTTTTTAAGCATCACACTTGACCTCGGCACAACTTCAATCAAAGCAGCATTGCTGGATAAAAATGGTGGCTTGCAGCATCTGATCAGCCTGCCCGCCCCTGTCGTTACTCAGCGTGAAATTTATTTTGAAAGCGACGCGCTCGCATACGCGCTCATTGCGGAAAACTTGCTGGCGCAATGTCGCGTTTTTGCGGGCGATGGCACCACACTCGCGCTGTGCAGCCAACGCTCTAGCTTGGTGATTTGGCATACCGAAACAGGTGCGCCGTTGACCCCGCTCATTTCATGGCAAGACGCACGCGGAGCGGCAAGTTGCACTGCTTTGCAAGCGGATGAAATCGAGATACGCAGCGTGTCGGGCTTAGCCCTCACGCCCTATTATTTCGCGGGCAAAGTGCGCGTGTTGTTAGCTGAAAATCCGCACTGGCGCGCGCGCCTATTGAGCGGCGAATATCGCCTCGGCACGCTCGATACTTTTCTGATTGCGCGCTGGAGCGCGGGCAAACATTTCGTCACCGACGCGTCTATGGCGGCACGCACCCAGTTGTTGGATATTTCATGCGCGCTATGGTCGCCACGCTTGTGCGCATTGTTCGATATTCCGCAAGGAATTTTGCCGCGCGTGTTGCCCTCCACGCAGATGAATTTAGCCTTGCGCAACGGACTAATTTTGCAAGCCAGTGTCGGCGACCAGTCTGCCGCCCTGCTTGCCAGCATCGCCAGCGATAGCACGGAAGCATTGGCGAATCTCGGCACGGGCTGTTTTGTACTGCGCTACAGCAACACGCAAAATCACAGCGGCTATCTCAATACTTTGGTTTATCAAAATGACGCGATACATCTCGCCGTTGAGGGCACGCTCAACTCCACCGCCGCCGCGCTCGCGCCCTATCCCGCAGCAGACGTGGGCTTTGCTGACTTAGCCCAGCACGATATTTTTGCCCTCGCTGAAACTAGCGGACTAGGCGCGCCGTATTTTCGCCAAGACCTAGGCTTAACTTTTTCCGCTTCGATTACGCACTTAAACAAGCACGAAATTGCCGCCTTATTGCTCGAAGCGATCATTTTTCGTATCAGCAAAATGGTGCGGGAACTGCACCGCGAACAACCCATTCAACGCCTGTACTTATCAGGTGGTTTGGCGAATTTAAGCAGCTTGCAACAAGGCATCGCGCAGTGCGTGCCGTGCGCGGTGTATCGCTTAGAACAAACCGAGACCAGCTTATTAGGCGCGGCGATGTTAGCGGCAAATATGCCTGATGCCAGTCAACGCCACACGCAAGCAATTAGCCTCACGCAAACCAATACACGGCTCTTGGCAAAATTTCAGGCTTGGCAAAACTGGTTGGATGAAGTGCTGCGCGAGACATAAATTTACAGAAGCAGCGTCAAATTGTGTCGCATCGAAAAACAGTATTTCTGTTTAATAAGTTGCTCACAAATCTGGTGGACGCTTGTGTGTACAGGCTGTGGATAAAGAAATTTTTTGGCTTTAGCTCAATGAGATAAACGGGATGCTCAATTACTGCGCGCTGGATTTTTATTGCAGTGATACACACTCAAGATTTTTTATTACGCGCGGGAATCAGTTTGCTCACCGCGATAAGATTTTTCAGCCAATCTGCTTCGCCTAAAGTCTCTTGCTCAGCACGTCGTTGCGCGGCAAATTGTTCGTATTCAGCTTGAGCTTTTTCGTCCGTCACCTTTTTGCTCACCTTGCCCGCACCCGCTAAAACGTCGCGCTCGTTAAAGCGCAAAAAATCATCCAATTTACTTTGCCAATCGCGCATAAAAACTTGCTTGCGACGCGTTGCTTGGTCTTCGGCAAAATCTAACCACATGCTTACGATGCGATTCAGCTCAACGATTTCATCGCCCGCCAAATAATTTTTCGCAATCGTCACATCACTTTTTTGTACCGCATCGCGCGCCCAACTGGTCAAGCCCATATTCGGCAACGCGCGGTCAGCACGTTGCGCAATCAGCTCGGCAGCGGTGTGTCCTGTCGCAGCAAAATGCAATTTATTTTGGATGATGCTAAAAAATTGCGTGGCTTCAGGCAACGAAGGTTGATAGTCAGCCGCCAGTGCAAAAATTTCACGCACGCGCAAATACAAACGCCGCTCGCTGGCACGAATATCGCGAATCCGCGCCAACAAATCGACGAAGTGGTCAGGTGCGACCGAACCCGCCACAGGCGGATTTTTCAGGCGTTCGTCATCCATGACAAAGCCTTTAACGAGGTACTCTTTAAGCTGCTGCGTCGCCCACATACGGAAACGCGTTGCCAACAAACTTTTCACCCGATAACCGACCGAAATCACCACATCGAGGTTGTAATACTCAATCTGCCTCTGAACGTCACGCTTACCCTCGCGTTGAACTGTCAAATAATTTTTGACAGTTGCCTGGGCAGCAAGCTCGCCTTCCGCATAAATACTGCGAATATGGTGACTGATGTTCTGCTTTGATGTCTGAAACAGCTCCGCCATCTGCTGTTGCGTCAGCCACAGCGTGTCGTTTTCCAAGCGCGTTTCCAGCCGTATCGAACCGTCTTCGCTTTGGTAAAAAATCATTTCGCCTGTCACGTTGATTACCTCACTCTGCGTTAATTTTTAGCTTGCTCGCGTCGCTTCAACACCCACCACAGCCACCCGACTAAGCCTAGCAAAGCCAATCCCGCCAAACCTAGCGGCCACAGCACGGGGTGATTCCACGCATTGCGCAGTTGCTCACGCAGCGCACCATCGACGCGCCAGTATTTGAGTTTGTTGTTCGCCATCACGTTGGGTTTGACGTTGTGCAGCCATTGATGTTGCAGCACATATTTTTTCGGATGATGTCCCCATAACCAAGGCGAATCGCGCTGAATGATTGCCAACATTTGCGTGATAATTTTTTGTCGCTGTGGGGTGTTGTCCATGTTTTTCATCTGCTCAAATAAGCGGTCAAATTCGGCATTGCGGTAATTCGCGGCGTTCTCTCCGCCCTTTGCCACCTTGGCTTGCGCGCCATTGAGCAGAAATAAAAAATTCTCTGGGTCGGGATAATCGGCGTTCCAACCGTAGTAAAACATCTGCATATCGCCGCGCCGAATTTTGTCTTGAAAACGGTTGTAGTCGGTGCTGCGCACCACCAGTTGCACCTTGATTTTTTCAAACTGTTTACGCATCCAATCCAAGCGCGATTTATTGCCTACGCCATTGGCGGTAGTGTCCAAATTGATGACTAAAGGTTGATGCGTGAGCGCGTCTATGCCATCGGGATAGCCCGCCTCTGCCAACAAACGGCGCGCCTCGGCGATCGGTTTGCGCACTGCTTTGCCGTCCAGCCAGTCGTACACCACAGGGTTAATCCCCGCCGCGCCGTCTTGATAACCAAAGATGCCGGGCGGAATCGGTGACATCGCCGCGATGCCGCGCCCATTGGCAAAGATAGACACGAACTCTTCAAAATCTACTGCGATCGCAATCGCCTGCCGCAGTTTTCTAGCGCGCTCAGGGTCACAAGATGATTCTCTTCGTTCGCCCTTTCTCCCGCTTGCGGGGGAAAGTTGGATAGGGGGAGCACTAGTGCAATCCCCGCCCACCGTCGCATCTAGCCAATTAAATCCCGTGTACATGGTGGAAGTTTCCACCGCCGTGGACAGCGAAATACCTTGCGCTTGCATACTGTCGGTGACGCTGGTTTCCCCGCCGCCACTGACTTGCACGGCTTGGTCAAAGCTGTCCGAGCTAATCCCCGACGCGTCGTAATAGCCTTGTAAAAATTTATTCCAATACGGAATGGTTTCTTTTTCCAAACTAAAAATGACTTCATCAAGCAGCGGCAAACGCTTGCCCGCGTCGCTTAAATAGCCCGCCGCCGCGTCCCCTGCCTCGCCTAGCTCAGGATAATTTTCCGCCATGTAATTGGGGTTTTTGCTCAACACCATGCGCTGATTCGGATTGTATTCAGACAAATAAAACGGCCCACTGCCGACAGGCCACCAGTCCAAGCTGAGATTGCGTTCGCGCATTCCCGCGCGCGCATAAAACTGCTCCGCCTCGAACGGCATGGGCGCGAAAAATGGCATCGCCAACCAATACTCAAACTGCGGATATTTGCCCTTGATGGTGATGCGATAGGTCTGCTCATCGACCACTTGCGCGCCCGCAAAATCAAACTGGCGCACGTCTAAAAACTCATTGGGATGTTTAGCGGCGTGCTGTTGCAGCTGCGCCGCATAGTCTTTGAAACCGACGATGTAATCACTCATCACTCCCGCAATCGGCACATGCAAAGCGGGATGCGCGAGACGTTTGAGCTGATACACATAATCGGCTGCGGTAACTTTACGCGTGCCTGTTTGGGCAAAATCAGTGACACGTTTGATGTCCGTTAAGTCTTGCTGCGCTTGGACAAAAGCGGGATGCGCCTGATAGCGCATATCGTCGCGCAAGTGAATTTCATACACGCTGTAGGCGATTTTTTGAGTGTCCGCGTCGCTCGGCAAAACACGCTGCTGCGCATCCAAAAAAGTCACGCGCGGCATGGCACTCGCAGCGAGTGGCACCAGCTGATAGGGGCGTTTGAGATAGTGATATTGCAGCGGCGGTGCGTAAATTTGCGCTAAAAATTCATACTCATTTTCGCTATACGCCTGCGCGGGATCGAGGTGTTTGGGTCGCTCGGTAAACGCGGTGTACAGCGTCGCATTCGACGCGGCAGCGGATGGATAAGGACTGTTGCCGCCGTCGCACGCGACCAGCAACAACAGCAAAAAAAGTGGGAGGAGTTTTTTCATGGCGCGCGAGTTTAGCGGAATGCAGGTGGCGCGTCTTAAGGCTTGTTGAGAGGAGTTGATTTTTTTTAGCAGTGACCAGCGACTTGTCGCTTCGTCGCCTTGCTTATGCAAAGCTATCGCGCGATTGCACACGAATTGTAGAAAAACGATTTTGTGGGAGCGCGATTTATCGCGCGATACTCATCGTTTGCAATCGCGCGACAAGTCGCGCTCCCACAAGTGCATCAGCACTTCACTTTGTGGCGCATCAGCTTTTTGCTTTGCGCGGTTTTTTCGCGGTGAGCGCGGGCAGCAAACTGGTTAATTGCTGGTAGCGTTCAAACAAAAATGCCACGCGCGCCGCGTCGTCTTTTCCGCCCCTTCGACTAGGCTCAGGACAGGCTTTGTATTGGTACGCGGCATCGACGGCTTTATCCAGCGCGGTGTGGGCTTTAGTTAATTCGGGCGGCATGGCGGTGGGGTCGTATAAATCGGCTAATGAGGATTCGGGATACAGCGCGCGCGCCTCTAAAATCCCCTGTGCGGCGGCTTCGATCAAATCCCTCGCCCGCTCGCGGGAGAGGGATTTAGGGTGAGGGACTTGATGCGAAGTTGCTAGCGTTGAAAGACCCTCATCCCCAGCCCTTCCCCCGCCTGCGGGGGAAGGGAGTTGCGGCCACGGAAAATTGTTATAGACGATGGTGTTGGAATAGCGGTAATCGCTTTTCAGCCGTCCGCAGGTGGTGCGCATCCAAGCGTTGTGCATGGTGCTGTTCAAAATGCCGAAGTGATAGAGCGTAGCGTTGGGCAGCATGAAATTGGCATTGCCACAAATCACCTCTGGCTGCATATATCCGATTGGAATAAATTTTCGATTCTCAGATGAGACGCTAGGAATGAGCAGATACGGCTGGTCGGTTTGGCGAATCTCGCCAAACAATGTCGGCGTGTTTGCCAGCTCCACCGTGGCGGCTTTGCTGCTGGCGAGACGCATCGCTTTGACGGCTTCGACGCGCTTCATCACCTGCGGCATGGCGCGCAGCTCGGCGGGGGCGATGCCTTGCAACCACAAGCACCAGCGCGAGATGTTATTGATAAACTCTTCAGCACCAAGGAAAGGATGTAGCCATTTTCCGACTTGCGGTTCAGCGAGTAACAACGCGGCTTTTTCGGCATCGTCCATCAACAAATTACCTCCATCGGTGGGTTTGCTGCCATACGCCATTTCAGGTGCATCACAAATCGGCGTGCGGCGTTTGTCGAGAAACACGGTGGGTGCATCGACCAAGTAAGGGTTGATGTTGTACGCGGTAATCGCCGTGGGTTCGCCTTTGATGCCATCGCCGTAATCGAAAATTTTGCGTTGCGTCGCTGCGTTCAAGCCAAAGCCGACAATCACGCAATGCACCGCCGCAATGCCTTTACCTTCATTGCTCCATTGAAAAGTGCGATGCGCAAAATTGATATGAATGCCTTGCGAAAATAAATAACTCCACAACACCGCAACCTGCTCGCCTTGCGTGATGGAATTGGTGGAAACAAACGCGCAGGCGATCCCCTCCCCTTCAAGGGGAGGGCTAGGGTGGGGATGGGTTGGCGCATTGCTTGAACCCATCCCCCACCCAGCCTCCCCCTTGAAGGGGGAGGAGTTGTGAAGGTAGTCCGCCGCCTTGGCATACCAGCACGTTACATAGTCCAACACCCCCGCGCCTTTGAGCTTGCCGAACACCTGCGCCATATCGGATTTTTGTTCTGCGCTCTGATAGCTGTAGCCCGCAAACGGCGGGTTACCCAATACATAGCTGCATTGCGCGGGCGGCAACACGTCGCGCCAATTCAAACGCAAGGCGTTGCCGCAGGCGATGGTCGCGCTGTCGATGAGCGGCACAGACGGACGCGTGGTGCCGAAACGGTCGGCGGCTTCTAAATTGAGTTGGTGGTCAGTAATCCACATCGCGACGCGGGCGATATGCGCGGCGGATTCGTCGATCTCGATGCCGTAAAACTGGCTGACGCGCACGCGACATAACGTCGAGACATCCAGCAAACCATTTTTGCCCGCTTTGGTGAGCTTCGCGTCGTTCATCCGGTCGATGGTGTCCATTTCCAATTGACGTAATTCACGAAACGCAATCACCAAAAAATTGCCGCAACCACAGGCGGGATCGAAAAAGGTCAGCGTGGCAAGTTTGTCGTAAAACGCCGCGAGGTCGCGGGTGCTAGCTTTGTTTAACTCATTGCGCAAGTCGTCCATGCACAGCGGATTGATGACACGCAAAATGTTGCGCTCGCTGGTGTAGTGCGCACCCAGTTCGCGGCGCGAGGCTTTGCGGGTGCTGGCAGATTTGTGAATCTCCCCCTCACCCTCCGCTACGCTCCCCCCTCTCCCGCCTGCGGGAGAGGGCTGACTTTCTTCCAACACACCCTGAAACATCGCACCAAAAATCGCGGGGGAAATGTTGCTCCAATCGAGCTGCGCACAGGCAATCAGTTGCGCGCGTAAGCCGCTATCAAAACTGGGAATGCGCGCAGGGTCGGCGAACAATTTGCCGTTGATATAAGCAAAGCGCGCGAGGGCTTCGTCTAGATTTTTTTGGCGTTCAGCGTCGCTGGTATCGAGCACTTGAAACAGCTCCGCCAACACGCGCCCCACATCGCCGCCGTCGGCACGCGTCGCTTCCATCAAGCGGCGGAACATATTATTTTCGCCAAAAATTCCCGTGTCGTCAGCGAACAAACAAAACAATAAGCGCGTCAGAAAAACTTCCAGGTCGCGCCCTTTGAAGTTGGCTTGCAACAAGGCTTCGTGCAACGCGCCTATGGCATACGCGGCTGTGCGGTCGGCTTCGGATTCTTCCACGATGTCGGTCAGCTCGCCTTCCACCAAAAACATAAACCAGTCGGCTTTTTTAGAGAGCTCGGCGAGTTTGCATTGCAAAAATTCGCCACTAGCCTGTAAGTCGTAAAGCCGAATGCGCGCGAAATCGCTGGTGATGATGTAGCGCGGACGCTCGGCTTCTTGCAGCGATAAAAAATACTCACTGGCTTGGTCAAACGCGGCATCTAAATCCTTGCCCGCGCTCTTGTGTTCGACTATCAATTTGCCCGGAATAAAACTGTCGATAAAGCCCTGCGCGCCGCTCAGTTTTTTAACGGATTGCTCGTAGATGGTCGCGCTCTCTGCACGAATGCCAAAGCACTCATAAAAGCGCAGCCAAAAAGTTTGCGCTTGGCTGCGTTCGTTGGTTTTACCTTGCTGCTCTTTGGAGAAAAGTGACAGACGTTTGCGGATTTCGTTGCGAGTGAGTGTCATTGATTGAGGACGTTAAATTGCCACGGTGTAGAGGTTGTGTTCGCGGTTAGCGGCGAACGCTAGGCAGGCGCGAATATCGGCGGTTTCGAGTTCGGGAAAATCTTCGATGATGTCAGCTTCGCTCAAGCCTTCCGCCATCATGTCCAACACGTCATAAACACTGATGCGCAGGTCGCGGATACAAGGACGACCGCCACGTTTGCTGGTGTCGAGTGTGATGCGTGAGTTAGTCATTTTTCACCGCCTAGTGGGTTGAGAATTTATGCACGGACTATAGCGGAGTGAGTGCGATAAGAGAATCTCTAACCCTTCTCGCACAAAATGCGCTAGCGGAACAGCACCGCTGCTTTGGTGACGGTAATCCACAGCCCGATGGCTAAGGGGATGCCGACGGCCGACCATGCCAATACCGCCTTGCTATCTAAGCCGCCGTGACCGATGCCGAAGTCGCCTTCGACTATGCGTTCACCTGCGGCTTTGTCGTGTTGCGCTTCTTCAATCGCGAGTAATTCTGCCGCGCTGATATGCCATTTTTTGTCCACGGGTTTGATGAACCAGTTGGCGATAAAACCTAACACTAAGAAGCTCGCCAATATGTACAAAGTGAAGTCATACACTTGTTGGCGCGGCACGCCCGCTGCGATTTGCGCTTCGCGGATGTAGGTCACCACCACTGGCCCGATGATGCCAGCGGTCGCCCAAGCGGTGAGCAAACGGCCGTGTATCGCGCCGACGAATTGCGTACCAAACATGTCCGCCAAATACGCGGGCACGGTGGCGAAGCCGCCGCCATACATCGACAAAATGATGCAGAAAAATGCCACGAATAAGGCTTGATGTGCAGCGTGCGCCGCCCACGGTGCGAGCGCGTACATAGCGATACCTAAAGCGAAAAAGACGAAGTAAGTATTTTTGCGACCGAGCACATCTGACAGCGATGCCCAGAAAAAACGCCCCGCGATATTGAACAGGGACAGCAAGCCTAAAAAGCCTGCGGCGAGTGCAGCGATGGATTTTTTCTGCTCGTCGTTTAGGTCGCTAAAACCTAATTGCGGAAGACCTAACAAAGTGCCACCAAAAATTTCTTGCAGCATCGGTGAGGCCATGCCGAGTACGCCGATGCCCGCGCTGACGTTCAAACACAGCACCGCCCAAATCAGCCAAAACTGCGGCGTTTTATGCGCATTTTTGAGATGTACATGGAAATCAGAAATCAGCGCGTGGCGTTTTTCGGGCAGCGTCCAGCCCGACAGTTTCCAACCCACGGGGGGAATGCGATACGAAAATGCACCTGCCGTCATCGCCACAAAATACACGCCGCCCATCACCGCAAAAGTCTGCCAAACGCCGACGCTGAGAGCAGTATGAAAATGTTCCATCAGCATATTTGCCAAGGGCGCGCCTATCATCGCGCCGCCGCCAAAACCCATAATCGCCATGCCTGTTGCCATGCCGCGACGATCGGGAAACCATTTAATCAAAGTCGAAACAGGCGAGATGTAACCCAGCCCCAAGCCGATGCCGCCAATAAAACCTGAGCCTAGCCACATCATCCAGAGTTGATGCAGATACACGCCATACGCCGAAATCAGCAAGCCGCCAGACCAACAAATCGCCGCAACAAACGCCGCTTTGCGCGGGCCGACGCGCTCTAGCCAACCGCCCCACATCGCCGCCGATGAACCGAGCAGCAAAAAGAACAAGGTGTACATCCACGACAGTTCGCTAATTTTCCAATCGCAACGGGTGGTGAATAAGGCATCCAACAAGCTCGCATCTGCGCCGCACGCCAGCGCACTGCTCACGCCCAACGCCTTAGACAGCGGCAACCAAAACACCGAAAAACCATACGCCATGCCGATACACAAGTGAATCGCCAAAGCCGCAGGCGGCACTAACCAACGATTAAATCCTGCCCGCGCGATGGTGCGTTCTTTGGCAAGCCAGCCTAATGCGGCAGCCGTAGAGGGTTGAACAGACATATGGAAACTCCCTGATATTTGTTGGTGAAAAACAAGCTATACGCTTACAGCTCGCCTCAAAAAGCGCGCAAGGATAAACGAGGCAAGGATTACTCGCAAATTAAACAGGGGAATCTATTCAACACGCTGCGGCGCGCTCATTTTGCGGCGCGAATGCGTTACAACACGCCGATGCTAAATTCCATTTGATAGCGCAATAAATACACCGACAGATTATTCGCGCCTAGATTTTGCTGCGTCCATTCCGCGCTCAAATGATGCTCGGCATAGGGCTGCCAACGCACCGCTACCGCCTGACTGCTCAAGGGTTGCGTGGCATTGATAATGCCCGCTTGGTTAGCCACAAGTGCTGCGTTTATGCCGACAAGCTGATGCTTCGCTAGCAGCTTGTCGCTGCGTGCGAGCAGTTGCAGATTGGGCAAAATGGGATAGCCAATTTCCAGCCAACCGCCATTCGTATCACCTTGATAATTGGGTTTGCCGAAGTTGCTGCTCAACACGCCGCTCTCACGCTTATGCCAATACTCCGCGCCCAACCACACGCTATCGGCATTCGCTTGCCAACGCCCTGCCAGCGTCCAGATATTCGCCGCGCCTTGCAGACACACCAAGGTCGCGGAAGCAACGGTGCAAGTCGGCACGCTATGCGTATGCCCCGCCAGCCCCACAGTGGATAAGGCGCGCTGATTGATAGCGGTATGCACATAACCCGCTTCGAGTTTGAGTTGCGGATTCGACCAGCCCAGTCGCGCACTGTGCATATCAGGACGATTACTCACCGTGCCAGGAAAACCTTGCTGCATCCACGCGCCCACGCCCGCCGCAAAACCCGCGCCTAACTCCGCATCCAAGCGCACGCCATCGGCGCGCCAACCGTCATTCACCATCGCGCGCAGGGTCAGCGGCGCGATGCCGAAATCACGCGTGTGCGCGTGTTGCAAATTGAGTAGCCCTAGCGGCACAAGCTGTCTGCCGACACGGGCGGAATAATCCTGCGCGGCGACGCTATCGTTAAAATTTATCCAGGCTTGATCAACGTCATTCATGCCGCCTTTGCCACCATGTCGGGCAAAATTTAGCTGCCCCAATAAGTTCGGTAAGAACTGCGCGCGCGCACCAATTTCGGCAAAATCTAAACCGTCACCACGCTGATCGCTACGCGCACTGCCAGCTTCCAACACACCGGGCAAACGCGCGGCGGGATAAGCCTTTGCGCCGTGCAAAGATTGCAAACCTACGCCCGCGAACAACTCCAATTTATGCACCTCGGCAAGGGACGATGCGGCATCTGCGGCGTTGCTGCTGCTAAGCAAAGGAGTGAGATCGTCATGCGCGTAAGCCACGCTGACACTAAGCAAACTCAGCGTAAAAATTTTAATGAGTAACATTTTTGGGGTCGGCAAAACGAGGATTAGTAAGAAATTTTTCATCAGTCAGGGTGTATAAAAAAGCGATCACATCGGCTTGCTCTGCGTCATTCAGTTTGATGCGTGCAACACGTTCGTCCTTAAACGGATTGGCGCGTCCATCGCCTTGATTTTCACCGCTGCTGATCGTGCGTCCATGTCCCGCATAAAATTTCAACACGTCGGGCAAAGTGGCGATGCTGCCGTCGTGCATATACGGCGCGGTCACAGTGACATTGCGCAAGCTAGGGGCGCGAAATGCACCCATGTCGGCAGGCTTATTCGACAGCTCAAAAATGCCGCGATTGCCTTCGGGAAATCCGCCTTTGCCATCGACGTTATACAAGCCATTGTTATGGAACGGCATTTTGAAAACCGTGTCGCTGGCAACCGTGGTTTGGTCGCTGAAATTAAAGCCGCTATGACATTGCGAACACTGCGCTTGCTCGGAAAAAAACAGGCTGCGACCGTGTTCTTGTTGCGCTGTGAGCGTGGCGCGATGTGCCAAAAGTTCATCGTATTTGCTGGTCGCTGAAATCAAGCCGCGCTCAAATGTGGCAATGGCTTTAATGACATTTTCCAGACTGATTGGCTGCGCCGTGTCAGGAAAAACTTGGGCAAAGCGTTGCGCATAAGCCGCATCGTCGCTCAAGCGTTTTAGCATCACCAGAATGTTGGCATCGTTCAAGCCCATCTCGACGGGAAACTCGCCCAACAGCGGCACGAGCATTTGGCGTTCCAACGTCGCCAGCGAAAAATTCGCCCATGTGTAAGTCGTGTGATAAGCCACGTTCGCCAAGCCTTGCGCGCTGCGCGCGGTGTGCATTCCCGTCGCACCGGTCGCCACAGCTTTGCCATCGGTAAAAGCGAGATTCTGAAAGTGGCACGACGCGCAGGCTTGCGTGCCATTGCCCGATACGCGCTGGTCGTAAAACAGCGCGCGACCAAGTTGGAATTTCGCTTCCGTCATCGGGTTCTCGGCGGGCACACGCGGTTCGGAAAAATGTGCGGGCAAGTTCCATTGCCAAGCGGGTTCACGCGCTGCCACAAAAAAATAAATCACCCCTGCCAATAGCAACAACGGCACAGCAAATAACAATTTGAATTTCAACTTATTACTCCTAATTAAATCGGCAATCGCCCGATAAATCGGCCTCCCACAACAGCCGCCCCCGCTGCATAAACAGTGCGCACAAAACCTGTAGGAGACCGACTTGTCGGGCGATAGCTAAATTAAAAACATCGCCCGACAAGTCGAGCTCCTACAAAAACTTATGGAAACACTGCAGGATCAGCAAAACGTGGGCTGGTGAGCAAATTGTTATCGGTCAGCGTGTGCAAAAACGCCACCAAATCGGCTTGCTCTTGCAGCGTTAAATTGATGCGCGGAATCAGCGCGTCTTTGTAGGGGTTCAATCGACCATCGCCTGCATTGGGCTGACCTGCGGGAATGTTGCGCCCGCCAGCGGCGTAGAAGGCGACGACTTCGGTGAGTGTGGCAATGCTACCGTCGTGCATATATGGCGCGGTGACACCCACATTACGCAAACCCTGTGCGCGGAACGCGCCCATATCCGTTGCCACGCCGCTGGTCTCAAACACACCGCGATTCGGTGCAGGAAATCCACCCAGCCCGTCGATGTTGTATAGCCCTGTGTTATGGAAAATGTTGCCTTGCGGCAGCATTCCCGCGAACGTTGTTTGGTCGCTAAAGTTATGCCCAGCATGGCAATGAAAGCATTCGGCCTTTTCGGTATTGAACAAAGTCAAGCCATTCAGCTCCGAGGCGGTCAGGGTTGCCTGTCCTTGATTCCATAAATCATATTTGGAACTCGCCGAAATCACGCCGCGCTCGAAGCTCGCCAAAGCCTTGATGATATTCGGCATGGTGATGGGCGCGGGGTCGGCGGGAAACGCTGCTTTGAAGCGCGCCACATAGCCCGCATTCGCCGCGAACAACGCCAAAATAGTCGGCTCATTCGCTGCCGTCACGCCCATTTCTACGGGATTCGTTGCATACAACGGCACCAGTGCTTGTTGCTCTAGCGATCCCAAATCAGGACGCGCCCAAGTGAGCGTGGGGTGATACACCGAGTTGGCAATCGGCATGGCACTACGCGCGGTGAGCTGCCCCGTTGCACCCGTCGAGACGGCTTTACCATCGGTAAAAGCGAGGTTTTGAAAATGGCACGAGGCACACGCGGTTGTGCCGTTGCCCGACAGTTTTTTGTCGTAAAACAAATAACGGCCAAGCTGGAATTTTTCCTCCGACATTAAATTGTCAGCAGGGACGAAGGGCGCAGGAAAATAAAATGGCATGTTCCATTTCCAACTACCTGAGCTTAAAGCGGGATCAATAATAGAAGTGCCACCGCCGCCGCACCCAATCAGCGCAAGGCTGACGAGTACGGCGGCGGAGAACACCCCTCCAAAAAACAGAGAGGATCGCATGATTTTCAGAGCCTTACTTAATCACGAACAAAGCAGGGGCAACAGGGGCAGTGGTCAATGGCAAGTTGGTCACTGGGTCGATATTAAATTTGCCAAAGTAGTAGCGTGGCAAATCAACCGCCGGCGCTACTACGACGGGTGCAGGAACAACGGCTGCGGCAGACATCCACGTTTTTGTTGTCGTTAAATCAACGCCCCCCCACAACGAACCTAGATCCAAAGCGATTTTGTTAGTCGCGGCATTGAAACCTGTAGCGAAAGTCACTTTGGCATTGTTAGGTTGCAAACAAGCGTTTGGAGGCGTACCCAGTGGCGTGAGTGGGCAACCGCCTGAACCTAAATGCACCATCGTCGCTACAGCGGCAGTTGCACCAACGGCTGGTTTCACAAATTCAATTTTGGTGAATTTACGACCCGACTGCCATGCCCAAGCCATGCCCGCCCAACGCAACAAACTAGGCGTAGTCGCAGCGGCAACGTCACTATGATTCAAAGAAGTCACGCCATCGTCAGCCAAAATCGGCACGCCGACATTGAATTCAACACCGACGTAAGTGCCAGTTGCAACCGTACCGACCACTTTAGTATTTGTACCGGTGGAACCACCAACGCAAGTGCTGGCAGGAATTGCACCAGCCAAACTAGGACCTGTTTCAAAATCCAGCAGCGCGACATTCTTGCTTTGATCCGCCGTTTCAGTCAGCGCAACGGGAAAGCGCGTACCTGCGGCATCAATCATCGACACTTTAGAAACGTAGTAACGCATATCGGTCAACGTACCTTTCGTACCGACCACTGTAGCGGGTGCAACAGCTGGTGCAGTACCCACGGTCAGCGGTGTGGTACAACCTGTAGTCCCAACCACCGCTGCGCCATTCACTACATCAAAGTTTAATGTGACTGCTTGTGGTGTAGCTCCTGTCGCTGGAGGAGTAGAACCCCCGCCGCCACAGGCGACTAACAATGATGTAGCAAGCGCGCTTAACGCAAATTTAGGCAGACTAGATTTCATGATTTGAATCCTCGTAAGTTGATTAAAAATTAACGGTGTGGAAAAACTGCGCGCTTTATACCTAAGCATTTTTGCTTTGAACATGCGGCATTTTGTCGCACCCTTGATTTCATTGGGCTGGCTGGCGCGCGGCATGGTTAAAAATAATACTGATAGTCTTTATTCGCGAGTTTTCAGCACTTATAAAGACGGCATGGATTGACATCAAGCAGGGCTTGCCTAACACTGCGCGCCGCTTAAAAAACCGCATCCATTACTATGAATTCTGACTGGCAAAATTTCCTGACCACGCAAGGCGCGCACTTTGATGCCGACCTGGTGCAACATTTTGGCGATGCCAACAATGAACTTACCGCCACTGCCAACCGCACGGTGTTATGCGCATTGACGCAGTTCGGCTGCTTGCGCGTCAGCGGCGAAGAGGCGCAAAGTTTTTTGCAAAACTTGTTGAGCAATGACATCCGTTTAGTGGATGCGACGCACGCGCAACTGAGTAGTTTTAACACCGCCAAGGGACGCATGTTGGCAGTGTTGTTAATTTGGCGCGATGGCGAAGATTTTATTTTGCAACTGCCTACTAGCATCTTGGAGAGCTTGCGTAAAAAGCTGTCCATGTATGTATTGCGCGCCAAAGTAAAAATTAGCGATGCCAGCCATGACTTAGCTAGCATGGGTTTGAGCGGCACGGGGGCGACAGAAATTTTGCGCACGGTGTGCGGCGAGTTGCCCTCTGTGGCGATGACGTGCGTGCAAACTGCGACGATGAGTGTGTTAAAAATGAGCGACACGCGTTATCAAATCACTTGCCGCGCAGAACACGCGCAAGCGTTATGGACGGCACTTTTGGCACAGGCAGAAAAAGTCGGCAGCCCTTGCTGGGACTGGCTCAAAATCCGCGACGGCATTCCCTCTATCTTGCCGCCCACACAAGAACAATTCGTGCCGCAGATGGTGAACCTCGACGCGTTAGGCGGCATCAATTTCAAAAAAGGCTGCTACCCCGGACAAGAAATCGTGGCGCGTATGCACTACCTAGGCAAGCTGAAACGCCGCATGTATGTGGCGCATTTGGACTGCGCACTTGCACCGCTGGCGGCGGACGAATTATTCAGTGCGGATATGGAAGGTCAAGCCAGCGGCATGATCGCCAACGTCGCCGCCGCACCGAATGGTGGCTATGACATTTTGGCGGTGATACAAACCGCGAGCGTGGACTTAAATCCAATTCAAACGGCGCACGGCGACACGCTACAATTTTTAGCGTTGCCTTACGCGCTCGCCTAAACAGGAGAACAACATGAAGCTGAAAAATATCCCGCGCGTACATTTTTTAGCGGTCATTTTTTTGCTACTTATCACTGCCAATGGCTGCTGGCTCAATGCCTTTAGCACGCCTGACGCGCGCCTGTCGGACGTGTGGGTGCGCCAAGTTGCCAGCACGTTGCAAACCGATAGCAACATCGTGATTGTCGATATAGATGAGACCAGCATCGCTGCCATGCAAGACGTGGCGGGCAGTTGGCCGTGGCCGCGCGCAGTGCATGGCGAGCTGTTAGCGGGTATCGCGCGCCAGCAGCCCGCCGCCATCGTGTTTGATATTTTGTTTAGCGAGCCCGATCGTTATCGCCCCGATAGCGACCAACTATTTAACGAAGTATTGAGCGACATGCACAACGTGTATTTGCCCATGCTGCAACTGCGCGGCGAGCAAGCGAATGGCGTGTCGCTCGCTGAATTAGCCCAGCTCACGGACATTCCTCACGCCGCCAATGCCGACCCAAATGCGCGCGCGATTTTGCTCACACCACAAGCTGTCGCACCAAAATCATGGCGCATCGGGCTGATTAACTTTAGCGAGGATGCGGACGGTATCGCGCGTCGTTACGAGCTGCGCCGCGATATTGGTGGCTGGCAACTGGAATCGTTGCCCGCCCGTTTAATGCGCGATTTGGACATCAAAATCCCTGCTGAAAACAGCATCGTGCTGCATTGGCGCGGCGCACAGCCCGCCTATCAACATATTTCCTACAGCGATTTATATGCCGACCAAACTCGCGAAACACCGCTACGCGATGCGCACGAATTAACCGGCAAAATCGTCATCATCGGCAGCAGCGCGACGGGCTTACACGACGTGCGCGCTACGCCGATTGCCAGCTTGTATTCGGGCACTGAAATTCTCGCCAGCGCGATTGATAACCTCAAAAATGCGCGCCACACCACCGCCTTGCCGTTGTGGTTTTCGGCAGCATTAGCAGCGGTTTTAATTGCCTTGCAAGTGCCGTTGTTTTTGCGTCGCAGCGACGCATCCAAAATCGGCGCGCTGTTGTTTCTCATCAGCTGCGGCTTACTTGCCGCGCAGTATTTTGCGATGACAGAAATGTTCAGCGTCGCGCTGTTTACGCCGCTGCTATTTGCTTGGGCGTTTTACTTTGCCGCCGCGATTAGCGAGTATTTACGCGAAAAGCAAGCGCGCGAACAAACCGTGCGCATGTTCAATCGCTTTCTCGATCCGCGCGTAGTCACCACCCTAGTCGCACAAGGCGAAACCGCGCAATCGTTAGGCTCGCAAGCACGCGACATCACCGTACTGTTTTCGGATATACGCGGCTTCACTACCCTGTCGGAAAGCAATACACCTGAACAAATCGTCACCTTGCTGAATCGCTATTTCAGCTTGCAGGTGGAGATTATTTTTAGGCATGGCGGCACGCTGGATAAATTTATCGGCGATGCCATCATGGCGTTTTGGGGCGCACCACAGGACGACCCCAAACACGCGCAACACGCTGTCGCTGCCGCGTTAGAAATGGAGCAATGCTTGTTACAATTCAAGCAAGAATTAGGCGCAGAAGGCGCGGATTTTGATGTCGGTATCGGCGTGCATAGCGGGCGCGCGGTGGTCGGATTTATCGGCTCAGATGAACGCTTGGACTACACCGCCATCGGCGACACGGTCAATTTATCCAGCCGCATCGAAGGCTTAACTAAAGGCGTGGCGCGCATTTTGGTGTCCGCTGACACCGTGGCGCGTTGCGCGGATGAATATGAATTTAGCGCGATGGGTTCATATGCTGTAAAAGGTCGCGTGCAAGAAGTGGAATTATTTTTACCTAGGGAGAAACTGCAATGAAAAAAGTAATGGTATTACTGTTGTTAAGCTGCATTACGCTGCCCGCCTTAGCCGACTCAATCGGCTACACCGTGCGCAGTACCGAGATTAAAACCAAGCCGTTTAGCGATGCTGCCACGCTCGCCACGCTGCCCGAAAAAGCCAGCGTCAGCATCGTGCAGCGCATGGGCGGCTGGGTGCGCATCAGCACGCCTAAAGGCAACGGTTGGGTGAAAATGCTCAACTTGCGCAGCAGCAGCGCACGCGCGGGTGACAGCGGCTTGCAAAGCCTATTCAATATCGGACGTACGGGGAGTAGCGGCATCACGGTCGCAACGGGCGTACGCGGGCTGTCGAGTGAAGATTTGCAAAATTCGCCGCCGAATCCAGCTGAATTTGCCAAGCTAAAAAACTATGCGGTAGATGGCAAACAAGCCAATCAATTTGCACTAAGCGGCAAATTGAAATCACAAACCCTAGACTTTGTTGCGGCTCAATAATTGAAAAAGGAACACATCATGCGTTATTACAAAATTATGCTTATCGCTGTAAGCCTTAGCTTGACTGGCTGCGCGGGGATGGATGCACAACAACTCATCAAAATGGGCGGAGATATGGCGGGGAAAGTGGTCGCTGCCAACAAGCCTGTCAGCGAAGCCGAAGAAATTCAAATCGGTCATGGCATCGCCGCCAATTTACTCGGTGCCGCACCGCTCTCAACCAATCAACGCGCGCAAAGCTATGTCAACAATGTCGGACGTTGGGTCAGCTTACACACCGATCGACCTAATTTGCCTTGGCAATTTGGCGTGTTGGAAAGCGCGGATTTGAACGCTTTTGCCACCCCCGGCGGGACGATTTTTATCACCAAAGGGCTGCTGCAACATATGAAAACCGAGTCTGAATTAGCGGGCGTGTTGGCGCATGAAATGGTGCATGTATTGAGTAAACATCATTTGGCCGCGTTGCAAAAAGCCGCCAACCTGAATATCGCTGGGGACTTCGCGGGGCAAGCACTTAACACGCAAAACAATCCCTTGATGGATAAGGCGTTGCAAGCGGGTAAAGAAGTGTATGCACGCGGCTTGGATAAAGATGACGAGTTTGAAGCCGACCGCAAAGGCATCGTGATTGCCACGCGTTCAGGCTACGATCCGTTTGGCTTGCCCGCCGTGTTGCAAATGTTGGACTCAGCGAATGCGCAAGATTCCTCGCTGGCATTGATGTTCAAGACCCACCCCGCCCCCGCTGCACGCTTAAGTTTGCTGGACAAAATCATGGCAAATAATTTTGACGGCTACAGCTCGCCCACGCAAACCGATGCGCGCTTTAATGCGGCAGTGGCGAGTTTGAAATAGCGAGTCCGCGTAGGGTGGGCAAGCTGCATCTGCCCACGCGGAGCTATGAATCGGTGGGCAGAAAGGACTTGCCCACCCTACGGCACTGAATCTATATTCGGTTTTAGTTGGTGCAAAAAATCTTTTTTGTCCGCAGATTACACAGACTTACGCAGATTAAAACCTAGGCAAAAATCTGTGTGAATCTATGTAATCTGTGGAAAACATCTAGCAGTTCACCCCTCAATAAATTCCAGCGCATTGTCATCAGGATCGCGGCAGAACAACGCCGCGCGACCTGTTGAACTTTCGGTAAATTTTATATTTGCGGCGATGAGCCGCGCGCGCAATTCGGCGATGTCGCTCACCCCATAAGCGACATGTCGGTCGCGTCCGCCGTGTGCTGCGCGCACTAAACCTACTTCTGGATTGGCTAACAACATCAGATGAATTTGCTGCGTCGCGTTAAGCACATACCAGATGCCAGCAAAGCTCATCACGGGACGCGTTGCATCTTCCGCTAAGCCCAACAAATCGCCGTAAAAAGCGCGGGAGCTGGCGAGGTCAGCACTTAAAAAAGTGGTGTGCAATATCGCGGTGAGTTTCATGCCTTAAATTTTGACGGGTACAACTTTGCTCGCCGCCAACTTGGCACGACCGCGCGCTTCATCGGTATCAACGCCCGTTGCTAATGCCACGCCCATGCGCCGGCGTTGGAACGATTCGGGTTTACCAAATAAACGGATGTCGCTACCCGGTACGCGCAACGCGTCGGCCACCCCAGTAAAGGCAATCGCCTTAGCATCATGCTGACCATAAATCACCGCACTTGCCCCCGCGCTGCGCAAACTGACGTTGACGGGCAAGCCCAAAATGGCGCGCGCATGAATTTCAAATTCGCTTTGCACTTGCGTACACATGGTCACCATGCCGGTGTCGTGCGGACGCGGACTGACTTCGCTAAACCACACTTGATCGCCGCGTACAAACAGCTCCACGCCAAACAGCCCTAAGCCACCCAAGTCCTCAGTTACTTTTTTCGCAATGTCGCGTGCAGTCTGCAAAGCCTTATCGCTCATAGCTTGCGGCTGCCAGCTTTCAACATAATCACCCTGTACTTGCACATGCCCAATCGCCTCGCAAAATTGCGTTGCTATCGAACCATCTGCCGCGACAGAGCGCACCGTAAGTAAGGCGATTTCAAAATCGAAATCTATCGCGCCTTCGATAATCACGCGGCATTGCGCCACACGACCGCCACTTTGAGAGTATTGCCAAGCGGCATCCACTTCACTTGCATTCGCGACTTTTGACTGCCCCTTACCCGACGATGACATCACCGGTTTGATAAAACACGGATAGCCGATCGCCTCACACGCCGCGCGCATCGCCTCCAAACTATCGGCGAATTGATAACTAGAGGTGGGCAAACCCAAAGTCTCGGCAGCTAAGCGGCGTATGCCTTCGCGGTTCATGGTCAAACGTGTGGCGCGCGCGGTCGGAATCACCCGCGCCACATTATGTTGCTCCAACCACTCCAACATATCAGTGGCAATCGCTTCGATTTCGGGCACGATTAAATCGGGCTTTTCTAATTCAACCAACGCGCGCAACGCCGCGCCATCGGTCATATTGATGACATGCGCGCGATGCGCCACTTGATGTCCAGGTGCATCGGCATACCTATCCACCGCAATGGTTTCCACGCCCAACCGCTGCAACGCGATGATGACTTCCTTACCCAGTTCGCCACAGCCCAACAACATCACGCGCGTTGCGCTCGCGCTCAAAGGCGTACCGATAGTTACAGCAGAGTGAGTCGATGTCATGGCAAAAAGAGAGAGTTTTAGAAGCGCGAAATTATACCCAAGTGCGGCAAATTTTTATCCTTGAACGCACGCTGTCAAGACGAAAAAAAACGACGCGTTCAGCACGCGTCGTTTTAAGCCACACAAACAGTATTACGGTTGTATCGTTCGCAGCAACAAATTATCTAGCGCATCATTCAGCATCGGCAGCACCGCTTTATCGGTATCAACCTCACCATCGTAGTTACCAATCAAAGTGCGCGAATCAGGTACCTGTCCCGCCACCAGCCAAGGGTTGCTACTTGCACCCACATGCTTTGCACCTTCGCCTGGATAAGTGATTGCGTCTTTCATTGGCACAGCAGTGAGCGCGGCATAAATAAATTTTTGCTCATCATTTGAGTTGATGCTAATCAATGAAATCGGGTCGGCGGCAAAACGAAAATGCTTATGCACATCGGGCAACTTGCCTGTTGCCAAGCCCTGCTCAACCTTAACAGCGAAATTGCTACCAGCTTGCGCGGGGTTATCCAATAAGCCCTTGACCATACTCGAATGGGTCGAATAGCTATCAAACCAAGTTTCAAAATACAGCGTCATATCAGCCTGACTAGCCTCCGCCACGACCGCTATATTTTTACTTGCCAACTTATCCGCCACCAATTTACTTAACTTAGGCAAACACGGTTTAGCCAAGCTCTCAATCGCGCACACATACACGCCGCGCGGTATCGCCGCTGCTTGCAAACGCAATTTTTCACTCGGCGCGGCGGGCAACACACCCTGCAATTTCACCAACTCACCTTTTTCAATTTGCTTGATTTCGACAGGCGTTAAATTCGTCGCCACATATTTACCGCTGCTTGCGCAGCCTGTTAACGCCAACACCAGCATTGCCGCCACACCACTTTTCATACCGTACATAACACTCTCCCTTGCCGCTCATGGCGGCACTTAAAATTAAAATCTAAAGTCCGCTGAAAAACTAAAATTGTTTGCCGCAATCGGCATCGCTTGCCAAGCTGACAAATCAAAATGATCCATGCCTAAACGAAACGACTGCCGCGCGCCATGTCCCAACTCCACGCCAAAACCATAGCTAAAACCTGTTTTAGATTGGCTGCTTGAATTACCCTGCCCCGTACTAAACCCCACGCTGGCATTGGCATAGCCCGCTTTTCCATACAAATCCAAACTATCTTGCAGCGGGTAATAGCCCAGCACACTTGCCGACAACACACTCACACCCACATCCGCCAAGCCACTTTTAACCATCGCGATACCGTCATACGCCGCCTCGACTGACACGCTGCGATTCAAGGCATAACCGACGCGACCTGTCAGCGAAAGACCATTGCTAGACGTAATCAAACTAGAGCCGGACACAGGCGCGTAACCCATGCCAAACCCCGCATACAAACCACTCGCCGCCAATGGCTCTTGCACCACCGCCATCTGACTTGCTGATGCGGCGAATGCCACATTTGCAGATAACAAACACACCATCGACACACTCACTACTGCACGCAAATTATTCATTTTCAACCTCATTAAAATCGCTGCACATTCAGCAGCACGCATCTTAGGCAAGAACAAAATAATGCGGGTTTTAACAAGCTTGTTAGCGCATAAAAGTGCGGAGCTTAAATACGCTCGTGCTACCATTTCGTGACTAAAGAACACAACCTAAACCATGACTATTTATCTCCTCAACACCCCCATACTCACCAGCTACGGCAGCTGGCAATTTGCGGGGCCCATTAGTATTGAGCAAGCCAAAAAACAGCTCGCAACAGGCTTTCAATCCGCCATCGGGCACGCAGCCAGCGCACAGTTTTTAAGTCAATTATTAGGCGTAGCAATCACCATGAATCGCGTTGCTGTCACCCTGCAAGCGGGCGATCAAGCCATCGTGTTGCGCATCAAAACGCGCTTACCTGAAGGCAAACTATTAAACCCTGAAGAAATCACCAGCATCCCTTACGAACTTGCCCTATTAACTCGCACGGCTTAAATCATCATGCACATTCAGCTACTCATCGTCTCCGAACAAACCCTAGCCAACTTCATTCCCTTGCGCATCGAAGCCGCCGATTTGGTGTACTTATTTAGCTCTAAGAATATGGCTGCCAATGCCACCCACCTCGCGCATTTAATTGCCCAACATTGCCCCAATACGCGCACTGAAATTTGCTCGGATATGCCCGATGCCAACCTCAACCAGATTCAAGATTTTTTGTTAGAGCACGCGGCACGCATACAAGCAGAACATCCCGATGCACACTTCACCGTCAACACCACGGGCGGCAATAAATTGATGTCCATGGGCTTAGTCGAAGTGTGGCGTAACGACGCGCACAAAATGATTTATACCGATACCCAACACCGTCGCATCGAAGTTTTACCCAGCCCAAAAAATCACCATCCAGAACCCATCTTGATGGGTAACCAACTCGATGTGCCTGTGTATTTAACCGCGCAAAAAATCAACTACAAAGGCGCGCTCTCCGACCTAGCCGACTGGCAAACACGCATCGCCGCGCGCAAAAGTATCTGCAAAGAAATGGGGCAAAAAATTGGCGAATTAACCGCGCTGATGAGTGACTTCAATCGCATCACGCGCCATGCGCTTGCGACTGAATATGTGAATGGCAAAAAGACTGAAGTACTCGTCCAAGCGCAACAAACGTTAAGCGCGCATCCTTTTGGCGAGGCACTGGTTCTAATGAAAATGCTGGTCTCAGCCGAACTTATCAGCTGGCAACGCGGCGACAAAACCGTCACTTTTACCAACCTCGACAGCGTGCGTTTTTTAAGCGGCGGATGGTTGGAGGAATATGCTTATCACATCCTGCATGACGAGAAACTGTTTGACGTGCGCATGAGCGTGAATGTTGCGAACAAACAAAGCAAAAATGAATTTGACGTATTGGCTTGCCACCACAACCAACTGCTATTTATTGAATGTAAAACCTTGCGTTTTAACGCCGAGAACGACAACGAAATTGCTTACAAAGTCGATAGTCTCGGACAAGATGCGCGCGGCTTATTCGGTCAAACGTGGCTGCTATCAGCACGCAAACCCACCCAGATTTTGCTCGATAGAACCGCTCATGCACGCATCAAACTTATCGGCCCAGACCAACTGCCTAAGCTGCGAGAAATTGTACGGGAATGGCAAGCGGGCAAAGCCTAGTTGACCGCACCTATTTATTTTTTGCGCCAATAACTTGGCCACCAGCACTGCCAATACAACAAGCTCAAACCCCAAGCTACATCCACTTTCCCCGCCTTAATTTTGGCACTGGCAGGTGGCCAAATACCGCGACTATATAAAACCTGATTGCCAATAAAAAGATAGACCGTTAAGGCGATACCTAACGGTGGAAATAGCGTGTTATCCACATCGGGAATCCAGCCATAGCCGATCAAGCAAAACACGGCTAGACACACCAACTGGGCAAGTAATTCCGACACGATTACGGCACGTTTTTCAGGCGACATAAAAATTCACTCTCAATAAAAATACACATGAACACACAAAAATTTGCGTAAAATCAGCCGCCATGAAAAGCGCAGACCTCATTAAAAAACTCACTCAAGACGGCTGGTATCAGGTGCGCGTAACGGGCAGCCACCATCACTTTAAGCACGACATAAAATTAGGATTAGTCACCGTCCCGCACCCCAAAAAAGACACCCCACGCGGCACGGTAAATTCGATACTCAAACAGGCAGGATTAAAATGAAAAACACCCTCACTTATCCCATTGCAATTGAAATCGGCGACGCGCAACACGCTTTTGGCGTAGTCGTTCCTGATTTGCCCGGCTGTTTTTCGGCGGGCGATACTTTAGAAGAAGCCTATACCAATGCCAAACAAGCCATCGAAGCGCATCTGGACTTATGCCTCGAATACCAACAAGCGATACCTGCGCGTAAATCACTCGATGAACACCGCACGCATCCAGAATATGCAGGCTGGATTTGGGCATTGATTGAAGTGGACGACATCCTTAGCAACAAAACCCCAGTACGCCTCAATGTCTCGTTGCCCGAATACCTCGTGCAACGCATCGACCAACATATACAAGCCCACCACCTCACCCGCTCTGGCTTTTTAGCCCACGCAGCCCTCAAAGAACTCGCGCACGGCTAACAATAGAACTTGCATAACAATTTTTGCACGCTGCAAAAAAATTGCGCTGAATTAAATTCAGCGCAATTTTTTACAGCGGCACAACTACGGATAACACTTGGATTGATGCACGATGGTAACGATGCGTATCGTATTGGCAGAGACCCGATACACAATCGTATAAGGGTAACGATTCAAAACCAGCTCACGAGTTTTGCTTTTACCACCCATACGCCCAATCAGTGGAAAGCTCATTAAATTAGCCACCGACGCAATCACAAAATTGACCACTTGTTCGGCAGCCTGCGGATTATCTTTTACGATAAGCGCGTAAATATCGCTTAAATCAGCTTGCGCGCTGAGCGACCATTCAATTTGCTTTTTTGCTAACATTTTCAGCTGTAGCTTTGATTTTTTCGTGCATCTTTTGGGTCAGCTCTTGATGAGAAATCAAACGTCCAGCGGCTATATCGTCCAACCCAGCGGCAATTTTTTGGGCTTTCCAATCTTCATAATCTAACCGCTCTTGCACAACCTGCTTTACAAAAGCAGAGACCGAACGCTTAGAGGATTCCGAGTATTTGTCGAGCCGTTTAAGCAGTGATTGCGGCAATGCGATGGTGTTCATTTTTTCTTCCCCAGCAAAGTGATACGAACGATTTTACCGCAAAACAGCGACACATTAAACGCGCTTGAAAAACCACCTACCACTCATCACCCGCCAGCGGCGGAACGGCGGGCACACCGCCTAGCAAGGCATCAAACCGCGCCACATCAGCCAACTAAGCGCACTGTCTAAAAAACGCTAAAGCTTTTCCGCCAGCACCGTCACCTTAAAATAAATCATTTTTGTTCGTCCTAATAACCGCCAAGCAATAGGCGGCATGTTGAGGGCTACTCATAAAAAACACGCTCAAAGATCTTGAGCGTGTCGTTGCAGCCTAACCGTTTGGCTGGTGTTGCGACCTCAGAACAAGAAGTCAGAAAAAGCACCAGATTTGTCACAACCCAAACCGATTTGGATGGTCTTGCGACCCTAATCCAAACAAGAGCGAAGATGAGTGGAATTGTCATAACCCAAACCGATTTGGATGGTCTTGCGACCCATGGGTTACGAATCCTACGCCGCAGCATTGGTCATAACCCAAACCGATTTGGATGGTCTTGCGACCCAGTTATTTATCATGACCAACAGCCAATAAGCGTCATAACCCAAACCGATTTGGATGGTCTTGCGACCCGTTCCACCGGGATTGGGCAATCCAGGACGTGGTCATAACCCAAACCGATTTGGATGGTCTTGCGACCTTAACGGTGTCGAAGTTAAGCGTGAATTGGCTTTGTCATAACCCAAACCGATTTGGATGGTCTTGCGACCCTCGGCTGTGCTTCATCGCAGTCGAGCCAGTCGTCATAACCCAAACCGATTTGGATGGTCTTGCGACCTCTGGCACGGTGTAACCCTTGCCAGCATTGAGATTATAGCCGAGAAATGTCGTACCGCTGTGGACAACTTGCGTGGCACAACATTACCCACAGGGGGGACTGCAAAGCCGCATAAACACAGGCGCGGCGAGCAGCTTAATAAATAAGCAAGCATACCGTTTAGTAATGATGAAAAATAATCAGCCGATTGCGCTTGCTATCCACCGCGCTGGAGAGGCTTTCGATAATCCTTGCGTCATACACACCTTCGTATATTTCTTCCATCACCACAGGTTCGGCGAGTTGCTGGGGATACTCAATCCACACTTGGGCATCGTCGGGGAGTTGGGCACATAAGGCTTTGAGGTCTTTTACGGTGGTGTTCATAGCGTTTCCTTGGGGGTACGGGTTAAAAAATATAGGCCATGCCTGCATCGGGATGCTGCCAGTGCGCACCGATGACAATCGGCTGCATATTGTTGCCTTGTAAGCGCAGCAATAACACGCTGCCAGTGGTGATTTTGTGGGCGTTGAGTTCGCGTTGCAGGGTGGTGATGCCCGCGCGCGTGGTCATCACTAAAAACACGCTTTTTTGCGCGCGATGCCCCCAGCCTTTGAGCGTTTTTTCGATTTTGCTGCGCTCTTTGTCTAGACTGATGTCGTAACAAATCGCCCATTGTTGGGTGCGGGTGTCGCTCATCGGCGGCTTATGCGGCTAAGCGTACCAACGGTTTGATGTGCGGATGCGGTTGTTGCTCGGCTTGCCATAAATCCCATTGGGTTTGCATCCCTAACCATACGTCAGGGGTGGTGCTTAACCAAGCGGCGAGGCGCAGCGACATACTGGCACTGACCCCTGTTTTGGCATTAAGCAGCTTGGATAACGTCACGCGTGAAATTTGCAGTTGTTGTGCGGCTTGTGTGACGGTCATGTCGTCAGGCAACCATGCTCGCAAGACTTCGCCTGGGTGGGCGGGATTGTGCATACGGCTCATATTGTTCTCCTAGTGGTAGTCCTGATAATCGACCAGTATCGCGTTCTCGCCTGCAAACTTGAAGGTCATGCGCCAGTTGCCATTTACGCTGACGGAATAATGCTCAAGCAAATCTCCTGTAAGCGGATGTAAATCCCAACTACTGACATTCATATCATCCGCTTGGCGAGCGTTGTCCAATAAAGTCAACATCAGGCGCAGTTTCTTGGCGTGATGCGGCTGTATGCCCGCCCTGCTGCCTGTTTCAAAAAAGACTTTGATGCCTTTATGTTTGAATGACTTAATCATAATCAGGATTATAAAGTGTTAAGCATAGCTTAACAAGTCGCGTCGTAAATTTGCGTCACCCTACTGTGTCTGCGTCTTCATCCCATGGTAAATCTTGCTCTGCAAGAGCTGATTCCGCGCTGGCAGCGTCAGCGGATTCGCCTAGTTCATCACCGCTGGCTGGCTCTACTTCAGCGGCGGCTTTCGTCACGGGCTGGGTGCTGAAATACCATAAGGCTTTATCTTCGGTGACGTAGCGGGCAAAGGCGCGCACTTGCAAGTGCATCGCGTCTAACAAGCTCACGCCGCCGACATCGCTGTGCAGCAGTCGCTCGAAATGCTCTAAAAAGCGTTTGATTGCCAAGGGTGCGAGGCGTAAGCCTTTATCTTTTTGGGCGAAATCATCGGGCTTGATGACGCGCAGATTGACCAAGGCAATCAGGTGGCGATCTAGCACGGCGCGGAATAATTCTTCGATGTCGCACACCAAGGTTTCGTAGTCGTCTTCGCCATCGTGCAAAAAGCCTAAGTAAGGATTCAGCCCAGCGGCACGCACCATGGTGTTCAGCCTAGAAAATAGCAGGTAGTAGCCAAAATTAAACAACACGTTCATGCGGTCAGGTTTGTCACGCAGGCGTTTTTTGAAGTGAAATTCAGGCGCTTTGATGTAGCTGTCCAGCGTGCTAAACATCAGTCGCGCTGCCATGCCTTCATGCCCGCGCACACTGTTAATTTCACTGGCTTGCTCGATGCCCGCGATAGATTTTTCCAGCTTCGCCAAAATGTCGGCATTGCCTTTGCCGTGACGCGCGTGAATCAGCGGTTGGTAATTGTTAATTTTGGCGGCAGCAAAACCTTTGGCAAGAACCAAGCGCTCGGATTCATTGAGCTGGGCGTAATGCACGGCTTGCCGCGCGGCGATGCTGTGGTGCTTGCGCGAATCGGGCGGCAGGCTGGCGATGTGGTAGCCGTCGCCTAAGGTCATGGTGAGCGGAATACCTAATTTGGCGCATTTTTGAATTAAGCCGCTGGATAAGCTGGCGGGCGCGAGAATGGCAATGTCCGCCACGCGGCGCAAGGGAATCGCGTCCATCAGCTTGGCATCGCGGCGGATTTCCAGCGCGTCACCGTTGTGTCCTAAAAAGCAGCCCATTTCGGTGATGTAAATGGATTTTTTGGCGGGTGGTAGCAGCAATTCCGCCACAGTATGTTCTGCCGCGCCACCAAATGGTTGCCCCAGAAAATGAAAGCCTTCCTCCACGCTATGGATGGCAGTTTTTGCTTCCGCCAAATCCAGTCCGACTTCGTGCAACTCGCTGCGCGCCAATAACAATAAGCGTTCAGCCGCTTCACGGGTGCGTGCCAAAATCACAAAATCATCGGCATAACGCACCAGCTTGGCATCCAGTGCATCTGTGTGAGATTCGCGCAGCGATGCGTTTGCCCCCTCGCCCGCTTGCGGGAGATAACCAGCGACTTGCCCGCTTGCGGGCTTAGTCGATTGGCTAGTTGTTTTATCAGGGTTGGGGTGAGGGAAGTTAAAGGCCTCGTCGAACCTATCCAAATAAAGATTCGCCAATAAGGGCGACAGCGGGCTGCCTTGTGCAAGACCTTGCGTGCGGCTATTCAGCCGTCCGTTTTCAAGATAGGGCGCGCGTAATAGTTTGCTTAACAGTTGCCGCGTCAAGGTGTCGGCGGGCGGCAAAATGCCATCTAATAATTTTTCGACACGCGCGATATTGATGTCGGGGAAAAAATCTTCGATGTCCGACTCCACCACATAACGATAGCCCTGCCCCAGCAGTTCACGCACCCGCGCCACAGCGGTTTGCACCGACTGACCGCGCCGAAATCCCACCGCCGAAATTTCTAGTGTGCGGTCTATCGGTTCACTCAATAGCTCGTGCAACACGGTGTGTATCAGCAACTCGGCGGGTGGTAATTTTTCGATGCGACGCATGCCGTTACGCTTAGGAATAGTAAAGGCTTGCGCAGGCGCAGCTTGCCAATGCGGCTGTTGCACATTGCCCATCAACTCGGCGCAATACGCCGCGCTATCGAGTGGCACACCATGCGTCGCGGCAAGCTGTTGCTGCCAATCGTCATGCCCGTCCATCACGCTTTGCAGTGCGGCTTGCCAGTGTTTGGGTTGTTGTAGGTGTGCATCAAAATTGGTGCGGGTAGGATGGTGCAAGCGGCAGTAAGCCACCGCATTGAGTTCGAGCGTGCCGCCCGCATGAATCTCGGCGGCAAGCGCAAGCCAAGGCAAAATTTCATTCAGCTCGCCGCTGAAATACAGTGAGCCAAAACAGCCATTGAAATACTGTTTGTGACCGGGCTGCGATTTGGAAAGATGGTGCAGCTCGGTGTAACGCCAGTGATGGCTTTGTAGTTGGATGTTGGCGAGATTTGGTACGGGCATTTTCACGTCAAAGAGTTGCTCGATGCGGCGCGCAAGCTGGCTAAAAAACAATTCCAAACTCAACTGAGTGCGACTATCGCCTTTCGCGCGCTTGAACGGCAAAGGTGAGAAAAATTCCAGTTCGGCGTGGCTATCATCGTTGACAAAAGCTTCGTTCGCCCTGAGTCCGTCGAAGGGTAATAGTTGCCATGTCTTCGCCTCACATTGCACCGCCCCCACCAACACAAAACCCGCTTGCGTGGTTTGCGCCAGATAAGTTTGCAAAGCCAGTTGCCAAGCCGCCAACCATGAATCATCCGCGCCAAAAAATTCCACTTGCAGCGTCAGATGCTCGCCCGCACGTTTACGCATTCGATGCGCATAAACACACGGCACATGAAAAGCCAACTTCACTTTGCGCGGCTCGCTGACGACAGGTTTGATGCTTTTGAGCAAGGCGTTAAGCATCACCAACATAGGTGTGCCATTGCCCATCGCGCGGGTAACTTGCAGCGGCAACGTGAGACGATGCCACTGCAAAATAATGGGCGTTGAATCTGGCATTAGCTCGCGGCAATACAAATCAAGCGCGAGCTACCCGCTTTGATTTCTCTCTTGTCTTTATCGTATTCAGATTGCATATAAATCGTGGTGACCCCCGCTTGCTGCGCCGCCATAAATGCACCGATACTCATGGGGGTTGTGCCGCCCGTTACATCCACCGCGATGTGTTCAGGCGCGATGCCTTCCCAATGCAAAATCGCTTTTTTCACCGTGGCTTTAGCTTCAGCAGGATCATCTTTATCATCTATGATAAAAATTTTATTTTCTTGTCCCAATGCCTGTGCTGCAATCATTTCGGCCTCAGCTTTAGAGCCCTCGGTCGCAATTAAAGCAATCCGCTTAGGTTGAGTTTTTTCAATCACCATCAACGGAACAGTCGCGTGACTAACGGTAAAAATCACTAGCTCGTATTGCTGATTTTTTGGAATCGCCCTGCCCACATCGCTATAAGTAATCCGAGTGAAATAACGCTTGAATGCCGCTCGATTGAAAAATCCCCACACCGCCAAACACACAGTCAGCGTGCCTAACAACGCCCCCCAAATATCCGAAACTTGCCCAACGTATTGCCATATTTGCGAGTTACCAAAACCGAATAAATTACTTAGCGGCTGTTCCATTCTTTACTCCATGATTAAAAAATAAATGTGTGCCAAAGTTAGGGATAAATCCGACCTACACCAAGCCGCGTAAGGCGTTTAACTTGAGTTCTTTGCGTATATCTTTAGCGTCAATTCCCGACATCAACGCTGGCAGCTTTTCTTGCAACATATCCGCCAAAACGATTTTTTCGACAGTCTCCCAATCGCTCGTTTGTTCAAGTGCCAGTTTTTTGATTTCCGTCCAGAGCGCATTTCCTTTTGGGATTTTTGCGATGCCAGTCTGCTTTTCTATTTTTATACGCAGCTCTTCAATAACACGCTGGTTGGGTGAAAGAGTTTGCAAAGATAGCAAACGTTGCTGCTCTTGCTGCTTGCCCTCCTCCACTTCTCGTAATCGAGCACTCTCTTTATTTGCTTTTTCATCAACTTCCATACGCCCGTAACCCGTGGCGGTTTTCGCCCCTGCACCTGCCCACTCCAATGCGTCTTGCAGCACTGCCATCACTTCATGCAAAGCGGTTTTAGCAGCGGTTTGATCGTTCGCTTTCAAACCTGCGCGCACCGCAATACCAAATTGAAAGGTAGCTTTTTTCACCGTTAAAAAAGTGACGGGGACAGGGCTGTGCCAATCGGCGGGAACACTGTCAGCATTGGTGTTCTTTGTTTCGTCACCACCTTGTTCATACCACTTGCCGTAATGCGGTGTCATCACGTCGGCGGCGAGTGTGACGGGCGCGGTGGGCAGCGCGTCGAAGAAAATAAACCAGCCTGCTTGATGTTCGGCAAGCTGTTCACGTGGATCTTTGTGTTCCGAGCCGAACCATTGCAGGAGTTGCTTGCGCTTTTGTGCGTCGCCGTCTTTCTTGAGTGCTTCCGCACCCCATTGCCATTCCAGCCAGCCGCGCACTAAACCCTTTACCGACGAGGCTGGCAGGTAAGGCACGCCCAGCGTGGGATGCCAAGTAAAACCGTTTTCGGTAGGATGGTCGTTGCCCATTCCTGTGACGAAACGACCTTGGGTTTGGTAACAAGAATGTACGCCGCCCAATGCAGTGCACAGGCTAACTTGACGCAGTGCGTTGGCTGTTAGCTCATCAGCATCACCGCAATCTTTCTTGCAAATTTCGCTGATGAATTCGCCTTTTCCGCCCACGTCTGGTTTGGAAAAATCAAACCCAAATTTGTTAAAAAAGCGCGACCACCATAAGCCACGATGCGCATCATCTTTGAGATTTCCTGCTAATTTTGCTTCTTTATAAAGTGGCAGCATGGTCACTCTCCTTGACGTAAGCCTTAGCGAATTTCTTCACCCACTGCAAATACGCCAGAGCTTCGACTTGCGCGGCGCGGTAAGTTTTTGCATCACCTTCAGTGATGCCCTTGAGCATATTTTCTTTGCCAGCATAAGGCTTACCTTTTTGAATTAACCACTTGGAAAGCTCGTTGTAGAGATTGGTGTAATGCGCTTTGTCTTTGCTTTTGTAGAACGCAGCAGTTTGCCCCAAGCCATTCATCAAAATCATCGCGGGCATTGCTACGGCTGCGGATACCGTCTCGCTATCCACGTTTTTTCCTTGCGATTCTGCCCATGCCAACGCGGCTTTAGCGCGTTGTTGTTCGATAGATTGCATCGCCATGATTACGCTCCCACCTTGACACGACACCAGCCCATGCCGACGGTTTCGTTGCCGCCAAGTTGTAAATATGGCTTGCTGGCGAACATCTCTTGCACGGTTTGCAACACCGCATCGGCAGATAAAACGCTGTCTTTTTTACGCGCATCGTTCGCCGCCAAACACACATACAGCAAGGTTTCAGGTGGCAGCGTTTCTTCGTACCAGAGCGCGCCTGGTTTCACCGCTTTGGTTTCAGAATCGAGTGCGATGTGCGGCGTAACAGGCACAGCGTGTTTTGCCAAATAGCTAAAATCGTCATTGCTCAAAATCATCAACTGATTTTTCAGTGCCTCCGCAAAGCCTGCCACGTCTGACACTTGCACCAGCGCGTCTATGACTTCTTTCAAGTCAGCTTGCTTAACTTCAAAGCGATATTCTTCAAGGAATACTTCGCCCGCAGTGGCAGCGATAGCTTGCATATCACCTTCGATTTTTGGCACGGTGAATTTTACGGACTTGCCCATACGTTCCGCATCACGCTGGTAACGCTGCAACACCGCTGGGCAAGTAATCCACTTGAAGTGCGAAGTCAGCGAGCGCACAGGCAATAGTAGCAGGCGCGCATCGCCCACCAGCAATGCGCCTGCATAGGCATCACTGTTGGCATTTTCTAAACCAAACACGAGATTAGTTTGCTCGCCTTTCCCAGCCGCCGCGCGCAACGCGCCTTTGACAGCTGAACCAAACACGCACGGCCAGTTGGTGTGCGCTTCGCGTTGTATCGGCAAATCAATCACGTCCAATGCCGAACCCGCGCCTGCGTGGATAGAAGTTTCTGCGTGTAGTCCTAAAATTGCTGTTTTCATATTTTCTCCTGATTACCAATATCCGACGGCAAGTTCGCCGCGACCGAGTGTCGTTTCATTGCCTATTTTTTTGGCGTGAAGCTGCTGTGCAGCTTGCAGTAAATCACCTTCAACTTTGCAAAAATAAACGCTGCCTGCTGGCACTAAACTCACCGCAGGGCGGGACTGATGTTTCTGAATATCCCAACCGCCTTCACGTTGCGATTTGCCCAATACCGCGCACTGTATGGTCAGCCTCACACCTGCAAATTCGCCTTGCCAAACACTTGTGCCTTGCGCATCGGGTTGAGCCTTGAAACCTTGCGGCAACCAGTCACCCGCAAAATCTGCCGCCGTACACAGCATGAGCAGCAAGCCTTGTGCGTCTTTGGGGGGGTTAACGACTGGCAAAGTTTGCACCTGCGTGCTGCCTACATAGGCGAAGCGACCCTCGCCCCCTAGTCGCAACACGCTATCCAACTTGATGTCGTCTGGCACACCCGCCACGTCCACACCGATGCTCACGTCTTTTTGCACGCGTGCATGAACGGTTTGGTAGAGCTTGCCTTCCGCCGCGCTGCGCGTGCCGCTATCCAACGCAATGCCTAAGCGCGCTTCAGCTTTGAATAAATCATTTTGCTGGATTACTTTTTCTGGCTCGCCACCCGACAGCACACGCGCCAAATCTGCACCCGTCAGCCAGCAATTTTCTAAAGGTTTTGCGCCTTGCAATTTCTCATCCTTTGCCGCGCTGGTAGGTTTTTCGGGCAGATAAACTTTACCTATATCGCACATCACCGCTTTGCCACATTGCAAGCGCACATAGTGATTTTCTTTACCTAGCAAATGCAGCGGCACGGGGTACAAACGCTCCTCGCCCGACATGGGGAAAGCTCCGCGCAAATCCAACGCGCCGATTCCGTCCACATCCGCCGCCCCGATGATATTGCGCACTGCTTGTTGCGAGGCATCGCCTTTACGGTACTTGTCCCAATCAACATTTTTTGCTTCGCCGATTACGCTACGTACTGCGCCCGCCACGGTACGCGCCGTGGGTGGAAAGCGTCCTTCTAACGGTTTCGCACCGACTGACTCCATCGGGCGTGCTTCGCGGAAAAACAACGTGTCGAACGCACTAAACTTCAATCTCTTACTCATCGTATCTCCACTCCTTTATGCGCCAAGAAACGCACCAGCAAAGCGGCATCGGCTTTGGGATATTTGCTGCGCTCCCACAAATCATCGTCCTTTACATCTTTGTTGCGTTGCACGGAAAAACATTGTTCGAGCAGCGGCGTAATGTCGGCTCGCGCTTGTTGCATATCCTTGACGTTCGTGACACCCGATACTTTGTAATCAGCCGCCAGCACCGCTAACAACAAGTCAAAACGCTGTTGTTGACTCAATTCATCATCTTCAGATTTTGCGGACTGACCTGCTTTTTCCTGCGGCTTATCGGGTGCTTTGAAAGCATCAAAACGCTCACGCATTCGATAAAAGAATTTGCTAGAGAACTGACTATCCTCATCTGTTGCAATGGAAAATTTGTTAATCAAATCTTGCAGTTTCAATTGGGATTTATCGTCATTCAACGCAATCTCCCAAGGCTGCGCCCAAGTGAGATGATCACCGCCCGGCTTCAACACGCGGATCGCAATCGCATCGCGCCCCGCGCCTTCTTTGGCTTCATCGTCCAACACCTGATGCGCCTGACGCAACACTTCACCGAGTGCGACTTTGACATGCGCGTAAATCACTGCGCCTGACAGCGTGGTGGCGATGTCCGTCCCCTTGAATGCCTCGGCATAAGTGTTTCGACACGCCAAAGCGCAAGGCAGCGCATCTTCCAAAGGTAGCAACGCCAGCACGTCATCACCACCCGCGTAAATCAAAAAGCCGCTATGTTTTTTAACCACATCAGCTACGCTGGCTGTGAAGGCGTTAAGTGAATTAGCGATTTTTGATTGATTGCCTGGATTACTCATCTGCGCACCCAGACTATCGCCATCCATCATCAACACGGCATAGAAAGGTGTAGGGGCAGAGGCTATTTTGGATTCTTTCAGCTTGAGCTCACCTAGCACTTTCTCAAACTGGACTACCTTCTCTTTCGGATAAAGTTTTTCGTTGTGGCGCGTATGCTCAAAAAACACATTGCCATCGAGTGCAATCAACTTGCGCCGCTCTTGTTTATAGGCTCGATCCAAGCCCTTGCCCTTCACCGCCTCATCTAAACACTTGATGCTCACATCCCACTCATCGCGCCCAGCCAGCGTTTGACCAACTTCAAGCAACTGTGCAACGGCATCTTGGTTTTCATGTTTAACAACTTTTTCCAACCAACGCACCGCCGCCATATACGCAACCGAAGGCATCCCTGTGTCCAGCTGCCAGCCTTGCAATTTCAATGATTTTTCGCCCAACGTAAGCGTGGTTTTGAACTCCGCAAAATGGCGTGCGAAGCGACGCTTGACGAACGCTAATGCGCACAGCATTTCACCGTCGGCAAAATCAGTCGTGCAAGTTTTATCTGACTTACTTTTGCTTAATTTTTCCCAGAAAGCACGGCGCGCATCGTTCCCCACCGTCTGCATATTTTCGATACCCGACAATTCTTGCCAGCCCTCCATAATCACGCACTTCACACCGGGTTCTGGCGGCGGCAAATGGTTGCGCCAGTTCTTGCGTCTATCCAACAAATTCGAGTCTTCAACCTTGTCCGTCATTGCCCAAGAGATTTCCCAAAAAGCGTCATTTTGTCTTTTCCATACCTCGCCCGTTGCAGGGCTGGCGAAGGCTTTTAAGTCTTGTTGCCAAACGTGTTCCGCCAGTTGTTTCCAAGCCTCACGCACTGCTTGTTCAACCAGCTTGCCGTCAAATCCATCTGGCACGGATGCCTTGAAACGGTTAGGAATCGAGCCTTGACGGGGAATTTTTCCCTTGCCATTGCCGCGTATCCAATCGAGATAGCCCGTCGCGGGAATTGGGAAGGTAATCGTCCCGCCCATTTGCTCCGTCGCTGCCATCGCCACGCCCGACAACCAAGACAACAAAAATGACCCCGCCCAAAAATCACGCGTGCGGCGCGCTTGTGAAACAAAGCCTTGGACTGGGCCTAGGGTGAAGTGAAAATAATTTGAGTTATTCATAATGAAATTTTCCGACTGTCAGGGAAACGTAAAGGCGCGTCAAAAGCAGGAGAGTTGCCGACTTTGCCAGTTATAAAATTGGTAAGCACATCCCACTCAATTTTTTGCTTGACCATGTTGCCGCCCGCGTTGATTTTTTCTGAGGAAGGCAAAAATTCAGAATAGAGCAAAACGCTCACACCAATAAACTGCGTCCCAACTTGATGCACATGGAACAGCAAGGGGCTAGCACGGCGTTCATGTTTTTCAGCATTAACTTGATGAGATTTATTTTTACTGTCGTAGTTATGTGGCAAACCAAACACCACTCGACGAGGATGAAAATCCTTTTCTTTTTTCTCTCTATACCAATTATGGTCAGCAATGAATCGTTTCTCGGAAGGCTTTGTTAATACCACCCATTTTTGCCCAGCACTGCGATACATCAGCATGGCTTTACCAAAATTATTTAGTACAGCGAAAACATTTTTGTCTTGGTTAAGAATATCAATCCGTGCTTGCGCTGAAAAAGCCGAAAACGGTGGTTGCTGCGTTGCTAATGAACGGTCAGAAAATAAGTTTTTAATTTCTGCTTGATAGGCTTCTGCACTTGTCGGCATCGCCCAAATCACTTTGCCATCATTCTTGATTTCTTGAAGAGCCAAACTTCCATAGCCATGCCTTGAGCGGCTACCCATACCGCCTAACAACCCCAAGGTTTTGATAGCGTTGATGATGCTGACATCTGGTTGATTGCGGAACTTTAATTTGATGGTGAAAATTTGGTCATGCTTGATGCAATCACGGTCAAGTTGCGCAGCCTTCGTACCTTTAACTTTGCTGCCAAATGCTGCCATCAAGCCATACCCCAAGTAACGCGCGGCCGCCATACCTTCACTAGTCAAATCTGGATGAACTTCACCTTGCACAAATTTTTTAGGATCACTCGGTACTACGGATAACAAAAATACCCCCTGCCCACCCGTTTTATCGTTCGCCGCACGACCAAACAGTCGCGCTTCTTCGTCATGTAGTTTGCTCAAAGCACTGGCATCCGTCGCGTCACGATAGCGACTCCAGTTCAACGCCCGCCACCAAAAGCGCAACATGCCTTTTACCGATGAGGGGCGTATCTCATCGGCTTGTTGATCTGCGCCGCCCAAAAACATCGGCGTGACGATGCGAAATTTGGCTTCGATGATGTTTTCAATTTTTCCGAAATTTGTGCTCATACCACCCCTTGTTGATGTTTGATAAATTCGATGCGTTCTATCGGGTAAGTCAAACCATTTGCATTTAGGCGGCTGCTTTTATCCGCGCGTTGCGAGTGCAACTCAAATGGTTTTGCGCGCTCACTCCCCAGTGCTTTGCGTATCTGCTTATGGATGTGATGCAAAATCCCCGCCCAAGTATCCTTGTCAAAACCCTGCGCAAAAGCGCGCTGCGCTTCCAGGTAATCTGGATTAGATTTATCCCCATCGTGTACCAGCAAGTAACATCGAAAATAATCTGCCATCAGGCTATCGCGTCCACCCAGTGTGTCCTTCCATGTCAGCGGCGCGCGATTGCCCAGCTCAAGATGACGTTGGGTGTGCCATGCGTAGAAAGCCAAATCGCGCGGCGGCAGTTTGACGGCGATGCCGCCGCAAATAATTTGTCGCGCAGGCATGTCGATGACTAACAGATTATTCGGCAGACTTTGTTGTACGGCTTCGACTGCATCGGTGTAATTGCCTTTGCCCGCCAATAACGATTCAGGCAGCCCTGCGCGTAATCGCACAAAGGGAATTTCTGCCAGCCAGATTTTTGCATCGTCGGTGGAGACGGGACGCTCATCGACTAAAGCCCCTACCATGCTGCGTGCATAAAGGGTTTGCGCCACGGGTGGTTTGTAGAAAAATTCGCGATGGCTTTCAAATTCAGGCGAGACCAGCACATGCGAAAGTCGGTCTTGTTCGCGTCCAAACAACGACAAGCCGTAGCCCAAATAAAACCCCATCGTTTTACGACCGCCCGCTAAACACGCGTGTATCGCGCACTCACTGTCTTGCGTAAAGCTGCGCAGCCAAGCAACAATTTGATCGGCGGCTTGCTGGTTATCTTGCGGCGAAATAATGTCGCGCAACGGCTGTCCGCTCAGGTCGCTTAAGACGTGAATATGCTGGGAGCTAAAGGCTATAGGCGGCAGCGCGTAGTCGCGACATAGCGCGTGAAATTTTCCCGTGGCTTCATCCAATAATTGCAAACGTATGCGATGCGCGCCCTCCGAAGTCGTCACCACATGTACCTCAGTCGGCACAAACGGTGGCTCGGATTGGCTTAATGCGTACAGCGTTTCAGTAAGAATTTGTGGTGTAGTACCCGCGACGGCGAGCAACACCCGCCGCGCAAATTGGTGCGGGGCTCGTGCGGCAATAGACAATTTACAACTCCCTGAATGATTCGAGGGGCAGCAAGCCCCTCTTTTTCGAGCGCGAACTTTAGGTGCGCGCTATGAATTTAGCAATGCCTAATTAAGCATTATTTTGCGGGTGTCGCATCATCTTTTTTATCGGCTACTTTTTCTTTCAAACGCGCATCTGTGAAGACGCAACTGACCCCACCATTGGTTTGCACAATGCTAAAGCGAAAATCGCAAAAGTTCGACGCGGCATAAATCGGCAGCTGCTCATTACCCCAACGCGACGGGGCAAATACGGCGACTTGACCATTTTTGCAACTCGTTTTTGCACTATCTATATCCATAAAATAACAAGCCGAATCCTGCGCCACGTTAGTGCTACTCGATTTTTCTGCACAGCCCACTAATAGCAAACTTAGCGCGGTACTTATCAGTATTACTTTTTTCATGCTAAAACCCCTATCAAGAAATCAATCGTCAAATGACGAAAATGATGACGAAGAAAATGTATCGTCGAACATGTTGCTACTCAAAAAATTGTCATCCTGAAATACATGATGCGAGGAATCGCTACCGTAAAAATTGCCCGCAATATCCACACAGCCCAGCATCGGTAAACCATTGGCAGGATTAGTCGCGCAACTATTTAGCTCGTCATGCTCAGTTGTGTCCGCATCAGACATTGAGTCCAGTAACGAAGCTCGCACCGATTCATCTTGCATCATGCTATGAGCTGACGACGACTCAGCATCACATGTGGTATCTGCAACCGCCACACTTGCCAGACCGTGCCGCAAGCGATAAATCCACCAAGCAGCTATTCCCAACCCTATCAACCAAAACATCACGCACTCCTTGTGTATTGCCAGCAGTTTAGTCAGTCATTGGGTTTTGTTTAGTTCACAAGCTTGCTAAAAATCTAGCTCTGCGTACTTTGCACCGTTACGCCCGCCCGTCCTTGCGCGAAGGTGATTTGCAACGTACTGCCGATGACTAACTGCTGCGCGCTACTCACGATTACACCATGCGCGTCTTGCACCAAGCTGTAGCCGCGCGCGAAGACGTGTTGTGGGTCGAGCAAGGAAAGTTGCTGGGCGGTGTATTGCAAGCGGGCGGTGCGGAGGGTTAGCTGCTGTTGCATAGCGTTCTGTAATCGCTGGGCTAAGTGAGCCTGCCCTTGTTGCAGGCTGGCGACATCGGTACTGGCGCGATGCAGACGTTGGGTGAGCGATTGCACACGCCAATTTTCATGTTGCTTGCGATAGGCGAAAGCGCGCTGCAAGCGTTGCTGCATTTGCGTTAATTGCTGCGCTTGACGCTGTAATTGCTGCGCGGGATGAATCACGCGACGCTGCATAAAATCCAAAGTTTGCATGGCATTTTGCAAACGATTGCGCATCGCGCGTTGCAAATGCAAACGTGTATCAGTCAAGCCATCCAACAGCGCGTGGCGATCTTGCACCACAGCTTGGGCGGCAGCGGTAGGCGTGGGGGCACGTTCGTCGACGACAAAATCAGCGATGGTGAAATCCGTTTCATGCCCGACTCCGCTCACCGTCGGAATCGCACTCGCCGCGATGGCGCGCGCCACCACCTCTTCGTTAAACGCCCATAAATCTTCGATGCTGCCGCCGCCGCGACAAATAATCAGCACGTCGCATTCGGCACGCGTATTTGCCAGCGCGATTGCCTGCGCAATTTTTTGTGCGCTGCCTGCGCCTTGCACGGGCGTGGGATAGAGCAGCACGGGGACATTGGGCAAACGCAATTTCAGCGTCGTCAGCACATCGCGCAAAGCGGCGGCTTGTGGCGAGGTAATCACGCCGATGCGGCGCGGGAATTTGGGTAGCGCACGTTTATGTTGTGCGGCAAATAGGCCTTCATCCGCGAGCTGTTGTTTGAGCTGCTCGAACTGCTCATATAAAACGCCCAGACCAGCGGGACGCAATTGTTCGATGGTGAGTTGAAAATCGCCGCGCTGCTCATATAAAGAGGCAATCGCCAACACCTCAACTAATTGACCATTGTTTAGCGGGCGTTCGATTAGCTGATTTTTATGGCGAAACATCACGCAGCGCACTTGAGCTTGCTCGTCTTTAAGCGAAAAATAAAAATGCCCCGAAGTGGCTTTGACCAAATTGGAAATTTCGCCGCGCACCCACACCATAGGTACGTTACTTTCAATTAACTGCTTGATTGCCAAGTTAAGTTCGGTGACGCGCAATACGCGATTTTTTTCTTGATAAATTAGTCCTAAAGACATATTGACTTTCTTAAATAATCCACAAATCGCGCTGTTACAGGCTTAACACCCACGACGCGTCATAAAATTTTCACAACTTACGATAAGTAATTGTTTTTAATTTGTTTTTTAACAGTCGCAAAATTAAGCATACTGTTAAAAAGCCTTATTCAACATCACTTTAAGTGTTTAACCACACATCTATTCACAAAGTTATCCACAGATTTTGTGAGCAACTAAAGAATCCCTTACGCGGCGGTGAGTTAGCAAAAGCAAGCGGTTTTTGCAAAATAAATGTAAAAAATTTAGTTGACATCGGCAGTTCATCCACAAATCCGCAGCAACACCAGAACGCGCGACTAAGCTATACCTCAATGGCTCAGCATAAATACATAACTATATGTTTTTTATATATAAAATAGTATTGCTGCAAAACCAAGCAGCTAATAAAAAAGCCTTATCCAGCATCACTTTAGCCCGCTCATCAAGCATCTATCCACAAAGTTATCCACAGATTGTGTGGGCAAACTAAAAAAGCTTATGGCGTGGTGAGTTAAGCGAATTTGATAAACAAAATACTGAGAAATCTTGCCCAACTTAACTTGAACCGCTACAGTTCGCCCTTTGCAAATTTCGCATCAATCAACCCTCAAGCATATACCAGTTATTTTTGCGTATCCCTGCCATTTCACTGATTTAGGAGTATCACTTTGTTTGCAATTGTTGAAGCTGCTGGCTGGCCAATTTGGTCATTGATTTTAGCGTCTATCGTCGCCCTAGGTTTAATCGCCGAACGCTTGGTTTTTTTGCGTAGCAGCAAAATTGCACCGCCGACTTTGCTCAATGAAGTGGTCAAGGAGCTCAAGCAACGCGGCGCGTCCGAGGCGATGATTGCTAAGCTGAATGAGCATTCGCCATTGGGTCGCATTTTTGCGGCAGGCGTAAAAAACATGAAAAGCCAACCTGCAATTATGAAAGAAGCCATCGAAGAAGCGGGTCGCGCCACTACGCACGAATTGGAAAGATTCCTCACCACGCTCGGCACGATTGCTTCCATTAGTCCCTTACTGGGCTTGTTCGGCACCGTAGTCGGCATGATAGAAATTTTTGGCTCACAAAACGCGGCGGGCAATAGCCCGGCGATTTTGGCGCACGGCATCTCTATCGCTTTGTACAACACCGCTTTTGGGCTGATTGTCGCCGTGCCTAGCATGATTTTCTATCGTCATTTCCGTGCGCAAGTCGATAGCCTGACAATAGAGATGGAGCAACAAGCCATTAAATTAGTTGAGACCGTACATGGTCAACGTCAAGACTAAGCCGCTATGAACTTTCAACGTGGGCGCAATCGCGAAGAACCCGAAATCAATCTGATTCCGATGATCGACGTGCTGCTGGTGATTTTGATTTTTATGATGGTTACCACCAGCTACGCAAAATTTTCTGAACTACAAATCAATCTGCCGCAAGCGGGCGGTGAAGCCAGCAGCAGCAACGTGCAGCCGCTTTCGGTTGCCGTCGATGCGCATGGCAATTACGCAATCAACAGCAAGGGCGTGGCTTACAGCGGCATCAATGGTTTGTCGGATGCACTGAAGAAATCCGCAGGCGCACAAACCGACCCGACCATCGTTATCAATGCGGATGCCAAAGCCACGCATCAATCGGTGGTCAATATCATGGAAGCGGCGCGTCTGGCGGGCTTTGGGCGCATTACCTTCACCACGCAAAATCAACCTTGAATGGCTACTCGCAAAACTCAAATCTCATCGCGATGCGTTGTTGCTCGCTTCGATATTTGAATTTTTCGAGACACCCAAACTAACGTGTTAAAAATTGAACATCACTGGTATCGCATCACCGCGCTGCACTTAGTGTTGCTGCCTATCAGTTGGCTGTTTGGCGCACTTGCAGCCACGCGTCGCGCGCTGTTCCGCACAGGGATTTTTAGCAGCACTCAGCTCAATGTTCCCGTCATCATCGTCGGCAATATCAGCGTCGGCGGCACCGGCAAAACACCGCTCACTTTGGCACTCGCCGCGCAACTCATCACACACGGCAAACATCCTGTCATTATCAGTCGCGGCTATGGCGGCACGAGCTTAGAGCCGCAAGCCGTCAAGCCAAGTAGCACAGCGGCGCAAGTCGGCGACGAGCCGCTGTTAATGGCGCAACGCAATCTTTGTCCAGTTTGGATTGGTAACAATCGTGTTCGGACAGCACAAGCCGCGCTCGCCGCGCATCCCGAATGCGATGTAATTTTGTGCGACGATGGCTTGCAGCATTACCGTTTACAGCGCGATGTCGAAATCGTCGTAGTCGATGCGGCGCGACAATTTGGTAATCAGTTCTTATTGCCCGCTGGGCCGTTGCGCGAACCTGTGGCGCGGCTCAAAAGTGTGGATGCGATTGTCTATAACGGCGGCACACTGCCTGACAGCGCGAAACAATTTTCCATGCAGCTACAAGGCGATGTTTTTTACAATTTATTAGAACCTAAAAAAATCGCGACAGCCTATGATTTACAAGGCTTACGCTGCCATGCGATTGCGGGAATCGGCAATCCAGAACGCTACTTTGCTGCGCTAAAAAAGCTCGGTTTAAGTTGCACCAATCACGCCTTTGCCGACCATCACGCCTATCGTGCTGAAGAATTAAATTTCACCGCTTGCGATGCGCTACTCTTAACCGAAAAAGATGCGGTAAAATGCGCGCCCTTTGCGGATGCCCGCTACTGGGTATTACGCGTCGAAGCTCAGATTTCCCCCGCGCTCATCGAACTCATACTGCGAAAGATGCAACATCATGGATGCAAAACTGCTTGAAATTTTGGTTTGTCCTTTGTGCAAATCGCCGCTGATTTATCAAAAATCCGCACAAGAATTAGTCTGTAAAGCCGACCGCTTAGCCTTCAAAATCGCCGACGATATTCCCGTCATGTTGGTCGATGAAGCCCGCACCCTCAGCGTAGATGAAATCGAAAAACTGTAACCATGACTGCCTTTCACGTCGTTATTCCTGCCCGCTTTGCTTCCACGCGCTTACCTGGTAAGCCGCTGCTCGACATAGTCGGCAAGCCTATGGTTATCAGGGTTGCCGAGCAAGCGAGCGTAAGTGGCGCACAAGAAATTTACATCGCGACTGACCATCAGCCGATTTTAGAAGTCGCGACGGCGCATGGTTTTAATGCCTGTATGACGCGCGTGGATCACACCAGTGGCACCGATCGCATCGCCGAAGTGGTCGCGCAACGCGGCTGGACGGACGACACCATTGTGGTGAATGTGCAAGGCGACGAGCCGCTGATACCACCCGCGCTGATACGCGCCGTGGCAGAACATTTGCATCAGCATCCTGACTGCGCCATCGCCACCGCCGCGCACGCGATTCACGACGAAGCCAGTTTGCGCAATGCCAATATCGTCAAAACCGTGCTGGATAAAAATGGTAACGCGCTGTATTTCAGCCGCGCACCGATTCCGTATCCGCGTGATTTATTTGCACAGGCGATAGGCAATGCAACTGCATTACCGACTGATTTACCCGTACTGCGTCACATCGGCATCTATGCTTATCGCGTCAGTTTTTTGCGCGCTTATAGCCAATTAGCCCCCTGCGCGCTGGAACACTTTGAAGCCTTAGAGCAACTGCGCGCGCTATATCACGGCTACAAAATTGGCGTGACAATAGCCGCTGATGCACCACCCGCAGGTGTGGATACACAAGCGGATCTAGAGCTGGCAAGGCAAGTATTTTTAGCCAACAATCGTTAACTGTTAGCGACTACATTTTTTTAAGGGAACAATATGAGATTGATACTTCTAGGCGCACCCGGTGCTGGCAAAGGCACACAGGCAAATTACATCAAAGAAAAATTTGCCATTCCGCAAATTTCTACGGGCGACATGTTGCGCGCGGCGGTGAAAGCGGGTTCGCCGTTGGGCGTGTCGGCGAAAAAAATTATGGACGCGGGCGGCTTGGTGTCGGACGACATCATCATCAATTTGGTTAAAGAACGCATCAAAGATGCGGACTGCGCACACGGCTTTTTGTTCGACGGTTTTCCACGCACGATTCCGCAAGCGCAAGCGATGAAAGACGCGGGGATTCCGATTGATTTTGTGGTTGAAATTGATGTTGCCGACCAAGAAATTATTCAACGCATGAGCGGTCGCCGCGTGCATCCCGCTTCGGGGCGCACTTACCATATTGTGTTCAACCCACCCAAAGTGGCGGGCAAAGACGACGTAACGGGTGAGGACTTAGTGCAGCGTCCCGACGACGTAGAAGACACGGTAATGAAACGCTTGGATGTGTACCACCAACAAACTAAACCACTGGTTGAATACTATGCGGCATGGCAAAAATCAGACGCGAGCAATGCACCCAAATGCGTACATGTCGCGGGGGTAGGCTCAGTCGAAGCGATACGCGACAAAGTGTTCGCTGTGATAGGCAATTAGCATGGTGAGCAAAACCGTTTTGACCTTAGATGAGGCGAAAAAAATTGCTGCCGCAGCCGAGGCTGAAGCCTTGCGCAATCATTGGCAAGTCACCATTGCGATCGTCGATGACGGCGGGCATTTATTGTATTTGCAGCGTGCGCACGACACTAAGTTCGGTAGCGTCGAGACCGCGATGATGAAAGCTCATGCGGCGGCGGCTTTTCAATACGCCACTAAAGATTCTGAAACTGCCGTGCAAAGCGGACGCTTGATTCATCTGGCTTTGCCAGGCGTCATCCCAGCCGAAGGCGGCGTACCAATTGTGCGTGATGGCGTGGTAATTGGCGCATTAGGCATCAGCGGTGTACGCGCCATGCAAGATGGACAGATAGCGGCGGCGGGTGTGGCGGCTTTAGGGTGAGTAGATAAGGCGGTACAACTGCGTTTTGAAAACGCGCTAAGCCTGTAGGAGCGCAATTTATTGCGCGATGGCAAACTCAAAATTCTCACGTCACCCAAAACTCACCTCGCGCAACAAGTTGCGCTCCCACAAGTAGCTACAAAGGCTGCGGCGGAAAACGATAATTCTCTTGTGTCATATTTTCAATCCCGCACGGCAATTTTTCTATCCAATCTAAAAAATTATTCACCATTTTTTTGCCCTTAAACGAGCGGCCGTGTTGCGGCACAATCGCCTCCACATCCATAGCCCGTACCATGTTCACCCAGTAGCGATTGATGCGATTTGAAATCATGTAACGACGATGAAAGCCTTCCATGCTTTTGATATGCGCATTGAAATCTTGCACCGGCGTATCGGCATCTGTGTGAGACACAATCGACGCACCCATATCACCTGAAAATAAAATTTTGCTAATCGGATCATAAAACTGGAAGTTACCTTCCGAGTGCATAAAGTGCGCAGGAATCGCGACAATTTTGCTTTCGCCCAAGCTGAAATACATCCCTTCATCAGGTATCGAAATAATGCGTCCGTCGATGTTTCCGACGCTACAAAAATGCGGAATAAAACGCGCCCACAGTTTTGAAATCGCAATTTTGCAATCCGAATGAATCATCCACTTATTGATCGACGCAATGATGTCTGGGTCGGCATGAGAAGCCAAAATATATTCCAGTTTTTTAGGCGGGAAATAATTGTGCATCTCCATCAACAGTCCGTTGTAAGTCATATTGCCGCCTGGATCGAGCAGCGCGCCATGACCATTATTGATAATCAAAAACTGATTCGCCTGTACCGCAATGCCCGCTTCGTCATCGACTAAATCATCGAACATCAAAACTTTATGCGCGCCATTATTAAATAATTCCACCGACATTTTTCACACTCCTCTGCACTGATTTTTCTAGTGCGCGCATGGTAAGCGAGGGAGTGGTTAAAGCGTTTGATACATATCAAGTGGATGAGTGGAAAGTGGGGCGGCGCATTGCGCCTTAGTGGTAAGTGGAAAAAGCGGTGTACAGGTTTTGGCGTGTGTTGTCTGGGATTTATCCCCATACAACCACGGACTAAGTCCCTTGCGGGCTTCCACTTACCACTAAGGCACGCAGTGCCGTCCCATTTCCCACTCAGCGCGCAGCCAATCGCCACAAGCTCGTCGTTTCAGCCTTACGCGCCGCGTGCAAGGGATCGCTGGTATCGGCAACTTTTGGGTGATGCGGTTTAATGTCGGCTTTATCAATCACGCGCAAGCCTGCGGCGTGTATCCATTCCAACAATTCGTCGCGCGTGCGCAAGCCTAGATGTTCGGCGATGTCGGACAAAATCAACCAGCCTTCGCCGCCCTCGGTTAAGTGTTCAGGCAAGCCCGCTAAAAAGCCGCGCAACATTTGGCTGGCGGGATCGTAAATCGCGAACTCCACGGCAGCACTTGGGCGCGCAGGAATCCACGGCGGATTACAGACGATTAACGGCGCGCGTCCCGCAGGAAATAAATCAGCGTGTAGCACATCCACTTGTGCATCAAAACCCAAGTTCACCAGATTATCTTTTGCGCAACGCAAGGCGCGCACATCTTGGTCAGTAGCAATCACGCGCTGCACGCCGCGATGCGCCAACAACGCCGCCAACACGCCTGTGCCCGTACCAATATCGAAGGCTAATTCGGTCGATGGCAGCGGTGCGTTATTCACCAGCGTGAGGTACTCGCCGCGCACTGGCGAGAACACGCCGTAGTGTGGGTAAATGCGGTTTTCTAAAGCAGGAATTTCTACGCCTTTTTTGCGCCATTCATGCGCGCCGACCAAGCCCAATAATTCGCGCAACGACACCACCGACGCGCCGCCAGACTTGCCGTAAACCTCGTGGCACGCCAAAGCAACTTCAGGCGCGCGACCGAGTGGAATCGAATAATCGGTACTAAGTGGAATCAAAATCATCGCCAACACGCGAGCGCGTTGCCCTTGCGCTTGACGGTGTAAATTAAACGCTTCACTCGCCACCGCAGAGGTTTTAGACGGCTTGCGATCGACGCGGCGCGACAGCGCGATTAACAACTGCCGCGCATTCTGAAAATCGCCCCGCCACAGCAACGCCGTACCTTCGCAAGCCAAGCGATACGCCACATCCGCCTTGAGCGTGTCATCAGCAATCACCACTTTTTTGGGCGCAGCCAAACCGCTCTCCGAACGCCAAACTGCTTTACATTGTTTACCTGCTTCGTTCCAAATTATCATGGTGATTTTCTCGTTGATGCGTAGCTCGGTTATAGAGATACGCGGGGGGATAATGGGATTTTTTTGTCCACCGATTACACCGATTCACGCAGATTTTGTTTTGCTTTTAATCCCTTTAATCTGGCTAATCTGTGGCTAAAAGTTTTTACTATTTGCGCGCTGCCCACCATGCACGTTGCTGCTCTTTGTCCATAAATGACCACGCCAAGATGCGGCTTTTCTTCTGGCCTTGCGACATTTCTATGGTGCGATTATCAACCGCACCTGAGTATTTCAGAGCGCGATAGACATGCGGCAAAGTCGCAGATTTTGAAATCAGCGTGGTGAACCACAAGCAGTTATTTCCGCCCGACTTGCTCTCTTCTATCATATTTTTTACAAACGCCAGTTCGCCGCCATCGCAGCATAATTCCATGCTTTGTCCGCCAAAATTCAGCACGGGGTTTTTACGCTTATCCGACTCTAGCCCTAAGTTTTGCCACTTGCGCTGAGCACCTTGGCGGGCTTGAGCTAAAGACTCATGGAACGGCGGATTGCACAGCGTCACATCAAAAAATTCATCCGCTTTAGTCACGCCAGCAAAAATTGCATTACGCGAGCGTTGCAAACGCAATTCAACATCGGCTTGCATGTCATTGGCGCGCAACAGCGTTGCGGCATTTTCTAACGCGGCAACATCAATATCGGTGCCGACAAATTGCCAGCCATACACGCGATTGCCAATCAAGGGATAAATCGCATTCGCCCCCACGCCCACATCCAAGGCGCGCACTTTGCGACCTTGCGGAATTTTTCCGCCATTGCTCTCGCCCAATAAGTCCGCCAAATAATGCAAATAATCGGCGCGCCCAGGAATCGGCGGACACAGATAATTTTCTGGCACATCCCAGTCGCAGATGCCGTACATGTCCTTGAGCAGCGCGCGATTCAAGGCTTTCACCGCCGCAGGACTAGCGAAGTTAATCGAGTCGTTACCGTATTCATTCTTGCTCACAAAGCCCGCCAACTCAGGACTGGCCGCGATGAGTTTGACGAAGTCGTAACGACTGCGATGCAGGCTGCGCGGATGCAGCAGATTTTTTTCTTCGGGGATTTTGGCGGAGGAGGACATAGCAAGAATCAATAGAAAACGAGCGCGGCATTCTAACCGACGTGCATCTCTAAAAATTGAAATCTCGTCGCAATACGTCGTTACTCATAAAAAATTACTCCTTACATAGTTTATCTATGCCACGTCGCAATTTTTTATTCGTGCCTAGCCTTGCTTAGATATTTCAATTTTTCGAGACACCCGTAAGCCCTTCTATAAACGACTGCTTTGCGTATAATCGCGCCTTTTTCCAACCTTCAAAGAGAGAATGCCATGAGCTTATTGCACGTCCGTCCGGGTAAAAAATTGCCACACGAATGCAACGTCATTATTGAAATCCCACAAAATTCCGATCCCGTTAAATACGAAATCGATAAGGACTCAGGCGCGCTGATGGTAGATCGTTTTGTTGCGACGTTGATGCGTTATCCGTGCAACTACGGCTACATTCCCGACACTATCGCCGACGATGGCGACGCAGTGGACGTGTTGGTGATTACCCCGTTCCCGCTGGTACATGGTGCGGTGATTGCCTGTCGCGTGATTGGCATGTTGAGCATGTCCGACGAAGGCGGCGATGATGCAAAACTGATTGCCGTACCCGTCGATAAACTCACACCACTGTATCGCGATGTTAAAACTTACCAAGATTTGCCAGAAATCACCTTGGCACAAATCAAACACTTCTTTGAATTGTACAAAGCTTTAGAGCCAGGCAAATGGGTCAAAGTCAACGGTTGGCAAGGCATTGAAGCCGCGCATCAAGAAATCATCAACGGCTTGGCGGCGTATCAAAAATCACTCGTGGCGAAATAAATGAGCGCGCAAATCATCGACGGCAAAGCCATTGCCCAACAGGTGCGCGCCGAGTGGAAGCTGCGTGCCGATGCCCTCAAAGCGCGCGGCATCACGCCCGGCATGGCGGTGATTATTGTCGGCAACGACCCTGCTTCTAAGGTTTATGTTGCCAACAAAGTCAAAGCCTGTGCCGAGCTGGGTCTGTATTCCATCCACAAAGAATTGCCCGCCGATGTCACGGCAGAACAATTGCTGCGTGAAGTGGAGCTGCTCAATAACGATCCCGCGATACACGGCATTTTGGTGCAACTGCCCCTGCCGAAACATCTGGATGCCAATCAAGTGATTGAGGCAATCAATCCCGATAAAGACGTGGACGGTTTTCATCAAAAAAACGTCGGCGCATTGGTCACAGGCGAGACACCGTTTCCGTCTTGCACGCCTTATGGCGTGATGGTGTTGCTGGAAAAAACAGGCATCAGCATCGAAGGCAAACACGCCGTCATCATTGGTCGCAGCAACATCGTCGGCAAGCCGATGGCGTTATTGTTATTGCACAAAAATGCCACCGTCACCATCTGCACGTCCAAGACCGTTGACCTTGCGAAACACACCCGCGATGCCGACATTTTGGTCGCCGCAGTCGGGCGCGCGAACTTCGTCACCGGCGATATGGTCAAGCCCGGCGCGGTGGTGATCGACGTGGGTATCAACCGCAACGCCGAGGGCAAATTAGTCGGCGACGTGGACTTCAACAGCGTCAAAGAAGTCGCAGGCTACCTCACCCCCGTCCCCGGCGGCGTGGGCCCGATGACCATCACCATGCTGGTCGCCAACACGGTAAGAGCAGCGGAACGCTTGTCGGCTTAGTGGCAGTAATCAAACAAGTGGCGACGAATTCTCGTCGCCATTTTTTCTCGCAATTTAAGAAACAGGATTGCACATGGAAAAAATCAAAGTCACGGCTCACTTACTCGCCCCGATCGTTACGGGCGGTGGCTATATGACACTCGACGCTTTACTCGCCGCGCTGTTGTTCGACGAGTTGCAAGATGTCGATGCGGCACACGCGGCGATTCCGATTCAAAACACTAACGGCTTATTCCACGCCAGTGCCGCCATCATGGAAGCCCAGCGCGAAAGTATTTCGTTCATCGCCGCGCTGCGTCCCACCCACAGCATTGACCCAGAACTGATTCTCAAAAACAAACACGGCAAGTTGCACCGTAAATTTGACACCTCGCTGACCAATGTAATGAACAGCTACACGCAACTCACCGCCCCTTGCGTGACGTGGTATGCCGAAGGCGATGCAGCGCACATTCAACGCTTGCTTGAGCCCGTGCAATTTATTGGCAAACGCCGTGCGTCAGGGTTTGGTCGAGTCTCGCACTGGTTGATTGAGGCTGACGAATTAAATGGCATCGAAGGCGGGTTTGGCGAGCCGCTGCGCCCTGTACCAATTGCGCTGTTCAAAGGCGACACGTCCTATCCCATTGTGGATGCTGCGTGGCGACCTGCGTATTGGAATCCTCATCACCGCACCGCGTGTTACGCACCCGTTTAGAGGACACAACCATGCTGGATTTTTTCAATGATAATTTCGGGCGTTTTTTAGTAGCGCAAACAGGCGATGCAGCAGTGGATGCGCGTGCCGCTTTATCGTCAGGACACACCATGAAAAAGGGTGGCGCACCACAACGCATCGCATCAGGCTGGGCAGTGATACGCGCCGAACGCCCCTCCACCATGCAGTTCCAACTTGCCGCGACAGGACTGGAATACAGCAAACAAACCCGCTACGAAGCCTTTTTAGCCGAACTCGAAAATTGGCAAAGCGACGCACCGCGCATCTTTATCGAATTCAGTAAAAAACCAGTACCCGTGTTCAATCTGTTTCGCACTTTTGATTTACGCCAAGTGCGCATCTGCGCATCGGGCGGCGTAGAGACTTTTGACTTCACTGTCGCACCCGAAAAGAACGGCTGTAAAACACATAAAATTTTGTGGAATCTCAAACAACAAGGAGGCAAATAATGGACTTCGTCATGCCCAAACCTGCCACTTTACGCGGCTACGCACTGCATCGTATTGCGGCTGAATTGGCGGACGGCGCAAAAGTTTTATTTGCCGACAGTGGCGATTATTTGCTGCTGCGCACCGATAAGCCTTTAGCCCTTACACCGCGCCCGCTACGCAAGCTCAACGTCGGTGACATCATCGGTTTTGAACTACGCGCCTGTGTGGGCAAAAAGGTTAAAGGCTTACATCGCTACTTCCCCACCACCGACTGGAAAAGTCGCCACGACTGGTTAGCACGGCAAGGCGAGCGGCACGGCTTTAGCCTGATTACACTGCACTGCACCACGACCATGCAGCCCATACAAGCGGGGCAACGCAGCTTCACCCTCGACCAAACCGACTTTACTGGCGTACTTAAAATCACCCAGCTCGAACCCTTTCAGCTCGCACTCAACCATGGCATCGGCAACACTGCCCAAGCATTCGGCTTTGGACTTTTAATCATTTAAGTATCGGAGAATTTATGCAAACGATCGTTATCAACGCCATCCTCACCACCGTCGCGCCTTTGTCGATTGCACTGCCCACTGCAGAAGGTCAGCAAAGCAACAAATTCAATAATTTTCCGCTACTCACACGCGGACTCGATAGCGAAGGCAACAAGCTACAAACAGGCTATCTGCCTGCCACCACGGTGCGCGGATTTTTGCGTCGCGCCATCGTCACCGAGCAAATGCAACGTGCCGCAGCCGCAGGCAAACACTACAAATTACAAGAGGCGTATCAAGACTTAATTGGACAAGATACCGCCTCCGAAAGCAAAGACGACATTGACCTAATCAAACTGCGCCAACTGCGCGAAGACAACGCGGTGTTAGATTTATTTGGCGCGGGACTAGGCATCAAATCACGCCTGTTGGTTTCGCACTTTATGCCCCGCCATAACGTGCTGCCCGAAGTCACCACAGGCGTGCGCAAAGACCTAGAAGACACCGACGGCGTGCTGGACTTAATCTCAGCGAGCGACCGCGAAATCTATCTGGGACGTTCCGACGCAAACAGCAAACGTGCAGCGGCGGCAAGCGTGGTGAAAAGCCTAGAAGCCAAACTGCGCAAGGCGAAAAAAGCCAACGAGTCCACCGCCGAACTCGACCTCGCACTGCTAGAAGCACAAGCCATCGTCACACGCCATCAAAGCGAAATGGGCGGCATGACCAACTCATCGCGCACCCTCACCAACTATTACGCCTTGCCTGCGGGCATCGAACTCAAAGGGCGGCTGGTGATAGAACGCGCGCGCGAGCGCGACATCGTCATGCTTGCCAGCGCGTTCAATGCCCTGTCGATGCGCCCGATTTTGGGCGCGCAAAGTGCGCGCGGCTGCGGTGAAATCAGTGGCAGTTTTGAACTGTTAATCGACGGCGTATTAAGCAAAAAAATCAGCATCGGCGGCTGGCAAGCCGCGCAAACGGTGGATTTTTCTTAAGCACCTTGCCCATTCCGACTGAATGCAACAGCACTTGCAGTCAGTCGGATTAAGCCACCCCGCGTTTGGGTGGTTACTAGAACCGGAACATCTGCATGTACTGCGTTGCTTTTGATTAAGCCACCCCGCGTTTGGGTGGTTACTAGAACTGAAGATGTTCGCTTGTCTATTTTTTGATGGATTAAGCCACCCCGCGTTTGGGTGGTTACTAGAACAAGGCGGCGGCGTGAGCAACGCGCTAGAGGGATTAAGCCACCCCGCGTTTGGGTGGTTACTAGAACTAATGACGACGGACAGGTAATTGATTTGCAGATTAAGCCACCCCGCGTTTGGGTGGTTACTAGAACCGCAATCCATATGTACAAGCAGCCGCACTGGATTAAGCCACCCCGCGTTTGGGTGGTTACTAGAACATTGCGACACCCGGGTTCAACTTAATCACGGATTAAGCCACCCCGCGTTTGGGTGGTTACTAGAACTATAACGGCGGAAAACCGTCTGACCATCTTGATTAAGCCACCCCGCGTTTGGGTGGTTACTAGAACATCGGTGCATACCTGATTGAAATCCAAACGGATTAAGCCACCCCGCGTTTGGGTGGTTACTAGAACACGTATTCAATAGTGCAAATAATTTGGTTTGATTAAGCCACCCCGCGTTTGGGTGGTTACTAGAACTACAATGGGAAGGTGAAATTTTCCGATTTTGATTAAGCCACCCCGCGTTTGGGTGGTTACTAGAACAAAGGAATTTTATGTTTCGCTCCAAGGAACAATCGAAATGTGCCGCGCTGCTGGCTAAACATCTGCGGCTAGCCGATGCCCCGCTGTTACTCGAAGGCGGCACAGGTATCGGCAAAACTCGTGCGTATTTATCCGCCTTAATGCAATCGGGGCGACGCGTGGCGATTGTGTTACCCACTCATCAACTCATCGAGCAACTGCTAGCATCCAGCGACCTAGCGCATACGCGCGGCAAGTTGAGCATCGCGGCGTTTCGTCCTGCACGGATGTTTGACGTACGCGCTGATTACGAACGCAACAAAGTTGCCGCAATGGCAGCGCAAGTAATGTTATGTACCGCCGCCAGCGTCATCATCGACCAACGCTTGAGCGGCGAATATAACGGCGCAACCACGCGCGACTATCTGCTGTTTGACGAAGCCGACCAACTGCCTGACATGGCGGCATTGCAAAGTGACTTCACGATTTCCGTCGTCACCCTTGCCGCACTCAATATCCGCTTGCTCTCACCCACACAAGCCTTGCAAGCCATCTTGGCTAAGCCTGCGCGCAGTGTCGAACCCGAAACCCGCGCCGCTGCGCGCATTATTCTGGACGCGTTAGAAGAGCCCGCTTGGTATCAATCGGCGGGGCTAAACGATGCAGGTGACATCGTGCTGACACATCGTTTGCCCGGTCGTTTGCTCAAAAACATCAGCAATCGCCCGCAAGTGGCTTTCGTCTCCGCCACGCTCACCGTGGGCGGGCAGTTCAATGATTTTCAACGTAGCATGGGTATCGAAAAAATCAGCGTGCTCTCTGATGCGATTGAGCCTGAGCAACACGGTAAATTGGACTTTGAACATCGCTGCTTGGAGGTTGATACTCCCGCTTGGTTTGCCGCTGTACTACAAACCGCGCGCGATGCAGCTAAGCCCGTGTTAATTGCCACCACCTCGCATGAACTCTCGCAACAGCTAGGCGAACAATTAGTCGGCAGCGTGGTGCGCGGTGTAACAGAGACCGCCGCACAAGCCGCGCTGCGTGTGCCCGCCGACGGGATTTTTATTGCGGCAGGCGCGTGGGCAGGACTGGATACGCCCTTACGCTGGCGCAGCATCGTCGTGCCACGCGTGCCCTACAGTCAGCCAGTGGTAATAGATGGCGAAACCCTATCGCGCTATTTCGATGCAAAAAACACTGCCGTGCGCCGCCTGCGCCAAGTCATCGGACGCGGGCTACGCAACCCTGATGCGATATGCAGCGTGATCATTTTGGATGAGCGCGCCAGTAAATTAAACGGCTTTGTGCCAGAGCGTTTTGCCGCTGCTTGGCACAATCGCCGTACCCTGCTGGAAAGCTTTAGCGAAGGCGAGCGGCTAGAAGTAGTGTTGTCTAAATCCGAACGCGACCCTGCTGTGCGTCGTCATGCACTCAAACATTACGGATGTAAATGTATGGCATGTGAGCAAGTATTCATCGCTGAGTTGCTAGATGTACATCACAAAGACCCAATAGCCGATGGTGTGCGCAAAACCAAACTAGATGATTTGATGGTGCTATGCGCCAACTGCCACCGCTTAGAACATGTGCGCCTCAGAGCATTAGCACGCACGGAAAACAACAGCCAGCCGCTTACCCAAAGAGATTAGTCGGCATAAGAAACACTTCGTTAAAACGTATAGACATAAAAAAACGCGACCTGACTATCGGTCGCGTTTTTTATTTGCTCAATTTAATTACGCCGCGACGATTCTAAAGTCGGTGCTTTTCACAATCGGACGCACCTGATTTTTTTCACGACGCATTTCGACAATGCCGTAATGCGACATGGTTTTGAGTGTGCGCGATACGTTGCCAGGCTTGCGCCCAGTGAGCTGCGCCAAGATTGAAATTGAATCGGGCTGGCTATCTTTAATCACGCGTAACAAGGCACGGTTGTCATCGCTCAATACTTCGGCAAGTGATTTCATCGAGGTGAACCATATCTTAGGGTCGCTCGCTTTGGGCTGATATTCGCCACGCGCAATGGCGTAAATTCGTTCGCGAATTTGTTCTTGCGGCATGATGCCAATGACAGTGGGTTTCATTTTCACTTCTCCTGTAACACGCGATCAAGTCTATTCACTCATCCCCGCCGCGCTGATGTTTTTCGATAATACGGCGGTCGCGTTTGGTGGGGCGACCTTTGAATAAAAATCGCGTGGGCTCGGCTTTTAGGCGCGCTGTATGTTCGGCGCGCAAGGTGCGACTTTCATCCGTTTCTAAATACAACTTTTGCGCGTCGGGCGCGCCGCCGCGTTTGTTGCTCAACGCAATCACATCGACGACATAACGCACTTCGCCGTGGCGTATGTCTAGACGGTCAGTCGGAGCTACGGTTTTGGCGGGCTTGACGCGCGCGCCATTGAGCAACACTTTGCCTTGCTCTACCGCCACCACCGCCAGTGCGCGCGTCTTAAAAAATCGCGCCGCCCATAGCCATTTGTCGATGCGGCATTTATCTTGTTCGTCGGTCATCTTTTCGGTCATTTTTTCGTTCCCATTCATTTCGCTTTCAGCGACGTTTCAACGCACAATCACGCCCTTAAATTTTTGCCACTCGCACCGACTTATTATGCAAAAAATCATCCTCATCTGCGCCCTGCTCGCCCCTGCTGCACACGCCGATACCTTCGCATTTATCGACGCTCAGCCGCGCAGCGAGCTATGGCTCAATGGTGGATTTTTCTCGCATCATTTTCAACAAACAGCGGGCTTTAATAATCGCAATTTGGGTTTCGGCGGCGAGTATCGTTATTCAACGGTGAGTTCGATTACAGCAGGTGAGTTTTACAACAGCGACCGCCACACCTCGCATTATTTGGGTTGGTATTGGCAGCCCGTGCAAATCGGTGCAGTGCGGGCAGGGCTGGTCGCAGGCGGCTTTGATGGCTATCCGATGATGCAAAACGGCGGCTGGTTTGTCGCGGCGATTCCGATGTTAAGCATCGAATATCAACGCGTCGGCGCGAACTTAGCCATCGTACCCAGCTACCAAAATCGCCTGCACGGCGCGCTGTCGCTACAACTTAAAGTGAAACTTTTTTAAGTTTTTTATCCGCAGATTACACAGATTCACACAGATTTTTTCTTTGCTTTTAATCGGCATAAATCTGCGTAATCTGTGGACAAAGTTAAAGTTTAACTCCCGGCACGACTCAGTTTTAATTTATACAGCAGCAACCCAACCCCTAATGCCGCAGCCGCTGACGAGCAGGTGAACAGCGCGCTCGCGCCGTAGTGTTGCCAGATGGGCCCGCTGGCGAAGCCGCCGATAATGCCGCCCGCACCATAGGTCAAACTGCCAAATAATGCCTGCCCTTTGGACTGATGTCGCCCTTGAAAATACTGGTGCACCAAGCCGACCGCTGCCGCGTGGGTTGCGCCAAAACTGGCGGCGTGTAGCACTTGCGCGAGCAGCAACAACGGCACGCTGTCCACGCACCAAGCGATGAGTAAGAAACGTAGCGCGGCAAGGACAAAGCTGACCAGCAAAATATGCGTGTAGCTAAATTTTTTGTGCAATAGCGGCATCACAAAAAACACCGCGATTTCGCAAATCACCCCTAACGCCCACAGTGCACCGACCGCTGTTTTGCTGTAGTCGTGTTCGACTAAATAGAGTGAGTAAAAGGTGTAGTACGGGCCGTGCGCCACGGACATCAAGGCACACGCGCCAAACAGGGCGAGCACGCGCGGCTGCATCACAATGGCTTTGATCGGCTGGCTGTCGGTGTGATGCGCGACGATTTCGGTGTGCGGCATTTGCCGCGCAAAAATCAAAATGCCGATTTCGCACACCAGCCCCGCCCACAGCAAATAGGCAATGGCGATGTAGTCAAACGCCCAGCCTAAGCCCATCACCGCGACGATAAAACCAATCGACCCCCACGAGCGGATGCGCCCGTAATGCGCGGTGTTTTTGCCTAAATAGCTGAGTGTGGTGGCTTCGACCAAGGGCATCGACGCGCTCCAAAAAAACGCCATCAGCGACAGCACAATGAACATGCCCCAAAAACTGGTGGTGGTGAATACGCCCAAATAGCACAAGGCGGAAAAGCTCGCGGCGAGTTGCACGACTAAGCGGCGTTTGCCGGTGTGGTCGGCCAACCAGCCCCATAAATTCGGCGCGATTAAACGCATCACGGGCTGCAACGACATCAAGATGCCAATTTCAATTGGATTGAAGTGGATGGAGGATAGATACAAACTCCAGTACGGCGCGAACATGCCGACGAAAGCGTAGTAGAAGAAGTAAAAGCCAGCGATGCGCCAGTGGTAGTTTTTTGGGGAGGTCACGGGGGCGATAAGATTCAGGATTCAGGATTCAGGAAAAAAGCGGCGCGCATTATGGCACTCAAAAATAATTTTACGATAACGCTTGAAAGTGAAAAATCTACCCCCATTAAGCATCGGTCGAAAACAGGAGAACCAAATGGAACAGCAAGAAAACGCAACCCCCGTAGCAGAAGCGGCTATCTCAGAAGCCAGCACCACCCCAATTGAAGCCATGCCTAGCATGGAGGAGCAGCTGCAAGCCGCCGAATTAAAAGGTCAAGAGCATTACGACGCGTGGATGTATGCCAAAGCCGAAGGTGAAAACATCCGCCGCCGCGCTGCCGATGACATTAGCAAAGCGCAAAAATTTGCCGTGGAGAAATTTTCCAATGAAATGCTGGCGGTGATGGACAGTTTGCAAGCCGCACTGGCGGTGGAAAACACCACGGTGGAAAGTTTTAAGAGCGGCATGGAACTCACGCAAAAGCAACTCTCCAGCGTGTTTGAAAAATTCCACATCACCGAAATCAACCCCGTCGGCGAAAAACTCGACCCGCACAAACACCAAGCTATCAGCATGGTAGAGAGCGATCAGCCTGCTAACACCGTGGTCAGCGTCATGCAAAAAGGCTACGCGCTGAACGAACGTGTACTACGTCCAGCGTTGGTGTTGGTGGCTAAAGGCAAATAACGGGAAGGGATAAGGGGGAAGAGAGAAGGGTAACAACGGCGCGGAGGGTTTCCCCTTCCCCCTTAAGCACCAAAGGTGCGAACCCTTCTCCCTTCCCTCAAATTACCGCTCTTGAAATTTGTAACACGCATCCCCAATTTACGCAGCATCGAACTCAACAAACTTTTTGAAAAGGAACGCATCATGGGAAAAATTATCGGTATCGACTTGGGCACAACTAACTCTTGCGTCGCAATCATGGAAAACGGCAAGACTAAGGTAATTGAAAACGCGGAAGGTACGCGCACTACGCCTTCGATTATTGCTTATATGGAAGACGGCGAAGTGTTGGTCGGCGCGCCAGCTAAACGTCAAGCAGTGACCAATCCAACTAATACTTTGTACGGCGTGAAACGTCTGATTGGTCGTGCTTTCGACGAGAAGATGGTACAAAAAGACATCGCGATGGTACCTTTCAAAATCGTTAAAGCCAAGAACGGCGACGCATGGATTAAAGTGCGCGACAAAGAATTTTCTGCACCTGAAATCTCGGCACAAGTGCTGATGAAAATGAAGAAAACCGCCGAAGATTATTTGGGCGAACCTGTCACCGAAGCAGTCATTACCGTTCCTGCTTATTTCAACGATGCGCAACGTCAAGCCACTAAAGACGCGGGTCGTATCGCGGGGCTGGATGTGAAACGTATCATCAACGAACCGACTGCTGCTGCATTGGCGTTTGGTATGGACAAGCAAGAAGGCGATCGCAAAATTGCGGTGTATGACCTAGGCGGCGGCACGTTCGATATTTCGATTATCGACATCGCTGAACTCGACGGTGAACATCAATTTGAAGTGTTGTCCACCAACGGCGACACCTTCTTGGGCGGGGAAGATTTCGATATGCGCGTGATTGATTTCTTAGTGGAAGAATTCCAAAAAGAAAGCGGCATCGACTTGCGTAAAGATGTGTTGGCATTGCAACGTCTGAAAGACGCGGCAGAAAAAGCCAAGATTGAATTGTCTAGCGCGCAACAAACCGAAGTGAACCTGCCTTACGTCACAGCCGATGCAACGGGTCCTAAACATTTGGCGGTGAAAATCACCCGCGCCAAATTGGAAAGTTTGGTTGAAGACTTGGTTGCACGCACCATCGAACCTTGCCGTATCGCTATGAAAGATGCGGGCGTTTCTGCCGCTGACATCGCCGACGTAATTTTGGTTGGTGGTCAAACGCGTATGCCTATGGTGCAAGAAAAAGTTAGAGAATTTTTCGGCAAAGAAGCGCGTCGCGATGTGAATCCTGATGAAGCCGTTGCAGTGGGCGCGGCGATTCAAGGCGGCGTGTTGCAAGGTGAAGTGAAAGACGTGTTGCTGTTGGATGTAACACCATTATCTTTGGGAATTGAAACCATGGGCAGCGTGATGACTAAACTCATCAAGAAAAACACCACGATTCCTACCAAAGCATCGCAAGTGTTTTCGACGGCTGAAGACAACCAAAATGCTGTGACAATTCATGTGTTGCAAGGTGAGCGCGAAATCGCTTCGGGCAATAAGAGCTTGGGTCAATTTAACTTGTCAGACATTCCACCCGCAGCGCGTGGCACACCACAAATTGAAGTGACTTTCGACATCGACGCGAACGGTATTTTGCACGTCAGCGCGAAGGACAAAGCCACCGGCAAAGAAAATAAAATCAAGATTCAAGCGAGTTCTGGCTTGAGCGAGGAAGAAATTCAACGCATGGTGGCAGATGCCGAAGCCAATGCCGAAGACGACCGCAAAATGATTGAATTAGTCACTGCGCGCAATCAATTGGACAGCTTGATTCACTCAACACACAAATCGTTGAAAGAGTACGGCGACCACCTGAGCGCGGATGAAAAAACAGCGGTTGAAGCAGCGTTGAAAGAAGCTGAAGAAGTCGTAAACACCGATGATAAAGCGGCGATCGAAGCAAAGGCTGAAGCACTGGCAACTGCGGCACAAAAGTTAGGCGAAAAAATGTATGCCGCCGAACAAGCCAAAGCACAAGGCGCGGATGCAGGCGCAGCTCCTCACGCTGAACCAGCTAAGCATGACGACAATGTCGTGGATGCGGACTTCACCGAAGTCAAGGATACGAAGTAATCATTCGTTTCTAAACGCTAGTCGCTAGTTGGAGCAGAACATCGCTCGACTGATGACTAGCGTTTTTTTACTTTCAATCTCCCGAATTAACGAATGCGCTTTTCAATTAACAACTAGCGACACCTACTAACAGCTATGAGCAAAAAAGATTATTACGAAACCCTAGGCGTGAATCGCGATGCGTCTGAGGAGGAGCTGAAAAAAGCCTATCGCAAGATGGCGATGAAGTTTCATCCTGACCGCAATCCCGACAACCCCAGTGCGGAGGCGCATTTCAAAGAAGCCAAGGAAGCCTACGAGACTTTGAGCGACACGCAAAAACGTGCTGCTTACGATCAACATGGTCACGCGGCTTTTGAAGCAGGCGGCATGGGCGGCGGCAGTCCATTTGGTCAAGGCGGTGGACAAGGCTTCGATTTCTCCGATATTTTCGGCGATATTTTCGGTGGTGGCGGGCGCGGCGGCAACGGCGGGCGCAGCAGTGCGCAACGCGGTGCGGATTTGAGCTACACCATGCAAATCACGCTAGAAGAAGCCGCTCGCGGCGCGACTAAAAAAATTCGCATTCCGATTATGGAAGAGTGCGAACCGTGTCACGGTTCAGGTGCAAAAGCGGGTACTTCCGCGAGCACCTGCACCACCTGCGGCGGGCACGGACAAGTACGTATGCAGCAAGGCTTTTTCTCGGTGCAACAAGCCTGTCCACGTTGTCATGGCACGGGCAAGATGATTGCTTCGCCATGCAAAATTTGCCAAGGCGTGGGGCGTGTCAAAACGGCTCAAGAGCAGGAAATAAAAATCCCTGCGGGGATTGCCGAAGGGATGCGGATTCGCCATTCTGGTTTGGGTGAATTGGGCAGTCGAGGTGCACCGCGCGGCGATTTATTTATCGAAGTGCATATCAAACCCCATGCGGTATTCCAACGCGATGGTGACGATTTGCATTGCGAAATGCCGATTAGTTTTAGCATCGCAGCGCTGGGTGGCGAGATTGAGATTCCGACTTTAGATGGCAAAGCCAGCATCAAGATTCCCGCTGAAACACAAAGCGGTAAGCAATTCCGTTTACGCGGCAAAGGCATCAAAGGCGTGCGCAGTTCCACGCACGGCGATTTGCATTGCCATGTGATAGTCGAAACGCCGGTGAGCCTGACGGAGAAGCAAAAAGAACTGCTGCGCGAGTTTGAAAGCATCAACGACAAAGATAGCGAGCGGCATAACCCCCGTGCGAAATCTTGGATGAACAAAGTCAAAGATTTTTTCGCTGAGTAACCTAGTAATCGTAGCCAATAAAAAACGCCCTCACGGGCGTTTTTTATTGGCTGAAGAAGAGGCGGCGTATTGCCTCGGCAAAGGTTGTTGCGTCTGGCACTCTTTGCTGTAAATAAGCGGCGACAGAAATCAGTATTAGCAGACTCAGCACCGCTTGTTTCCATGTGTTTTGCAGCAGCCGTGATTTCCAATCGCCCAATAACCGATCGCCTGTAAACCTTCGCACAATGACACCAGCGAAAGCCGCTTCAAATGCTGCCTCCAGTAACATCGGGGCACCGCCAACCGCTAAAAAAATTGCGCTTACCAACAACCCCAATAGCCACAACCCAACGACAATTAAACACCCTTCTGCATCACCACCGGTTGCGGCATCACTAATATCATTGTGCGTATTTTGGCTTTCAGGTTCACGTTTCGCCTCGTTAATCCACCATCCGACCGCCACAAAAAAACAGGCGTATGCCACCATAAAAGCAATCGCATATCTAATCGGCAAACGACTTAACCACACATGACTGTCAGAAAAAAACCGCCATAGTATCCAGCTAGACAACCAAGCCGCACCCCACGAAAACGCAAAGACCAAAGTGAATTGACTCCAGAGCGGAGCTTGATGAATACGTCGCTGAATAAAGCGGTGCTTTTCTTGCTCGTAGCGTTTTAAGTCCCAGTTGTCCATTCAGTCATTTCTTACTAAACACGTCCTTCAAAAACACCGTCGTTTGTTGCCATGAATCTTTGTCGGCATCGGCGTTGTAGGCGAGCGGCAAGTTGAATTTCTTACCCAACTCATCCGCATCGGGATTGGTAAAACTATGCTTCACACCGGGGTAAGTCACCACGCGGGAATCGGCTTTGGCATCGCTCATTTCCTGCTTGAACGCAGCGACTTTATTCGCCGTAATCATCACGTCATCTTCACCCGTAAACGACACGATGCGTGCTTTGACTTGCCCAGCTGCTGCGGGCGTGTCCGTGCTTAAAGAACCATGAAAACTCACCACGGCTTTTAATGGCTCACCCGCGCGCGCCATGTTCAGTACCACGCCACCGCCGAAGCAATAACCAATTGCCGCCAACTCTTTGGCATTAACCGTTTTTTGTTTACGCAACAGCGTCATGCCTGCTTCAAAACGCGCTTTCGCCATCGGCATATTTTTGCTCACTTCGGTAGCAAATTTCCCCGCGTCATCGGGGTGCACTGCCAATTTGCCATCGCCGTACATATCCACCGCCAGCGCGGTATAGCCTTGCTGTGCGAGCATGTCGGCACGATGACGCACATAGTCGTTATGCCCCCACCATTCATGCACCACCAGCACCGCTGGACGCTTGCCCTTGAACGCATCGTCGTAAGCGATGTAACCCTTCATGGTCGTGCCATTCGCCGTGTAGCTCACCTCTTTGCCGACCACCGCCGCCTGCGCCGCCGCGCTGCTCAAACAAGCCAGCGACATCATCAATAAAAATCTTTTCATGGTCATTCCTTTTAGTTAAAAATCATCATTAAATTTTGGCAAACTCGACACGCTGACGCAGATAAAAAATTTCCAAACTTTCGCCTCGCAACATACCCAGAAATTTTTCAGTATGCGCGTCGTCCAGCACGAACTCGACCTTGACCGCCAACTCGCCTGCCAGTTCAAAAAATATTTCTTCATGTAGTTTGCCATGTCGTCCAAAGCCTGCAATAGAACGGAATGCCGAGCCACCACCGATGCCTTGTGACTGCGCTTGCGCCAACAACCATTCATACAAAGGCTGACCTGCATGACGCTGTTTTTCGCTCACATAAAAAGATAGCAAATTCATTTTGTGCTCCTTAGTTTTGTAGCCATTTGAAAGTTTGCAGACCCAAAATCGTCATCAGCAATGAGCCACCTAAATGCGCGGCGATAATACCCGCCCCCCATGCGTATTGACCGCGTATCAGCAGCGTCACGGTCTCTGCGGAAAACGTAGAAAAGGTCGTCAAGCCGCCCAGAAAACCCGTGATAATAAATAGCCGCCATTCGGGAGATAGGGCGGGATGTTGCATAAAAAATGCAATCGCCAAACCCACTAAATAGCCGCCCAATAAATTTGCCGTAAGTGTGCCAAGTGGCAAGCTAGGCACACTGGCGTTAAGCCACAAGCCTAAGCCCCAACGCAACCACGCACCGCACGCTGCACCCAAACCGATGGCAATAAATGAATAAATTAACATGCTATTTTTCCTGTTACGCCGCGACCCGCAGCAGTGCAAAGCCGCCACCGGTGGTACGAAAATTAGTGGTTTGACCTTGATACAAACGCGCCGCGACAAGCTGAATATGTCCGTCATAAACATAACAGCGCACATCATATTTCAACGTGATTGCCGTATCGTTTTGCGCCACTGAAATCTCGCCCGGCATCGCCAACCGCTGCGCCACATAGTCGGCTTGCATGATGTCTACGAACACGCGTTTAGTGAGCTTATCGCCGCGATACGCGCCACGGCTACCGTAGCCATTCACGGGTTTGAAAAACCATTGCTTACGTTCTGCCCACCACACCTCAGCATCTTCAGCCCGCACTAATTTGGTTTGCGGAATACCGCGCAACAGCGCGTTGATATGGGTTGACGCGATACCGCTGGTTTGCAAAAAATCTGCGTCGCTCAGTTCAATCAGCTTGCGTTTATCCGCATAGCGTTGGTAATGCGCGGGATTAGGCGTGAACAGCGTGTGATTATTTTCATACGCCGCGAGCAAGTGCGGAAACTGCTGCAAAGAAAAATCGGTGAGGCGGTTGTAAATTAAATCTATCTTGCAATCGTCCACATACAAGCCGTCGTCGCGCGCTTGCAACTCATCAGGCGCGGCGATGAACACCTCGATGCCGTCCCGCTCCAATAAATTTTTCGCCAATAAAAATTCAGGGTAGAGATATTGCGTAGTAGGCAATTCATCCACGATTGCAATGGTATTGAGCTGTGCATCGCCGCGCGCTAATCGCCACTCGTTATGGAACATCGCGACAAAAACATCCGCTAAGTTTTCATCCGCCAACGCCTTACCTGGCAAGCCAACTTGACTGTCTATGAGTAGCGCGTTCAAAAATGCGCCTCCTGCGTTGGTATTGATTTCAATGAGATGCGCGCCATCTGCATTCAAGTGAAAGTCGTAACCATAACAAACACCTAAGGCACCACTCACTATCGCCGACTTCCCAGCCCTTACCACTGTCTCCACCGCCGTAATCACTGCCTGCATTTGCGCCAAATGTTCTGACGAAATAGTCAGCACGACATCGGCAAACAGATGATCGTGCTGTTCGCTCAAGGCACGCGAAAAGCCACCGCCAGCTTCCAGCAAGGCTTGATTGAGTGCATCACGATTGATGGGAATGACGCGCGGCGGTGACAAGTTCATGGCACGACGGTGCTACATAAAGTTGACTTACCAAACACCTAACAAATCCTTTTTCAAATCGGCATCAACAGGCTTGTTGCCTAACCAAACTGACAGCAATGCGCGATTAAATTCCACGCCTGCAATCACGCCACGCTCCACGCCATTCACGATTACTTTAGTGCCTACTTCGGGCAGGTAGTCGAGCAAAATCACATCGGCTTTTTTCACTTCAGGAATCGCCGCAAAAATCGCAGCAAATTTTTTCAACGGGGCATCCAGTGCGAGCAACTGCGCGCTGGTTTGATTCGCGGCAATCCCGCTGGTAAAAGCTTCCAACAGCTTTTCTGATTTCAAGCCAAACACTATATGCAAGGCAACGCGGCGCGCGCTCACGTCCGCTAAAACAGTTTCCGCCTGCTTAGATTTTTCGCTGCGATACAACGCTGCCACATAAATATCGAACATCATTTTAGTGCGCACACCCGCACCATTCAGCACCAGATTTTTGCCGCCCAACGACACGGTTTCCACGATGTTCACACCCGAAATTTCTTTAGCGTGCAGATTAAAACTGAACAACATCGCGATGCTTAAAATCAGTATTTTTTTCATCTCTAGCTCCTTAAAAAATTATCTTGTGAAAATTTTACAACGCCTCAAACACACCCGCCGCGCCCATGCCCGTGCCTATGCACATGGTCACGATGCCGTATTTTTGTTTATGGCGGCGCAGACCATGCAGCAAAGTCGCCGTGCGTATCGCGCCCGTAGCACCCAAGGGATGACCCAAGGCGATTGCGCCACCTAAAGGATTCACTTTGGCAGGGTCTAATCCCAAATCACCAATGACCGCCAACGATTGTGCGGCAAAGGCTTCGTTGAGTTCTATCCAGTCAATTTGGTTCAGGTTTAGCCCCGCTAATTTCAAAGCGCGCGGTACAGCTTCTTTCGGACCGATGCCCATAATTTCGGGTGGCACGCCCGCCACGCTAAAGCTATGAAACTTGCCAATCGGCGTTAAGTTGTAACGCTTCAACGCAGCCTCGGAACACAGCAACACCGCCCCCGCGCCGTCCGACATCTGCGAACTATTGCCCGCCGTCACCGAACCTTTTTGCGCGAACACCGTTTTCAATTTTGCCAACGCCTCCAGCGAAGTATCCGCGCGCGGACCTTCGTCCTGCGTGGCGGCGCGCGACTTGATTTTCACCTCGCGCGTGGTCATATCGGGCAGGTGTTCATTGATTGGGTAAGGCGTGATTTCATCGCTAAATTCGCCCGCCAATTGCGCCGCAATCGCACGCTGATGACTCTGCAAAGCAAACGCATCCTGTGCCTCGCGACTCACCTGCCAACGCTCCGCCACCTTCTCCGCTGTCAGCCCCATGCCGTAAGCGATGCCTAGGTTTTCATCGCGCTCAAAAATCGCGCTATTAAACGCAATTTTATTGCCCATCATCGGCACCATGCTCATGCTTTCCACCCCGCACGCCAGCATCACATCGCACTCACCCAAACGGATGCGATCCGCCGCCTGCGCCACCGCTTGCAGCCCCGACGAACAAAAGCGATTGATGGTCAGCCCCGGCACGGTGTGCGGCAGCCCCGCCAACAGCAAAGCGATACGCGCCACGTTCGTCCCCTGCTCCGCCTCCGGCATCGCGCAACCAACAATCACATCGCCGATGCTGGCGGGGTCTAGCGACGGGGCTTGCGCCAGCACCGCCTTGATAACGTGCGCCAATAAATCATCGGGGCGCGTGTTGCGGAACATCCCGCGCGGTGCCTTACCCACCGGCGTGCGCGTCGCTGCAACGATATAGGCTTCTTGGATTTGTTTGCTCATGCTGTTCTCCTTAATGAAGCACGTACTGTTTGTAATCGAAAGAACTCACTCTTCTTCATGCACATTCTGCAAATAGAACTCATGCAACTTGGCTTGCAGCAACGCCTTGTCCGGCAACTGCGTTTGATACTCCGCGATAAGAGCAGGAGATAGACTGCGACTCAATGCATATTCCACCACCTCGTTGTCCTTGCTCGCGCAAAGTAGCACACCGATGGCGGGCTGCTCGTGCGGCTTCTTCACATCACGGTCGAGGGCTTCGAGATAAAAGCCCAGCTTGCCTAAATACTCAGGCTCAAAACGCCCAACCTTTAACTCGATAGCGACCAGACAATTCAAGCCGCGATGGAAGAACAACAGGTCGAGCGCAAAGTCTCGCCCACCCACTTGCAGCGGATACTCGCTGCCCACAAAACAAAAATCTCGCCCCAACTCGATCAATAAATCTTTGAGCCTCAGCAACAAACCTTGATGCAAATCTGCCTCACCATGACCTTGTGGCAAGTCGAGAAACTCCACCATGTAACTGTCTTTAAACACACTCATCGCATCAGCATGAGTGTGTGATACCAGTGACGTCACTTTTAACGGATTCAGCACCGTGCGCTCGAATAAAGCAGCTTTCAACTGCCGCTCCAATTCGCGTTTGCTCCACTGCTCACGAACCGCAAGGCGCAGGTAAAACTCACGCTCTTCTGGTCTTTTACTTTGACTAAGAATGATGAGGTTATGCGTCCACGGCAATTGTCTCACCAGTGGTGAGACAATTTCATCTCCTTGATACGCTTCATAAAACTGCTTCATCCGAAATAAGTTCGGACGAGTAAAGCCACGCAAATTTGGCTGTGTCTGCGCCAGATGCTCCGCCAGTTGCGCCACCACCCCATCACCCCATTCCGCCTGCGCAATCTTGTAGCTGATGAACTGCCCCACCTGCCAATACAACTCAATCAACATGACATTCACCGCCTGCACCGCGCGCTGCTTAGCAGCGGCGATCAGTTGCGTGATCTCATTGAAGTCGGGTTGTGGATTGAGTGGTGTTGTCATGGTGTTATGCATTTATCAAGTTAAACCGTGGTGCGTCTCCTATTGTTACAATTTTTGCGGGTAAGTTTTTAGACCTCAGCCATCGCAAGCGTTTCTTCGCTGGACTCTGGCAACCCTAATGCAAGTCTTGCTAAACGTGAATCATAAGCCGTTGCCGCGTATCCTCGATTTTCTAGCGGGTGGTCTTTGAGATTTTTAATCGCAGCATCAGACGCAAAATTCAAGTTATCGAATAGGGCATATTTATCGACTAATCGCCTAAATTTAAGCCCTCTATCAGTCTGCCCGTTATAAAACAAATACACCATTTCTATCCATGAAAGCTGCGCCCGGGCCACACTGACATACATCCATTTTTGCGCCTGATTGATTCGGCTTTCATCTTGTGAATCTATCCATAAAATCAAGCGATATAAATTGCGGAACAGACTATCAAGTTGATATTCATTATCAAAATAAAGTTGCAACCATAAATCAAGCACTGCTTTTGAGTAATACAACTCAATTATTTTTTCTTCCGCCTTTTCGGAAAAGTCTTGCGCTAACTCATCCATAGCAAAATCATTGATTTTGGGAAAATTTATTTTTTCAAGCCAGAGCTGCCAAAGTGCCTCTCGACCGACATACACACTCTTTTTATCTAAAGAGGCTAACGATTGAGTTACGGTGTGTCGAACCGTGGCAAGCATGTCTTGATAGTTTTTCACCCAAGAAAAAAATGTCTGCTCAAAACTCTGATGCGCAATTGCCTTGTTTTGCTTATCAAGAGCTAGCGCAGAGTTCTTTAACTCTTGCGAAGAAATCCGCAACTCGCGTCCCTGTATCACTAATGCCGCAAGCAATGCCATCACCGACAAAAAACCAAAAATAGGATTAAGCGTGCCACCGAAAAAATCGCCAAACTGCCCCCAAGGCGCAGCATCCGCTTTTACAGGGAGGTTGCTGAAATAATGCCAATAAATCCCAACCACTCCTAAGGCTGCAACGACAGCAAACAAAAAAATCCCCACTAAAATAGTCAGAGAGTTTTCAGCTAATCGTTGCTCCCATTTTTCTTTATCTGCCATTTCATTTTTCCCATCAGCCGCAAAAATTTAACCACATCAATTCCTTAGCGGTTTCCCGTTCTTCAACATAAATTCAATCCTTTCTTGTGTTTTATCGGTCGCGAGCAGTTCCATAAAGTGTTTACGCTCCAGATCGAGCAGCCAATCTTCATCCACCAGACTGCCCGTTTCCACATCGCCGCCGCACATGGTTTCGGCGACGCGGCAGCCTATTTGATAGTCATGCTCAGAGATAAAGCCGCCTTCGCGCATATTGAGCATGGAGGCTTTGAAGGTGGCGATGCCAGTGCGACCTGCAACGGGAATCTGCGCTTGATGCAACGGCGGACGGTAGCCCGTGGCGGTGAGTGCGTTAGCTTCGGCTTTGGCGACATGCAGCAGCTCGAAACGATTCAGCACGACGCGATCCGAGGCGCGCAAGTAGCCCATCTCGCGTGCCATCTCGGCACTCTTGGCGACTTCGCCCATGGCGATGTTCTGGAAGTAGCGGCGCAGGAACGGAAAGATGTCGCCGCCCTTTGCTTCGGCTGCGGCACGTTGCGCCATCTCTTTGCAGCCGCCGCCTGCGGGCAACAATCCCACGCCGACTTCAACCAAGCCGATGTAGCTTTCCAACGTGGCGACGATGCGCGTGCAGTGAATGGAGAATTCGCAACCGCCGCCTAACGCCAAGCCATCCACCGCTGCGATGGTGGGCACGAGCGCGTATTTGAGGCGTTGCGAGACTTGCTGGAATTTCGCGACCACCGCTTCGACCTTGGGCACGTTACCGGTCGCGGCGTTGAACAGATCGCCCATGCCACCGCCACCCGCCACGGTATATTTGACGCGGCTCACCGCGCCTTTGAGTTTGCCGAACATGCCTGCTTCCGGCGCGGGTTCTTGCACGCCTTGCATCAGTTGCAGCAGGTTCGCGCCCGCACAAAATGGCAGCTCGGTCTGCCACAACACCAACGCGCTGAAATGCGCTTCGGCCTCATCCACCGCGCGCAACACGCCGTCCAGCACATCGTTATCGACCGTGTGCATCTTGGTCTTGAAGCTCAACACGGCGATGCCGTCGCCGCTGTGCCACATGCGCACCGCTGCGTTCTCGAACACCGTCTCGCCAAAGCGGCGCACTTCGCCCAACAGCGCGTCGGGATAGAGTTGGCGTGCATAAACGGGCAGCCTGGAGCGGGCTTGATTGCTGCCCGCTGCCCTCACCCCTAGCCCCTCTCCCGCAAGCGGGCGAGGGGAATAACTGCCTTGCGCGGTATGCACACCGCTGCGATCCGCCTCACTCACCCAAGCGGGCAGCGGTGCTTGGCTCATGCTCTTGCCTGCCGCGATGTCGGCGGTGATCCAACCCGATACTTGTTGCCAACCTGCCGCTTGCCATATCTCGAACGGGCCACTGTCCCAGCCGAAGCCCCAGCGCACCGCGAGATCGAGGTCACGCGCGTTGTTGGCGATGTGTTCCAGTTGCAGCGCGCAATAATGGAAGGTGTCGCGGAAGATGCTCCACACGAACTGCGCTTGGCGGTCTTCACTCGCACGCAGCTTGCCCAACTTCACCGTCCAGTCGCGTTCGCGCAGGATGTCTTTAACGTCATCGTTGGCCTTGCCGTCCGACACGCGATACGCACCGCTCGCCAAGTCCAGTACTTGTATCTCTTTACCGACTTTTTGATACACGCCGCGTTTGGCTTTTTGCCCCAATGCACCCTGCGCGATAAGCGTCGTCATCCAGTCAGGCTGTTTGAAATAGCGATGCCAAGGGTCGTCGGCAAGATTGTCCTGCATAGTTTTAACCACATGCGCAAACACATCCAGACCGACCACATCCAGCGTGCGAAAAGTCGCGCTCTTGGGACGACCGAGATAACGTCCGGTCAGCGCGTCAACGATGTCGAAGCCCAAGCCCAGCCGCTCGGCGTGATGCACAGTCGCGAGCATGGAGAACACGCCAACGCGGTTGGCAATAAAGTTGGGCGTGTCTTTGGCACGTACCACGCCTTTACCCAAAGTCGAGACCAGAAAAGTTTCCAGTTGATCGAGCAGCGGCGCGTCCGTGCCCGCGCAGGGGATCAATTCGACCAGGTGCATATAGCGCGGCGGATTGAAAAAATGGATGCCGCAGAAGCGGTGGCGCAGACTTTCGGGGAAGGCTTGCGCAAGCGTATTGATGGAAAGTCCTGATGTGTTGGTGGCGAAGATGGCGTTGGCATGCAGGTGCGGCGCGACCTTGCGATACAAATCGGACTTCCAGTCCACACGCTCGGCAATCGCTTCGATGATGAGATCGCAGTCTCGCAACATTTCCAGATGCTGCTCGTAATTTGCAGCTTCGATATAGCTGATTTTTGCAGGGCTAGAAATGGGCGCAGGGTCGAGCTTTTTCAAGCCTTCCAATGCCTTGTTGACCACGCCATTCGGCTCTCCGTCTTTGGCTGGCAAGTCGAACAAAATGGTCTGCACATTGGCGTTCACCAGATGCGCGGCAATCTGCGCGCCCATCACACCCGCGCCTAGCACGGCGACTTTACGAATCTGAAAATTGCTCATTGCAACTCTCCAAAATAATGAGGGATAAAACCCAAGTAAAAACAAAAAACGGGAAGACGCATCTCCCCGTCCCATTACGCAGCAAACTTAGAAGTTATAGCTGTATTGCGCGCTCACGATGTTCACGCTGCTTTTGTAAACGCCGACCAAAGCGGGTGCGGGAGAAGTCGCATTGATTTTGGCATCGCCAATAAACAAATGCGCATAACCAAAATCAATCGCCCCCGCTGCCGAGACTTGGTACTGACCGCCGAGTGCTAACCAAGTACGGTTGTTATCGGGAACGCGTGCGGTACGGAAAGCATCGCTCACAGGTGCTTGATCATAAGCGAGCCCCCCGCGCGCCGCCCATTGCTCGTTGTAGTGATGCGTAACCCCCACGGCCACGCGCACGGTATTTTTCCAATTTTCAGGCGTGTTAGAAATCGCTGCACCGTTCGCATCTAAAACTTTGACTTGCTTAAACGAACTCCAACCCGTCAAAGTCGCATCCGCCATCACGTCCCATTTATCGTTGTAACGATGAAATGCACTCACCGAAAAACTATCAGGCAATTTCACATCCAACGACACTGGACCATTGGCGAATGGGAGCGAAGTGGTTACCGTACCCGTGAGTTTGTAACTCATCGCCGAACGATACGCCATGCCAATACGCGTATCCGCATCGAGCTGATACAGCGCGCCTAAGTTATACCCCCAAGTGCTATCCGAACCTTTAACCACCGCCGTACCTAATGCGCCGCCACGATTTTCACTAAGTTCGCCCTTGATTTGCTGATAGTTCACGCCCAACCCCAAACTCAATGCTTCATTGACTTGATAAGACAAAGACGGATTGACGTTCACCGTGGTAATACTGGATTTAATCGCTTGATGCGCGCCCACCCAAGCGGGGTCATAGCTGGTTTGCAAACCAAACGGCGCGTTCAAACCGATACCAAAATGCAGGTCGTCGCGCACTGGCATCACAAAATAAGCATTGGGCACAAATGCCGTGCTGCCCGCGTCGCCGCCCATATTTGTCCCAGCCCCGCCCGTGCCAGTAAATTTTGCCGAGGGCGTAATCAAATGCCCCGCCAACACGACCTGCTTAGCCTTTAAGCGCGACATGCCAGCGGGGTTAAAGAACACCGTCGAAGCATCGTCTGCAATTGCCGCCCCACCCGCATACGCATTGCCCAAGCCGCTGGCGTTTTGTTCAATCAAAGCAAAGCCTGATGCTGCCGCACCGCCCGTCATAACCAACAACGCCGCCATGATCGAACCACTTAATACTGTTTTTTTGCCTAACATGATGATGTCTCCCTAATTGAATGATCCTAGCAGATGAATTAGTACCAACCTTTATTGGTCATCGCCTGCAACACATAAGTCGCAAACAACAAATGCCCGTAAGGCGTGGGGTGGACTTTATCTGCGAACAAATAATGATCCGCCGCTGTCACCCCTAGTGTCAGATTTGTAGCGTTACAGGTCAGCGATGAGGAACTCGCTAACGGTAAATTACACGCTGTGCCAACTACATTGGTCAGGTTGTATTTGGCGGGATTAGCCACTTCATCTTTACTGGCTGTGTAAGCATCCACATTCAGCACCACCGCGCTGTCCGGTACGCTGACTTTTAAGGTCGCATTAAAAGATGTCACTAATAAATTTAACAACCCTGCTGTTGTCGGTGTTGCTTGCGGTGTGCTGGCAATATCAGGCACATTCACCAGCACCACATGCGCCGCCCCCTTGGCGATAATTTGCGTATTCACCACGGCAGCTAATTCAGTCGCTGCGGTTTGCACTGCTGCAACCGCACTCGCAGGTGTAATTGCACCCGCACCCACCATGCCCGCTTGCGTAAACACATCGTTCGCACCCGCCATTACAGTGACAATTTCACTCCCCGTAAATTTATTACCTGTGGCGGCTAGATGGTTCAAAACCTGAGTGACGACGGGTTCCGTCATTGGTCCAGTTGCCCCTGTATTTCCCACGCCTGCGGCACTAGTAACCCGTGAGCCGCCCTGCGCATAACCATAGCAACCTGCAACAGTAAGACCTGCTGCGGGAGTTCGTGCCACACCAAACCCACCAACCGCCGCCGCACAAGGTGCAGCCACACCCAATTTCGCTGCCATCATTTGCGTCCAATTAGTAGAAACACCTGGTGCGGCGTTAATCGTAAATTGACCCACAAAGTTGGTTGGCGTTGATCCTATGGTTGCCACACGATAAGAACCCACATCGCTCAAGCTGTCGCCGAACGATACTTGCGAGGTGAATTTTGGCTTGGCGGGCACATCGCTGCCGCCGCCTCCGCACGCAGCTAAAGCCGCGCTCATTGTTGCTACCAGTACCAGTTTGACTTGACGCATTTGAGTTCTCCCTAAGAAATAAAAATACTGCCAACCACGATGCTGCACCTATTAAAACGACTACCAAACTACAAAAAATCAGCGCGTCAGCTCACGAGGGGCAAGCTGCGCGGTCGTCTATCTTCACCCACCGCCACATAAGTCAACGTCGCCTCGGTGACTTTTAAGCATTCAGGTTTAGCGGGGTTACGTTGCACAAACACTTCCACATCTACGGTAATCGAAGTCGTGCCGATTTTAATAATTTCGGTATAAAAACTAACGATGTCGCCAACGAACAGCGGCTGTTTGAAAATAAAAGAATTTACTGCCACGGTCACCACGCGACCACGGGCGCGCTGCACCGCAGGAATGCTGCCCGCAATATCCACTTGCCCCATCAACCAGCCGCCGAAAATATCCCCCGTGTAATTGGCATCCGAGGGCATCGCTGCAACGCGCAGCGTGGGTTCACGTTTAGGCAGCGCAAGTAAATCTGGCATTGCTAATGTCCTCGGTACAACTCTTCGATTTGCGCAGCAAATTTCTCCACCACTTTGGCGCGTTTGATTTTTAAGGTGGGCGTGAGCAGACCGTTGTCGATGCTCCACGGTTCTTCGATTAAAAACACTCGATTAACTTTTGCATAGCCTGGAAACTCGCGCAAATTAAGTGCGATGCGTTTCAAAATTTTGCCGTGTACGCGACTATCGGTCAGTGCTTCTGGCATATCGGGACGCACGCCCGTTTCTTTAGCAAACTGCAACCAAGCATCGTGATTGAGCACCGCCAGCGCGACCAAATAAGGCTTGCCTTCGCCATACACCATCACTTGTTCAAACAAGGGGTCGTGCAAAATCGCCAGCTCCATATCATTAGGCGGGACTTTTTCGCCATTCGACATAACGATAATTTCTTTGATGCGCCCCGTGATGTAAACGTGTCCGGTATTGCTAATGCGCGCGGTATCGCCAGTGTTGAGCCAGCCATCCGCATCTATCATGGCACGCGTGGCTTCTTCATTGCGCCAATAACCCATCATCACGTTCGGTCCTTTAGCCAGCAGCGCGTTGTTTTCACCTAGGCGAATTTGCACGTCAGTAATCGGTTGCCCCGCGCTATCCGGATAATTATTTTCGAGTTTATTACCCGTAATAATCGGGCTGGTTTCGGTCAGTCCATAGCCTTGCACCACAGACAAGCCTAAGCCGACAAACACGCGCGAAATTTCTGGCGCGAGTGCCGCACCGCCACTAATCGCCACGCGCAACTGTCCGCCTAATTTATCGAGAATTTTTTGCGCCACCAGCTTTTGCAAAATCGGCCAGAGCAAGAAACTAGGCTGCCAACTAGCGCGCCCTTGCGCCCGCTCAAAACGCGCCCAACCCGTATCGACCGCAAACTTAAACAGCGCACGTTTAAGCGGCGAGCCTTCCGCCAATTTGGCGCGTATCGCAGCATAGATGCGCTCATAAATACGCGGCACGGACACCATGATGGTCGGCTTAATAGTGAGCAGGTCTTCAGAGAGTTGCGGGATGGAACGCGCATAGGCAACCGTCGCCCCCGTCATCACCGCCAAGTAGTAGCCACAGGTGCGCTCGAAGGTATGCGACAGCGGCAAAAATGACAGATAGACATCTTCGCCATACACCACAAAGGTATCCAATGCGGCGCGCGCATTGCTCAACATATTGGCGTGACTGAGCATCACACCTTTCGGTTTGCCCGTCGTGCCTGAGGTGTAAATAATGCTCGCCAAGGCTTGCATGTCGGGCGCGCTATCAGCCTGCAAGGTGGCGCGTACAGGCAAAAACTCTGCTGCCGACAACAAGCGCGGCTCATTACCATTCGGCACTTTTTGTAGTGACACAAAACGCAGCACGCCCTGCAATTGCTCGCGCACTGTTTGCAACGCCTGCCATTGTTCTGGCGTTTCTAAAATCACCACCTTGGCATCGGCATTGCCGATGATGTAAGCCAAGTTGTCGGGTCTATCCACCGTGTACAACGGCACAACTACCAGCCCTTGCGACATCGCGGCTTGATCAACAATCACCCAGCTCGGACAGTTGCGCAACATGATGGCAACGCGATCGCCGCGCTGTAAATTTAAGCCTGTGAGAGCGACTTGCCAACGCGCCACTTCATCGCTGGCTTGCTGCCAGGTCATGTCGCTCCAAACATTATTTTCAAAATAACGATAGGCTATTTTTTGCGGTGTGCGTTTGACGCGTTCGGCAAATAAGCCATACAAAGTGACGGCGAGTGTGGGTTCAATTACATCTTGCTTGCTTATCATTTTTCTCTCCCTAGGCTAAAAACAAATCGTCATACAACGGCACACTAGGTGACACCGCGTAATGCGCAAAATCCGTCACGCCCGCCGCACGCAATACCGCTTCATCAATTAAAAATTGTCCTGTCGAAAAAGCCTGTTGCGTAAAAATTTGATACGCCGCATCCGCCATGATGCTGGGTTTACGCGCGGCATTGAGCAACTCGACGGGGAAGTTAAATTCAATCGCAGCCGTGGCAATAATGGTGCGTGGCCAAAGACAATTTATTGCGATACGGTCAGCAGCAAACTCCTGTGCCATGCCCAAAGTGCACATGCTCATGCCATATTTCGACAGCGTGTAAGCAACATGCGGCGCGAACCATTTGGGGTCGAGATTGAGGGGTGGAGAGAGCGTCAAGATATGCGCTGCCGTCGATTTTTGCAGATGCGGAATGCAGGCTTGCGAGAGTAAAAACGTGCCACGCATATTCACTTCCCACATCAAATCCAAGCGTGCGGCTTTGGTATGCAAAGTGTCGGTCAAGCTAATCGCGCTGGCGTTATTGAGCAAAATATCAATCCCGCCAAAGTGTGCTGCGGCTTGTTCCACCGCTGCTTTAATCGCCATCTCATCGCGCACATCTAGCTGTATCGCCAAGGCTTGCCCACCCAATGCCTCCACCTCGGCTGCCACGCTGTGTATGGTGCCAGGCAATTTGGCATGGGGCTCAGCGGTCTTGCCCGTGATGATAATTTTTGCACCATCACGCGCACAACGCAGCGCGATTTCGCGCCCGATACCACGCGTCGCCCCCGAAATAAAAATCACTTTGTCGCGCAGCGTCGTCATCACTTTTTCACGCGTAGCTCTTCAGGGGCAAAGTCATCCACCATGATGACCTTGCGGCGCAGCGCGTAATCACGCTCAAGTTGCAAAGCTTGCTCAGGCGTAATAATGCCTGCTTCACGCGCCTCAACAATGCCTTGTAGCTCGCCCAAGGACTTGATTGTTTTTGCCTTACGCCCTTGCTCAATCAAGGCTTGCACTGACTCACATGCCAGCGTACTTAACAACGAGGCTTCTAAGGCGCACACGGCATCTTGCTCATCCGTACCACCCAAGTACATGCCCGCCGTTAAGCGATCTCGCGCGCTACCTGGCTGCATCAGCAAGCTCGCGACTTGATGGCCGAGTTCATCCGACGGCGGCGTGAGGCGTTGCCCAATGGGGAAAATCAAAGTACGCAACACGAAACGCGCCAACACATTAGGGAAGTTTTGCGCTACGCCCGCGAAAGCTTGCTCGATTTTGTACAGCGCGTCTTGCATAGACCAATGCAGCAACGGTAAATCTTCAATAGGACGACCTTCGTCTTCAAAGCGTTTCAAAGTCGCCGAGCATAAATATAGCTGGCTCAATACATCGCCTAAGCGTGCTGACAGTTTTTCGCGACGTTTTAATGAGCCGCCCAATACTGCCATCGCCACATCAGCCGAGAGCGCGAAAGCTGCCGAATAACGCGTGAGCTGTTGGTAATAGCGTTTCACTTCGGGCGCGGCATCTATCGGCATTCCATAGCCTTGCGAAATGCCAAACACCAAGCTGCGCGCGGCATTGCTCAGAGCGAAGCTGATATGCGCGAACACCGCTTCATCAAAGTTTTTCAAGGCGCGCTGACGATTTTCATCGGTGGTCGCGGCAATTTCTTTGAGCACATAAGGATGAGAGCGAATCGCGCCTTGGCCGAAAATCATCAAAGTGCGGGTCAAAATGTTCGCACCTTCAACGGTAATGCCTATCGGTGCTTGTTGATAAAAACGTGCGAGGTAATTATCGGGTCCCATGCAAATTCCTTTGCCACCATGCACGTCCATCGCATCGTTAATCACGATGCGACCACGCTCGGTCGCGTGATATTTAATAATGGCGGAAATCACCGAAGGCTTCTCGTGCAAGTCGATCGCCAGCGCAGTAAATTGGCGCGCCGCATCAACCATATAAGTGTGTCCGCCGATGCGCGCCAAGGCTTCTTCAACGCCTTCAAATTTACCCACTGGCACTTTGAATTGTTTACGCACCCGCCCATACGCGCCACTGGTACGCGCCGCTAATTTCATCGCACCGATGCTGCTAGCAGGCAGTGAAATCGAACGCCCCGCCGCCAAACATTCCATCAACATGCGCCAGCCCTGACCGATGCGATTCGTGCCGCCGATTAGATATTCCATCGGAATAAACACCGCCTCGCCTTGCGTTGGACCATTCAAAAAAGCGGAGTTAAGCGGGAAGTGACGACGACCAATTTTCACGCCTGGCGTGTCGGTGGGAATTAACGCCAAGGTGATGCCACGACTGACCTCGCCACCCAATAAATGCTCTGGGTCATACAGCTTAAACGCCAAGCCTAACAAGGTTGCAGCGGGGGCTAAGGTGATATAGCGTTTCTCCCAGGTGATGCGGATGCCGAGTACATTTTTCTGCCCGTTAAAGTCGCCGTAGCCGACGATACCCACATCGGGAATCGCACCCGCATCCGAGCCTGCAAAAGGACCCGTCAAGGCAAAACACGGCACCTCCAATCCTTTGGCTAAACGGGGTAGATAGTTAGCTTTTTGCTCATCCGATCCGTAGTGCAACAGCAATTCCGCAGGACCTAAAGAGTTCGGTACCATCACCGTCACCGCCGCTGTACCGCTGCGGGAAGCAATTTTGCTCACCACCGCTGAATGCGCTTGCGCGGAAAATTCCAGACCGCCGTAGGCTTTCGGAATAATCATGCCGAAAAAGCCTTTGTCCTTGATGAACTGCCACACCGCAGGCGGCAAATCGGCGCGATTGTGGGTAATGTCCCAGTCATCCAACATCGCGCACAGTTGCTCAACCTCTGTGTCGATAAAGGCTTGCTCGGTGTCGCTCAAGCCGCATTTTGGATAGCTGTGTAATTTATGCCAATCAGGATTGCCGCTGAATAATTCGCCGTCCCACCACACCGTACCCGCATCAATGGCCTCTTGTTCGGTGGCAGAAATTTGTGGCAATACTTTGCGGAAAATTTTTAACATCGCGCTGCTGATAACCGCGCGACGCAAGAACGGGATACCGAAAAAAACCACGAATAAAAATAGTGCGATATAAACAATCTGCAACGCTGTTTCAGAAATGCTGGCTTGAATAGCGACGATAGGCACAATCACCATCATCGCTAACAACCAACTGGAAATTGAGGCGCGCACAAACGCCAACAAGACGAAGACCAATCCCACTGCGACTATTGTAATCATGCTCAAGCTCCGATTATTTTTGACGGCGAACTGTAACGCGATACGGTTAAGCACACAACCCAAATCACCGCGAAAAACAAACATCGCATCACGTCATCTACTCGTCACATAAACTTGTTAAAAGACAGCAATAAAACGGTATAGCTAGATTACTAAACGAGGAAAATTGGCAAGCGCAAAACGCCTCATCAAAAATTGTTTAGCCAAACAAAAACACTAGACGAAAAAAAACATACTGATTGCTCAGTATGTTTTTTAGTATTGGCGTCCCCAACGAGATTCGAACTCGTGTTACCGCCGTGAAAGGGCGATGTCCTAGGCCTCTAGACGATGGGGACAAAGATGTTGCAAAACTACTCTCTTGGTGGAGATAAGCGGAGTCGAACCGCTGACCTCTTGCATGCCATGCAAGCGCTCTACCAGCTGAGCTATACCCCCGAATCTCGAAGAGCGCGCATTGTATTGATGAGGCTTATTCTTGTAAAGTATTTTCTTAAATTTTTTAAGTATTTCTCAAAAAAATTTTACGCACTCATTCACAGATATTTTTTCATACGCTGCAAAACCACCGCGCGGGGAAACAAAGCAATCACCGCATCAACTGATGGTGTGTGTGTTTGACCGACCAACATCACGCGTAAAGGCATGGCTAACTTGGGCATTTTCAAATTGTATTTCGCCAACACTTCTTTGATGGTTGCCGCAATCGCTGGAGCTTCCCAAGCCATATCCACAAATCGTTCCGCGAGTTCTTGCAGCGCGGGCAACACATCGGGGGTGAGCTGCGCTTGCAACAATTCATCCGACGGATTCACTTCGCTATAAAACACCGCCGCTTCATTCGCTAATTCCACCAGCGTTGCGGTGCGACCTTTGTACAACTCAATCACACTGGTCAGCGGAATGCTGTCATTTACCGTGATGCCGCGCGCCGCCAGATTTTTTGTGACCCACACCGCGAGACGCGCATTGTCGGCTTGCTTGATGTAATGCTGATTTACCCAACGCAATTTTTCAGGATTAAATTGCGCGGCCGATTTGCTGATATGTTCGAGATTAAACCACTCGACTAATTGCTCAATCGAAAAAATTTCTTCATCGCCATGCGACCAACCCAGACGCGCCAAATAATTGATTAAGGCTTCCGGCAAAAATCCTTCTTCTTCATATTGCATCACGCTTACCGCACCGTGACGCTTAGACAAACGTTCGCCATCCGAACCTAAAATCATCGGCACATGCGCGTAGCGTGGCAGCGTCGCACCGAGTGCTTTGAGGATGTTAATTTGACGCGGCGTGTTGTTGACGTGATCGTCGCCGCGTATCACTTGCGTGATGCCCATATCGAGGTCATCTATCACCACGCAAAAGTTATAAGTCGGCGTGCCATCGGTGCGCGCAATAATCAAATCGTCCAGCTCGCTATTCTCGAACACGATTTTGCCCTTGACCATATCGTCCCAAGCCGCCACGCCCAGCAACGGATTTTTGAAACGCACCACGGGTTTTACATCCGCAGGAATCGCTGGCAAAGTCTTGCCCTGCTCGGGTCGCCACGTGCCGTCGTAGCGCGGCTTTTCGCCATTAGCACGTTGCGCTTCACGCATCGCCTCCAACTCGGCAGGCCTGGTGTAACAGTAATACGCCGTGCCCGCCGCCAACATTTCTTGCAGCACGACTTTGTAGCGTTCCATGCGCTGCATCTGATAAAACGGACCTTCGTCATAGCCCAAATTCAGCCAGCTCATACCATCCAAAATCGCTTGTACCGATGCTTCAGAGGAGCGTTCCAAATCGGTATCTTCGATACGCAAAATAAAGGTGCCGCCCAACTTGCGCGCATACGCCCAAGAAAATAAAGCGGTGCGTGCGCCGCCGATATGTAGATAGCCAGTCGGGCTGGGAGCAAAACGAGTACGAGTAGTCATAGGAAAAATGGAAAGTGGTGAAGGGTAAGTGGTGGTGCAGCGGCGTTAGCCATATGAAGTGCGCCAAATTTAAGCCGCGCATTTTACGGGCTTTGCGCAAGGTGCATCAAATAATTGTCATTTGAAGTGCCGTAATCGCCCGACCAGTCGGCCTCCTACAAAGCTTGTGGGCGACTGTCTGCTCGGGCGATGGTTTGCTTACCATCAGCGCCATAAAATTTATCAATTCGTGCTTGCATTTTTTTTACCACCCCCTATAATGCGCGTCTCTCAAAAGAGCGACACGGGTGATTAGCTCAGTTGGTAGAGCACCGCCCTTACAAGGCGATTGTCGGCGGTTCGACCCCGTCATCACCCACCAATAGCAAAGGCTTAAGAAGAAATTCTTAAGCCTTTTTTATTTGCTGCGCTCACCGCCAGCTTTTAGAACCACATGCGCAACCCTGCCACCCAGCGGTTTTGTCCGGTCGCTTCCCCTGCCGATCTGGAAAAACGGGCACTGCCTGCAAATTTATTGGCGCGCTCGAAGCCTAAATACGGTGCGAATTCGCGTTCGATTTCGTAGCGTAAGCGCAAGCCTAAAGTTGCATCGGATAAGCCGCTGCCTAAGTTGCGCGCCGCATCGGTTTGCCCATAAAAATTACTTTCCAAGCGCGGTTGCAGCAACAGTTTTTGTGTGACCAGCACATCGTATTCAGCCGCCACACGCAACGCGCTGCGAGCTTGTTCGCCCAAGTACGCCGTGGCTTCCACGTTGAACCAATACGGCGCAATGCCTTGCACACCGAAGGCTAGCCAAGGGCGACTGGGCAACGCGCCGCTATCTAAACGCGCGCCTAATTGACTATCCCAAAACGCATCTAGCCCGTGCGCCCACAACAGCTCGTTGCGTGCGTCTGTCAGCCGCGCGTTGCCTATTACGCCATCGGCTTTTAACACCGTACGATTGAACGGCTGGCCGTAAACCGCTAATAATTCATAGGCAGTATTTTGTTGCTGGGTGCGCTCCAAACGATTCAGCAACACCCCTCCCATATTCTCTTCGCCCATCATCTGCGGACGACCAAACTCACCAAATACCGCATCGTCGGCCGACACAATCTCGCTGGCATTGCTGGCGGGCGCAGCGTGATGTTGATGAGTCGTTTCTGCCTTACTCACGCTGCTGGCTAAGGCAAAAAAACTGGCTACGCAAAAATTAAATTTATTCATGTTGTTTCCTTGAAATAGTTTTTGTAGGAACGCGATTCATCGCGCGATAGCTGCACTAAATACAATCGCCCGATAAATCGGCCTCCTACCAATTCCCGTTCCCTAAAAATTTAGCTACGGCGAGAACCTCGCCATCGTGTTCATCACGACACGTGCACCACCCGAAACATGCCCGCTTCCATGTGATAGTCGAGATGGCAATGCCACGCCCAACGTCCTAGCGCGTCAGCGGTGACGCGGTAGCACACCCGTTGCGAAGGCTGAACTGTAACGGTGTGTTTGCGCACTAAAAACTCGCCGTTTTCATCTTCGACATCGCTCCACATGCCGTGCAAATGAAAGGGATGCAGCATCATGGTGTCGTTCACCAGCACCACGCGCAAACGCTCGCCGAGCTTGAAAGGTATCGGCTGCGAATGCGCAAACGTCACGCCATCAATCGACCACACATAGCGTCCCATATTGCCTGTTAAATGCAGCTCGATTTCGCGTGACGGCGCGCGCGTATCCGCCAGTGGCTGCAACGCGCGCAAGTCGGCATAAGTCAATACACGCCGTCCGTTGTCGCGCAGATTCACCCCCGCATCATCCAAATTTCGCCTTGGCGTATCAACACGCATATCGTTGTTCGGCGTGTATTCACTAGGCTTATGGCGCACCGCGTGACGCTCATCCATATCGCCCATCATGTCGTCCATATTCAGCCATTGCGTTGCATCCATTTTCGGCACGCTTACCTGCAAATTTTCTGCCGTCGCTAAAGTCGCGCGCGCATAACCGCTGCGATCGAGCGACTGCGCAAACACCGTGTAAGCGGAATCTGTAGGTTCGATTAACACGTCGTAAGTTTCGCCCGGACTGATGCGCAATTCGTCCACCGTCACAGGCACAACTTCTTGCCCATCAGTAGCAATAACAGTGAGCTTGAGTTCAGGAATACGCACATCAAAATAGCTTTGTGCCGCGCCATTGATTAAGCGCAGGCGAATTTTATCGCCCACCTTAAACAGCACGGTAGCATTGGCTTGCGGGGACGCGCCGTTGAGCAAATAAGTATAAGTTTTGCCCGACACATCGGCAAAATCAGTGGGACTCATGCGCATCTCGTTCCACATCTTTCGCGCTTCGATTGCGTCGCTTAAACCATGCTGTTTAGCATCGCGAATAAAATCTTGCAGCGTCGGGCGTGCTTCGTTGTAGTAGTCACTTTGCAGACGCAATTTTTGCAGCAAGCGCATCGGGTCTTCATCCGTCCAATCAGATAACAGCATGACGTGATCGCCTTGCACCGCATGACTTTCAGCTTGCGCGGGCGCAATTACAATCGCGCCATATAACCCCGTTTGCGGCTGAAAGCCAGAATGCGAGTGATACCAATAGGTGCCCGCTTGCTGCACTTTGAAACGATAAGTAAACGTCGTGCCAGGCGCTATGCCCGCGAAGGTCACGCCTGGCACACCGTCCATCGCATTGGGCAAAATAATGCCGTGCCAATGAATCGAAGTCGGCTCGGAAAGTTTATTGGTGACACGGATGGTGACGGTTTCGCCCTCGCGCCAATACAGCGTGGGCGCGGGCAGCGAGCCATTCACGGTCGTGGCGACGCACAACTTGCCCGTGAAATTAACGGGACTGTAATCAATCACCAAATCGAATTCGTTACCGTGCAATTCGGGAATGGGCTGCGCAGTTTTTTGCTGCGCGAGCAACGATTGCGCCGCCGCGAAATTCAGTTTTGCGCACAGTGCCAACAACACACTACCTTGCAAAAAACGACGACGCGCCAGCGGCTCATCGAGGGTTAGGGAAGCAAGCGATTTCATCTATGTTTACCTCGCAAAAATTGTGACTAACTCATCAGCACCGCAGCAAGCCAGCTATGCGCGCCGTGCTTACGCCAACAACGCTAAATACTCAGGGCGTTTGTTTGCCAGCACTTTGAAGCTCTGCAATAAGTGCGCGAATTCGGCGGGCGTGATGCCGTATAACGTGGCGACCAACTGATCGTTTTCGGCGCGTAATTTATCGCGGGCTTTGTCGGTTTTTGGCAGGTCTTTGAGCTGTACATCAAACAGCGGAGCTAATTCGGCAAAGCTGTCCCAGTCCGCCGCTAAACTCAATAGCAGTGCGTGTTTGGCGAGTTGTGCATAAACGGGATTACTACGAATTTCGTCATCAGTGGGCTGCGGCATCGGTAGGCGATACAGATAGGTTTTATTGACGTTAATCTGCACCATAAAACGCGCTAACCAATCGACCACCAAGCTGTTAAAACACGCCATCGCAAACAACAAACGCAGTGGTGAAATCTCATGCACTTTGACCACACCATCCGCATCCAAAAAATAAGTTTTCGGAATGCTAACGTACAAGCTATCGACCACCCCGCATTGCTTAGGCACTAGACCAAAAATCAAAGTGCGCTCATTAGTGTCACTGGCAATTTTGCGATAACACAAACGTAAATAATTGCGTTCAAACACCACCGATGCGGCATGTTTTTCAACTGCTTCTTTGGTTACATCTAGCTCCTGAGCCATGCGATATAACTCTTTACTGCGCACGCGCTCATCAAATGCAGCTTCGTCTAACCAGTATTGCGGCGCATCAAACACATGGCTGTATTGCCAAATCATCTTGCCTTCAAAAACGGGCAAGCGTCCCTTGGCAGATTGTTCATTGAACAAATCTTTGTCATTGGTAGTGTCCAATTCGCGGCGAAAATCTAGCCAGCTTTCTAACAATGGGGAATACGCCGAATAGCACTTTTGCAAAATGGCTAAATCCGCGCCATCGCGCAACTCCATCAACGCCCAATGCTGCGGGGACAAGGCTTTTAAGGTGGCGAGCGGATAGGCGATATGCCGCGCAGGGTCGTGCAATTCAGCGGCATCGAGGACGTAAAAGGCGGTGTCGATGATTGCCGCATCCCTCACCCCTAGCCCCTCTCCCGCAAGCGGGCGAGGGGAAAATGCGCGCGGGGACTCAAGCTCCCTTCCCCCGCTGGCGGGGGAAGGGCTGGGGATGAGGGGCGTTGAATTAGGCGCGCGATTCACCACCTGCATCAAAGCAAATTTATAGCGCGAATCCACGTCAGGAAAAATCCCGTTGCGATTCTCAAAGCTGTAAAAAAACGGCATCTGGCAATGGCTAAAAATATGCTGGCGCAATGCCATCGAGCCTTCTTCAAACAATAACGCGCTGGGCAAAACGTAATTCAAACTGCCGCCGATACTCAACAAACTCAAGTTACGTTCGACAAAAAAACGAAACAAATTGCCATCGCCCGCGCCCTTGTTTAAGGGATACGCCGCCTTATAAAAAGCGTTGCTCACTTCCATGACGCGCTGCGCGTTTTGATAGGCAGCGGCGATATGCGGCGCGTCTAACAAGCGCGTTTGCACGGCGGCTTTTTCGCTGTTTTTTAAGCTGCGATAATTGCTGTGAAATTGCGGAAAAAAATCAAAATCGGTGAACTTGGTTCTGTCCCACGGCGGATTGCCCACGATGATGTCAAAGCCTTTTTTGTCGCCCGCAAAGGCTTCTGGGAAGGCGACTTCGTAATGGAAAAAACGATATTTTTCGGCGTAGCTTTCGATTTGTACAAGTAAACCTCCCGTTCGTGGTGAGCTGGTCGAACCACCTACACCCTTCGACAAGCTCAGGGCGAATGGCTTGCTTGAGGTTTTGCTCTCATCAAATAATTGTTCGATGAGATTGGGTGTTTTATCCAACAACTCGCAGCCTTTGCTATCGCCCTCCGCCAACATCGCGCGGCGCGTGCAAATAAAACTCAAGGCGCGTGAAAGCAGATGCAGCTTGGGTGCGATGCTCTTTTTCCATAAGGCTTTGGAGCGTTCCACTTCCGCCGCCGTAGTGTCTTGCATGGCATCGAGTTCGTGCATCACGCTGCGCAGTTCGTCAAAGCGTGTGCTGAGATCATCGACAAACAAATCGTTTTGCGCCACTTCCACCGCGTTGTAAGCGATAAAGTCTTGCACCGTCGCGCCCATCAAGGCATTGCCGTGTTGAATGTGATGCTCAATAAACGACAACGGTGTGCCAAAAATAAAGCTGTCCATCCACAGCGAAAGCCGCGCCAATTCAACCGCGAAGGGATTCAAATCCACGCCAAAAATGCAGCGTTTTAACAAAGCGCGTTTAAGAATTTGCGCATCTTCGGGCGCGTAATCCAAATTCAAAATACGCAGTTGTTCGGCGATTTTTTCGCGCTCATCCGCCACCAATTTTTGCAAGTCGGCATCGACTTCTAAACGTGCTAACGCGAGGTCGGTTAAGTAACCCAACGCTTCAACCAAAAAGTGTCCGCTGCCGCAGGCATTGTCGAGAATTTTGAGCTCGGTAAAGGCTTTGCCGCTGGCGGTGGCATGGTCGATCGCGGCTTTGACCAAGGGTTGCGACAAGCTCGGCGGCGTGTAATAACTGGCGGTGGTTTTACGCGAATTGCTGGCACTTTTAAGCGTGACTTCGCCCGCCGCAACAGAAATTTCGCGATGTGCCTTAAAGCCTTTTTCAGCGCGTAATTTAGCGAGGTCGTAGCTATCAAAATACGCTTCGATAATTTTGCCTTTGGTACTGCTGCTTTCAAATTCGAGATACACCGAATGCGCAGCGGCGCGCTCAAAACGAAACTCTAACAAGCCTTCGTAAATGCGCCCCAAATGCGTAACGCTCATGTTTTTGAAGTCACGGCGCGTGTCGAACAAGGTCGTACCGCGATGGGTTTTGTACAGCAATTTTTCTAACACGCTGCGCAAGGTGGCGTTATCGAAAATGCGCGAAGTCAATAACAACGGCGCACGGGCGGGGTCAAACAAACCGCCGTTAAACAGCGGAATGTCGATGTCGCCCGCGCCTTCATCCAACATTTCAAATAATTTTTTCAGCGAAAACACGCCGTCATGCAAACCATCGCGGTCAGCATTTTGCTCACGCAGCGTTTGAAAAATATGCGCCAAACTGTAGCGGTTATAAAAACGATGGCGGCTCAAAAGCTCGTGATTTTTGTCCTCGAAATACACCACGAATAACAAGCGAAATAACAGCACCACACTGTTCTCGTAAACCTGTTCCAGCGGGGCTTTTGGGTTGGCGTTATGAATGGCGCGCCCCATAATTTCAAACAAAGAATCTTCACCCGCGAACCCATAAATCACCGCTTTGAGATTTTCTTCCACCGCCAGCGTGAAGTCATTCGAGGCGGCAATCGCTTGCTGAATCGCGCTGGTTTTTTGCGCCGTCGGCGCGTAAGTATCGCGACCAAAAAAGAACGCAAACAACGCTAAACCGCGCGACTTTTCGGCGGTATCGTCGAGTTGCAATAAGCGTTCTAAATCGAACTCGATATAGGTTTTTTTCGCGGTGATTTTGTCGGTGTCATAGACACGCCAAATGCGTCCGTTGGTCAAAAAGCCAAAGCGCACCCGCAAAGTGCTGAGGTAATCTTGGAGCTGATGATGCGGGTTTTGCATCCGGTCGGCTTTGCCGGTATCCAGCGTTTTGTCCCACGCTTTGGATTCGCAAATCGCGGTAATCAAGGTGTGATCTTTGCTCGCAATCAGCGCGTTTTCTTGCGCGGCTTCGAGCAATAAACACCAATCCGGTTTAGCCAGTTTGCCCTGCACGGTAATGGTGGTTTGCGTGACTTTCGTCCAGCCTAATTGCGCCAACAGCGGGCCGATAAATTTATCTTCAAGCTGGGCTTCACTGCGCGCGGCTAAATTTTTTGCATCAAAGTTTTGCGCGAGCCACGTTTGCAAGCCATCCGCCGCTTTTAATTGCTGCGCTTGTTGTGCGATAAAACCATCATCGAGCAGCGTGTTGGTGAGCCAAGTTTGCGGAAATAATTCTTGTGTCATGGCATGTTTACCCTAATTAAAAGCGCGCTAAAAACAACGATACGCATCGACTGCATGGGCTGCGAGCTTGCTCACGCCGCAGGCTCATCACTCGGCAACGGCGCGAGCAAGGCGGCGATATCGGCTTCGCCAAATTTCACTAGCCCATTGCTGTCTTCGGACAAAATGCCTGCCGCCAACTCAGCTTTTTTCTCTTGTAGCGCGAGAATTTTCTCCTCGATGCTGCCTGCCACGACGAGCTTATAAACAAACACTTTGTTGACTTGCCCTAGGCGATGCGCGCGGTCGGTGGCTTGATTTTCTACCGCAGGATTCCACCAAGGGTCGTAATGAATCACGGTGTCGGCGGCGGTGAGATTTAAGCCTACCCCGCCCGCTTTCAGGCTGATGAGGAAAATCGGCACTTCGCCATTTTGAAAACGGCTCACTACGGCTTCGCGATTTTGCGTGTCGCCAGTGAGTTTTACATAGGCTAAATTTTCTTTTGCCAGCTCGATTTCGATGAGTTCCAACATGCTGGTGAATTGCGAAAACACCAGGATGCGGCGGCCTTCGCTGACCAGCTCTGGCAACATTTCCATCAGCATGTCGAGCTTGGCGTGTTCTTGCACTTTTTGCGCGGCGGTGAGTTTGAGCAGGCGCGGATCGCAGCACACTTGGCGTAGTTTGAGCAGCGCGTCGAGCATGATGATGTGGCTGCGCGCGAAACCTTTTTCGGCGATTTCTTCGCGCACGCGTTTGTCCATAGCGATGCGCACGGTTTCATACAAATCGCGTTGCGCGCCGCTCAATTCCACGCTGCGAATAATCAGGGTTTTTTCGGGCAAGTCGCTCGCCACGTCTTGTTTGCGGCGACGCAAAATAAACGGTTTGATGCGTTGCGCCAGCAGCGTACGACGCTGCGTGTTGCCTTGTTTTTCAATCGGGTTACGCCAAGTTTTGGCGAAGGCTTTGGCGTCGCCCAACATGCCCGGCAACAAGAAATCAAACTGCGACCATAAGTCACCTAAATGATTTTCTAACGGTGTACCCGTCAGGCATAAACGATGACGCGCTTTGAGTTTGCGCACCGCAAGGGCGGCTTGGCTGGCGGCGTTTTTGACCGTTTGCGCTTCGTCCAAAATCAGCAAGTGATAGTCGTGTTGCAACAACACATCTTGGTCGCGCCACAACAGCGGATAGGTGGTCAAAATCACATCGTGGTCGCTGATGTTGGTGAATTGATCTAAGCGTTGTTTGCCGTGCAAAGACAACACTTTTAGATCAGGAGCAAAACGCGCGGCTTCGTTTTTCCAGTTAAAAATAAGCGAGGTGGGCAACACAATCAGCGACGGTTTGTCCATGCGTCCGCTGTGTTTTTCAATCAGTAAATGCGCCAAGGCTTGCGCGGTTTTGCCCAAGCCCATGTCGTCCGCCAAGATGCCCGCCAGCTCGTTTTCGCGTAAAAATTGCAGCCACGCCACGCCTTCTAATTGATAGGGGCGCAGCTCTAAAGCAAAATTTTTGGGCGGCTTAACGGCCTTCACACCATGGCTGTTTTTGAGCTTTTCTGCCAAGGCGATCAGCGCGTCCGCGCCCTTGAATTGCCAGCGTTCCATGTCGCTGAGTTGCTGAATACGCGTCACGTCATAACGCGACAAACGGATGCCTTCACCGCGCATTCCGCCGTCAAATAATTCCAGCAAGGTGCGCGCTAAAGGTTTGATGCGCACCGCAGGCACACTGACTTGCGCGCCATTCGGCAACTGCAAAGTGACCGCTTCGTTATCAGGCATCAGCTCGACTTGCAGCGCGTCCAACCAACGTGCATCGACCTTAAATAATTCGTGCAACAGCGGGGCTAAGGCGACGCGTTCGCCGTTTACCACGATGCCCATATTCAAGCTAAACCAGCCATCTTCTTGCTCGTCAAAATCGCCCACCCAGGCTTCGACTTCGACGATGTGATGACGGAATCCTGGCAGGATTTCGATTTGCCAATTTTCCGCACGCAAAGTCGGCGCGGCTTGCTGCATAAAGGCAATCCAGTCTTCTTCGCAATCTAAACCGAGCTGCGCATAGGGCTTTTCACCGACCACAAAACTGACTTGCGGCATGTCGTTCAAACCATGCTTGTGCAGCACTTTTAGCGCGGCAGCCTCGGCGGTTTTATCGCGCAACACGCGCACGGTTTCGCCGCTGGCTAAGGTGCAAAACTCGCTGGGGTGATCGTGCGCAATACACGCTTCGCCATAGCAGTATTGCAGATGGGCAAAGTCGCGCACTTGCTGACCATAGGGATAGCCGCGATAGGCACTGCGATACGCTGCGTCCGAGGTGCCTAGCGACAGACGCGGCTGCATGGTGGTTTTAATTTGGCGCAAGGCGGCTTTGGAAGGCGCGGGCAAATCGGGTAACAACTCGCGCAGCGCTTCAGCGACCACCAACATTTCCATGTCGTTGAGCGGCGGCATGGTGAGCAGCTTCGCCACTTGCGCGGGGGCTTGCGCGATGCGCAATTCACCCAGCTCGCCGAATTCGCTATCCACATACCAAATCGCTTCGGGCAAGGTAATCAGTTGCACCGCGTTACCGCTGCGTATCACAGTCGGCTGCATACAACCTTGATCGTCCGCGCCCCACGCGATATGCGCATCGCGCGCGTCGCCTTGCGTCAGCGGTAAGGGTTCAGATAAACGCTCGCGATTACCCGCCACGCGCTGACGTAAATACAGCCTCCCAGTGGCGAGTAAACGACGCAGCAATTCGTCGCCTTGTTTGCCGATGACTTGATAACCGTCGTATCTATCATATTGTCGCAACAGCAGCCGCAAAATTGGCAGGTCGTCTTCACGCACATATTGCGGCGGATTAAGCAGCGTGCGCTCGACGTTGTCCCAAAAATCCAACGCGCCCATCAGCTCGCCCGCCGCATCCAGCTTGGCTTTGTAAATTTGCACCACATAGTGTTGATGCTGCGCCGACTTCATCAGCCCATAACACAACGCCACGCTGCGCTGCGTGCTGGCGGGCTTTTTCTTAGCGGGTGCAAGCTGCACCGTGCCGCGTAACTCGGCGATCCATTCGGTCAAAGCATGATTCACCGTCGTGCCAGTTGGGCTCACCACGCGCGGCACGCTCAACACCGACAGCAGCACCGCCGCCGCATGTTTGCATTGATAGCCGACTGGGCAAGTGCAAAACGGCTTGGCAGTGAGTGCGCCCGTTTTATCGCGCTGCAATAAAATTTCTAGTTCGTAAGGGAATCGCTGCGTGCCTTGCACTTTGGCGCGGATGATGTCCGCTTGAATATCCAAGTCCGTAATCGAATTGAGATAGGCTTTGGCGCGATTGATTTCGTTGCGCGAGAACCAGCGCGTGATGTCGGCGAGAGTGTAGGAATGAGCTAAGGACATAAGCGGCACAGAGAATAATAAAACGCGCGGTAAGGCGCGTGAAACAACAGCGGATTATGCCGTAGATTCAGGCTGTGACGCTAGAAAATCTAATGGTTTTTAATGTTTCGCAGGGGGCGATAAATGCGGACTAAAAAAATCACCCAGCTCTTTGTCCGCATGTCCGCCATGCGTATTGTGTTCACCCGCAGCCACTCTAGTTAAATGCAAGCCGTACAGCTCATTATCAGGGTCGATGCGCTTGCCCATTTTGCACACGCGCTCCCAAATTTTCGGGTCAGCAATAGCTTCCAACTCGGCGGCTAACAGCGCAAATTTTTCCATGTCGTTGCGCGTGTCGTAAATATCCAGCAGGGTTAAATAAATTTGCTCATTTTTGGGATTGATAATCAACGCTTCGCGCAACACTTCTTCGGCTAATTTATCGTGACCAAACTGCAAATAAATATCGGCTTGCTCCAGCAAATCGTATTCGGGATTATTCGTTTGTATTGGAGCTTTGTAAGCGGGTACCTTCATCGACACATCGCCGATTTGTACCGTTTCGGCAATCCGACGTTCCATCTCCACAGGCTTAGCAACAAAAGGATTCGGTGTATCCAAATGGTTGGCTTGTGCTTGTGCTAAATGCAAATCATCAAAAATACTGCGAGAAAAATCATGCTGCGGTTCACGCCTGCGCCACCAAACCCAAGCGAACAAACCTGCTCCCAATACGCCCAGCAATGTCCATAACACGGGTGCGAATGACTCACTCGACGCGCTTGATGCCGCCGCAGTTTTTATAACAGGCGCGCGCGCCACCTCACTCATCGCTGCGGCTGTCGCCGCTGGCAATAACGCCGCAGGCATCTCATCTAATGCACTTACCGTGATGGGCGCGCTCACCGCACTCACACCTTGCACTTGCAAGCTGGCGATTAAGGCTTGCATCTCGGTGATTTGCAGGGTCAATTCATGCAGCGTTTTATTTTTAGCAATCAGCTCTTCTTGCAAAACATCGGCATTCGCCGCGCCAGCTTCAAATTTGGAAATATGCAGACCCGTACTCAGCTCACTCGACATTGCCAAGGTCAAATTAGTCGCGTTGGCATTCGCATGAGCTTCATCTAATTGCTGCAAAGAAACGTGCGGCTTAATCGCTGTCGCGGCAGCTTGAACAGGTCGCGACTTTGCCGGGCGAGGCTTAACCACACGCGGGCGATGCGGCACAACAGCAGGGAGATTTTTTACGGGCGCAATTTGCGCCAGTTCGGTGCGCGCAACCGTGACAGGGACAATGTTAGGCAACACCGCGAGTGGAGCGACAGGCGGGATAACGAGCGCGGGTGCAGCGGGCGGGTCTAACAGCAAAGTGTAGGCTTTAACAACGCGTCCACCGGGGTAGGAAACATCCAACAACAATTGCAAAAAAGGTTCATCAACAGCTTGCGCACTGCTGATATAAATCAGCGGCGGACTGCCCGCTTCATTGCTCACCACAAAGCGTAACTTCACCGTATCGGGATAACTCAAACCGTTTTTTTGATAGTCATCGCGACTGCCTAAACGCACCGCCAGCGGCGTGCCACGTTCGGGCGGCGCGAGCAACTCGACTTGTGCGGCCAAGCGCGCACCTAAGTCACTATGGTTATGCAGCTCGCCTAAACCAAATGCACCACAATGGCTGCTATAAAAAAATAACAAAGCCGCCAACGGTGTAAATTTGGGCAAGACCTGAGCTCTGAACTTCAGGGGATTTTTCATGAATAAATTTAAGACTGTAGTTATTTTAGGGGGTGTTACTAGGGGCTTAGCTGAGTGCTTGCCAATTAAGCCGCGCGGCATAGTAATCGACATTCAAAATTAGGCAACCTAATTTATGGCCATTAACGTACGCAACAAAAAACGTTTCAATTGCTCACGCGCTTAGGTTCGGCGAGTTGTATCAAACTCACACACACCAACTCTTGCAAAGCACTGCGTGCAGCGCGAGCGAGTTCAACGAACTCCACCCCATATTTCTGTCCCTGCGCATACGCCTCAACATTTCGCACCACCGCTTGCAACTTAAACGCTTGAGTGAGCTCGCCAACAGGCAGGCTAAAATTTAACGTCACCACATCGCCGCTCGATGCAAACGCCGTGGCACAGATTAAGCTCGCACCCGACTCACTCAACTCGTGCAAATCAACTGGATTTTTGATGCCCTGCGCACTCAGCGTTGCCGCGCAATTGAGTTTGACGCGCATCGCACGGCGCATTTTCTTCAACCCAATTTGTTGAGGAAAAGCAAAATGTACATGCGCATACGGCGCATCCGCCACACTCAATACGCGGCTATAAAACTCATAGCTGGTATTGCCAACGAAGCCGCGCAACACAAAGCCATCACCGATCTGCACCTGATTTTGCGCACTAGACAAAGTCACAATCAAACTTTGCTGCGCTAAGTAACCCAATAATTTAGCGTGTGCGCGCGACGAATTAGGCGCGTCCGCTTGCAGCTGTAAAGCATCGCCGACTTGTAGTTGCAGGGCAAAAAAATCATCCGATATTTCTAACTTGCCCGTTTGCAAATTGTTATTCATATACGCTCCGTTATTGCGACCTTAAACCACCACATGCGTCAATCAAACAAAGCGTCAATTATACGGTAGTGAAGTTTTATCTGGCACATCGCAAGGGCTAGCTGGCGGACTATGTTCACCGTTGGTCGGACGGTTTGCCCTTGCGCTGACAATGCTTGCGTTAAATTTCAGACATAAAAAAACGCTTGTTAAATACAAGCGTTTTTGATTACAGCCACTCAGCAATAAAGCTAGTCATCATGCCCATGATGTTCACCACCATGCCCACCTCGATCGCCATGTCCGCCACGCGGATAACCGTGTCCGTCAAAATCGTAAGGTGAATACAAGCAGCCCGACATCAAGCACGTCATGCACACCAACAATAATATTTTTTTCATCACAACTCCTTAGGGTTAAACGGTGGGGAATGATAAGTCAAAAGTCACCTAGCTGGGGTAGGGTGGGCAAGTTTTGCCCACGCGGCAACATCAAAACGGTGGGCAGGTGGGGCTTGCCCACCCTACCTCGCTAAACCTATTTTTGAGTTTTTTTTAACTGGCACACAGCTGAAATAACGACAGAACCAATAGCCGATATAGTGCACTCACGTTCCCCATACATAATTTTAGCTGTGTTTGCATCAATCCAACTAACAGAATCAATCCCACTCAATTCAGGCGGCGGCATCTGAACCCCAGCTTTATTTAATGCATCGAAATCTACCAGTGAAGACTCTTGTACTGACCAACAACAACCCGCATCGGCATAGCTAATTTCATCAATTCTCATTATAGGTCGGGTAAAGACATCATCATCCTCAATAAAGACAAGACGGTAAAACCTCCCTCTCACGCCATCAGGTGAATCATCCAGAATTGAGGTGTCACTAGGGCCACTCGACAGAGTGGATATCCAGTTATATTCTGGTGGAGTCGTATCGACAATAATTGGTTTGAAATACTTCAGCTCGTCAGCTTTTGCTATCAGGCTAAATACAGCCCCCAATATCACTAAAAGCAATTTGGATTTGTTAAATTTCATATTCATTACCTGCCTCCTGAACGTAAAAACCGTTGAGGGCAATCTTGATTGATTATTGCCCCAATCCACCATTAACTCCCGTACAACTTCCTACCTCTAATCCGTGCCCGATGCGCTTTACGTTGTTCCGCCTCAGTCAATGCTCTTGGTTTTTTACCTTCAAACGGATTTTTACTGGAGTTGTATTGAATCTTCATCGGTGTGCCTTGCAGCTTGAAGATTTCGCAGAAGGTGCGTTCCAGATAGCGGGTGTAGCTGGCGGGCACATCGTCCAAGCCGCTGCCGTGAATCACAATTAACGGAGGATTGCTGCCGCCTTGATGGGCATAGCGCATCTTAGGCAAGAAGCGTCCGCCTTTGGGCGGGAGCTGTTTGTCGAGTGCGGAAATGAGCGCGCGGGTGAGTTTGGGCGTGGACATTTTTAGCATCGCGGCGGCGTAGGCTTCATCGACCGATTTCAACACGCTGGGGATGCCATTGGCGTGCAGCGCGGAGATGTAATGACGTTTAGCGAAACTCAAAAAATGTAGTTTGCGTTCGATGTCATTTTTCACCATCAGGCGTTGATGATCGTCCAAGCCGTCCCATTTATTCACTGCCAAAACTAAGGCACGGCCCGCTTGCAACACGAAGTCGGCAACGTGCGCATCCTGTTCGGTAATTTGATCGCGTGCGTCCACCACTAACACCACCACGTTGGCATCTTCGATGGCTTGCATGGTTTTAATCACGGAGAATTTTTCGATGGCTTCATCGACCTTGCCACGACGACGCACACCCGCTGTGTCGATGATGGTGTAAGCCTTGCCATCGCGCTCGAAGTCGATGTAAATACTGTCGCGCGTGGTGCCGGGTTGATCGAACGCAATCACGCGTTGCTCGCCTAAAATGGCATTCACCAGCGTGGATTTTCCGACGTTAGGACGGCCGACAATCGCCAGCTTAGGCGGCTTGTCACCTTCAGTTTTTTCTTCGTCGATTTCTTCAGGGAAATTCTCCATCGCGATTTCGATGACCTCAACGACGTTGTCGCCGTGCGCGGAAGAAATTGGGTAAGGTTCGCCCAAGCCAAGCTCAAAAAACTCAACGGTAATTTTGCTGCGCTGCATCCCCTCGGCTTTGTTCACCAACAGCAAAATCGGCTTACCCGTTTTGCGCAATTGCGTGGCGATAATCATGTCTTGTGGCGTACAACCCGCACGACCGTCGACGATGAATAACACCACGTCTGCCTCGTCCACCGCTTGACGACTTTGCTTCGCCATTTCAAACATGATGCCGTCTTTAGCAACGGGTTCGAGACCGCCCGTATCGACTACCAAATAAGGGCGTTCACCAACACGGCCGCGACCGTAATGACGATCACGCGTCAAGCCCGGTTGATCGGCAACCAGTGCGTCGCGGCTACGCGTAAGACGATTAAAAAGCGTGGACTTGCCCACATTGGGACGACCCACTAGCACGAGTGTAGGCAACATTAGAGAACCTCCAAAAATCTACTGCGCGATTCGATAGCGGCGTTGTGCCGTGCGCGCTCCTCGCCTACCTGTTCGGTATGTCTCGCTCGCTGCGCGCGGCACGCCTTGCTCTCAAACCGCTCGCTACGATTTTTGGTGATTCTCATGGAGTTCTTTCTTAATGTAAGGTGAGCGAATACAGACCGCCATCGCGGGTTTGCACCAGCAGTCCGTTATCGAGTTCTAGCGGCGCGCCCAACATTGGGCTGCCATCTAATTTGATGCGCGCAAGCAAGTGTCCATCGTCACGCGCGAGGGCATGTAAATAGCCCTCAAAATCGGCGACTACGACAAAATCATTTAAGGCGAGTGGCGTATTGGTATCGCGTAAAGTCAACTGGTCGTTTTTCCACACGCTGCTACCCGTGGATTTTTCTAACGCCAACACATTGCCTGTCGCGTCGCTTAAATATAAAAATTTGCGCAACAGCATCATGCCTTTGTCGCTGGCAATATCACGATTCCACAGCGGGCTACCTTGCGCCGCATCAAAGCACGCCACGCGCCCCTGAAAGGCAATCGCACAGGCTTGTTCGTCGTCCACCACCACGTTGCTGGTGATGTCGCTGATGCGATCAAGCTCAGTATTACCGCGCGGTTGCGACACCGAGTTTTCCCACAACAAGCTGCCCGTTTTCAAATCCAGCGCGGCGAGTTTGCCCGCCGCAAAGCCCGCGTAAACGATGCCGCGCTGGATGGTCACACCGGCAAAACTGCGCACTGCCAGCGCAGGCGTGGCGCGTTCATACATCCACTGCTGCTTGCCATCCGCAGCATTCAGCGCGGCAATGCGACCATCGGCACTGCGCACCAACACCATGCCATCGGCGAGTTGCGGCACGCTTAACACTTCGCTTGACACCTTCACTTGCCAGAGCGATTTGCCGCTCAAATCGAATGCCGCCACCTCGCCTTTATCGCTGCCGATGAGCAACATTTTGTCGTCCGCACCCACGCCTCCCGACACGTTCAGCCCAGTCTTTACCTGCCACAGCAGCTTGCCCGTGCTGCGCGACAGCGCGCTCAACACACCTTTACTGGACACGCCGACGATGGCATCGGCTAACACAGCCGGACGCAGCAGATAGCTGCCCGCCTCACCCAAATTTTCATGCCAACGCACCGCGAATTTGGCGGTCGCGGCAAAGTCTTGCAAATCAGCAGGGGAATCATTAGCGGTTTTGCTAGAGGTACTAGCACACCCAGCCAACAGCAACACGGGTAATAAGAGCAGGCAGCGCAACATTATTTTTTACCGTCCGTAGCCGTCGTTTGCGCGCCACCCAACTCATCTAATTTCATTTGGATGAGTTGGCGATAAGTGCTTTTCACATCGGTTTTATCGAAGGCAATTTGGTACGCGGCACGCGCCTCAGCCTCTTTACCTTGCGCGCTCAACACATCGCCTTTTAAGTCGGCATACAAGCCTTCAAACGCCGCAGGATGAGCCGCATCCAACTGCTTCAATGCCGCGTCAAAAGATTTTTCATCCAACAAAATCGCGGCTAAACGCAAGTGCGCCACGTCTTTCATCGCCGTTTCAGCGGCGTGCTCCAACACCCATTGCAATTGCGTTTTCGCTTGTGGAATGGCTTTGCTTTGTTCATTCACTTGCGCCGCAGTCAAGGCCGCGCGCGCCGCGTAAATCGTGCCCGCGTATTTATCCATCACCGCCTGAGCCGCGTCGTTGATGCGTTTGTTGTCGTTGCTCGGCAACTGCTGGGCAAACTGCTCAAACAAAGTTGCAGCTTCAGTCGCTTGCTTATTTTGGTAATACGTCCAAGCGCGCCAGCCGCCAACAACTAGCACCAACAACAGCGTGGCAGCTAACACTTTATTGCCGTGGTCTTTCCACCAAGCCTTCAAACCTTCGAGTTGTTCCTGTTCTTGCAAATCTAAAACGGCCATGTTCGCGCTCCTAATTTAACGGTTAATGATTTCTAAAATTACTGCGTTGAGTTGTGCCACAGCTACTTTTACTTGTTCGCCGCCCTGCATGGGCTTGATGCTGACTTGCTGCGCCTGCGCTTCATCGTCACCAATCACAACAGCAACCGCTGCGCCACTGGCATCGGCTTTTTTCATTTGCGACTTAAAGCTGCCACCGCCGCAGTGCATCACTACACGCAAATTGGCATCGCGTAATTGCTCAGCTACACAACTTGCCAACGCGGCTGCCTGCTCGCCTTGATGCACCAGATACACATCGACGCGGGCTTTGGGTAACGCCATGCCATCGTCTTGTAACAACGCCAGCAAGCGTTCCACGCCCATCGCGAAACCCATAGCTGGCGAGGCTTTGCCGCCTATCTGTTCGACCAAGCCATCGTAACGTCCACCCGCGCATATCGTGCCTTGCGCGCCTAACCGTGTCGTTACCCACTCGAACACAGTGCGGTTGTAATAGTCCAAGCCGCGCACCAAACGCGGATTGATTTCAAACACCACACCATGTGCGGTCAGCGTGGCTTGTAGCGCGGCGAAATGCGCCAATGCCGCGTCATCCAACTCGTCCATCAGGCGGGGCGCGCCCGCGATGAGGTCTTGCATAGCAGGATTTTTACTATCCAAAATGCGCAGCGGATTGGTATGCAAACGGCGCGTGGCTTCGGCATCGAGCTGCTCTAAATGTTGCTCAAAATAAGCAATCAATTTAGCGCGATGCTGTTGCCGTGCCGCCGCGTCGCCCAAGGTATTCAGTTGCAAAGTCACATCGCGAATACCGAGCAATTTCCACAGCCGCGCGCACATCAAAATCTGCTCCGCGTCGATGTCAGGGCCAGCGAAACCAAGTGCTTCAACACCCACTTGATGGAACTGGCGATAGCGACCTTTTTGCGGCCGCTCGTGACGGAACATTTGTCCTGTGTAGTACAAACGCTGCGGCGCGTTATACAGCAAATTATGTTGCAACACGGCGCGCACGCAGGAAGCGGTGCCTTCAGGACGCAGCGTCAAATGATCACCATTCAGCGCGTCCGCAAAGCTATACATTTCTTTTTCGACGATGTCGGTGACCTCGCCTATCGCGCGTTTGAACAACGCGGTCGGCTCGACCAGCGGCATACGAATGTTGCGATAACCGTAGCTATCCAGCCAGTCGCGCACCACCTCCTCAAACCACAGCCACAGCCCAGCCTCGTCGGGCAGGATGTCGTTCATGCCTTTTACGGCTTGCAAAGTCTCGTTACTCATCGTGTTAGTTTTAGGGGTTGCGAAAAATCGCGGATTATAACGCAAGGGAGCGATTTTCTTGCAGTCAGCTTGACTGCAAGGGGAAAAATAACAGAGGAGATTTTTTATGGGTGCGACGTGAACACTGTCGCTTGTCGGGATAGCCCGACAGCTACTTACTTTTTCTTGCTTCGCCAAGAAGAAGTAAGAAAAAAGAAGGCGACCCAGGTTTCCCGCCCTACGGGTTCTCGCGAAAAGTCAGCAGCAAGCGGGGCTGCGCAACTCGCCATAAATGGCTCAAACAGTGCTCGCCTAAATCCCCGCTAGCTGCTGACTTTTCGCGGCGGCGCACATGGGAATAGAAAGTCAAAACCAAGTTTTGTCTGCTGCGCAGAATTTGTTTTTTGCTAAATGCCCGCCTGCGCGAGCATGACGGGCTTTAAGGTTTGCGCTTTTGAAGTGGTTTTACTTTTGACTTACCTCCCCTTAGCCGCCACCGAGTAGCGCAGACCAGTCAGGGGATTTCGGCGAGGACTGTTTGAGTGTCTCGCCGCACTTGCGAGACCGAGTTCCGCAGCCGCCTGACTGGGCGAGCAACGCAGGGAACACCAAAGGTGTGGCGGGTCGGGGTCGCCTTTCTTTGGCTACTTTTTTTGGCGAAGCAAAAGAAAGTAACTGGCTGTCGGGCCACACCCGACAAGCACCCGTCACCTAAAAGCTATCGGTGGGCAGATGAACCTTCGCACCCTACCTCACTACATTTTTTTGTAGATTCCTGCACCAGGGATTTCAAATGTTCCATCTTCTTTAATCGTTGTAGTTATACCCCCCATAGCCATAATTTTTAATTGACTCCCAGCTATTTCATAAGGAATTTCTACTTTCATCCCCATGTTATCAAGTACAGCTTTACCATTTGGTTGGAATGTAAAGCTAGTAGCTGCAAAGAACCCTTGTCCAACATATTTACCCTCAATCTTTGACCCACAAGCGGAAAGTAACAAAACAACAAACAATAATAAAAATTTATTCATGCGAACAACCTCTCCTATCAACACGGATAATTCTGAGTATCCGAAGCCCATCTCTTAAACATAATCAATTACTCCCGCATTCAAGCAAGCAGCTCAGCTTTAGCTGCATCAAACACCAACAGCAAACACAGCCAGAGAAGTCCTATAAGTAGCGTAATAGTCCAACCATAAGCGTATAGCCAGTTTAATGCACTATTTTTTGACGTTAAAGCATCAACCAATAAAACAAACTGTGGGTACAAAAATGCGCTCAATATAAATAAAAGCACGCCTGACCATGAAAATAAAAACAAGGACAATAAAAGTCTCTTTTTTCTAGAAACAATTACATTTTTCTTAAACATAAATCCCTCCTAACAATGAAAGTTTACTGACTGCTGAATTCAATACATTCAAAAACACTAGGCATAGCCCCCCAGTTACTTCGCCACCGCAATCTCAATTTTCCTAGCCAACTTCGGTGAACCCGCCGTCCGCGCGGGATATTTCTTCGCTACATAATCATCCACCAGCTTGGTGAACTCATAGGCAATGTTGTCGCCGCGCAAGGTCATCGCCTTTTCGCCATCAATATAAACGGGGGCGGCGGGGCTTTCACCTGAGCCGGGCAGACTGATGCCGATATTGGCTAATTTGCTTTCACCGGGGCCATTGACCACGCAACCCATCACCGCCACGGTCATGTTTTCCACGCCATCAAATTGCGTGCGCCACACGGGCATTTGTTCGCGCAAATGATTCTGAATGCTCAGTGCTAATTCTTGAAAAAACACGCTGGTAGTGCGACCGCACCCGGGACAGGCGGTGACCATAGGTGCGAACGCGCGCAAGCCCATGGTCTGCAAAATTTCTTGTCCAACGATGACTTCTTGGGTGCGCGAGCCGTTCGGTTCGGGCGTTAAAGAAATACGGATGGTGTCGCCGATACCTTGCTGTAACAGCACGGCAAGGGCGGCAGTGGAGGCGACGATGCCTTTCGATCCCATGCCCGCTTCGGTCAAACCTAAATGCAGCGCGTAGTCGCATTGGCTGCTCAAGGAGCGATACACGGCGATTAAGTCTTGCACATCGCTGACCTTGCACGACAACACGATGCGGTTGTGCGCCATGCCTAATTTTTCGGCACGTTGCGCGCTCTCTAAGGCGGAGGCGATGAGTGCGTTTTGCGTCACATGTTTGGCATCCAAAGGCTGCGCCAGACGCGAATTTTCATCCATCATGCGCACCACTAAACTCTGATCCAAGCTGCCCCAGTTCACCCCGATGCGCACCGGTTTGTCGTACTGAATTGCCGTTTCTATCATCATCGTAAAGGGGTCTTCGGATTCGCGACTGCGACCCACGTTGCCGGGATTGATACGATATTTTGCGAGAGCTTGTGCGCAATCCGGATAGTCGCGCAACAAGCGATGACCGTTGTAATGAAAATCGCCCACCAGCGGCACATCGCAGCCCATTTCGTCCAACTGACGGCGGATGGTGGCGACTTGCGCGGCAGCTTCGGGCGTGTTCACCGTGATGCGCACCAACTCCGAACCGGCTTGCGCCAATTCAAACACTTGTTTGACTGTCGCTGCGGCATCCGCCGTGTCGGTATTGGTCATGGACTGAATCACGATAGGCGCGCCGCCGCCCATCATCACCTCACCAATGAGAACGCGCTGCGACGGACGACGATTAAAAATTGCACTCATCATTTACTCCAGCGTCAAGCGCGCCACATCACTGGTTTTATTGATATAGCGGCTTAAATCGAACGGTTTGCCACGACGAAAAAGTTGCACGGAGCTGGCATTGCCGATGACCACTTGATACGGCCCCATACTTTTGAAATTCAACTCGCTGCCTGCGGGATGATGTCCAGAAGCCAAAATTTTTCCGTTCATATCGGTGATGTCCACCCACGATTCGGCGGCAAAAACCAAGCGTAACTGCGCACCGTTATTGCTGACAGGCACACCACTTACAGCCACGGTTTTAGTCGCAACAGGCACGCGGCTCAAGGCTTCAGGAGCTTTTACTTGCGCGGCAATGGGTGCGACCAAGGCGGCGGCAAGTGCGTCCGCCGCATCAATAGGCTCGCTACTCATAGTCGCGGACGCTGCGGGAATAGGCAGCTCAATTGCTTGCTCAACCACCACAGCGGCAGCACTCACCGGATGCGGCGCGGCACGATTCCATAACGCGAAAATAATAGCGAGTGTCGCAATGACTCCCGCCGCAATCAGCCATACGCGGCTTTGCTGCATAGCGAGTTGTCGCACATTAAAGGGCAACTCCACCGAGCTAGGCGTATGCAGCTCACTATTGGCATAGGGATCAGGCAAGCACGCCAACAAAGGCTGCGCATCCATGCCTAATAATTTCGCATAGCTGCGCACGAAACCACGCACAAAAGCGAGTTCAGGCAAGCTCGCCATATCGTCCGCTTCCAAGGCTTCAATTTGACGCGGTGCAAGACGGATTTGCGCAGCAACGTCGCTCACACTCAAACCTTTAACTTCACGCATGGCACGCAACTGCGCACCAATTTTAGTGACGACCATTGCAACATCGTTGCTTACGATTTTTTCATCCATGTTTGAGAACTCCCTAGTATTTAGTTGCTGCTAATTGCACGCGCTTCTTTTGAATCAGGATATAAATTGCGTAGCTTCATGGCATAACTGGCGGCAGAATTTCGGTCGTTTAATTGACGCTCAATACGCACCGCAAGCCATAAATTTTCAGCGGTCAAGGTATCTGTTTTTGCCGCGTATTGATTAAAAAACTTTTTCGCCAAACCAAAATCTTGCTTAGCAAAGTTCAATTGCGCCATACCCAACAAAGCCTGTGGCAAATCAGGGCGAACCACTAAAGCGCGCTGAAAAAAATCTTCAGCCAGCACTAAATTATTCATTTTTTGCGAGCACACAGCAGCATTCAAATACGCCTGCTCTGGAGTTTGGTACAAAGGGTTTTTGAGTGCCGACATAAAGTGCGGAATGGAATCTTTTTCACGATTGTTTTGGCACAAAAACCAACCGTAGTTACTGTGCGTTTCAGAATTTTTTGCATCAATACTCAGGCTGCGCTTAAAGTCGGATTCAGCCTCAACATCTTCATGCAACGCCATGTGTATCAAGGCACGCATGTTAAATGCTGGGGCGTAATTAGACTTCGCGGCGAAGGCTTGCTCCACCTCAGCTAATGCCACACCCATTTGCGCGCGCTCCAAATACAAGCCTGCCAACTCGGTATGAATGCGCGCACTTTTTTCCGCATTTTCAGCACTCATGCCACCTGCGCAGCCTGTTAAAACCAACAGAGATAACAAAATCCCACGATACATAGCGACCTCTTTCTAGAAAATTAGCGGTGCAACACCACCGGACGCGTACCCGTGCGTTTGGTTTTATCCAACACTTGTCCCGCCAATTGCCCACACGCCGCCGCGATGTCATCACCGCGCGTTTTGCGCACCGTGGTAATGATATTGGCTTGCATTAACACATCGCGAAAGCGTGCAATGGCATCGGGCTTGGAACGCAAGTAATGCGTCTGCGGGAACGGATTAAAGGGAATGAGATTGAGCTTGCACGGCACGTCCGCCAGCAGTCGCACTAACTCGTGCGCTTGCTGCACGCTGTCATTCACGCCATCCAACATCACGTATTCAAAGGTAATGAAATCGCGCGGTGCTTTTTCCAAATAACGGATACACGCGGCTAGCAATTCTTTAAGCGGATATTTTTGATTGATGGGCACCAGCACATCGCGCAGCTTGTCGTTCGGCGCGTGCAGCGACACCGCCAAAGCGACCGGACATTCTTCGCGCAATCGGTCCATCGCGGGTACAACACCTGACGTGGAAACTGTGACGCGACGGCGCGACAAGCCATAACCGTGATCGTCCAACATCAGGCGCAGCGCGCTCACCGTGTTGTCGAAATTCAACAGCGGTTCGCCCATGCCCATCATCACCACGTTGCTGATTGCCCAGTTGCCTTCAGCGTTTTTACCAAGCTGATGATTCGCCCACCACAATTGCCCGATGATTTCGGCGACACTTAAATTGCGGTTAAAACCTTGCTTGCCCGTGGAGCAAAAAGAACAATCCAGCGCGCAGCCGGCTTGCGAAGAAATACATAAAGTACCGCGTGTCGCTTCGGGGATATACACCGCTTCGACCGCGTTGCCTGTACCCACGTCTAACAACCATTTGCGCGTGCCGTCGTCAGACAACTCTTCGCGCATGATGGTCGGCGTGGTGATACAAGCGTGCTGCATGAGCTTGTCACGCAACACATTGGCGATGTCTGTCATCGCCGCAAAATCGGACTCCCCGCCTTTGTACATCCAGCGCATCAACTGCTTGGCGCGGAAAGGCTTCTCACCAAGCTCAGCAAAGTAAGTCGTCAGTCCATGCGCATCAAAATCGAGGAGGTTTTGTTTCATTCGTTAAGCAACAAATTAACGAGAGTAAACGTTCAATGCTGGGAAGAAGTATGCAATTTCAACTGCTGCTGTTTCAGCCGCGTCAGAACCGTGTACTGCATTTGCGTCGATGCTGTCAGCGAAGTCAGCACGGATGGTGCCTTTGTCAGCTTTCTTAGGATCAGTCGCGCCCATCAGGTCACGGTTCTTCAAAATCGCGCCTTCGCCTTCCAGTGCTTGAATCATCACAGGACCTGAAATCATAAAGCTCACCAGATCTTTGAAGAAAGGACGCGCTGCGTGAACAGCGTAAAAACCCTCAGCTTCTTGCTGGGACAGTTGTGTCATGCGTGCAGCGATAACTTTCAAGCCCGCGCCTTCAAAGCGTGAGTAAATTTGACCGATTACATTTTTTGCCACTGCATCAGGTTTGATAATAGAAAGTGTGCGTTCAATAGCCATGCGAGATTCTCCAAATAAAGTTAATAAAAAAAGGCCGCGCATTCTATCAGGCTTCCCACACTACAGCGGCGGCATCCAACATCTACACGAGCAATCACAAACGCCAAAAAATTTGAGGGATTCCGATTGATTGAGCAATGCGTGCCAAAATCACGGGCTAAATCGAATTTCCACACAAAACAAAACCCGCTTGCGCGGGCTGTATTTTAATGCTCAAAACGAATGCTTATTTTTTGCGAATGTCTTGTAAAGCATCGTTCATCTTGAACAACACAATCAACAGCTCACACCAAATTCGTGCCGCAATCGAACCACCAACCGCATAAACAATCCCCATGATAAAGCCGCCAAAACTAAAGCCACCGTAGCCACCAAACATCGAAGCTACGCCACCCACAACACAGCCGACGACTAACAACCAATAAACCAGCGTGATGATTTTAGGGGTGAGCATATTGTCAAAAAATAATACTGTTTTCATTTAATTTCCTTATCTATGATTGGTGCTGCTTAATTAAAAATTTTTACCACTAACAGCCCACTTATCAACGTAACCCTGGCGGAGCATCCCAGCCTTTGTTGGTCAAAACGAGTACCAGATCTCCCTTGATAGGTGTTTTCTCAGATTCAACATCAGCCTTAATGTTGCTAAACGCGGCGAGAATTTCTGGCGACTTAGCCCATGCAGGAAAATCACTTACAGAATAGGTGACGCTGACATTAGAACCTCGCATGCCCATCATGTCAGAAGGTTCGGTGAAGCGGGTAATTTCTTGTACCGTGGCCTTGCCAAAACAAATTCCGCCTATAGTTTCACCACTGATGCTTTTTGCGGCATCAGCCTTGTAAAACTTTTTACCTTCCTCGGTTAAATCAAATACCGTCCGCATCACAATTTTTTTCTTGCCCTGCCAACCATCAGCAACTTCATGTGGCTCTTCCTTTTCCGAGAGCAGCCCTGCCGCAACCAACGCTTTAAATTTAGCAAGCTCCCGAGTTTGATATGGATGAGAGACTGCGGGAAAAGTTTGCACGACATAACACTTCGGATACTCTGCATCCAAGAGCTTCTGGATGGATGCTTTGAAATTTTTCTCACTCGCCGCTTTTGGGTCAGAACACCCTGCAACCATAACAGCTAACGCTATAAACATAATTCGAGAAAACATAGATTTCCTTTATAAATTTAATTGAACAATTTTTACTTAGGCGGTTTCAAGCACCAAGTGCAAATAACGCAGCGTGATGCTGTAGTGGTCAAGTAATTTCGGACACGACGATAGGACATTTTGCTGCTTGCTGCTCAAACACAATCGGCGCGACATTGCCTAACGCCGCGTGTCGTCTCACGCAGTTATAAAACCCCACGATATAGTCCGTCACGTCTTTCCTCGCTTCCAACTGATTCGCATATTCCCGTTGCCATACCCGCTCCATCTTCAGATTCAAGAAGAACCGCTCCATCACCGCGTTGTCCCAGCAATTTCCCTTACGGCTCATGCTGCAAATCATGCCGTGCTGCTTGAGCAACGCTTGATATTCACCACTCGCGTATTGGCTGCCTCGGTCTGAATGCAGAATCAAGCCAGTTTGCGGTTGTCGTTGCCCAATCGCCATGCGCAATGCTCGGCACACCAGCTCCGCTGGCATGGTCGCGTCCATCGCCCAGCCGATGATTTTGCGCGAATGTAATTCCATCACCGCCGCCAAATACAACCAGCCCGTCTTGGTGCGGATGTAGGTGATGTCAGAGGTCCACGCTTGATTCGACAGCGGTGGGTTAAATTGCCGCGCCAAGAGGTTCTCTGCCACGGGTAAATCATGTTTGCTGTCGGTGGTATTAACAAACTTACGCTTCCACACGGGCTTAAGCCCTGCTTCACGCATTAAACGACGCACTTTAAAACGTCCAATAGCCACGCCTTGTGCCTGTAATTCCTGCACGATACGACGGCTGCCGTAAGCCTGGTGACTGCTGGTGAAAGCGGCTTTGACCTGAACGCTGGCGCGGCACAATCTAGGCTTGTTAGCCCGACACTTGGAAGCGTAAAAGCCTGAGCGACTGACGTGTAATACGCGGCAGGTTTGGCGAATGTCAGCCTTCTGCGTTTGCTGACTGACCATGCTGTAGATCATTTCAGTTCGCGGGCGAAGAAGGCTGATGCTTTTTTTAAGATGGCGTTATCCGACTTCAGTTGGCGGTTCTCGTTCTCCAGTTGGCGTATTCGTTGCAGCTCGGCGGTGAGCGGTTTGCCGATGCCAGGCTTGCCTTGTTGCTCGGCGCGGTATTGTTCAATCCAGCGACAAACTGCGGTACGACCAATGCCCATGTCTTTAACCACTTGCGCGATGCTCAGCCCTTGATCGACCACCATGCGCGCTACTTCCAACTTAAATGCGGCTTCGTATTGCTTGCGTTGCTTGTTCATTTTTACTTCCTCTCTAGGTCAATAGTAACCCTATCGAGGTGTCCTTTTTTATTAGACCACTACATAACACATATCCTCGCCTAAAAAAGTTCTTGTCTGAAATGGATGGGGGGATGGTTCCCGTGAATTTTTGGGACAGAAAAGCAACGGGGACAACAGATGATGCAAGTAAGAAATTAGAAGAGTTGTTGGGCAAAAAAGTGTTCGACTTTCCCAAGCCGATTGGTTTAGTACAAAAGGCAATCAACTTAATAACTTCGCATGATGATGAGAGCATCATCCTCGACTTCTTTGCAGGCAGTGGCACAACCGCCCACGCCGTGATGCAACTCAATGCCGAAGACGGCGGCAACCGTCACTTTATTTGCGTACAAATAGACGAAGCCACCGACCCGAAAAGCGAAGCCTACAAAGCGGGCTACCAAACTATTTTTGACATCACGCAAGCGCGCATCAGTAAAGCGGCGGAGAAGATAAAAGACGCCCTCTCCCCAGATGTGGTAGGTCGGGTTTTAACCCGACATGTCGGGCTGAAGCCCGACCTACAAGCTAGGGAGCTCGACTTGGGTTTCAAGATATTCGCCACGCAACCGATGTTCGACAAGTATTTAGATACGCCCGAATCACTGACGGAAAATCTCGAATTGTTCGATGTAAAAACCTTAAGCCAAGCCGACCGTCACAGCTTGATGCTGACGTGGGCGTTACGCGATGGTATCAAGCTCGGTGCGCCGCTCACGCCAGTCACTTTGGGTGGCTACACTGCCTACGCCGCCGAGAAAATTTTGTATTTTGTCGAGCCCGATATTTCGCTCAACGCGGTGGTGGCATTGTTGGAGCAACTCGACAACAACCCTGCTTTTTCGCCCAGCCGTTTGGTGGTGTCGGGCTATTTGCTGGATAGCAAAACCCAGCGTGAAATGACCGAGGCGGTGAAGGGCTACAACAACCGCAAAGGCATCGAGCTGACGCTAGATATTCGGTACAACTGACATGGCGACTTCTCTCAAAATTAGTATTTCGTCATTCCCGCGAAAGCGGGAATCCATCCCAATAAAAAGCCCGTGCGAAGCACGGACAACAGCAAATGCCTTTTTGAAAAAGCACTGGATTCCCGCTTTCGCGGGAATGACGACCTATGGTGTGGCGATGGTCTGTGCGGCAATGGCGGTGGGTAGAGGTTCTTATGGCCGGCTTTAATTTCGAGCGGGATTTGCCGCACCAAACCGCTGCGGTGGAAGCGGTGATTCATGCCTTTGATGCTATCGGCTACACGCAACCGACTACGCACGTTGAGAACCCTGTGATGGGTTTGGCGGATAACTTGTCGCAACTCAAAAGCAATCTGCTTGCGCTGCAAAAAACGGGCGAGTTGAATGCGCCGCTGCACCTGGAAGACAAAGAAAATTTGATTTTTGACGTGGCGATGGAAACCGGTACGGGTAAAACTTACGCCTATACCAAAACCATATTTGAGTTAAACAAACGCTTCGGGCTATTCAAATTTATCATCGCTGTGCCGCGTGTGGCAATCAAGGCGGGGACGGTGAGTTTTTTAAGTTCCGATGCGGCGCGCGAGCATTTCAAGTTGGACTTTGATGGTAAGCACATCAAGGTTTATGAGGTGCAAAGCCAAAAGAAAACCAAGGGCAAAAAAGAGCGGATGCCGCAGGCGGTTATGGATTTTTGCCGTGCCGATAGTCGCACCAATACCAACGCCATTCATGTGCTGGTGATTAACGCGGGGATGATTAACTCGCCGACGCTGGTGAAGTCTTTTGATGTGGCGTTGTTCGATCAATTTAGTGTGGCGTTTGATGCCATCGCCCACACCCGCCCCGTGCTGGTGATTGATGAGCCGCACATGTTCAAAACCGACAACAAAACCTTTGCCAACATCCGCAACTTCAAAGCGCAATTTACCTTGCGTTATGGCGCGACTTTTGACGGCGACTTTCAAAACTTGGTGCATCAACTCACAGCGGTGGATGCTTTCAATCAAGACTTGGTGAAAGGCATTGTGGCGCATGTGGAGACGTTTGATGGGGGCACAAATACCACGCTGAAGCTGACGGGTTTGGACGGTGAGGCGAGTTTTGAGTTGGCTGAAAACGGGGTGAAAAAAACGTTCAAGCTCGCCAAGGGTGAAAGTTTGTCGCGAGTACATCCTGCGATGACGGACTTGGAGGTCAGCGAGTTCAACAAAAGTAAGCTGGTGTTATCCAATGGGCTGGAATTGCGCAAAGGCGATGTGATTAACCCATTCTCCTACGCCGAAACTTTGCAGAACAAAATGCTCCAGCAAGCCATTGTTCGCCACTTTGAAATTGAAAAAGAACTGCTGGCGCAAAGCCCGCGCATCAAGCCTTTAAGCCTGTTCTTCATCGACAACATCCCTAGTTATCGCGATAAAGACGGTGCGATGCGCACGTATTTTGAGCAATCGGTGAAGGTGCATTTGGAGAGTTTGATTGCGAAAGAGAACGATGCGTTTTTCAAGCAACATTGGGCGGACGCGCTGAAAGAACTGTCCGCCACGCACGGCGGTTATTTTTCGGCGGACAACAGCGACAAGGATGAAGCCATTGAGCAGGAGATGGTGGAGATTCTGCACGACAAGGAAACTCTGTTGAGTTTGGCGAATCCACGCCGATTTATTTTTTCCAAATGGACGCTGCGCGAAGGTTGGGACAACCCGAATATCTTCCAAATTTGCAAGCTGCGTTCCAGTGGCAGTGAGACTTCCAAGCTACAAGAAGTGGGGCGCGGACTGCGCTTGCCAGTGAATGAATACATGAGCCGCGACAAGAGCCGTTCGCACGATTTGCATTATTACGTGGACTTCACCGAGCAGGATTTTATCGCCAAGCTGACGGAAGAAATTAACGATAAATCAGGCGTGAAGTTCGATGCCAATAAGTTGGATGCGGTGTTGATTCAAGCTGTGTTGAAGGCGTATCCCGCGTTTGAAAATGATGATGAAAAATTGCTGGAGGCGTTGGGTGATGCGGGCATTATTAAGCGCAACAACGACTTCAAAGACGGCGGTTTTGACAAACTCAAAGCCTCGTATCCCTTGGCGTTCGGCACGGGCTTGAAGGACGGCAAGGTAAAGGTGGCAGGTAAAGCCAAGCGCACCGCCAGCATTCGCCTTGGCAAATACGACGAGCTGAAAACTTTGTGGGAAGCGATTAACCAGAAGGTGGTGCTGGAATACAAGTTGGATAACACGCATGACTTCAAATCGCTGTTCAAAAGTTATTTGATTGAACATAGTAGTCAGTTTGTAAAGACGGGCGCGATGAGTTTTCAGCAACGCTTGGTGGTGGAGCAAAACAAGGCGAGTTATCGCATCGAACACAGCGTTCAGACGGAAATTCTGCCGTTCAAGATGATGGGCTATCAGGCGTTCTTGATGGCGTTATCCAAAGAAACCGCGTTGGGCATTGCCATGTTGCACGAGGTGTTTGGCGAGTTGCTAAAGAGCCGCGAGTTAGACATCAACCCCTATATGAGTTTGGTGGCGATACGCGAAATCAAAAAAGGCTTTAACGAGTATTTGATGGCGCATGTGTTTGGCAAGTTTGAGGTGAGCTATCGCAAGACCAGCAACTCTGTGCATCCGACATTATTTACCGATGTAAGTGGGCAAGCATTGGTAAATGTTGGTAGCGCAGGCGTGGGGATATATGCCAGCACCGACACGCCGCCCGCCAGTTATTTGTTCAACGAAATTTTTTACGATTCCGAATTGGAATTGAGAAATATCACGGGTTCAATTCAAGAGGTCATCGTCTATACCAAAATTCCCAAGAACTCGATACGCATTCCGTTGGTGGGCGGATTTACTTATTCGCCCGACTTCGCTTATGTGGTGAAAGGGGCGGATGGTAAGAGTGCATTGAATTTGGTGGTGGAGGCGAAAGATAAAACCGAGCTTGGGCTAGGCGGTGACGAAGCGAAAAAAATCAAACATGCCGAGCGGTTTTTTAATCAGCTAGGCGGTGATATTTCGGTGAGCTTTAAGAAGCAACTGCACAACAAAAAAATCGTGGAGCTGATTAAAGAAGCGACAAGTT